>NZ_JBVIST010000005.1:0-249354 GCF_055575375.1 Streptomyces sp. NPDC034111 | reverse complement strand
GTCCGTGGTGGGCACGGTCCCCGTGTGGTCCCCGGTCCCGGTGTCGGTCCCCGGTTCCTGGTCCGTGGTGGGCACGGTCCCCGTGTGGTCCCCGGTCCCGGTGTCGGTCCCCGGTTCCTGGTCCGTGGTGGGCACGGTCCCCGTGTGGTCCCCGGTCCCGTCCTGGTCCCCGGTCCCCGTGTCACGCTCCCCGGTCCCGGGGACCGGTTCGCGCTCCGCGCTCGGTCCCCGGTCACCGATCGATACGGCGTCCCTGGGCGGACTGCCGATGGGGACCGTGGTGCTCTGGACCTTCGGTGAGGGGACCGTGACGGCGGGCCTTTGGTCGTGGAGCGGGGACCAGGGGGAGGGCAGCGGGACCGTGGCGAGCGCGAGTGCGTGCCGGCGGGCGGCGAGCTGGTCGAGTAGCTCGGCGCGCTGGAGGGGGTCAGTGCCGACTCCTGCCCGTCCGATTGCCTTCGATAGCCGCCGGGTGAGTCCTCGGCCGCGCCAGCCTTGCTGCTGCTTGGGGGTGCGTTCGGCGAGGCGGGCGGCGAGGGCGACGGCCCGGGCCGTGGCGCGGTCGCGAGTGATCTGTGCGGCGTCGCGGTCCCGGGCGGCAACGCCGAGGCGGGAGAGCAGACGCTCGCGCGCCTCCCGCCCCAGGGTGGCGACGAGGCCATGGGACGAAGCGCCTGGGGTACGCAGGCGCAGTTCGATGCCCATGGCCTGATGCCACAGCATCGCCGCCATGATCGGGCCGACGAAGGCGCGGACCGTGCCGCCGACGGGGCCGCTCTCGGCATAGGACGGGACCACCTGCACGCCGGTGATGACCCAGACCAGCGTCCCGGGTAGCCCGGGTGCCCCCTGGGTGGCCAGGTTCTGCCGGGCCATCAGCGCGGTGGCGAACAGCGCGAGTTCGGCTGCGGCGAACATGCCGATCCGCTCGGCGGTGCCGGCCATGTCCAGGTAGTCGGCTGCGAACCTCCACGAGGTGTCGGCGCTGTAGGCGGTGCAGCCGACCGCGGCAAGCGCGGCGACCTTGACTGCCGGGCTGCCGAGACGATTCTGCGTGCGCGTTTCCCGGCGGCGGACTGCCCAGCCGGTCAGGACCAGGGCGACGGCGGCGACGGGAATGCCGATGACGAGGAGGAGGGAGGGGTCCGGGGCGACACCGAAGGCTAGGTGGGTCAGGGTCATGCGGCCTTTCCGAGAGGGGCGCCCGTCGAGGGCGAGGACACTGGACGGGACACCGGCTGCTTCGTGTCGGGTCTGTTGGGCGTGGGCCGACTGGTCGTCCGGGCGGTCTGCGTCCTCTTCTTCTTGCGACGGGGCACGCCGAGGGTCCGGTCGCGGTCGAAGATCTTGAGGGCTGCCTGCCGCAGCAAGTCACGGGCGTGTTTGTGGCCGATCTGCAGGGCCGCGGCGAGCCGGTCGGTGCGCCAGCCCCGGACGTAGGCGTGGTTGATGACGACCTGGCGCTCGGACTCGGTCAGGTGCACGTCGCGTCCGTTGAAGAACGCGATCACGCGGCTGTAGTCGAGGCGTTGGGGCAGCCCGTCATGCCAGGGGCGCCGCTCGGCTTCGGTCAGCCCGCCCCACACGCCCTCCTTGAGGTCGTTCTCCAAGGCGTAGTTGAGGCAGTCACTGCTCACCGGGCACAGAGCGCACAGTTCCTTGGCGTCGGCGATGGCGTCGTGATCCCGGGGCAGCGGGAAGAAGGTGGCATCGGCGTCCTCGGGGTCCATGCCGTGGCACACACCGCGGGTGTGCCAGCTGGTGTCGCCGATGCTGCGCAGGCCGGTGGCCGGCGCGTCGTGGGTGGTGATGTGGCGCAAGGGGGTCTCCGATGTGCTGCCGCGTCGGCCGGTCGGGGTCCGGTGGCGGATGGACGCGGCGTCAGGGGCCGGCTGCGGCGCAGGGCGGGCGCCGCAGCCGGGGGACGGTGGTATCGCGTCGGTGCACCGGACGGGGTGTACCGACGGGGCGGGTCGATCAGGCCAGCGCGGGCTGCTGGACCGGCTCGGTCTCTTGGGCCTGCCGGGCGGCGGCGAGGTCGAGGCGACCAGGGTGCGGGGTGACTCGCGGGGCAGTTCCGCGTGCGCCGCCGTCGGGGGCGACCCGCCGACGGCGGCATGGTTCGCCGACCTGGGCCTGACACCACTCGCACCGGACGCCGAGGGCGTCGGGCTGGCCCTGGGCGACGGCTGCCTCGCGCGCCGCACGAGCGGGCCGGTAGGGCGCGAGGGCGACTCGGACCTCTGGCGGTATGCAGGAGCCGATCTCCCGCAGCCGCGCCTTCAGTTCCGGGTCGATCCGGCCGCTGGTGACTGCCCGGTACTGCGCGGGCTGAGCGCTTCCGGTCGCCACGGCGCGCCGGGTGCCGACCAGCTCGGCGGTCCAGGCCGCCTGGTCGTCCGGGTCGACCGACGGCGTTGGGTCGGTATGCCGGGCCAGCCGGTCACGCCGGTAGCTCTCCCACGGGCGAGCGATGTCCGCAGGCAGGACCTGATACGGCGAGACCCTGATGTGCTGCCGGGCGGCGGCGCGGGCGTCCCAGCCGTGCGGCGTGGTCATCGGGACGTCGCCGAGCAGCTCGTGCCACTGGGCGAGCTGGTCGCCGGCCTCGGCCTTGTCGGTGCGGCTGGTGCGGGGGTCGAGACGGCCGATGTAGGCGAGCAGGGCGGCGATTTCGCGGCGGTCCATGGCTACTCCGTTCCGGTCGGCTCGTCGAGGGCGGCGAGCAGGGCTGCGGTGTGGGCTTCGGCGCGGGTCATGCCGCTCGGCTGGGTGGGGCCGTGGCCGGGCACGGCGTAGAGCTTCGGGCGGCCTGGGGCGTGCTCTCTGGCGATCCAGGAGCGCCAGTCGGCTGCCCAAGCACCCGACGACCGGGGCTTGAAGTCGGCGCGGTGGGCACGCCACTTCGCGTCGGCGGCGGCGAGGCCCTCCTGGCCGAGGCGGTCGAGGTGGCCTTGCTGGCGGGCCCAGGTGTGGGTGTCTGGGTCGACCTGCCACTCGCTGGCCGGGGTGACGGTGGTACCACTACTGCTGTACCTACGGTTCACCTTCGGTTCACTACGGTTCTGGGGACCGGTTTCCGGTACATCGCTGTGCCGGTTTCCGGTACGCCGCTGTGCCGGTTTCCGTCGCGAGGTACCGGATTCCGGACTGGCCGGATTCCGGACCGTGCCGGAGGATTCCGGTACCTCACGGGGGCGGATTCCATACCGCCGCAGAGCCGAGATCCGCAGCGTCGGCCCGGCCTCGGGCTCGTCCATCGACGCGTTGTCGCCGTCCTGCTCCCTCGTGGCCTGCGCCATGGCCTTCGCGGCGAGGGGCAGCCGGTAGACCGTGCTGCGCTGGGGGCCGGTGAGGTCGTCGAGCTGCTCCAGCTCACCGCTGGCGAGCAGCCGGTCGAGGGCGTCGCGCACGGCGGACCGCGAGGCCCTCGTGCGCTCTTCCAGGCTGGTCAGGGAGGCCCAGGCGATGCACTGCTCGTCGGCTATTCGATCGGCGATCGACAGCAGGACCAGGCGCGCATTTCCCCGGCTTGAGGAGTTCTCCCACACCCAGTCGCGGGCTTCGCTGCTCATCGGCCGCTCCCGCTCATGAGGCGGGACCGGCGGTTCACCGAGTCCGTGGTGGGGTGCTCCGGCGCGTAGCAAAGTGGCGCCGAGGCGAAGGTGGTTGCCGCGCAGGCCAGGCAGGATGGCCTTTTGCGCAGGGCAGGAGGCATGCAACAATCCCCTTGCAGTGTTGCCACGCTGAAGCGCCCGGTGGAATGGGATCAGCGTGGTGATGGTGGGCAATCGCCGCCCTTGCCGGGGCGGCTATGCCGTTAAGCGTTCGGCGTCCGGGAGTTCCCGCTCTCGGGCGCCGCCGCTGTATGCGGACCTGCGACGTCGTGGGTCTGCCGTGCTCCTCGCATTCGTGCTGCCGGGCGGGCTGCCCGGGGACGACGAACATACGCACGGACCCGCGTCAAGATCCAGAGTTGGTTCTTAATCTCTGTACTAGTTGCAGAGCGTGAGGAGGGGAAGCGGAATGCACGCGCTCTTCCGTTCGTGGTCGATGGGCTCGGTCCGGCCGGCGGGCGCGATCAGCCAGTAGGCTGAGGCGAAAAGCGCCAAGACGGATGCCAGAGCAGCCCCCTCACCTGCCGTGATGCACAAAACCTACGCTAGGTGGGCTTGTGCATCAAGCGCGGGTAGGATTGCTCCCGTCGATGGCCGCGATCCACAGTCAGGAGAGTGCAGTGCCGGTTCGCCAGTTCGATGGTCGGCGCGTGCTGGCCGCACGGCGAGCCGCGAGACTCCAGCGCCACGAACTGGGGCGCATGCTCAGCCTGAGCAAGGACTCGATCGGCGACTGGGAACGGTGCGACAGCGCCCCCTCCCCCGAGCGCCTGCCGGCCCTCGCCGAGGCCCTGGGGCAAGACCTCGATGTGCTCTTCCCGCGACTCGGGCCACCGGATCTAAAGGATCTTCGCTGCGACTCCGGACACACCCAGGCAGAGGCCGCGCGGGCCCTTGGCATCAGCCGTCTTCCCCTGAGCAACGCCGAAGCAGGTACCCGTCCGCTGAACGCCGCCTACGTCCAGCCCCTCGCCGACCTCTACCAGGTGAGCCGCGAAGCGCTGGAGGCAGCGCAGGAGAGATCCTTCGGCAAATCCAGCGCCCCCGAGGCGGAAGACCGGCCGCCTCAGACCCTCGGTGAGAAGATCACCAGCTTCCTTCAGCGGAAGCCGCTCTCGGACGGAGAAATCGCGGAGGCAGTCAACACCGCAGCAGGCTTCCCTGCCCTTGACGCGGCAGGTATCGAGGCGCTGCGGACCGACAGCCAAGAGTCCGCCGAAGTCCAGGCCACTCTGCCTCCCGACAGCCTGTTCGCGGGGCTGGGGGCGGCCTTCGGCGTCCAGCCGTGGCATTTCGCGCCCGGGGAAGAGGTCGAGCGGCAGATCCTGGACCGGCTCCAGTTCCTGAGCCTCATGCGTAGCGACGGCGTCAGCGTGGCTGCCCGCGGCGCCAGCGAGGGAGTCTCGGCTGCCATGCTGGCGACGCTCAGCGAAGTTCTTGTACGCCACGAGAAGGCACCTCGCGAGGAGGACTAGGGTTTCCAGCCGACTCATGCCTCGTGTGGGCACACAGCACACGGGCGCCGCCCGAAATAGGGGCACTGCGGCCCCACCCACCAGTGGATCCTCCCGCAGTGGCTTGACCAGCAAAATCCCCCTGGCCAGCGACGGCCTGGCGGGCACCTGTGGCTTGGCGAGCTCCGGTCAGCTGGTGGTGAAGGGCCCCTGCCCTGCACTGGTTAGCGCTGAGTGCGTTACACACCTGTCCTGCTGACGCCCGCAAGGCGCGCCGGCCTCGGCCATCAGCTCCTCTGTCTCCTGCGCACGGATGCTGGCGTACGCGGCCTGCACTCGATTGAGCCAGGCAGCCTCACCGCGGCTGGTGCCGAAGGGTTTCTCCGGAAGAGGCTCGGTCGGCACCGTGGAGCGGCAGCCGCGGGTGGCCGAGGCGAGGGCGGCCTTGATCCAGTGAGCCTCCGCGGCTGGCTCGGCGTCGCTGTGGCTGAGCGCAGCCTCTTCCGCGGCCGGCCACAGCTCCGGTGTCGCGTGATGGCGCAGGAGGTTGACGGCGTCGCCGATTTCCTGGATCCACCCGTCCTGCCGCACATCCAGCGGGGGAGTCAAGCGGGTCATCTCTCGAAGGCGGGTGCCCGCCGGCTGGAACGTGACCTCGGGGAACGCCGTGGTCAAGTCACGCCGGAGCGAATGCAACCGCCACAGGGAACGCCAGGTACGCCAACGGTCAGCTGCCACATGGGTGGTGGGCAAACTGGCCCCGGTAGCGAACAGAGTCGCCGCCAACACGTTGAATGCGCTGCCCAGCTTTTCCGCGATCTGGTCGACGTTCGCAGGGGTGGGTGCGAGCATCGCGATCCACATGTACATCAGGCGTACCACTGCGTACAGGGTGTAGAGCCAAGTTGAGGCGGCACCCAGCGCCAATCCGGTGCGGAGCACCAGTGACTCGGCTTGACGGCTGACATGCGTCCACTGGTAGGCGACGGTCCAGGCGGACGCTCCCAGATAGAGGTAATAGCACGTCATGAAGGCCGCCGCTCCCCATTCGCCGGCGTGATCGGCGGCGAAGTCGACGCTGGGCTGCCTCCGGTCAATGGCAAGGAAGAACAGCACAATCATCGCCGGAACGACGGCGAAGAGCGACCGCCGTGCGATCCGGGCTACCTTCCGCGAGATGGCGATGTGTCTCGGGGCATCCTCGCCGGCAAGCAAGTAGCTGGTCACGGAGTAGTTCAGCATCGACAGGCAAGCTGCAATCGAGACCAGATATTTCACCAGTGCGTCGAAGTCGACTATGCCAAACTGCCCGAGGGCGTCCCTGATTGGGGGGAAGCGAGTCCATAGTGTGACGGCGAAGGCGGCACTGCAGCCCCACAATGCGCGACGGAGGGGGTCGCCATAGCGGGCCCCTGGCAGACGCCATAGCGCCACTACGGTCATCGCTAGGGAAACGGCGAGAATCAGAGAATTCAAGGCAGGCCCTTACGGCCGCCGCGCACGCGGCGGTGCCAGCGGATGCGTGAGGCTGGCTTCCATCACGCTGATGAGATCGGTGCCGAGCGCTGCTTGCTGCCGCGCCAGGCGCTTGATGAGAGAGGCGGAAAACTCTGCTTGGCGTTCCTCGTAGCTGTCGTAGTGCGCTCGCGCTTGGACCACTGGACTCTCTTCTCGGACGTCGGCGAGGAACGACCGGAACAGAGGGGGCAGCAGCTGCTCCTCCTCCTCTGAGGTCAGGGATTTGCCATGGCCGAACCACAAGTGAGCTATCTCGTGGATGATCACGTGCTCAGTCTGGTTTGGGGTGGGGCGCGGCCGGTAGAGGATGAATGTCGAATTCAAGCGCTCTACGCTGACGCGGAGTCCGCAAGCCGTTCGCATGTCTCCGTGCGCATCCGACACGGGGACGAGATGAATCTGGCACTCTCGGACCGCTTCGATCTCGGCGACGAGACCCGTGAGGCTAAAAGGGGAGGGAAGGGGGAGATCAGCCAGCTGACGCTCGCATCGCTTCCGCAATAGGCGCATCTCGCCGGCCCGGCGCAAGAGCCCCACCGCACCACCTTTCGACGGATCCCAAGTTTCCCGAACCCGAATGATTCCGCGTGCAACCTCGTTGAATGACCTTGGAATCAAAAGTGGAAGCCCTGGTTCCGCCTCGGGTTATGGGGATGATCCTAGGGCACGCGAGTGAACGTGCACGCTCCGATTCCCGGCCGCCCTGGGGGCCGCCAGCCGCCCTGCGTGCCTCCGTGTGGGGGGAGTTGGGCTTTCGCGGTCCGCGCATGGCCCTGCGAGTGTCTGAAAATGTGCGCTACGCCTCACCGGTTTTACGCGGCATCTACTTATCTATATCGGACGTATGCCTACTTAAGGTTCCCCTGCGGTGCGCTCTGCTCGCCTCGACCTCCGCACCGTTGGAGGGTGAGTGGGGCGGTATCGTCAATGAACATGAAGTTTTCGGCCGATGCCATCCTGTTCGATAGTGACGAAACTCTGGTTTCGTCCATGAAGTCGGTTTTCCGTTGTTGGTCGCAGTGGGCGGAAGCTCATGGCGTCACCATCGCGGAGATCATGGAGGTTCAACCGCACGGCCGACCCGCCGCAGCCATCGTGGCCGACCTCCTGCCGGCCGAAGAAGTCGCTTCGGCGCTAGCCCTACTCGAACAGGCCGAAGTCGATGATGCCGCCGCAGGGGGAGTTGAGCTGGTTCCCGGGTCGCGAGAGCTGCTGTCCACACTCCCGCTGGAGCGCTGGGCCGTAGTGACCTCGGGTACGCGAAGGGTCGCCAACGCGCGGCTTGCCGCAGCTGGCGTGCGCCCCGCACACGTCATCACGGTGGATGACATCACCCGCCACAAGCCCGACCCGGAGCCCTTCCTCCTCGCTGCTCAGCGCTTGGGCGTCGAGCCCCATCGCTGCATAGCCTTCGAGGATGCTCCGGCCGGACTCACGTCTGCGCGTGCGGCCGGGATGGCAACGGTGGCGGTGACCACGACTCATGACGCCAGTGCCCTTGAAGCCGACGTGGTGATCCCCGACCTGTCAGCTGTCACTGCGTGCACCACAGAATCCGGCCTAGAGCTGACCATCGCCGTTTGAAGCCTCGGAGTGCCGGGCGGCCGGAGGTACTGGCTGGCGCGGAGAGTTGCGCATGGCGATAGGCATTGTCAAGAGTTGTGGATCAAGCCGTTGGTCATTGTTGAGGTTGCTCCCACTCGGTCCGGGGAGTTCGTACTCGACTTCACCGTGCTCGGAGCCCTCGATCTGCTCCGGCCAGTCCCCGGTGAAGCCCGAGCTCAGATTCGCCGGCTGACCCAAAGCCGGGCACATGAGCCAAGAGGCCACCAGCGTTCGCCAGTTGCGCCCGGGATCCGGGACAGCCGTCGGGCCCGTGATCTCCCCTCCGTGGCGCCCAACGCATACGTCTTCGACGTGAATTCAGCGTGGAGCCATGCAGGTTCGGTTGTCGGCCGTTGGGGGTGTATCTCGCCGGTCAGCCCGATCGGCCAACGCCCGGCGGCTCCCGGCCCGCAGCCGCCATACTGCCTCCCATGCCGATGCCGCACACCCCGGTTCCGCCGCTCACCGACAGGGCCTCCCTGCTCGCTGTCGATCTCGACAACACCCTGATCAACAGGGACGCCGCCTTCCGGTCGGCTGCTATCGCGTTCCTCGCCGAGCACGACCTGCCCCGCGAGGACGTCGAGGTCATCATGGATCTCGACCGGAGCGGACACGCCCCCCGGCCCGTCGTTGTCGCGGCACTGGCGGAACACTGGGAAGGAGCCGTCTCGCCGGAAACGATCGCCGGATTCCTGCACCGCGGCCCAGCTGCCCATGTCGCCCTCGACGAGCCGGTTCATCGCGCGCTACTCGCAGTCAGGGCTGCCGGGGTGCCCTGCGTGATCGTGACCAATGGGCGTGCCGACCAGCAGGAGGAGAAGATCCGAACCGCCGGACTCGACAGTCTGGTGGACGGCTGGGTGATCTCCGAGTCGGTCGGATCCCGGAAGCCTGACCCGGAGATCTTCCACGCGGCCGCTGCCGTCGCCGGGCTGCCGGCCCTGGATCGCGCCAGCACCTGGATGATCGGAGACGCCGGCCATGCAGACGTGCGGGGAGCGGTCGAATTGGGCCTGCGCAGCGTCTGGGTCTCCGGAGGGCGGTCGTGGGCGGAGACCTCGTTTTGGCCTACCCACATCGCGGTTGACGTCGTCGAGGCCATCGCTCACGTGCTGGGGGAGCGCCCCCGCCTGATCCGAGACCGGGTACCCGAACTGGTGTGTCAGGCCGAGGGACGCCTTCCGGAGGTGTACCAGGCGGACGCGGCCGAGTTCCGCACACGGTTGCGGGACAAGCTGCGGGAGGAGGTGACGGCACTCCTCGCCGCGGACCCCGCCGCCACGGGCGTCGGCGAGCAACTGGCGGAGGTCCTGGAGGTCGTGCACGCCCTCGCCGCGGACCTCGGCATCAGCCCAGCCGCCCTGCAGAGCCTCCGCCGATCCACGACAGAGGCTCGGGGCGCCTTCGACGCCCGCACGATTTGGACGGGCCGGTACGCGTCCTCACAGGACGTCAGCCAGCCGTAGGCCGGGGTCTGGCCGGACGAGTCGCCGTTCGTTGCCAGGCCGTCACGCGGCGACGGCCGACGACAGGGCTTCGTACCGATGGACCATGCGCTGAGAGCTGACGGCGCCGATCAGACCTTCGGCCTGATCGAGCAGGTCCCGTGCCATGTCGCCGTCGCCGCACTTGTGGATGGTGTCGGCCAGGTCGAGAACGGCATGGAGGTGGTCGCGCGGGTAGTCGGGTGAAGCCGCCTCGACGCGCCGGCTCAGGAAGGGCACGGCCCGCGACGGCTGGTCGCAGGCGAGCCATGCCCGGCCGGTGACGGCGTCCACGGAGTCCTGCGTCAGCCAGGTCGCCCACCACGGTGTGCGCTCGTCGGGAGAACCGAGATGGAGAAGCGCTTCGTCGCGGAACCGGAGGACCGCCTCAGGATCGTGCCGCTGCCCTGCGGCGTAGACGCGCCGTTCGGCGATCACGGCTGCCACCGCGGACGGCAGCTCCGGCGTCCGCGAGGCGATGTCGAGCAGTGCGGCAGCATCGTTGTGGTGGCCCAGCCACGCGGCCTGATACGCGGCGGAGGCAACGAGATTGGACGTCGCGTGACGAGTGGTCAGCGACGTGCCGGTCTCGCGGGCCAGCCGCATCCCGGTGTGGTAGACGCGCTGAGCCTGAGGGTGCCGGCGGGCGTCGAAGAGCATCCAGCCGACCTGCTCGCTCAGCTCGATGTAGGCGGTCTGGAGCCGGTCGACAAGAGGCCCGTGGCCGCGGGCCTGCGCGACTACCCGGGAGGTGCTCTGCCAGATGCCGAGGCCCCAGGTGAGGTCGCCGCTGGCGCTCCCGGTGGTGTCGTCCATCTCCCGGAGGTCCCGCACGGCGCTCTCGATCGAGCCGACGAGCTTTTCGTTCAGGCGCGTGACGCCCGGCGCGGCGGCAGCCTCCGCGACAGGTCCGAGCAGGAGCGCGAGAGCGGGCGCAGTGGCTGCCGCTCCGGTGAGCATGAGCAGGTTCCGGCGGTCCATGATGTCTCCTTGGCTGATCTCGTGGAGCAGAGCCTCCAGGGGTGCGTCGCCGGGGGCGTCGAGGTGACGGTGACGAGTGCGGGGACGAGGTGTGTCCCATCCGACGTCGGACGCGGTAATACACCGTCCAGCCCTGGCTGTGAGCACGGCCAGGGCGTCCGCCTGGTTGTCAGGCTGTGGGTGAGAGGGGACCTCGCGCAGCCAGGGGTAGGCCGCCTTCAGGCTGAGGGGAGAACAGCCGCGGCGAGCACGCCTCTCGTTGATGCGGGCGATGAGCTGCTCAGGCCGCATCCCCAGTTGCTGCAAGAGGGCGGCGAGCACGGTGGCCGGCGGTGCGTCCAACGCTGCTGGCTCCATGGCACTCCAAGTCCGGCGGGGTCCTGGCCGGAAGGTACCAGCGCCGCGGCATGGCGGCAGGGGAGAGGACAACAGGACTTGGTGTACGTACACCGGACGTCAAATCCGGTGTCCGTTAACCGAGTTGGTGTGTGCACCTCGTTCACCGCAAAGACCTCTCGCGCTCACGAATCCGCCTCCGCTTGGCTGTCTCACCTCACAGACTTCGTGGAGGTGAGTGATGCGAGCAGTGATCTTCGGTGCTTCCGGTCTGCTCGGGCGCAGCGTGGTTTGCGCCTTCAACGACATGGCCGTGACGGGCACCTGCTTCAGCCGGACCGCCGGCGGGCTGGTCACGGTCGACGCCACGTCGGCCGACGACATCGAGCGCCTGCTTTCGCGGGACCAGCCGGACGTCGTCGTCAACTGCGTGGGCGAGCGCCGGCCCGAGGTGTGGGCAGAGACACCGGCTCAGGCCCGGGGCAGGAACGTCGACGCGGCTCGGCTGATCGCGGAGGGCGCCTGTCGGTACGGGGCCCGGCTCCTGCACATCTCCAGCGACTACGTCTTCGACGGGAAGGCGGCGCCCTACCGGCCCGACAGCCTCCCGAACCCGCTGAACGTCTACGGCCGGTGGAAGCTCCTCGCCGAGCACGCTGTGCGCGCCGCCTGCCCGGACGCGGCGATCCTGCGGCTGCCCGTGCTCTACGGGTCCGCGCAGTTCGCCGCCGAGACGAACCTGACTGAGATCGCCCGCCAGGTCAGCGCCGGGGTTCCGATTGAAATGGACGACGTGTGCGTCCGATACCCCACGCACGCGGACGAAGCCGCCGAGGTGTGCCGTCGGCTTGCCGGGGCGCTCCTTCGAGGGCAGCGCCAGGGATCCGTTGCCCACTGGAGTGCGGAGCAGGGCCTGACCAAGTACCAGATGGCCCAGCTGATCGCGCGCAGGTTCAGCCTGTCCGCCGGTCACATCCGCCCCGGGGAGGCGGACGCGGCGTCCGGTGACCGGCCGGTCGACTGCCGGCTCGACTGTCACGACCTGCCCGCGGCCCTCGGCCCGCTCCGCCGCCGGCTGTTCGGCACCGAGTTTCCGCCCGTGGTGGAGCCCTGGCTGCTTTCCGCGCGTCCCGCTTCGAGCTGAAGGAAGGACCCACCGTGACTTGCACTGTGTACGAGGACTTCGCCCGCGCGTACCTGACCGAGGTGGCCGCTGCTGTCCGCCGCATGCTCACCCGCGGCACCGCGGCCGCCGACCTGCTGAGGATGGCCACCGACAGCGGCGCCCAGGTTCGCGCCTTCGGCAACGGCGGTTCCTCCGCGATCGTCCGCTCGGCCCTCCTCCAGTTCCACGCCCACTCCGGTCTGCCGGTGAACGACTCGATGATGAGTCCGGCGACCATGGCCTACAGCGCCCAGCGGCAGGACTACCGAACGGTCTTCGCCCGGTCGCTCGCCACGGACATCCGCCGGGTGGACCTGGTCGTCGTCGCCAGCGTCAGCGGCCGGTCGGCCAACATCCTTGAGGCCGTCCGGCTCTGCGCGGACAACCGCGTGCCGGTGCTGGCGCTGGTGGGCGCCGACGGAACCCAGATGGAGCCGACCGACGGCATGGTCTGGGCGACCGGGACGACCGACCAGCAGATCAGCGAAGACGCCATGCTGACCGCTCTGACCCTGGCGACCGCCACCGCGCTCGACCCCCACAACGAGCCGCTGCCGGCCGGCCAGGAGCGGCACCTGCAAGCCCTGGCCGCCGTGGACACCGTCCTGCTGGCAGGCTTCCTGCACGACGCCACTGAGGCCGTCGCCGACGCGATCCGCAGCAGACGCCGGATCTACGTGCTGTGCCCCGACGGCGGCCCCCTCGCCCTTGCCGGCGAGCACTTCGCGCACAACCTCAGCTGGGACGCGCCCCTCGGCGTCGAGGGCGTGCAGTCGCCGCTCGTCATCTCCGACCCGTCGCTCGCCGACATGAGCGCGATCTACAACGACCACCCCGACCCCGCGCACGGCGTCCGCTACCAGCTCAGCAGTGCTTCCCCGCAGGACGTGGTCTTCCTCCTTGCCTACGACTCGGCCAGCAGGACGACCCAGGAGGCCATCAGCGCCGCTGCCGCGGCAGGCACCCGGCTCTTCCTCCTCCACCGAGACGGCCCCGGCCGACCCGGTACCGGTCAGAGCTTCACGCTGCCGGCAGTCGACAACTTCGCGCTGGCGGCCCTGGTGCAGTCCATCGCCCATCTGGTCTGCCGGGCCACGCGCGCCGCGCTGGCGGCGGAGCCCGGCGGTCCGGCCGTCGGGCTGTTGCCTGGCGACCTCATGGCGCAGGACCTGGCGCCGCTCCGAGAGCTCTCTGCCACCCCGCAGTCCCTGTGACGAAAGGTCCCACCGTGTCCGCACGCGAGATCCACACCATGTTCATCCGCCCCACCCGCAGCGAGATCGCCGCCCTGTCACGCCTCCCGGTCGCGTCGATCGTGGACGCCCTCGGCAAAACCGGCGCCCTGTCGTGCTGCCTGAAGCTCCAGACCCCCGGCCTGGTCCTGTGCGGCAGCGCCGTTACGGCTCTCGGCCCGGACGTGACCGTGCGCCGCGCGGCGATCGACCTCGCGCAGCCCGGCGACATCGTCGTGGTCGCGGCCGGCGGCAGCAAAGAGCGGTCCTGCTTCGGGGGCGTGACCGCCGAGCACATGCAGAGCCGGGGCATTACCGGCGTCCTGGTCGACGGCATGGTCCGCGACCTCTCGGAGCTGCGTCGCATCGGCTTCCCGACGGTCGCCCGCGGTGCCACCCCGCTCAACTACGACTACCCCGCCGGCCGCAAGGACGGCGCGGTCAACGTCCCCGTGGACATCGACGGCGTCCGCATCACGCCCGGAGACGTCGTGGTCGGCGACGAGGACGGAACCGTGGTCGTCCCCCGCGCCCAGGTCGCGGCCATCATCGCCAAGACCCAGGACGCGCTGACTGCCGAGGAGAAGAAGTGGTGGGCCCGCCGGGGCCAGAGTCTCGGCGCCGTTCAGCAGCTCGCCGACGCCGGCTACGAGATCGTCTGAGGAGACTTCCCGTGACCGAACACGCCCATCTCGCGGACATCTTCGAGCGGTTCGCCACCCAGCAGGCCGCGGGCAAGTCCCCGCTGTACGCCACCCTGTCCCGCACGGTCGCCCGTACCCCCGAGCTTCTCGACCTCGCGGCCGGCACCCAGCCGGGACAGCCGGCGCCCAACATGCTGCTCGGGGCCGTCCACCACATCCTCCGCCGCGGCGTCCAGCACCCGCTGGCCACCTACTTCACCGGCCACGAGGAACTGCACGAGGCCCGCGCCGACGCCCTGCTCACCGACTTCTGTCGACGGCACACCGGGCAGATCAGGCGGATTATCTCGACCCGCTCCGTGCAGACCAACGAGGTCAACCGCTGTGCCGTCCTCGTCCCCGCCTTCGCCGCGCTGCAGCAGCAGCTCGACGAGCGCCCGATCAGGATCGTGGACGTGGGCGCCAGCGCCGGTTTGAACCTGCTCTGGGACCTCTACACCTACGACTACGGCGAACACCGGCTCAGCCTGCCCGCCAGCGATCCGGACACGGTCCTCACCTGCGAGATGAAGGGCGCAACGCCGCCTCTGTCCCTGGACATCGCGGGGTTCGTCCGGCCGGTTGGGATCGAGCTCAGCCCGGTGGACGTCACCGACCCCGAGGCCACCGATTGGCTGGTCAGCCTCACCTGGCCGGAGCAGACCGCGCGGATGCGCACTTTGAACAGCGCTCTGGCGCTGGCGGCGCGGACCCCGCCGACGATCCTGGCCGGCCGGGCCGAGGACCATCTCGCCGACGTCGTCGCCCAGACTCCGGCCGACCAACATCTGTGCCTCGTCTTCTCGTGGTCGATCTACCAGATCTTCGGCTCACCCGGCGGCCGGGAGCGCCTCTCCGACACCCTCGCCGAGCTGAGCCAGCACCGCCCGCTCCACGAGATCTCCATCGGCCACTTCGGCAACCCCACCCCCCGCATGATCATGGCCACCTACGACGGAGGCGTCAGCCGCTCCGACGTCGTGGCCCACTGCGACGTGTACGGCACCTGGCTCGACTGGCTGGCCAAGCCGGCCAACCAGCCGGGCACCTGACAAAAGAGGAGAACCATGACACGCACGATCACCAGGGCGGTCGTGGCCGCCGGCGGGGCAGGGACCAAGATGGCCCCGGTCACCAGGATCATCCCCAAGGAGATGCTGCCCGTCGCTCGGACACCGATCCTGGAGCACCTCGTCCACGAACTGCACGTGGTCGGCATCAGGGACGTCCTCTTCGTGATCTCCTCACGCAAGAGCCAGATCCCCGCCTACTTCGGCAGCGGCGCGGCATACGGCATGGACTTCTCCTACCGCGTCCAGGACGACGGCGCCGGCCCTGGAACGCCCGTCCTCGCCGCCGAGACATGGACTCAGGGGCAGCCGTTCGTCCTCGCCTTCGGGGACAACCTGATCCGCGCGGCTGCCGAAGGCGAGGCGCCGCTCCGGCGCCTCGTCCACGGCGGCGCTTCGGACTGCTCCGTCCTGACCCGCCTGTTCGCCGCGGACAGCGTCCCCCCGCACGAGACCCTCCTGGGCGCGGCGCACCCGCCCAGGTCAGAACCCGGCCCGTACGCCATCGACTTCGACAAGGACCTCCTGGACCACACCGGCGCCCGGTGGGTACACGCCTGCGCCGCACGCTGGGTCCTCGGCCCCTTCGTCTTCGAGGCCCTGCGCGCATGCTCGCCTCGCCCCAACGGCGAGCTCTACCTCATCGACGCGGTCCGGCGCTGGATCAGCGCAGGCAACGAACTCCGGGCCGTGCCCCTCCTGCCGACCGAACTTCGGTTCAACTGCGACAACTGGGAGACCTACGCAGATGCCGTCGCCACCCTCCGGACCTGAACGCCCCGCCTCCCCACCCCGCCGCACACACCGCCTCGACGCCACCACCCGCCCCGCGGGCACCCGGATTCCCCTGGAGAGCCCGTTCCAGAGGCCCGGCACCCAGGTCACGATGATCCTGCCCAAGCAGCCCGTGCGGAGGGTCGTGCTGGCCCTGCCCGTCGAGAAGGGCGACGGGCAGAAGTACGGCCACAGCCTCGACGAGATCGCACGGCTCCCCGCGCACCTGCGCGAGGGAACCGCCTTCGCCGCGCCGACCTTCAGCGAGTCACCCTGGCTGGTCAACCACGCCACCCGAGCCGACGGCCGGCAGGAGGACCATCTCGTCCGCGTGGTCATGCCGACCGTCCTCGCCGTGCTCGGCGGGCAGGCTCGGCCGCCGGTACACCTGCTGGGGTTCAGCAAGGGAGGCTTCGCAGCCCTCAACCTGCTGTCGCGGCATCCCCGCCTTTTCGCCGTCGCCAGCGTCTGGGATCCCTCGCTGCTCAGCGAGCGGCCGCCCCACCCGCAGCTCGTAGACGTCGCCGGCAGCACCGCGCGGCTCGACGAGTACGACGTACGGCAGAACCTGCGCCACCACGCCCACGCCCTGCGCGGAGCCCGCCGCATCGCGCTCGGCGGCGTCGGCACGCTGGAGGCCGATTGGATCGCCGGCCACCAACTCCTGGGGAATCTCGAAATTCCTCACCACGCTTACCGGGACGCCCCGGCAGAACACCGTTGGGACGTCGCATGGCTCGCCCCGGCCATGGGGCACCTGCTCGCCCTCGAAGCCTGCCTGCGCTGAAGCCAGGGCTACCGGGGCGAGAGGAAGTCAGTCCTTCAGCATCTTGTCGCGCACCGGGATCCAGTCCAGGGCGGAGCGGATGCCTTCCTCCAGGGACAGCTTCGGCGTCCACCCCAGCAGTTTCTCGGCCCGGTCGCTCTTGGTGTACCCGCCGGCGACGTCACCAGGCCGCGGATCGGTGTCGACCGTGGCCAGGGGCGTGCTCACGACGTTGTTGAACGCCGTGCACAGCTCCCGGACGGTGGTGCCAGAGCCGGTGCCCAGGTTGATCGCGATCGACGGCTTTGACTCGGTGAGGATCGAGTCGAAGCGGTCGATCGCTGCGATGTGCGCCGCGGCGAGGTCCCAGACGTGCACGTAGTCGCGGATGCCCGTCCCGTCGCGGGTCGGGTAGTTCACGCCGGTGACCGGGAACGGCGTGCCCTCCTGGTGGGCCTGGATCAGCTTGCCCAGGGCGTGGCTGGGCCTCTTGAGCTGAAGCCCGGTGCGCAGCAGGGGGTCGGAGCCGACTGGATTGAAGTAGCGCAGCGACAGCACCCGCATCTTTCCGGCTGCGGCGATGTCGGCGAACATCTCCTCGCAGACCGCCTTGGTTCGCGCGTAGGGGCTCTGCGGCGCCAGCGGCGAGTCCTCGGTGACGGGGGAGCCGTCCTCAGCCTGGTAGATGGAGGCCGAGCTGCTGAAGATGAGGCGGTCGCAGCCGTTGCGGTTCAGGTGGCTGACGAACGCCAGGCTCTTGGTGACATTCGCCTCGTAGTAGCCGATCGGGTCCTCGACGGACTCCGGCACCACGATCAGCGCCGCACAGTGCACTACAGCCGAGATGTCCGGGTGCTCCGTGAAGATCCGGTCGATCAGGGCCCCGTCCGAGATGTCGCCCTCGTAGAAGATCCGCCCATCGGTGAACTCGGCGCGACCTCGAACGAGGTTGTCGAGGATCACCGGGGTGATGCCCGCGTCCAAACAGGCCGAAGCGACGGTGCTTCCGATGTAACCGGCTCCCCCGGCGATAAGGAAAGACACAATGATTCTCTTCCCGGCCTCGTTCCAGACCCAGTAGGCGACCGGCAGCAAGGCTAGCGGAGATCCGCAGGGGCCGCGGCGGTTGTGGCCAGTGAGGGACCGGGACGCCGAGGAGATCCGCAAGGTGCTGTGGAAGGCCAAGCGCAAGGAGTTCGGGAAGTCCGGCGGCGGTTAGTACTGCAACCCCATGTGTGGGTCGTGGCCCCGGCGTTGGTAGTGGCAGCGGCGGGCTCGGGCTCGGGCTTGGCTTCGGCGTCGGAAGTGTGACCAGTGCAGAAGGCGCTCGTTGGCATGGCGGCGAGGCGTGACGATGACGTGCCCGATCATCCGGCGGACCTTCGGGACGCTGAGTTCGATCATCAACGCGGCCGGCCCGATGGTGTGTTGCATCCTCCACGCGAGCCGGGCTCGCACATGGGCCGGGTCCCACGGGCTGGAGGTGATGAAGTGGGGCAGGGCCTGCCGGTTCCCGTCCTCACCAAGCCGGGCGGCCATCAGCTCGACCGACTTGCGCCCGCCGCCCGTCAGCAGCCCGCGCAGATACACCGATCCCCAGCGACGCTGATCCGCACGCGCGAACGGCTCGAACACATCCGCCGCGAAAACCTCCAGATCACACCGGACCGCAGCCAACTCCTCAGGCGTCACAACCGATCAACGGAACAACCGATCATCCGGACACGCCACCGACAACTGCACCTGACCAAGCCCTACTAGGAACCCGTGGGCGCCTCGGCCAGGAGCCAGAGCGTCGTCTCCGAGAGCAGTTCGGGCTCTGGGGGCCATTGCGCAGGCAGTTTGCGTCCAGTCAAGGCCCCAGCGTCCTGCAGCTCGGCACCGGGGGCGCAGATGGCGGATAGGAGCCCAGTGAACAGCCCAAGTCCGTAGGCGTGTTCGGCGTACAGGGCCTCGTCGGGTTGCGGGGGCTGTTGACCGTTCTTCACAGCGGCGGCGTCGTAGTGCGCCTGCGTGATCTTCACCGCGTGGAGGAGGTTGTCGCCGGTGAGGAATACGGTGAGCTTGGTGATGTCATCGATCATCCGGGCGGGCTCGCCGTAGTCGGAGGTGAGCAACAACTCGGTATCCGCTGGGCCGCGATCGGCGACGTCATCGAGACAGGCCAGTAGCAGGTGGACGGTGCCGGCGTCGTCGATGACCATGCCGAGGCCCGGGGCAGGCATGGTCTCGGGGAGGTCAGCGGGAACGTGGTCGATGGCGGTCGCCTGTAGAGGCAGGGTATTCAGGACACTGTGGCGGCCGCCGCTGCGCCAGGCTCCAAGGGCTGCGATGCGGGCCCCGTCCCGTCACTTCTGCGTTGGCGAGCATCCGCGCGATCTGGATCGGAAGGTTTCCGAACTCCTCCATGACGACGTCAAATGGGTCTACGTAGCTGGCTTCGCCGTCGGGTGCCGTTCCTTCGATGACGTAGCGGAAACCGCGCGGCGTGGTCTCGTCGTCCAGGACCTTCCATGACGCCCCGTGCTCGCGAATTCCGACATCCGCCACATACGAGGCCAGGTCATTGTGCAGGGTTACCCAGTCATCCTGCTCGAATTCGTCGAGTGGCAGCTTGGATGCGTAATCCTGCAGCGGGCCGATGAGGATCAGCGCGTCCTGCTCGTATTGCTCGGAAGGGACGTTAAGCATGTCGGCGATCCCGAGCACATTCTCGTGCGCGTCCTGGGCCCACTGTTCGAGGTTGGCCCGCGCCTGATCTGCCTCGGAAATCTGCATTCCTTCTCTCCCTAGTGATGTTCCACGAATATGATACCGGCCTCCTGGAGGTAGTCGCGCAATTCCTGTGAAGGTCTGCGTGAAGAAACACCCACCGCGGGTCGAATCCCGGGTCCATTCTTCGCAACGCCACGTCTTTGTGGATCTGTTCCTTGATGTGCTTGCTGAGCGGCACCTCGACATGCTGGGGCGCATGCTGGCCGGGGGCTACCTCGACCATGCGGTACTGCTGGTAGGTCTTCACCTCGACCCCGAGTGTCCGGCCGTCGGGCAACGGGACTGGTACGTCGACCTTCCGCCCGCCGGTGGCGGTGACGGGGTACTTGGGGGCCTGATTCGTGGGGACGGGTAGTGGGTCTCGGACTGGCCGCCGTACATCTTGCGGACGTGGTCTTCCCCTGTGGACCAGCGCTTGCGCTTGTCGCGCATCTTCCGCACCTGCTCCAGCGAGGGGCCGCCGTTGCCTTTCGCCAGTTGCCCTCGCCGTGGAGACGGTGGGAGAGCGGGGACCTCGTCACCGTTTCCGGTGCGGAACATGCGTGATGCGGAGCCGCGCGGCAGGCGCCCGCCGCCGGCCATAGCGAATCGTGGGGCGCCTAAGCCCAGGGATTCGAGGTGCATTCCGTCGAAATTCCTGAGTACGGTCTTGAGCTCGCCGGCTTCCGAAACAGCTCGCGCTGTACGGGCCGCGCCTCCGATGGCGCCTCCCATGAGGACACCGGTGACGCCCGCGTCTTTGATCTCGGCGACGTTGATGCCGTGCTGATCGCCCAGCAGATTCCTGCCGCCCTGTGCGACGACGACATCGACGGTGATCGCTTCGAGGCCGCCGATGGCAGCGGTTGCCAGGACCGTTCCGGCGATCTCGGCAATCGTGGCCGACACGTCGACGCCGGCTGTACTGGCTGCCGCGATGATGGCTTCGGTTGCGCCGGCAGCCGCGACTTCGCTGATTCCGCCGGTGAACAGGGCTAGCGCGGTGCCCGCAACGAGGACCACGCCGGCAATCTCCAGTTCGTGTTCGATCTTCCGCTTCGCATCAGCGATCTGGTCGAACTTGTCCAGCGCCTTGGCCGTGTCCCGGGCCGCGGACGCCAGATCGTCCAGATATCGCTTGCCCCCACCGTGGTACTTGCGCCAGAACGTCACCCTCAAGCGCCGGCTGGATCAGATGACACGAGAACACCGCTCGCTCCAAGAACGACTCGAAGGTTCCCGCTCAACCTGAGGTTCGCCGAGAAACGCATCGCCGACCTCGAAGTCCAACTTCTCGAACAGGGACAACCATGACCGAGCAGACCACCCCCGGCACGATTCCGCTCGACCGTCAGCAGGCCGAGAACCTGGCCAAGCTCCTTCGCCAGATCGAGCAGTTCCTCGATGAGTGCGATGAGCCTGTCGAGGAGGCACTCCGCCCACCTCGGTCTTCACCCGGCGAGCGAGGCGTTCAGCGCGGCCCTGTGCTTCCACGCGGACAACATCGAAGCCTTCCTGGCGGGCGGCGCAGAACCGTCACGGACATCTACACGACGCATCACCGCAGTTCAGAGCCAATCCGAACCCGTCGAGAGTCGGTAGGGGTGACGAGGGTCGACGGCATGTGACGAAGTCCCGTAGCTTGACCGGGAGTTCAGCAGCCGGTGGACGAACGTGACGGGGCGACGACATGGCAGGGCACGATCTGATATCGCGGATGCGCGACCACGGACTGACCCCGCGAGCGGGTGAGTTCAGCGAGCGAGACACCACAGACGGCATCTTCGGACTCTTTGAGCACGTTGGCTCCCACACCGCACGGCTCGTTCATAGCGCCCTGCTGGCTGGAGTGGAACCAGTTCAGCGGGACAGGATCATCAGCGGACACGAGCTGTGGAGCTGGACCCCGAACGCGAACCCAGGGCCCGACTTCGGCATCCTGAACGCCGACGACCGAGTCCTGGCCGTGTTCGAGCACAAGCGTGACGCCTACAGCAACGTCACCTCCTACGGAACCTTCCAAGGCCGCAGGCGTTTCAACGACGCCGTGGCCCAGTCGCTGACCATCCCGGAGCACACCCCCGGTATGCACACGCCAGAGGAGTGCCGGGGTTGCGAAGCACACTGGCACACCGGCCTTCGGAACGGCCGATGGGCTGCTGGAATGCCGCAAGTCGACTTCTACCGAAGCACTCCCGATAGATGGGTCAGGCCATTGAAGGATGGGGGCGGCAGCGTCCATCTGCCTGATCCCACCGAAGTTCTATGGGTCCTCCTCGACCGCCACGGCCGCACAGCGGAAGAGGCATTTCCCCATGCGCACACAGCAGCGGAATGGCAGACGACGAGCTACCGCGACTTCGCGCTTGGACTCTGGACCGCATACGAGTACGCGATGAACGACACGGCCGTCCCGATGGGTGCTGAACATGTCGGCAGAATCCTAGAAATGATCGTCTACCCATGACCGCCCGTTCGCCCACGGCCCGGTGGATCTGATGTCGCCGCAAATCACCCTCCCCCAGCCTGTTCCCGCGGTCCGCCGAGTGAAGGACGCCGCAGATCAGCGAGCGGAGACCTCACGCAGCCAGCGCGCGTGCTGACGGACACGCGACGCGTCCTCGGGGAAGTAGCTGGCCCAGTCCTCGTTCAAGGACGTCCACGCCGCCGGCTGTCCATTCTCTGCGACCAACGGCGTTGCAGCATCCACGATTGCGACGAACGACAGCCCAAGACTCGCCGACCACTCCCGGCGATAGGAGCGCACCGTGGCTGCGGCAGGTTCCGGCAGCAGTTCCGCCTCGATGCCGGTCTCCTCGAAGAGCTCGCGGCGCGCCCCCTCTCGGGGCGTTTCCCCTGGCTCAACGCGCCCACCTGGCGGGACCAAGCCCCGCCACCGATGCTGAACCAGCAGTATCTGAGCGAGATCCTCATCGAAGACCCACACCTCTGCGGCAAGAGGCTCCGAAGGCGCCTGGCCGTTGGCGGTGAGCCACTGGCCGGCGCCGTCGAACTCCATTCTTGCCAGCCGGACATCCGCTACTGCGGCCTCTACCACCCGGTGATCAAACGCATCATGAATCACCGAGACAACATAAGGCGAGGGTCTGACAACAGGCTGGCCCCGGACAACGTCCCGGACGCCGACGCGACGCATCGACGCAGGCCATGGACGATCCGAACGCCACACCGGTCGGTGAAGGCAGCGACTTCTACCTGCAGCGCCGCCGTGTCCTGCATCTGCCCGGAGGAAGCGGCGAAGGCCAAGATCCGCGCGATGCGGCAATGCGGGAGCTGGAGGAGGAGACGGGCCTGGTCGCTGGTCACCTGGAACTGCTCGGTGTCGTCGATCCGTTGCCCGCGATCACGACCGCGAGGACGCACCTCTTCCTGGCCACCGGCCTGCGGCCCGGAAGTGCACGCCGCGACGACACCGAGATCGGCATGACGGTGCAGTGGTGGAAGCTCGCCGACGCCATCGAAGCAGTCCGCGCCGGCCGGATCACCGAAGCGGGCAGCGTGAGCGCACTGCTCCTCGCCGGGCTGGCGCAGCTCACACAGCCAGGGACAGTTTCACCGACTGTGTGATGTCGCGTCCGCAGGAGGCGACCAGGATTGGGTGGAGTTCGGTCAGCAGGTCGACAAGGGTCCCCACATCTTTCGCGGCTTGCTCGAAATGAGACCATGTCCTGACTTTCTCGGGCAAAGGCCACTCTCGCGACATCGCGCGATATTCCTGGCTTTCGCCTGCTCTCGCATCCCGGTCGCAGTACTCCACCCAGTTGGAATGAAGGGCCCCAAGGCGTGCCGCTACGGCTTGGGTTCGGGACGCAAGGGGGGTCAGCTCATGATGTGGACCGACGTCGACCACAAGTTGACGCAATGCGTCAGCCACGTCGTTGCTGAACGTGACGGAACCGCCCACCACGGTGTCGGGGTGCCACTCCTGGGCGGGAGCTAGAACGGCGGATACAGCCCAAGACGTACCTGGGCTTTCCACGCCGCTGCCCGCGCTACCGCTTTCTTGCGGCCAAACAGCATCTCGCGATCCTCCCGCAGGGTTTAGGCGTCTCATTGTGACAACAGGCCATGGCTGACGTCACCCGTCGGGCTCGGGTACGACGTCCTGTGGAGTCTGCAGGCCCGTCGGTGGCAGCACGCGCGTCACCGAGCCCTGACTACGCCGTCGCAGCCGTGCACCGGGCGATGACCAGCGGCACGTCTTCCTCTCGCAACGCGAGGTGGTGGGTGGGTTCGGGGTCGTGCAGGTGCGTCGTGAGGACGATCTCCCACAGCTCGGCGCGCTGGTCGTCGCTGTAGTGCTCGGTGAGCTGATACCAGTGCATGATCACCTGCCAGGTGAAGCGCTGCGGCGCAGGGCTGGCCTGCCAGTCCATCTGAAGGTGGTGGTGGTCCTTCGCGGAGGCGATCGTGCGGCGCAGGTCGTCGGGGACGGCTTCCGGGTTGCTCGCGCGTTCCAGGATGTCGGCAAGGTCCTTGGCGCAGGTCGGCCGGGGCGGCAGCGGATCGTGGAGGCCGGGCGGGGGCCCGCCTTTGAGGGGTCCTGCCGGCCGCCGAGGCCAGCGGTGATCGTAGGAGCGCTTGAGCTGGTGCGCGTCGATCGGCTCCGCGTCTTCAGGGTCGTCGAGGTCGACGACATACCCTTCAGGCCCGACCATGGTCTGGGTGTCGTCGTCGGCGGCCCAGCCGGATTGGATCACGTAACCGAGGTGCCCTTTGAACTCGCCGCCGGTGACGCGGACACGTGTGAACTTGGGGAAGCCGCCCTGCTGAGCGATGATCGCGGCCTGGACGACGGCGGCCGACCAGTTCGTGCAGACTTCGATTGCCGGGTCGGGCAGGCCGGATGCGATTCCCCGGCTCATGCCGCCCCACCGAGGTTCCGGAGAGTCCGGCACCCAGTCGCTCTCGGCGCGGTGCGGCTGGCCCAGAAGTACGGAGCTGGAACCTCTCGTGGGGGCCTGGGGATCCCAGGTACGGGTCAGCCAGCGCCACGTCTCGGCCACCGGATCGCCGGGCGCTGCGGTACGGGAAAGGTCGTGGCCAGCCCCTGGCAGCACCCTGTTGACCAGGGTGTCGACGCGCCGGTCATCGGCAAGCTGCCACAGCACCGCATTCCACGAGATCGATGGGACCGGTTGGTCGTCGCGCAGGTGCAGGGCGTACAACACCATCGCGATGATGTTGCGCATCGCGACGTCGTCCCAGCACGTCTCGTCCATCCCGCCGATGTTGCGGGCGGCGGTCGCCTCGGTGGCGCGTCGTACGGCGTCGCCCCACGGATCGGCGGCTGGTGTGTGAGGGGGCATCGGCTGGCTCCTGCTGGGCTGTCGGTGCGTGGCCTGGAAGACGAATTCTGTGAACGTACCGGCGGGCCTGGCGCGTTTTCGAACCGTGGCGCTGCCGGATCGGCGGCGATGCCGGGTCTCCCGGGCCAGGTCACGTACGTGTCCAGGCCGCGGGCGCGGCAGATGCTCAGAAACGGATCATGTAGAACGATCGCTCGCCGAGGATGTGCTTGAGACCGAGGGTCAAGGCGGACTCGCGACGGCCGTCGTGGCCGTCGACGGGGCGGTCGGTGCGCAAGTGCCGCCACAGGCGGGCGATGGGGTCGTCGGCGGACTCGAGGTCGTGGCCGAGTCCTGTCAGTCGTGCACCCCACCGTCGTGGAACGTCCGCCGGGTCCTGGACGTTTTCGCCCGTATCACCCAGCACCAGCAGGCTGCGGACGTCGTCCGCGCCGATCTGGTCGACGCTGGTGTCCGCCTCGCGGGCCAGCAGGTACAGGGCGAGGGCCAGTCCTGCGCAGCCGTCGCTGATGCGCCCATCACCGACGTGGTAGCGCTCGAAGCGGTGGCCGGCCACGTCCAGGGTGCGTTGCCAGGCGTCCTGCCACAGCTGCGGGCCGCCTTCGGCGCGCCATTGCTGGAGGCGGTCCAGGACCGGCTGCCGGGTGGGCGCCCACCGGTCGCTCTCCTCCTTCAGATCGGCCACGAGGGTGCGCACGGCGTCGGCCAGCCTCCTGCCGTCCGTGCTGTCGCGTACGGCTGGCGTGGACAGGGCGTACAAGACCTGGAGGAGGAGCAGCGTCAGGTCGCGGCCGCCGTGCCGCTCGGGCAGCTTCGGCTTCAGGGCCGCGGTCAGGGCCTCCGAGAGGTCGTTGCCGCTCAGGTCGATGGCCTCGACGAGGGCGATGTCCTTGTTGTCCGGGCCGCGGTACCAGCTGGCGGCGCGAGCCTTGTGCTTGCGCTCCCGGTACTCCGCCAGCGGGGGCAGGAGGCGGCGGGCCGCGTAGGCGGGGTCCGCCTCGCACAGGATGAACCGCTTGAGCAGGCGGCGGCCCAGATCGTCGGGGCCGGCGTCGAGGGGCGACATCATGGTAATGCCGCAGCGGCAGTGCAGGGTGAGGGGATCACCCCAGCGCCCCTCGGCGAGGAAGGCGTCGCGACTTTTGCAGGCCGGGCATGCCAGAGCCTCCAGCCCAACTTCGTGGCCGTAGTTGGGCTCGCTGATGCTGGAGTCCTCGGAGATCATCTCGTTGACTCGCGAGATGCCGGCGTCCCACCGCTCCACAAGGATCCGGCCGGTGTTGATCTGCCAGGTGTGGTCGGCGGGGTAGCCGGCGGGGGCATCCTCGACGGGCTCGTCCTCGCGGTAGCCGATGCGGGGCAGGGCGACGCGACGCCCTTCCTCGGGGGTGGGCGCGGCAACCTGGGGCCGTGCGCTGTCGCTCAGGGCGGAACCTCGGTGCGCGATGGTGCACTCGTGATCAGTCTCGCGCAAGCCGTAGGGGCAGTCCTTCACGTGCATCGTGATCGTGTGCCGGGCGAAGGCGCACAGGTCGGCGAGGAAGTCGCTGTTGCTCCGGGCGAGGCGCTTGACCGGCACGGTCATGTCCTCGGTATGAGGCGGGGCCGCGAAGGTGCTCAGGATGGCCCCGGCCTGCTCCGGGGCCTGGAGCGCGGGCAGCGCGCGGGTGAAGACCAGGTCGATGAACTGCTCGACGGTCACCTGGTCCTGGCGGGCCTGGTGGTGGAGCACTGCGCCCAGCAGCAGTGCCAGCGCGTGGACGCCGTTGCCCGGCAGTCCCGCCTCCTGTTGCTCGAACGCGTACCGGTCCCACTTCTCGGTGAACTCCCGGCGGGCCACCGGCGCGGTCGTGAAGGCCCACTCGACGAGCAGCGCGCTGATCGCGCAGCACATCTCGGCCAGCGTCTCAACGTCGTCGATTCCGGTCGCGTTCGCGATGGTCAGCTGGCCGACGAGCAGTTCGATGGCATAGCTGGCTGCGGCCCGTCGCTCGGGGGCCGTGAGCTGCTCGCACACCTCGGTCAGCGGTTCGGCAGCCGTGATGGCCCGCACGAGTCGTTTGAACTCCGGCGCGGCCGGGCCGAACGGGTCGCCATCGTCGGTCATGTATGAGGGGAGTTCGCCTCGGTTCACGCGCAGTGCGGTCAGCCGCGACACCTCCACCAGGCGCGCCACACAGGCCGGATCGGCCGCGACGTCATCCAGCAGGCGGTCCACACACTGTGTGCAGCCCTTGATGGCCGCCCCCGTCAGGGCGCCGAGCAACTGCTCGTTAACCGCCCGTCCTTCGGCGTTGGTCGGGCCGCCGGGCAGTTCCACCGGTTCGTGCTTGTGCGCCCCCATCGCGGGCCCCTCTCAATCGACTCGACGCCACCCTAGTGCCGTGCCACTTCCGGCCTCGATGCCGCCTGAGCAGCCTGGCCGTACAAGCGGTAGCGCCCGCTGTCCGGCTGTCCATCGATGACTCCCGTTACCCCGCACCGCTGGCCTAGCCGAGTCGGACGTCAGGCGATCGCAGGCGCGTGCATCTTCGCCGCTTCCCAAACTTGCCCGAAGCCCAAGAGCTGACGACGCGGGCGGCAGCCCTCGTAAGTCTGGCTCCAAGCGCCGTGGAGACACCAACGTCGCTTTTCGCCCGCAGACTTGGAGGTCGCCTCGGTACGTTGACTTGCCATGAAGCCGTTCATCTTCAGGCACGGCCAGGGCCTGTGGCCCCAGAGCCCGGAGTTCTCGCTGCTACACGCCTACGTCGTGGTGGATATCGACCGCAACCCCGAACTTGCCGAACTCATCCGCTGTAGGTTCGCATTTCGTATGTCCCTTTCTCATTGACGGTGGCCCCTGTCCGACCCAAAGGACATTTCAATGAGACGAACTTCTGCCCTGTCGCATTGAAGCTGTCGGATTCCCACTCATTCTCATTCGTGCTCCGTGCCCCATAGGCGGCTTGTGGCAATGCTGAACTCGTTAAAGTTTTCGGGCCGATTTCGTGCTGCTGAAGGGCGCCTTGACGAAAGACATAGAGGCCCTCCGAACGAACCTGAGCCTGGCGGGCCTGGCTCCCGTGCGCGCCCCGGCCAGTCACGATGCTGCGCGGTGGTAGGCAGTACAGACCAGCGCCCGGTAGCCCCATTACGAGCCGGGGTAACCGGGCACGGCCGCGCGGGCGCGGCCGACTTCAGAACGCTCCGGCCAGCACCCCGGCGCGGAACGCCGCCCACTCCTTGGCGCCCAAGCACACCGCGTTCGGGCCTCCGATGCAGCGATCACGGGCCTCTTGCCCAGCATCAGGCAAGGGGGCTGCACTTCCAGCGGCCAATGCGAAGCTCGCAGTCAATGCCACCCACTTGGGGCATTGCTGACCTTCGCTCATTCGCATCGTGTGACCGGCTCTACGTCACGGGTTCGCCCAGGAATAGGGAACGGGCGCGCGCGCGGAAGCCGGTGTCCAGGCCGGCGCTGCTGACGAGGAATCCGACGACGTCAGCGGCGCGTTTGGCGGCGACGTCGTCATAGAGTCCGCCCATGTCTTCGGGCTTCTCGATGCGCTGGCCTAGGGCCGTCACGGACGTCGCGAGTTCGAGCATACGCAGGGCTGGGAGCACTGCTTCGGAGCGGATCATAATGCGCATAGCGAGTTCAAGCAGGCGGGGGTAGTAGGTCGGCAAGAGGTCGACGTGGACCTGTTCGGGGAGGGCACCGTCGCTTTTGATGCCCTCCAGCATCTGAGCCAGCCCCTGCTTTTCGCGGAGTCCCGCGGGGCCGCCGAAGAGGTATTCCTGCAGCCCTCGATCAGGGTCGAGGACATGGGTGGCGCGGATGTTCTCCACAGCGTGTGTGAGGGACATCAGATAGAGCCAGGTGCAGTCGAGCACCAGGGCCAGGTGCTGAGGGACGCGTGCATCGAGGTGTGGGGCGGCGGCGGCGAGTTCGTCGACCATCTGCAGCGGGTTGCGGTGCTGTTCAGTGATCCAGTAGGTGAATTCGCGGTAGTCGACCAGCGGCTTGAGGCGTTTATCGAGTCCGCTGAAGGCCCGCAGGACCGTGATGGCCTTGTCCGGCTGGAAGAGCCATGCGAGGGGTTCGGTGTCCAAGGCGAGAGGGCTGGGGTGGAGCTCCTCAAGGCGGGTGAGTTCGCTGCTTTGGAGAGCGGAGATCTTCAGGCGGCTGGTCAGCTGACGGGCGGCGTTGCTGAGGTCCTTCTCGCGGACCATGTAGGCGGCGTCGGCGGCAAAGAAGTCGGCGACTCCGCGGACCCAGAACATGCGGTTGGTGGAACCTTTGCTGCTGGTCTTGCAGTCCACGATGGCGCTTTGGAGGCGGAAGCCCCCGGCCACCGTGATGCCCAAGACGTCGAGGTCGGTGTACGCCTCGGGGCTGCCAGTGCGACGGCCTCGCTGGTTGGAGGGCGCGGTGTCGGTGGCGATGCTGCGGAGCTGGACGTCGAGGCGGGTGGTGTAGCCCATGCGCCACAGCAGGCGGCGTGAGGCGACCTTGAGGCCGAGATCGAGTTCGCTCATCGGGTGCGTCCCCTTCCCATGGCCGCGTCGATGACGTTCTGCCACTGCTTGGTGCTGACAGGTGCCTTGGCGCGGGTGCGGTGCATGGTCTGCATGGGGGCGCTGAAGCGCTGGCCGAGCGCCAGGGTCTGGCGGGCTTGCTCGTCTCCGATACGACCGGCCAGGTGCTCGCCGTAGGTGATCAGGTCGCGGGCGATGCGCAGGGCCTCCCGGTTGTCTTCGGTGTTGATGAAGCGTGGCCGCACCCAGCTGCCACCCGGCATCGAATCGGGGTCGAAGGCGATCAGTCCTGCGGCGTGCACAAGCCGGTACTGACGTTCGTGGGATCCGTGCGGGGCCAGAACACCGCGGTTGGGGTCGAGGAGCTTGTCGATGACGGCGACCAGTTCTTCGGGGGCGAGGCTGGTGTGGCCACCGAAATGCTGTCCGCAGCGCAGGCAGGCCAGAAGGGCCAGGGCCTTTTCCAGGACTGGCTTGCGGCCGCGCAGCAGTTCCCGGTCCAGCGTGTAGGGCAGGGCCGCGAAAGGCTGGAAGGTGTTGTCCGGCCGCTCCACGGCAGGGGCTATCAACAGGCCGCGGGAGATCGCGTCCTGCAGCAGTGGCTGATCCGGCCCGATGGGACGGCCCTGTTCACCGCGGACGGCGGCGAAAGCGTCGGCCAACTCGTCCGCGCCATGCTCGCGGATCAGGTCAGCGATCACCTGGGGGTTCTCGAAACCAAAGAACGGCGAGTAGAGCACATCACCGTCCGGCACCTGGATCCGTTTGACGATCTCGGACCGCTCCCCCACTTCCAGCAGGCTGGCCAGCGCGGCAGAGTCCACGCCCGCCTGGCTGACGACCTCTTCCTCCGGCACGGGGCCGTCCGCGAGATAGTCCACCAACAGCAGCAGCTGTTCCTCGGTCTCCGAAGGCCGACGCTCACGCCAGGCGTGTCCGAGCTTGGTGTACAGGTCGTCGTAGTACGGCACGCTCTCAGTGAACCGGGTGATCTTGCCTCCCGAGCGCTGCACGCCCTCGACGAAGCCCACCTCGTCTAGGGCCAGGACGACTTGGTCGAAGGCGAAAGGGTTCACATCCAGCTGTTCCGCCGCAACCGCTCGCAGCGCCTGGGCGTTGTCGATGACCTCCTGACCGCGGATCAGGGCGGCCAGGCTGGCGGCCATGCCTATCAGCTGCGTGTCCTCTAACGCAGTGAGGGACCCTGAGTTCGGATCCACGTTCCGCAGTCCCGCGTGCACGTCCTGGCACCGCAGTCCCTGATCGAACTCTTCCACCATTCCCCCTCGTTCATTACCAGATTCTCAATTCTCCCAGGCCAGAGGAAATTTCACAGCGCGAATCAGGGAACGTCCACGTGACGACAAGCGATGCGGCGCCGGGCCAGGGCACGGCGATCGGCGGAACGCTGGGGCAAGAGGAGGGACAAGATCGTGAGACAGAAGTGCCGTGTCCCACGAATGAGACGATCGAGAAGTCCCAGGTGGGCACAACGGAACGGGACATTCCGATTGAGGGCCTACATCCGCGGCGTTCGCGCCGCCACTAAGGACGATCCCCTCACGCACATCGGCGACAACTGGTTTCATATCACTCTCTATCAATTGTCCGAGAAGCCCACTGTCGAGGTCCCGGAAACCGAACGGCGGCCGCTCGTCGACGAGCTGACGAGGCGGATGACGGGCGTCGAACCCTTCACGCTCACGGTTGGCAGCCCTCTCGCGTACGGCTCGGGTGTCATTTTTGATCTCGGACCGGATGAGCCCCTGAACGCTCTACGCACCCGGACCACCAGCGCCTTTGAGGCGATAAGAGGCACTGCGGCGACATCGTACGAAACCGGCGTTCTCCATCTGACCGAGTCGTACGCCACGCAGGAGGTCTCACTGGACGACTTCCACCAGATTCATCGGCGAGTGCGTCGAGTTCGACCCAGCCATGCGCCTTTGCGCGTCGACGCCATCGAGCTTGTCGACGTTAGCGCCAACTCGGAGGAGAAGACCATCACGTGGAAGTCGATCGCTCAGATCCCACTCGGCGGCCGGCAATGAGGGGTCCGGGCGCCTGTGATCGTAGTCACATTGCGATGCCTGGCTGTCGCGCAATTCGACACTCTGCTCGCCCGGTGATCGCGACACGCACCGCCTCGCCACGCCCCCGGAATGCGACACGACTTGCGAGGGACACGGCCTGTGCCGCGACTTACTCCGGAGTGATCGCCGACGTCCATCCCGACGAGCCCCTCGACGACCTCCACACCGCCGTCCGCGCCGTCATCCAGGCCATTCGGGGACCCGGCGCGACGAGGTATCCGACCAAGGTCCCGCATCTCACGATTGGATACGCGACCGACGAATGCGACTCCGACCAGGTCCAGCGCAAGCTCCGAAGCAAGGTACGCCCCGGCCATGCCCCGATGCGGGTGGACGCCGTACACCTCGTGGACGTGACCGCGGATGCCCAGGCCAAGAAGATCACGTGGGACCACGTCGCGAGGATCCCGCTTGGTACGGGTCTCTGAGGACTGCGGGGGCCAGCCCGCAGGACGTGACTGCTCGGGGCGGGCGGCGATGTCGGCCGAGGTCCCTTGGGAACGTTCGCTGGATGCGGCGGGTGCCGTGGCGCTGGCCGCGTACGTCGCCTCGAAGCATCCAGGCGTTGATCCAGAGTGCTGGCGGACCTCTTCGTCGCTCGCGTCGGCGAAGCGAGGACCGGTCATCGCCCGTCCCGGCTCCGCGTCCTTCGCGCCGGTTCTTCTGGCCTTGCCGGGCGAAGGAGCCTGAGATCCCGGGTGTCCCGCCCCTGCCGGCCGGCCTTGCACGCGTCCCAGGGGGCGCTCGCCGCGGCCCACAGTGGTTACCCCTACCGGACCGCCCAAGCCCACGCCGACTTCAACGCACTCTCCCGCGAGGTCCAGATCCTGCTCGACCTGGGCCTCGCCTCGATGATCGCCACCATCCGCCGCGGATCAACCGTCATTGTCGCTTCGCGCGGACTCTGACGGAGAGCAGGTGGCCGGTGGGCAACAGGGAACCGTAGCGGCGGCCCGGCCTATGCAGGGTGTAGCTGCTGTCGGGCACCAGGCCGTCCAGCACGCGCTGCGCGGCAGCGTCGTCCGAGACCGTGGCGTGTGCTGTGTGGCAGTGGCTCAGGTCCTCGACCACCAGCTCGTCCACATCTGGCGCCGCCTTCCCGGCCCAGTCGGCCAGGGCCCGCAGCGCCTCCGCGGTGTCCGAGGTGGTCGTGGTGCGCTCCGGGAGATCGGAGTAGTTGGGCAGGTGCTGCGGCGCGGTATTGGTGAAGGCGATGATGACGGTGTTCTTCCACTGACCGCGCACCGAGGCCCCGTAGCGGGCCAGGCCCTCATCGACGGCGGGAACCTCCCTGATCTGGACTGCGATCTGATCCACCGCCACACGCTGGTCGGCCAGAGGCAACCGATGCGGAGTGGCGAGGGTGACGTACGGCGGGCTTGCGTACCGGGCGAAGGTAATGGTGAGCGGCGGCACAGCCCCGACGTCGTCCAGAAGCAAGGCCACCTCCTGAAGCTGCTGCGCGAAATCCCCCATGGCGCTCAGTCTGCCGCAGTCGGAGCCTTCCGTCACACATCGGCGGGCTCCCGCACCAGCGCCACAAGCGACGACCGCCACCGGCTCGTGCTCTGCCCGCTCGGTTCGGAGGGCGCGGTTAGGATCGGCGGATCCGCGCTCTCGGTAGCTGACACTCTCTACGGAAAGAGCCGGGGGGCACCAAGACGAAGGTGCCCAGTGAAGCGCGATAGCCCGTCAACTGCTGATGGCCAAGCGATCGGCCTGGCGCGGGCGCAGTGTGCGAACGGTATCGGGCGGTCTGCCGGCACTCGGAAACCGCGGACGACCGAAAGGGCGAACTATGACAAAACGAGAGCGCGGCGGACAATCTGGGTGACCGCAAGGTCTGGCCGGCACTGGTAGGCCGGGCGCCGCTCGATGCGGCAGCCGGTTGATCAGAGGGCGGTATGGAAACCTTTGCCGGTTCAACAAACCCCCGCAACATCATCGGCGCTCGCTGAACCGTCCAACTGGCGTGATGGAAAAGCCGTTGAGTCCGCGACGAACGGTCCGCGAGGCTGCGGCCATGGAATGTCCACACTTCACGGCACCGCCGCCCGATCCTGAACCTCCCACCGTGAACGCCTTCCTCTCCGCCGTCGATCGCGCCATGAATAGCAACACCCTGCTGCTTACGGCGGCCTGCGACGTGCCCGTCACAGCCGGCAACCGGCAGGACGTCCTACACGCCTTCCTGCGCAGCGCCATGTTCGAGCAGCTCATGCGCGCCGCTGACCGTCGCCGCGGGTGGTACAACCTGGCAGACGAGTGCGACGACCAGCCCTTCGAACGGCCGCTCCTGCGGGCCGGCTTCCGTGCCACGATCAGCTCGCTCGACCGTGCTGGCTTCCTGGCACGGCTTCGCTGGATGCTCTGCGAGGCATTCAGCCCTTACCGCCACCACTACCCGGCAAAAGAGGCCGAGCCACTGGTCCGCAACTTCGCCCGGGAACTGCTCGGTGCGGACGGACCGGCGTGGTCCTTCGCCGCCATCAGCCCTGACTTCCTGCGCACCACCGGCTACTACAGCGGCGAGGAGCCGCTGAGTCCGGTGTACTTCGATGGAGGCGCCTCCGACACCGCTACGGTCATTTACCGGGGCGGCGCTTTCCACCTGCTGCTGACGAATGGCTCGCCATGAGAGGGCGGCGGAGCAGTGGCGGACGCAGGCGGTCAGTGCGGGTGAGGAGGCGGGCAGGAGCAGGACCGCGTCTTCCAGGCCCCGGCCTCCAACTGGGCGTTGGTGAGGTTCGTGGCGATACGGGCGCGGTCCGCCTTGACGGCAGCCGGGGTGGGGTTGATCGCCATGACCGGCGCCTCGTGCCCGGCAGCACCCGGACTGCCTGAGCCCACGGGCAGCAGGCTCGGCCTCCGGCCGCCGTCTCGCTCTCCTGCACCGGGCGGCCGAAGGCCCAGCCCACTCACGCGTCGGGACCGTGTCGGCTGCCCTGATCGCGGCGCCCGCATGTGGTCGGCGCGACGTCATGCAGACGGATCCAGTGCGGTGCCGCACCTGGCAGGTCGATCCTGAATTCGACGGGCCACGGCACGACCAGCTGGTCGGCGGAACGGACCGTGATCGCGGGCGGCTGCGCTGTCCGCAAATGCCGGTCCAGCCGCCAAGCCGTCAGTGCGGCCCCGTACAGGGCCCGGATCGTGGCCTCAGGAGTGACCGGCGCTTCGGCGGTAATGTGGGCGGTGAAGCCGAAGGTAGTTCCGCAGCGTGGGTCCCCGCCGAAGTTCAGCCCGACCATCGTGCGTGTGGGGGCCGTCGACCACGGTGACACTGGCCTGGTGCTGGTCCAAGAGCCGCTGCATGAGCGTGTGCGGCCCTCGCCCACAGCCGGGGCCGCGATGTGGTCGGCCAGGGACCGCGCCTTGTCCTCGATCTCCCATGCGTCGCAGGCCCGCCGGTAGTCGTCGGCGCTCCAGGCGTCCGGCCCGTGAGACGGAATCCGTGCCGCCAGGGTCGGCCACGGCGGGGGGAGGGTGACCAGCGTCGGCGTGTACGCGGTGTCGGGCCAGTCCCTGTCGTCCTGCGCGGAGTCCTCGTGGATCTCAAGGCTGATGGTCGGGCAGTTAGTGGTACCGCGTTCCACAGTGGCGATGATCCGCGCGTACGGCAGGAGCCATTCGTAGAGCTCCCGGAGGCGCTGCTGCGCCTCGGCTCTGGCCGTCATTCCCAACTCCCCCTGTTCCGCTGGCCTGTGATCGGAACACGCTACTCCGGGGCGTGGCCGCGATGCGTGCTCGTGTTCACGGCTGTGGGTACCGTCCTTTGCGTCCGGTCGGCTGGCACGACCTGGTGGGCACGGCGTCGTACCGAGGTCACGCGAACGGCGGTGTGGAGGCGGCGGAGTGCCGGGTGTGGGTACGCACCCCGGAGCACGTGCGGCCGGCCGTCGGCATCGACTACGACCAGGTCGTCACCGAGCGGTTGGAGCGGTCGCTGCAGTCGGTCCGAGAGGTTCTCGGAGAGCGCCAGCGGACCGCACGACCCGGGGCCCAGGCCGGCTGTACGGCCGCGGTTCTTCCTGGACCTGTATGAGGCCCCGACGCGTAGGGCGCGGGCCAGTCTGCCTCCTCCTCGTCTCTGCTCAGCTGGCTTCGGCTGCCGTGACGAGCTCGTATCCCTCATACCAGCGGGGGTCGCGGACGGGCACCGGTGACATCCCCAGGGAGGGTGCGACTTCGGCCAGCGATCGGTAGTCGCCTCTGCGGCCCGGGGCCTGCCGCAGCCGGTAGTCCTGCACCGTGTTGTAGGAGCCGTCGGCGAGGTGCGGCGCATTGCGTGCGTGCCACAACAGGCATGCGAAGGCGCGGTACACCGAGCGGCGTACCCGGGACCACTGCTCCGGGTCGCTGTCGAGCACGTGCATCAGGGCGTGCCAGCGGTTGGCGTACGGTCCGGTGGGGGCTGGCCACCCAGTACCGCCGGGCGTGAGGACGGTCCCGTCCTCGTCTTCGTCCTCGATCCAGTTGCGTAGCTCGGACCCGAGCCGGTCCAGGTCCAGGTCGCCGATCGCGTCGCCGGTCCATCCCATCGCGATCCGGAGGGACTCCGCGACCGCGGCCACTAGGTGGTCGCGGGCCTGCGGGTCGTCTCGAAGCAGGAAGCCGCGGCCGGGCAGTACGGGGGGATCCTGGTCCCGGTGCCAGCGGACGATGGCTTCCGCCCATGGCCACGCGTCGGTGTAGGGGTCGCTTCCGCCGTGGGTGGCCCGGTATGCGTCGGTGAAGCGGGGCAGGACGGCGTGGGGGTCAAAGGCCATGGCCACAGTCTGCCCCACCGCCGGCCACGCCATACCGGAGAACGGGACCGCAGAGCTATTCCCCCGCAGATAGTCCGCAAACCTGATCGGATACAGCCGCATGGCTGCTGTCCGGCGGGCTGCCGCCCAACGCAGATGGGCGGCAGCCGAATTCCAGCGGCGTTCAGGTGTAGTCACGGATCAGGGACGTGTCGGCCTGTTCCAGGTCGAGTGTGAAGGCGACTCCGTAGTGGTCCGAGTGAGGGCCTGGGTCCACTATCCGGTAGTTCTTGATCGCGGGGACAAGCGTGGGAGTGACGTGGGCCTGGTCCACTCGTAGGAGGCCGGCCTTGCCGGTGGGTGCCAGCAGGGAGGCGTCGTTGCGGAGGGTGGCAACGTGGGCGGCGACGTCGGTGAGCTCACCGTCCATGAACGTTTGGCCGACGACGCGGTTGCCCTGCCAGGGGTCGGTGGGCTTCTTGCGCCGCAGGCAGCGAGAGGTTCGGTTGTAGGGCTGGACGAGGGACCAGTCGGGTTCTTCGTCACCCAGTGCCATGTGGTTGATGTCGCCTCCGATCAGGGCGATTCCGCCGTACCGGTAGGCGCGGGCGCACAGCAGTTGGGCCTCTTGGGCGGCGACGTCCGCGGAGTAGGGGGTCAGGTGTGTGCTGATCGCTACCAGCGGTTCCGGCAGGTCCTGTGAGAGGCCCAGGGGTTTGAAGCGGGGCGCGCAGTAGCCGTGATGCATCTCCGTGACGCTGTATTTCGTCTCGGTTGCCAGCAGTTCCAGGGCCTCAGGTTTCCAGGCGACCGCTGTGTTCAGGTTCCTTGATGGTGCCACCGCCAGTTCCATCCCGAGGGCCTGTTTCGCTGCCTCGGCGTTGTCGGGGTCTGCCAGCCAGTCGACTTCCTGGAGGAGGAGCAGCTGCGGACCGACGCCGCGGATAACGTCGAGCAGGCCTTCCCAGCGCCCGTCGATGTTGGCCCCGTACTGGGCGTTCTGGCTCATAACGGTCAACATGGTTCTGTTCTCCTTAGGGTGGGTCCTGCGGTCTCTGTGTCGAGGTGGTCGGTCGACGCCGAACGACGTGTTGATCGGCTCGCTTACCGGCCGATGCCCGTCTGCGCCAGGACACCGGCATCGGCGGTGGCCGCTCCGTGTGGCTCTTGGTCTGGCCACGGAACGAGCAGGCGAGGGCCTTGCCCAGCACGTATCCGGCGGGAAGGTAGTCAGGCGTGCCGGTGCGGCCAGATGGTCTCTGCATCTGGCGAGCCAGCTCTCGTCGAGCGGTTCGGACAGGATCAGCTCCGACCGAAGGCGGGCGATCTCGCCGGCGTCGGCAGGTGGGGCACGTCGGGGCAGGGGCATCATGCGTGGGCCCCCTTCGGCTCCGGGCTGGTTGGGTGGGGCAGGGACCAGGCCAGCTCCTTCTCGTCGCTGCCGACGCTGACCCACTGCTCGCCGTGGGCGTCGAAGTGGAGCCGGTATGAGGTCGGCGAACCGGCGGCCCGCCACCGGGCGGCGACGGTCTGGATCTCGTCCCAGATGTCCCGGGGCCCCCAGGCCGTTATCGTCCAGTCGCCAGAGGTGCCGGGGCGGGCGGTGAGCCAGGAGCCGCACGCGGGGGCGCCGATCATCAGGTGGTCGGCACCCCAGTTCCGCACCAAGCCAGGCCGGAGGGCCGCGACAGCCAGCCACAATCCGCGCGGCTCATCGGGCGGCGGTGCTGTGCGGCTGTGGAAGCTACGGCCGCCGTCACCGGCCGTGATCCGGTCCAAGAACGCCCGTGAGAGGAAGATCCGCTGGAAGCCGTGGCCGGGCCGGTGCCCAAATTCCACCGCCCGCAGTTCGCCCTCCACCCGACCGTGAGCGGTCCTGGTGATCACAGCAAGGCCCGGCCAGGACGGCGACGTGCCGGTCACGGTCGCCAGCACCCGACCGCCCGGGGCCAGCTGCTCCACCCACGCCCATGGCACCCACGGAACCGCGTACGAGACGAACACCCTGTCGTGCGGAGCCCGTTCCTCCCAGCCGGCCTCCCCATCACCCGTCACCACGGTCGGGCGGTACTCGAGTTCGGCCAGGTGCGTGCGGGCCGCCTCGGTTACGTGCGGATCGCGGTCGACGGTGACCACGCCGCGCTCGCCGCAGACCCAGCAGGCGACCGCGGCGGTCACGCCCGCGCCGGTGCCGACATCAAGAACCCGGTGTCCTGGCCCGAGATCCAGCTTCCGCAGCAGACCGGCGGTCATACCGACCGTGCTGGACATCGACGTGATCATCCCCCCGGACCGCGGACCGGGCACGCGCCCGAGAAGGGGTTCGCCGTTGTGCTGGATCAGCACACTCTCCCCGCCGTACAGCACTCCGAGCAGCTCCTCGCGGTCACCGGGCACAGCCCAGTCCAGCAGGTCCCACCGCGGCGTCCGCTCCTCCAGCGCGCTGCGCCGGACGTATGCCTGCGGCATCAGCACCTCACGGGGAAGGGAAAGCAGGGCATCGCGCACGAGGCCCGGGCCCAGCGCCCCTTCCTCCTCCAGCCGGGCAACCATCGCTGCCCGCGCGGCATCCGGATCCACCGCGATGCTCGGCTGGGGCGCCCGGGCTCCCGTGTCCTGGCGCCGCACCCGGCTTTCGGTCTCCGGCCCACCGTGGCGGCTCATGTGCGTGCCCCGCGGTGCTCGCCGTCACACTGGGATTCCTCAGAGGTGACCTGGTAGGACAACAATTGCTGGAACAGGCCCGGTTGCTGGGAGAGCTGTTGGTAGGTGCCTTCCTGCACGATCCTGCCCTCGTCGAGGACCACGATCCGGTCGGCCACGGCGACGTTGGTGATGCGGTGGGTCACCAGCAGTACCACCCGGTCCCGGGCCAGGTCCCGCAGCCGCTGGAAGATCCGGTACTCCGCCCTCGGGTCCAGGTTCGCGGTCGGCTCGTCGAGGACCAGCAGCCCCGCCTCTTTGAAGAACGCCCTTGCGAGAGCGACGCGTTGCCACTGCCCACCGCTCAGCTCCTCCCCGTTGAGCCACTCGCGGGCGAGGAGGGTGTCCAACCCGGCACCGAGCTTGTCGACGACCTCGTCGGCGCCGGCAGCCTCGCACGCCTCACGCACGGCAGTATCGCCGCGCGGCGATGGCTGCCCGAGGGTGACGTTCTCGCGCACGGTCAGGGGCCAGTGCGCGTAGTCCTGTGGCACCAGGGCCACCTGCTGCCACAGCGCCTGCGGGTCGGCGTCGCCGGCAGGGGTGCCGTCCCACAGCACCTGCCCGTCCGTGGGCAGGTACAGGCCGCTGACCAGCTTCGACAGCGTCGACTTGCCCGAGCCGTTGAACCCGACCAGGGCGGTGACCTCGCCACGGCGCAGAGTCAGCGAGACGTCGGACAGCGCGTCTTGGTCCTTGCCCGCATAGCGGTGGGAGACCGCCTTGAGCTCGATCTTCTGCGGCGGCTTGGGCCGGTGCGTGCCCCGGCGCATGCGGAACCCGCCGGCCTTGTCCAGGAATCCGCTCCAGTCGTCCATGTACAGCCCCGTGCGTACCGCCCGCGCCCCGATGGCCACCAGGCCGCGGACCGACTGCCCCACCGTCTGCAGGGCGAAGACGGCCGTACCGGCGTGCCCGACGCTGATGCGGCTGGTTGCCAGCAGCCACACGACCGCCGCCCACACCAGGGCCGAGCCCAACCCTCCGCACAGCGCGCCGAACAGGGACATGCGCGCCCCCTTGTCGGCTGCGGTGCGGTCCTCGCGGTTGATCCGGGCGACCGTCTGCCGATACCGGCCGGACAGGAAGCCGGCCATGGTGCCGGCGCGGATCTGGTCGGCGGCCTCGCGGGTGTAGATGTGCCAGCGCAGCACCGACAGCATCCGGTTGTCGCCGTTGCTGCGGAGGTTGGCCAGGTAGCGCACGCGTGCGGCGCTGATCTGGGCCAGGGCCTGCGGCAGGCTGGCCGCCACCAATAGCGGCAGGAGCACCCAGTGCACCCCGGCCAGCACGACGGCTCCGGCGAGGAAGGAGGCCGCCGAGGCGATCAGGTCCTGCCCTTCGTCAATCAGGTCCCCGGTGACCTGTGCTCCGCGGTCGGCGGCCTCGCGGTCGCGGTTGAAGTCGGGCTCGTCGTAGGCGCACAGCTCCACCTCTGCGCAGCCCGTCAGCAGCATCTGCTCGGCTTCGCGCGACATCAGCGGGCCCAGCCGGGAGGAGAGCCAGTTGACGGTGATCCCCAGGAGCGCTCGCACGCCGGATGCGCCGGCGAGCAGGACCACCGACGGCCACGCCTGCAGAAGCCGCTGGTAGACGTCCCCGCTGGTCAGCAGTGCGGTCAGGGTCCCGCTGATCGCGACCAGGCCCAGGGCCTGCATCACACCGGCGACCCCCTGGCACAGCAGGAGACCGACGGTCGCTGCCCGGTCGACCCGCCAGGCGAGGGCCAACGACCGGCGCACCAACTGCGGCAGGCGCTTGGCCATGTCGCTCATCCGGATCGACCGGCCGGCCGCTTCACGGCTGCCGGTCAAGTCCACGTACCGCATCTGCGACCCCGGATCGGTCGCTTCTGCGGCGGTGCCCGGCTTGGCTCCAGGGGGGACGTCATGTCCGTCCTGCCATCCGGCAGGTTTCGTGGCGGGCGGAGGCGGCTGAGGGGAGGTGCGCGGCCCCGGGACACGGTCGGTTGATGCGTCGGTGGGTTCGCTCATGCCCCCCACCCCGAATCCGGGCGTGATGAGTGGCGGGCACGGCGGGCCGCAGCGTCAACAATGCGCCCCAGGAAGCCCATGGGCAGATGGGGTTCCAGCCGTCGATGTTCGATATCGGTAGGGGGCATCACGGGGATGGCAATGGGATGCATGGTTCCTCCAGGGGAGTCACTGATGAGTACAGGTGCTCTAAGAACGGCCCCGATCGCACCCCCGTAACGGGTGCTTCGGAGGCAAATGCTGAACATGAGTTCCCATCACCGACTCGGGCTGTGCGGTTGTTGGTCTGCGTGCGACTTCGGGTGTTCGAACGGCTCGAATCGCTCCTCTGGGGTATTGCGGCAACGGGATTGACGGGGGTGTGATCTCAGCTCGAGCGCGGGTTGCGAGCGCGATCAATCCGCGCTTACCGGTGAGCCGTTCTGGCTCCGCTGAGACGTTGCTGCGGAGCAGCTGGCCAGCGGGGTGAGGTGCCCGCCGGGCTTCAGCCATGCCTGCGTAACGGCTGTCGAAGGGTGCGGTGCCCGATGAGTTGATTAGGGCCAGCCGGCGTCCTGTGCCACGAGCCACATGAGGCCCATCCACCCACTGGCGATCACGACGAAGACCAGGAACAGGAGGACGAATGTCGCGGCACGTATTGGCGGGTCAGGTTTTGGTGGCTCCGGCGGGGCATGCCCGTGGATGTGCGCTGTGCGTAGGCAATCAGGGCAGTTGGGGTGGTGCGTCATCGCAGGGTGGTCACCTCGCCGCGACGTGGGTGCTCTTCACGGAAGCCTCCTTGGGGTCATGCGCGGGTGAGCCAGCGGTGGCGTTCGGCGTCGGTGACGATGTGCTGGTGGTGGGAGATCTCCAGCTGGGCGAGGTGGGCGTAGTGCTCGACGACGGCGTCGCCGAGGGCGTCGCGGACGATGGCGCTGTTGCGGAGGGCCACCTGCGCCTGCTTCAGCGTGCTCGGGAGAGGTGGCCCTCCTTCCCGGTAGGCGTTGCCTGTCTCTGGCGGTCCGGGGGTGAGCGCGTTGTCGACGCCGTGGTTGATGGCGGCGACAGCTGCGGCGAGCGCCAGGTAGGGGTTGGCGTCCGCCCCGGGGACGCGGATCTCCAGGTGCCGGCCTTCGCCGTGGCCGACGACGCGTATGGCGCAGGAGCGGTTGTCGTAGCCCCAGCTGGCGGTGGTGGGCGCAAAGGAGTCGGGGACGTAGCGCTTATAGGAGTTGATGTTCGGCGCGTACAGCACAGCCATCTGCGGCAGAGCATCGAGCAGTCCAGCGATGGCGTGCCGGACGAGTGCGGACAGGGCGCCGTCGGTGCCGGTGATCGCGTTGTTGCCGTTCTTCCACAGCGAGATGTGCAGATGGAGGCCGTTTCCCACGCCGGTTGTGGGGGCTGCCATGAAGGTGGGGGTGAGACCTGACCGGCCGCCGATGGCGCGGACGGCGTGTTTGAACGCCAGGTGCCCGTCGCAGGCGGCAAGGGCCTCGCCGTAGGGGAACGTCACCTCCACCTGACCGGGGGCGCTTTCCGTTTTGACCGCCTCGACGGGAAGAGCGGCGCCGGCGAGGGCTGCCTGCAGGCGGCGGAAGAACCGGTCCGCGGCCGGCGGGTGGTCCAGGGCGTAATCCAGGCTCCCCATGGCCAGGGGCCGCAGATCCTGATAGCCGCTTTCGGCGGCTTCCTCGGGGGTTCCCTGGTAGACCACGAACTCGCATTCCAGACCCGCCTTGACGTCCAGACCATGGCGGGCCAGGCGCTCCAGCTGTCGGCGCAGCATCTGGCGCGGGGCCACCTCGACTGGGCTGCCCTCGTGGTCGACGGCGTCACCGAGGACCAGGGCGGTCTTCGGCATCCACGGAGTAAGGCGCAGCGTCGTGAGCGCTGGGGTGACGGCCAGGTCCTGATAGCCGGTGGCCCATGAGGTCAGGGCGAAGCCGCCGGCGGGGGTCATGTCGACGTCGGTGGCCAATACGTAGGCACACATGTCCGCCCCGCCCGTTGCGACGCGGTCGAGGAAGTGCCGCGCGCCGTAGCGTTTGCCCTTCAGCCGGCCCTGTAGGTCGGGGACAGCCAGCAGCACCGTGTCGATCCGTCCAGAGCTGACCAGGTGGCGCAGCTGGTCGAGGGATAGCTGGCTCGACGCGGCATGCCCCTGTCCTTGACCCGCAGGTGCGGCCAGAGGGGCATCGGCGCCGTTGCCGGAGTTGGCAGAGAACTTCACACGATCTCCTGGTCGAAGTGGTCGGAGGAGCGGTCGAGGCTCTGGGCGGGCATGTCGTAGGTGCGCTTGCCCGCGGCCCGCCACCACAGCCAGGCCAGCGACAGCACGGCGAGCAGCGCGAGGGGTGCGTAGTTGAAAGTGGCGACGGAGATCGGGCTGGTCTGGGGCAGGCAGAACAGGACGGTGACGAATGCCACCCAGGCCACAGCGACGGTGCCGACCGTCACGCCCCACCGGCCCAGGTTCCACGGTCCGGGCCGGAACCGGTGGCGGTGCTTGACGCGCAGGAAGATCGGGATGGCGTAGGCGGGGGTGATGCCGATGACGTTGATGCTGGTGATCGCCGCGTAGGCGGTCGGGCTGTACAGGCTCGGCACGGCGAGCAGGGCCGCGGTACCGACGGTCAGCCACACCGCGTGGCGGGGCGTACCGGTGCGGGCGTGGACCCGCCGCCACAGGCCCGAGCCCGGCAGGGCACCGTCCCGGCTGAACGCGAACACCATCCGGGAGGCGGCAGCCGTCTCGGCGTTGCCGCAGAACAGCTGGGCGACGATAACGACCAGAAGTAGCGCCTTCGCGCCGGACACTCCCAGGGCGTCGAGGAAGATCTGGGCGGGCGGAACTCCGGTCGCGGTGGCGCGGGTTGCGGCGTAGTCCTGGATGGCGAACGTGAGACCGGCCAGCAACGCGAACCCAGCGATCCAGGACCAGCCGATGGCCCGCATGATGCCGCGGGAGGCGCTGACCTGAGCGTTGGTGGTCTCCTCCGACAGGTGCGCGGAGGCGTCATAGCCGCTGAAGGTGTACTGCGCCAGCAGCAGGCCGATCAGCGTCACGTACACGGGGCTGGACCAGCCGGTGTGGTTGACGAACTCGCCGAAGACGAAGCCGGGCTCCTGGTGGCGGGCCGGGACGATCGCCAGCACGCCGACGATCACGGCGACGCCGGCCAGGTGCCACCAGACACTGATGCTGTTGAGGATGCTGACCAGCCGGACACCGAACAGGTTCAACCCGGCGTGCAGGGCGAGGATGATCAGGTAGATGACCATGGTCTTGCCCGCACTCGGCTCGAAGCCGAACTGCAGGTTCAGCCAGGCACCGGTGAACAGCGCGGCACCGTAGTCGATGCCGGCGATCGCACCGAGCAGTCCGAGCAGGTTGAGCCAGCCGGTGTACCAGCCCCATTTGCGGCCGCCGAGCTTCTCTGCCTGGTAATACAGGGCCCCGGACGTCGGGTAGGCGGAGGTGACCTCGGCGAGCCCGGCGCCGACGAACATCACCATCACGCCTACGGCGATCCAGCCCCACATCATCACCGCGGGGCCACCGGTGGTCAGACCGAAGCCGTACAGCGTCATGCAGCCGGAGAGCACGCTGATGACGGAGAAGCTGATTGCGAAGTTGCCGAACGGACCCATCCGGCGGGCGAGCACCGGCTCGTACCCCAGTTCGCGCAAGTACGCGTCATCCGGGGCACGCCGGGAGCGATCCGACCGGCGGTGCTGACCTAAGCGGAACACGAAACCTCCAGGAAGTGAAGAAAGGGGCGAATGGGCTGAACGTGCGTGTCAAGGGATGTGGCGAGGTCCGGCAGGGTCACGGACGAGGGCCGGCGCGTGGAGCCTTCCTGTGTGCGTAGGCCAGCGCTTCCCGGCGTGCCCGCAGCATCAGCTCCTGACCTGCGTCGTCTCCCGGGAGCTGGTCCTCCACCGAGGACCACGGTTCGCGGGTGGCGTAGGGCTCCATGGCTGTGAACACCTGGGCGGCTTCGACGAACTGGTGGCCTGCCCACAGCGCATACGCAAGGTGGCTCAGGTCGGTCAAAGACCGTAGAGAGGGGTTTGTGGTCTTGAACCAGTGGTGGAAGGCGTTGCGGGTGTAGGAGCGCAGTGGGTCCTCGGCCCACTGCCGTCGCCACAGCGGGTGCACCCTGCCGCGCTGCATCTGCTGGCGGCACTGCTCGACTTGAGCGTATGCCGGTAGCAGGAGCAGGGGCGATCCGGCGGGCGCCCACGATGCCACCCACCGTCCGAAGTCGAAGACCGCAGCCAGCCCGCCGGATGCCGGGGCGTCCCGGGAGAGCAGGACCTGCAGGATCCGGTGGAATGCCTCCCGGTTGAACGGATCCCGTCGGTGCACCTCGCCCAGCAACTGCCACGGCCCCGGCGGCAGCATCGGCTCCTTCGACGGCACACGGTGCTCCGGTCGCTGTTGACGCACATCGATCTGCGCGAGGGCCAGCAGGCACACCCACGGGACCGGATCGTGCGGAGCCCGGTGTGCGGCCATCTGCGCTGCATGTCGGCCACGGGTCTCGAACTCGGATACGGCGGTGTGTTGTTGGCGGTGGGCACGCAAGGCACGCTCCACGAAGACCCGGGCTCGCATGACCTGGGCGTCGTAGCTGTCCGGTTCCTCGGCCAGCCACACATCCATCACGTCGCTCCCGGCAGCGGTGACCGCCAGGACCTGAGTCCGAGACGTCCTCAGCGCCAGCGACCTCGTGGCGGACAACAGGTTCCGCGTGGCCGACCACCGTCCGGCTCGCAGCTCTACCAGGGCCACTCGCAGGTCATCATCGCTGCCCGCGGGGTGATATACGGGATACATCAGTACCCCTCGCGCCAGCTTGCGACGTCGCGGCATCTCATCCCTGCGTCGGAGAGGTGCGCCTCGCCGGCCGATATCCTGAGTGCTGTCTCGATCAGGCCGATGTGGCTGAACGCCTGCGGGAAGTTGCCCACCTGGCGCTTGAGCTTGGGGTCCCACTCCTCCGCCAGCAGGCCCAGGTCGTTGCGGAGTGAGAGCAGCTTCTCGAAGAGCTGGCGGGCCTCGTCGACCCGGCCGATCATCGCGAGGTCGTCGGCGAGCCAGAACGAGCAGGCCAGGAACGCGCCCTCCTCGCCCTCCAGGCCGTCCACGCCCACGCCCTCGCCGGCGGTCGGATAGCGCAGTACGAAGCCGTCCTCGGTGGTCAGTTCCCGCTGGATCGCCTCGATGGTGCCGATGACGCGCTTGTCGTCCGGGGGCAGGAAGCCCATCTGGGGGACGAGGAGCAGCGAGGCGTCCAGCTCCTGGGAGCCGTAGGACTGGGTGAAGGTGTTGCGCTCCTTGTCGTAGCCCTTCTCGCAGACGTCCCGGTGGATGGTCTCGCGCAGGTCCTTCCAGCGCTCCAGCGGGCCGTCGACGTCCCCGGACTCGATCAGCTTGACTGTGCGGTCCACCGCGACCCAGGTCATGACCTTGGAGTGCACGAAGTGCCGGCGCGGTCCGCGGACCTCCCAGATGCCCTCGTCCGGCTCGTCCCAGTGCTTCTCCACCCAGCGGATCAGCTTCAACTGCAGGCTGACCGCGTGGTCATCGGGTGACAGGCCGGAGGCGCACGCGACGTGGAGGGCCTCGGTGACCTCGCCGTAGACGTCGAGCTGGAGCTGGCCGGCGGCGCCGTTGCCGACCCGCACCGGGCGTGAATTCTCGTACCCGGGAAGCCAGTTGAGCTCGTTCTCGCCGAGCTCGCGCTCACCGGCGATGCCGTACATGATCTGGAGGTTGTCCGGGTCACCGGCCACCGCCCGCAGCAGCCACTCCCGCCAGGCCCGCGCCTCCTCGCGGTATCCGGTGCGCAGGAGGGAGGAGAGGGTGATCGCGGCGTCCCGGAGCCAGGTGAAGCGGTAGTCCCAGTTACGGACCCCGCCGATGCACTCGGGCAGTGAGGTCGTCGGCGCCGCGACGATCCCGCCGGTCGGCGCGTACGTCAGCGCCTTGAGCGTGATCAGCGAGCGGACCACCGCATCGCGGTAGGGGCCGTGGTACGTGCAGTGCTCGACCCACTCGCGCCAGAACTCCTCGGTGCCCTCCAGCGCCCCTTCCGGTTCCGCCACCGCCGGCGGCTGGTGGTGCGAGGGCTGCCAGCTGATCGTGAACGCGATCCGCTCGCCTGGCGAGACGGTGAACTCGGAGTCCACTGTTCCGTGGTGGGCGGTCGTAATTGCGGGGGTGTCCAGCCACACGGAGTCGGGGCCGGCAACCGCGACGGTCCGGCCGTCGACCGAGTGGACCCAGGGCACCACCTTGCCGTAGGCGAACCGCATCCTCAGCTCCGAGCGCATCGGAACGCGTCCGCTGACGCCCTCCACGATGCGGATCACCTGCGGCGCACCGTCCCGCGGCGGCATGAAGTCGATCACCCGGACCGTGCCGCGTGGTGTGTCCCACTCGGATTCCAACACCAAGCTGTCGCCTCGGTAGCGGCGGCGGTCAGCAGGCCGGGGGCTGGCGCCGGGCCCATGGGCCGGGCCGATGCGCCAGCAGCCGTGTTCCTCGGTGCCCAGCAGCGCCGTGAAGACCGCCGGCGAGTCGAAGCGGGGCAGGCACAGCCAGTCGACCGTGCCGTCCCGGCACACGAGCGCGGCCGTCTGCATATCGCCGATGAGCGCGTAATCCTCAATGGGCATGGACATGGGTTTGTGTCCGATCGTCGTGCGGGAGCGTTCCGCGGGTAGGCACGGCAGCAAGGAACCGCCGGGTGACACGGCCTTTGGTGAACAGGCGGGATTGTTCGTAAGCGGCCTGCGCGGCCTCGCAGTAGGCGCGGGGAGACGCGAGGAGAGCGCGGGCGAGGTTCAGCAGGGCACGAGGCCCGTGTTGCGGTTCGGCCAGCAACGCCCGTTCTCGCTGCGCTGGACCGATGAGGTAGGGCAGATTCCCGCTCCGGTATCCGATGACGGGGACTCCCACTGCCATGGCCTCAAGAGCCACCATCCCCAGTGAGCGGGTGGACGGCGTGATCACGATCGCGGCCCCCGAGAGCCAGGTCGGCACGGCATGCCACGGCAGCCCTCCGGACCAGCTCATGTGCGCTGCCAGATCCACCTGGCGCCGACAGGTCTCCGCCAGGACGACGCCGGCTGGTCCTGACTGCAGGTAGTGCGTTGCCGCCGCGACGCGCATCACGCAGGAGCTGACGGTGGTCTCCTGGTGCCGTGCCGCTCGCAGCAGGCCAACAATGCCGTTGGAGGTGTCACCTACCGCGGTCAGAATGCGGATGTCCCCGGATTGCAGACGGCCCAGCACACTGCCGGGACTCGGTTCGGGCGGTTCGTGGAGGAGGGCGTGAGGGACCACACGCCACGTCGATGTGTCCCAGCCACGTTGGTGCGCCGCGTCGAGGACCGCTGCCGTTGGGGCCAGAACGGCATCGGCCCGTGTCAGCGCTATCGCGTCGCGGTCGTCGGGCAGTCGGTCCACCGCCAGCAACCGGCACACCCCATCGGGGAGGTTCATGCGCAGCCGGCCCAGGCCCCACAGCGCGTCGGTGCACAGCACCGTGTCGATGTTGTGCCGGTCGATCAGCGAGCGCAGCTGACGCTGAAGTCCCCACGCGCCGACGCTGATTGCTTCCCGGAGCGTGTCTGGAGGGCAGGGCAAGCTGACGGGCAAGTCGATCTGCTCAATGACCACGCCCTCAAGCCTGGGGCCGAGCATTGGCGGGGCCGCGGTGACGATCACTGCCCGGTGTCCGGCACCCGCCAACCCGACGGCCAGGGCTGCGGCGGCCTTCACGGAGCCTGAGGCCGCGTTCATCTGCCAGGCCAAACAGACCACCAGCACGCTCCGGCGACCACAAGCGGCCGCCAATCCGCCCTGGCGGGGCCCAGGAAGCACGATCGCGGATTCCTCAGGGCGCTGCGGGGGCTGCCAGGGCCGGCGCAGGTCACGGGTGCGACGGGAGACTGCGCTAGGCATATTCACCAGCGCACCCCGTTCGCCAGCAACTTCAAGGTGCCGCGGGCGCGTTCGGTGACCTCGGGATCACGGACACGGACGCCCCGTACCAGATTGTCGACAGCATCTATCGCGGCCAGGGCCGGCAGCACCCTTCGCTCCGGACCCGTCAGCTCACGCCCATATCCGCTGAAAAACATTCGCCGAAGCCGCGGAGATTGCATCCACGGGCCGACAGCCAGCTGCACGAAATCGTCGACGGCCACCGCAGGCCGCGCCTGCCCGAAATCGAGCAGAGCAGCGCACCCGCTGGGCCCATCCCACAAGAAGTTGGGTTCCCGCACGTCACCATGGACGAATGCCGTAGGGCACGCCTCCAGCTGGGGCAGCTCCCTGACCAGGCGAAGCACCATCTCCTGCTCGTCATGCGAGAGGAGGGCACCGGCCGCAGCTACGCACTGCCCCGCGGATGCCGTCCGTGCACGCACCTCTGCCAGCACATCCACCGAGGCGCGGGGGGCGACCAGCGTGTCATGAAGCTCACGCAGCAGGTAGCCCGCTTGACGGTGCACCCGGATGAGGTCGTTCATATCGAGCACCGCTGGTGCCACCGTCTCACCGGGCACTGCGGTCAGGAGCATCGCCAGCTCGCCGGGATTCGCCGCTTGGAGCCGTGGAGCGCGGCCGGGACCGAGAGCAGGTACCGCGAATCTGTAAGCGTGGACTTCGCGGTCATAGGAGGCTTTCGTCGACGCAATCTTCAGGAAGAACCGGGTGCCGTCCGCACAGATCAGCTCCCACACCTTGGAGTTCGCGCGGCCCCGTGAGGCGTCCAGCACGCCCGTGATGGCGCCGAGCACACACGAGGCCCAATCGAGCACGCAGCCCGGAATGCTCATGAGCTGCTCGGGGCGGGGCATCTTGGTCACGTCGCCCACCCAGTCTCCGTGACACAGCGCCTGGCCGGTGCATGCCAAGCATGTGAGGCGTGCGCGGTAGCGGGGGCACGGAGACCGTGGAGCACGTAGTGGTCGTGCTCAAACACGAGGTCCGCGCGGATCGCGAGGTGACGGCTCATAATGACTCCTCGAAACAGCAGTTCGGACAAGTGGCCCGCATACGAGCCGGAGCGGACGGGGGCGGAGCGAATCCGGACGACGGTCAGGCAGCTGCGGCTCCGGACTGCGGTCTTGAAGCGCGCATCGCATCCATCTGTGCAGCAAGAGCCCAGATGTCGGTGAGAACGTTGCGATCTTGCGGAGGAGCCACAGCCGGAAGGGCCGACACCCACCGCGATGAAAGCGCTGGTCGTTGTACGGGCAGGACAGCTCGCGCCCCTTCACCCCCAGCCGCTCGCCCAGGAAACTCCCCCTGATCTCCGGACCCACGGGTACGTGAAGCCACCTGTGCCACTGGCACAGGAGTACTGGACCGACGGTCGTGCCGACTGGGACGAGAGCTTCAAGGGCTGCCCGCCCCGGCGAAGGCCGGATGGAAAGCACTGCCCAATCACGATCGGGCAGTGGATCCGGGTGGGGCCATTCGTCGAGTTGATGCCACCACGGGTATGTCGTGCTGATTCCAGTGGTCGATGAAGTCGGCGAGAACGTGGTTGAGGGCACGGCACATCACGCATTCGCGCTGGCGAAGCGGCGGATTTCGGCGAAGTTCCAGGGGGCAGCTGCCGCAGTGACGAAGGCGGCGGGACCTTCGTGGAGGTGGGCAAGCACGCCTAGGATCAGTTTGTGGGACACGACGAGGAGGGATCCATGGAGGCGCGCAGTGCGCCGTAGGAAGCAGGCACAGAGAGCCGCACGGATGTGGAGGTCGGCAAGGCTCTCCCCGTCCTCGAAACGGAGGCAGGGGTCGGTGAGTCGGCGGCTTCTCCACGCCTGGTAGCCGGGTGGGTAGGCATCGGGCGTGCGGCCGAGGACGCTGCTCGGAGCGCGCCACTCCGCCAGCAGCGCGGATGTGGCAACGGTCGGCAGACTGGTCAGGTGCGCGATGAGATCGGCGGTCTGACGGGCCCGGGGGATGGGGCTGCTGACGATGCCGGTAATGCCGTCCGGCAGAGGCAGGGCGCGTCGTACTTGGTCATGTCCTTCCTCGGTCAGCACTGCGCTGAACGGCGCATGGTGGCCGGGACGGTGGCCTTCGTAGGCGCCGTGGCGCATGAGCCAGATGTCAGCCAAGGATCCAGCCCCCGTCGATACGAAGGGTCTGGCCGGTGATGAAGCCCGCGTCGTCGGTGGCCAGGAAGGCGACGGCCGCGGCGACGTCCTCTGGGCGGCCCCGGCGCGGGACGCACTGACGGGCCAGCTGCCGTGCGGTCATGGCGACCGGGTCAGGGACGACGGAGTCCTCGGCAGCGACGCGTATGGAACCGGGCGCGACGCAGTTGGCGGTGATTCCGGACGCGCCGAGTTCGCGGGCGAGGGCGCGGGTGAGCCCTTCGAGCCCAGCCTTCGCGCTGATGTAGCCGCTCAGGTCATGCCGGCCTGCTGCGGCGAGGACAGAGCCGATCGTGATGATTCGTCCCCACCCACCGGCGGTCATGCCAGGCGTCAGCTCGTGGGCGAGGAGGTAGTGGCTGGTGAGGTTGGTGTCCAGCGCGTTCTGCCAACTGCTGGGAGTCGTCTCTGCCCACGATATGCGGGGGTACGCGCCGGCGTTGCTGACGAGGACATCGATCGTCTCGAACTGTTCGAGGGCTCGTCGGCAGAGCCGTCCGACAGCTTCGGGGTCGCGGAGGTCGGCCTCCAGAGGCAGTGCAGTGCCCCCGCTTCGAGCGATTCGTTCGACCACGTTGGCGGCGGCTGGCTGGTCGCTGTGGTGGGCGACGATGACGGCGGCGCCCTGCGCGGCGAGGCGCTGGGCGATGGCAGAGCCGATGCCGCCGGTGGCTCCCGTGACGAGGGCCGTGCGTCCGTTCAGAGGGCCGGGCATGGCGACTCCAGCGGGGAGAAGTAGGTGGCGGGATCGAAGGACGGGCTCATGGCCTCCGCCAGCCGGGCCAGGAGCACCAGCCGGTCTCCGGGGGCCAACTCGGCCAGGTTGTAGACGGCGAGGATCCGCATGGCCACGTAGGGGCGGAGCAGGTCGGCCAGGTTCGTGCCGGCCCAAAGCCGCTCGGCGACTGGCAGCACCAGCTGCTCCCAATAGGCGCTGATGGCAGCTTGCCGCGGTGCTGAGAGGTGCCATGCGTAGTCGAGGTGGACCGTGCTCGTGGTGCGGTCCACGGCGGCCCGCAGGATCCGCGGGGTGTTGGCCGGGATGTGATCGAAGGTGGCACGGTGGTCGGCGAAGGCGGCCGGGTTGTAGGTAGGGACCAGCCAGCCACCGAGGGCGGAGGTGTACCACAGGAAGTTCGCGAACTCGCCCGGGATGCTGTTGGGCCCGGCGGTGTCATAGTCGAGCCAGGCCAATGGGTGGGCGAGGTTGACGTCGGTTGGATCGCCCTGGGTGAGAGCCGCCCAGATTGGTTCAGGCGCGGCGAAGCGGTCATGCAGCCAGCGGAGGGTGGCGGCCCAGTCGAGGTGGAGCCGTTGGCCGTTGATGTTCAATGCGTACATGCCGAGGCGGGAGACCGGGATGTCGATGATGCTGGGGGCGACGGGGAAGTCCCGTCTGCGGTAGTAGGCGTCAAGGCGGCCACCGCGGGCCGCACGATCCCAGTACAGCTTGCGCACGACCTGGGCTTGGCCGGTCGGCTGTGCAGTGGTGAGGATGACGTTGCGATAGGCAGCGGTGAGCTGACGCATGTAGGCGTGGAGTTCACCGCTGGGTTCGTGCGCATTGAGGAGGTCGAGCAGGAGTCCGCGGTCAGGACCCATGGGGAGCCGCTCGTACGTGAGAACGTATCCGCCCGGTACCCGTAGGCGGGCGCGGAGGGCGGGTACGCGGTAGTGCTGGGCCAGGCGGGCGTGGCCGCGGATCTCGTCGCGGGCCTCGGCTGGGGTGCGCGTGTACTTCACGAGCAGCTGCTGGTCGAAGCAGTCGATGGGGAGGACCAGGTTGCGGGTAAAACGGCGCAGCGGGCCGATTCTCAGGTGCGTTCGTCCGGTCATCGCCTGCTCCCATCGAGTAGGTCGGCACAGAGCTGGGCGAGCGAGGCCGGAGTGATGGCCTCCATGTGGACGCCGGTATCCGCGGAGATGGCGTCGCGTACGGGGCACAGGTCGCCCTGGTGCATGCGGTCGGAAACGGCAGTGGCGATGGCGTGGTGGTGAGGGTGGCCGCTGCGCCATTTGCTGTGGCTGTGCCGGGCATAGAGCCCGATAACCGGCGGTCCGGCGCCGTCGGGCCTGCGGGCCAGCGCGGCGAGGTGGGTGAGACCGGTGTCGTTGCCGACGACCAGGTCGCAGTGAGGGAACAAGTCGACAAGGTGAAGGGCCGATACCCCGTCAAGGTGCAGGACCTGGACGTAGCGGCCAGGGCTTTCAGCTGCGGCGTGAACACCGCCGTTGTGGCCGCCGATCAGCAGCAGCTGGGCAGGGGCACCTCGCGCGTGGGCGATGCGTTCGGCGACCTCGATGAAGCGTTTCACCGTGTAGTCCTTGCGCTCGGGCCAACTGGTTGCGGTGATGGCGGCGATGGTCAGCCCGCTGAGCCAGCCCGCGTTCCTCAGCTGTTCCACCAGGCTGCTCGACCGGGCGGTGAGCGTGGGGGCAAAGGGAGCAGTGCCGGGCAATCGGACGCCGAGGCGGCGCTCCAGTGCCAGGAAGTGGCGTGCGGGCAGGTCGGGGTGGGCCCGGTCTCCCGCTGACCAACAGGGTGGCGTGGCGGGATCGACCACGACCGTCGCAGCCTCCGCCGCACGAGCCTCAATCCCGGGCCGGTCGCCGATAACAACACGGTGGCTGTTGGGTGGGGCGGCCGGATCCTGGGTGGCCAGGCCGCAGCGGGAGACCAGGTCGGAGTACGGACCGGTTGCGCGGACTATGGGTGCATCGGAGAGCAAGCCGATCCATTCGGCAAGGGCGCGGACGGCAGACAGGCCGAGCAGGGTGTCGCCGAGCTTCCCGTGGAAGGCCACCTCGACTTCGCCGCACCGGTCTAGGCGGTTGGTGAGTTCGACCGAAGCGGGGAGGGGAAGCGGTGCACCGACCGGGAGGTCATCGCGGTCGTATCCAAGCGGCGTGGTGTGGATGGTCGTGGTGGGGATACTGAGAGAGCCAGGGTGGAAATGGATCCCAGCTGAAAGGACCTTCACGTTTCTGCCTCGATCGTGGTGAGGGCGACCAGCGGGAGGCCGAGATCCTCGTTGAGGAGGCGGCGGGCCTGGCGCGTGGTGTCCTCCACGAGGCAGGCGGCAGCCAGCGGGATAGCTCCCGCCTCCCGGAGGGCCCGGGTGAGGTTGGCCAGCGTCTTGCCGGTGGTGACCTCGTCGTCCACCAGGATGATCCGCTGTCCCGGCCTGATGCCGTAGGCGAAGACGTCGGTGCGCATTGCGTGGGGTTCGCTGAAACGGACCGCGCCGTCGAGCGGGAGGTGCAGCTTCCAGGCGATCTTGTAGGGGAGCTGCGCGGCGGCGGCCAAGGACACGGTGGGCAGGATGCCGCCGGCGTCCAGGCCGAGGAGGAAGTCCACGGGACCAAGTTCTTCGGCGACGTGGTGCTGGATGCGCTGCCACAGGCAGGCGCCAGTGGTCGCGAGGGTTTGGGGGTGGACGGGATCCTCGAGGCCGTCCAGGGAATGGATGACGCGTTCACGTCGGCTGGGCGGACTGACATTCAGGCGTTCGACGATGCGGGCGGTGAAGGCCGGTGCGGCCAGAGTTTCGGGCATGGCGAAATTCCTGTGGGCGAGGTGGAAGAAGGAAGGAGCTGGCAGGCGGTGGCTCGTCAGGCCGCGAGCTGGACGGCGTACCAGGTCAGAAGCTGATCGACTGCCGTGATGACGGCCCCCAGGGCCTGCTCGCTGCGGCCATCGCGCCAGGCGGCGGAGATCTCTGCCAGGGTCGGCAGGGAGAAGCCGGGCAGCTCGGGCAGCCGGGAGGCAGCGGTGAGGATGCGGTCGGGACCGTTCTCCCACTGGTTGTGCTCGCGGAGGAGGAGACGGCAGGCCAGCACGAGGTGCTTGTACAGCTGCCGCAGCGTATCGGGGCCGGCGTCGGTGCGCAGGCGCCGCATGGTGAGCATCACCTGGGGGAGTTCGCGGACAGCGGCCAGAGCGAGTTCGTCCTGCGTGATGGCCGGCAGCTCCAGATCGGGTGCATGGTGAAGAACGGGTTGTCCCTGCTGAAGCTGGTACAGCGCGAAGGCCAGGCGCGGGGTGAGCCGCCGCGCGGTCAACTCGCCGGGGGTGACGAGAGTGAGTCCGAGAACAGCCGCATCGCCCAGTGCAGCCTGGTAGCGCTCCAGGGCTTCGGAGATCCTGCTGGTGACGTCGTGTTCGGCGACCACCAGCAGGTCCAGATCCGACCAGCCGGCGATCCAGGCTCCCTCGCCCGGACTCCCGGTCAGGGCCACCAGCTGCGCGGCCGGGCCGTTGGCGCGAAGGGCGTCGACGAAGTCGGACGTGGCCGACGCCACCGGCGCGGACAGACCCAGGCCGTACGGGGTGGCGATGCGAAGCCCGCCCGGGCCTGCGGGAGCGGCTATCCGCCGGAGTCGGGCACGCAGCGCGGCGATGCTTCCGGAGTTGTCGATCACATGGTCGGCGAGGGCGGCAACCTGGTGGGCGCCGCGGCTCATCTTGATCTCATCTTTGGCGGCGACGGCCTGGGCCGGCATTCCGGATCGCGACACCCGCACGGCGAACGAGGCGTCCAGATAGACGATCTGCAGCCGGTCGCCCATGAGCTGCTTGAGCTCGGCGATCGAAGCGTTGTCATGGACGGACTCGACGGTGAACAGTGGCGTGTCCACGTGCGCGTCCGCGAAGCGGTTCAGCTCGCCCAGGAGCATCTCGGCCTGGCGTCGCGCGGACAGCGCGTAGGGGTCCGAGAGGCCCTGACGGTGAGCCGCCTGGCGTAGGAGATAGCCGATCTTCAGGCGCTGGGCTCCGCAGGTTTGCCGGACGAACTCGGCGCTGGTGCTTTTGCCGCACTCGCTGAGGCCACCGAACGCAATTACCCTGCCAAGGTGACGGCTGGGCTTGATGTCGGCCACCTCGGAGTCGTCGCGACCGTAGAGCTTGTAGCGCGCCGGCGCGGGAAGGCGCTTGCGACCGCATATGACGTCGGCGACGAGCGCGTCGAGAGCGGCGGACAACTCCTCGCGCTGCTGGAGGAGCGCAGGAACGCGGCGCCGGGCCAGTTCATCACGCACCGAGACGCGCTCGCTGTGCCAGATCCGCAGGGTCAGTACCGACAGCCGGTCCACGACGGAAGCGAGCGTCTCGGTATGTAGCGGCGCTTCAGCGCGGCCTTCGTCCGCCAACGTCCCGAGGACTTCGTCTGCCCGTTCTGCCAGAGCATTGCGCTCGGCGTTGAGCTGGTCGATTTCGCGCTTGCAGTCGGCGACCTGCACGGCGGTCAGGCGCGCATCGCGCACCCGGTCCTCGGCGTCCCACAGGTTGGCATTGACGGTGTGGAGTCGGGTCACCGCGTCGTCGAGACGCCGCAAGTCCTTCTCCGACAACGTAGCGGTCGCCCGGGAAAGCCCCGGCGGAAGGACCAGGGGTGGGGAGTTCTGGGTCATCGGGGGCCCCTGCCTTTCAAAGAGGTCACTGGCAGGTGGGCGCTGACACAGCCGAGCACTGCGGTATAGACGTCGTCTGTGGAGCGGTCCTGGCAGTCCACGACCGCCGTGTATACGTCGTTGTCTGCTTGGCGGAGCAGTGCGGCGTGCAGCGCCCGTTGATACTCGGGGTAAATCCCGGTCCAGGGACGGCCTTCGCGGGCGCTAGTGATCGCATAGCTGCGGTCGGGATCACGCGATGGCAGGAGGAGAACGGAGGTTTCCGCTGGGGTAGGCCGCGCTCCGGCGATGCCAGCCACGGCGTCCAGTGCCTCCTGTACCGCCAGACGGTCCTTGACCACGCAGGTTGCGGCCGCCACGGCCAGGAGCATCGGAAGGCCCCGGTCAAGCAGTCCCGTCCGGCCGGTCTGGCGAGCAGCGGCCCTCTTGGCGTGGCCGGCCAGCAGCATCGTGGTCAGCTCCAGCGTCGTGGACGTCTCGAACCACCACGTGGCGTAGCCATTGGCCGCCACCCTGGCCCACGGCCCCGGGTCGTGCTCGTGGATTGCGCCCAGCGGCTGGAAGCCACTCCAGCTATCGGCCAGTTGCCGCAGCTGGGTCGTCTTGCCGACGTTGTCAGGCCCATTGAGGCTGACGAAGTTCGGAACGCTCTGCATCGGCCCTCACACCTTGCGGATCGGGGTGTCGAGGACAGAGGCGATCGCATCGGCGTTGGCGGAAATGAACTCGGACAGCTCCGGCGGCATGAGATTCAGTCCGCGAACGGCCTCGGCAGTAAACGGAACCCGGACCACCTCGTATCCGCCTCGTTCCGGCTTGGAGAACTCCGTCCCCGTTCGGGCAGAAAGGTCCATGGACGCCAGACGGGCCGCGAAGATGTGCTGGACGCCGACGCCACCGCCCTCCAACTCGTCGGTAATCAGGTGGATGAGTTCGGCGCGCTCCAGCATGCCGCCGAGTTCCTCGAACACCTCGCGGTGCAGGGCGTCCTCGATGGTCGGGTCTTCGTCCTCGATCCCGCCGCCGACCGACACCCAGTACGGCTCCCTGCCCGGCTTGGTGCGCTTGATCAGGATCAGCTCATCGCCATCGAGGAGGATTGCCCGAGCGTTCCGCTTGACGATCTGGGCCATGCCGATTACTCCTTCGAGTATTGGTACTTGGGCAAGCGGCCCCCTGAACAGGTGGAATCTTGTGAGGGGTTGCTCTCCGCCTGGTGCTCCAGCATGGAGCACTCCGGGACCGGAGCGGGATGCACAACTGCTGCACCAACGCCGTACCAACGCTGAACACCGCTCGCTACTCTGTGCGTTCGGCGCTGACACCCGGACAACGGACAGGGGGGACCGGCAGTGGTCATGGTGCAGCGATGGTCCGGACGCGAGGCCCGGATGCTTCGTGAGGCCAAGCGGATGAGCGTCCGTGACTTCGCCGAATACCTAGGAGTCAGCCCCCGTGGCGTCTCGAAGTGGGAGGCCGGCGGAGAGCTCTACTTCCCACGCTCGGCCTCGCAGGCCGTTCTCGATACTGCCCTCGCACGCGCCTCAGGCGAGGAGAAAGCACGGTTCGCGGAAGCCCTCGGCGGACCCGCCCAGAGGCCGTCAGCCGATTCGGGAATTCGGGTCGATTCCCACAAATTCCTGCCTGTTTTCATCGGTATCGACCATGCTCATCAGCTGCGCGGCCACATAACGGGGGATGCGGCAGCTGGCTGGCTGGAGTCGTCCTCTACGCACGTGGCGCACCCGGAAGCACCGACGTGCACCCTCCACGTGTTCGCCTGCGGTGTCGCCGTGTTCCATCTGATCCAGCCCCGGGAACCAGCCACTCTCACCGAACTGGCTGTGTGGCGCTACCGTTCCTACGCCTCCGACCTGACGTGGGCGAGGGCGACGATCCAGGAACTGCTGGATGCGGATCACTCCCGCGGGCCGAGCCCGCAGTACGTCCTCTCCCTCTACTGGCTCGCCTCCAGCCCATGGACCGGCAGGGAGTACGACACCGCTCTGCGCCTGCTGTCCACTCCATCGGTGCTCGTCGATCGTGGGGCGCCAGACGGCCCCGCACCCTTGGAGGGCTCGGTGGAAGAGAAGCTCCTGGCCACGGGATTCGACCATCCCGACATCGTCTCCTTCGGCGTACGCGGCGTCTCCACCGGATACGCGGGCTGGTCCGGAGTCTCCTACGCGTCCATTTCAGAGGAACGCAGCCTCACCGTCGATGAGCTGGTCGATTGTGAACTGACCGTCCAAGCCCTGTGGTGTTTCACTCATCAGGTTCAGCAACTGGTCGAGGACGGGCAGGATCCATCCATGCCCGAACGCTACGGCTGGCGCTTCCTGCGAGCCGCTTATTCCCGGCTCAGCACGGCACGCGCTCAGGAGACCGCGCAGCACTGCCTCATGCGGGAGGCCATCATGAACACCAGCGGCCTGGCCGAACGGCTTCGCGCCGCACAGGACGCGCTACGCGAAAGCGCCGGCTGAGAAGGCAAGGAGGCCACACATGGACCCCAGCAGTACAGCGCTGGTGGTGATTGACCTGCAGAACGGCTTCGTGAACCACCACAGCCGGCATGTCGTCCCCGCCATCCGCGACCTGGTGAACCGCTGGGCCGACGCAGACAGGCCGGTAATCTTCACCCGCTACTTCAACCACCCTGGAAGCCCGTACGAACGGTTCTTCCAGTGGAGTCGACTCCAGGGTGCCCCTGAGACCGATATCGTTCAAGAGCTTGCCGACCAAGCCGCCGGCGCGTACGCGATCATCGACAAGACCGCCTACACGCTGTTCACACCGGAAGCTACTGAACTGATCCGGACAGCAGGCTGGACCGACCTGGTGTTCTGCGGCGTGGCCACCGAAAGCTGCGTCCTGAAGTCTGCCGCGGACGCTTTCGAACACGGCTACGCGCCCAAGATCGTCACCGATGCCTGCGCAAGCGACGCCGGCCCGGAAACGCATGAAGCAGGTTTGCTCGTGGCACGCCGCCTCATCGGACCACGACAACTGATCACCAGCGACGACGTGATGAGAGAACTCTCAGCGCCTTGTAGTGCCGTGGTGCTGGAATAGCCCTATGGCTGCTACATCATCCCGTACCAGCGACACTGACTTGATCATTATCGGCGGAGGCCCAGCTGGCTGCGCCGCTGCTCGCATGGCCGCGAGCGTGGGCATGCACTCATTGCTCATCGAACCGGATGGCTTGTGCCGCAATCTCTACCGGATCACGGCGCTGAACAACGTCCTCGGCGGCTACATTAGCGGCCCTGAACTTGCCGACTCCATCACAGCGGACCTGAAGAGCACCGACCGGTGCCGCATCGAACTCGGTCACCGTGCCACCGAGATACGCGCGTTCGATGATCACGTCGCCGTCACCCTGGAGGCCGGCGACCGTCTGACCGCTCCACACGCAGTCCTGGCCACCGGTGTGGGAGCCCTCCAACCTCACGACGTCGCTTGGATCACGGTCCCGCCGAACTTCACCCTGCCGCCACTGTGGCAGGCAGAACCAAATGACTCCCAGGGCCGCACCCTGCTCGTCCTCGGGGGTGATCGCCCTATCGGTACCTTCCTGCGCGCTCACCCGGACATTGACACTCGTCTACTCGTGGCGTATCCAACAAGCGATGAATACAAAGTCGAGGAGATTCGCGACGACCCTCGTGTGACCCTCCTGCGCATCGATCACCTGATTCTGCGGCCGTCACAAGGGCCTGTGATCACGGCTGAGGCGCTCGCCCAAGAGGGGGAACGGAACACCGTCGTCGCCGACGCCGCGTTCCTCAGCATCGGCAGCGCTCCGATCGCCCCTCCAGGCGATCTCATCCGTGACGCCGCAGGCTACTGCCCGCCCTCTGACCAGCACCCCCGCATCATCATCGCTGGCGACCTGCGTTCGTCCCAATTCCAGCGGATCATGACAGCCATGGGCTCTGGTAGCGAAGCTGCCTTGCGTGCCTACTACGCCACTCGAAATACGTGATGCCCTGGAGTCGAGGCGAATTGTGCCCGCAAACTCGGGTATAGGGCGATGTGGCGTAATGGCCGCACGGTTGGATGCATGTCACCGCCTACGCCACACCTCTTCTTCAATCTGCTGTGTCACATTAGGCCAGGTCGTAGAGAGTGGCGCCACGGTCGTCCAGAAGGCGTGGAAGGACCGGGTCAGTGCGCTGAAGCCGAATGGCGAAATGGCAGGGGAGATATCTCGCATACCGCAGGATACGAGGACCGACATGACGTACACGCCACCGCTCTGGCCCGTCTCCGTGAAGGGCGTCGTGCTCGACGCATGGGATCGCGTACTACTGCTCAAGAACGAGCGGGACGAGTGGGAACTGCCTGGCGGTCGCCTGGAGGTCGGCAGCGCGGATGGCGCCGTACCGACGGATGCAAGCCCCGAGGCAGCACTGGAGCGGGAGATCCAGGAGGAGACCGGCTGGGAGGTCAAGGCGGGCCCGCTGATCGACGGAGGGACGTGGATCTACGAGCCCATCCCAGGGCGGAGAGTGCTGATTGTTACCTACGGCTGCACGGTACTGACCCCCGATCGGCCGCCGGTCATCAGCCATGAGCACAAGCAACTCGGAATGTTCACCGCCGATGAGGTGCCGGTTCTGAACATGCCCGACGGCTACAAGCAGGCAGTGACCGGCTGGTATGGCGTCGGCCAGTCGGCCCTTCACCGCGGCTTCGAACTCCGTTCGAGCGGTACGACCAGAGCTTCCACGCCGTCTGGAACACAGCGCGCCCCTGCGCGCCCGAGAGTCAGGAGCATCACCACAGTGGGCAGGACTGAGTACTACTACGACCCCAAGGCCCCCAAGGCCAACACACTGATCCCCGCCAGCAACCTGCTCGTCGTCAACACCGACGGCGAGATCCTGCTCCAGCGCCGCCGCGACACCGGCCAGTGGGCCCTGCCCGGAGGCGCCCAGGACATCGGCGAGAGCCCCGCCCAGTGCGCCGTGCGCGAGTGCGAGGAAGAGACCGGCATCATCGCCGAGGTCACCGGTCTACTCGGCGTCTACTCGAACCCGGAGCACATCGTCGCGTACACCGACGGCGAGATCCGCCAGCAGTTCGAGGTCGCCTACATCGGCCGCCCCGTCGGCGGCACACCAACGATCAACGACGAAGCCGACGGCGTGCGTTGGGTGCACCCGGACGACCTGGACACCCTAGACATCCACCCGAGCATGCATGAACAGATCGGCCATTACCTCGCCGGCACCTACCCGTACCTGGGGTAGCCCCTCAGAGCTTCACCCCCGCCTCGTCCGCCGCCGCACCCACCCGCTCCACACTGAGATGGATCTCCGGTGCGGCCCGGCGGATGAACCGCCCGACGACACTGTCCGCACCGTAGCGGCCCACGATGTCGCCGACTCTCTCCTCCGACGTCGTCCGCTCCCCCTCTGGCGTGGTGGTCATGTCGCAGTACACCAACGCGTCCACAAGCAGCCGGTCCTCAGGCAAGGGAAACTCGTCGGCCAACTCCGTACGGAGACCCCGTTCCTCGGCTTCCAAGAGAGCGAAGGAGTGGTTCGCCACCAGCCGTACGACGCGTGCATCCGCAGCTTCGACCCTACGGAGATGCCGCGCGCCGTCAAGCGGATGGAAGCCGGTAACAACGAGCGGCGGTGCATACCCGATGTCGTGCAACATGGCGGCTGCCTCCAACACCATGCCCTGAGTTCCCACGAGCGGCGCGAGCCGCCGGGCACAGGCCGCCACGCCCTGGGTGTGCTTCCACCTCCGAGGGAGGCTGTTGCGAAGAAGGACTTCCGCCAGCTCGTATGCCCACCCGACTGCCGTCACGCCTTGAGGATACGACCGTGATGGCGCCGATGCACACGGCTGCCTCGTGGGGTGGCCGTGACTGGTACAAGGATCAGTCGTACAGGCGTCCCAGCAGGGCGCCCTGGCCGGACTGCAAGATGTGAGCGGCCTCCAGCGGGATCCAGAAGCACTCGAAGTGCGTGGGCTCCTGCTCCCCGTCGTGGTCCTCCTGGCTCATCCACCGCTCCGGGCTGGGCTCGGTCAGCTCCAGGTGGAAGACGTGACGGTGCTGAAGTTCGAACCGGTACGGGCTGATGTCGTACTCGGTCTCGCCGAGCTTCCTCACGATCTTGAAGTCCTTCAGGCCGGTCTCTTCACGGGCCTCGCGAAGCGCCGCCGACTCCGGCGTCTCGCCCTCGCGGATGCTGCCAGCCGGGACCTGGATGCCGACCTCCTCGTAGCTGTACTCGGTGTGCCGGAACACCAGCAGCTTTCCGTCGCGTACGACGTAACACAGCACCTTGTCCTTGGTGACCTTCTCGGGCACGGGAACACCTTCTTCATTCGTCGGAACCGGTCGCGCACCCGGCAGCTTCCTTCGCCAGGGTCAACGGCGACGTGCACTCTGGCGAAGGAAGCCGGTGATCCCGAGTGGCCTCGACCACCCACCAGCGGGGGCGAATCAGGCATCGGTGCCGCAGCGCGCGCCCTGAATCCGGCCGCTGTAGCCCGAGGCGCTCGCTGACGGTCGGGGTCAGGGTCCTTCAAGCGTGTTGCGGAGGTGGGCGGCAGCCCTGGGGAGAGGTACCCGAGTCTGGTCACCGGATTGCATGTCCCGGAGTGTGACCTCCCCGGCGGCTTGTTCGTCGGGGCCGTACAGAACGGTGATTCGGGCGTTCTGTTCGTTGGCCCACTTGAGTTGCTTGGCAAGTTTCGTTGAAGTGCCCAGGTAGGTGCCCACGCGCAGGCCCTCATCGCGGAGTTCGGCGGCCAGGCGCATGAGGTCCTCTTCGCCGCCGAGCACTGTCAAAGCTACGTCGAGGCCACGTGGCTCCGTGAGCTGGGCGCCCTGGATGGCAAGGATGCGCTCGACGCCGATGGATCCGCCGCAAGCGGGGCGGTCAGGGCCCCCCAGGGAAGCAACGAGTTGGTCGTACCGTCCCCCGGCAGCAATCGAGCCCGGGTATCCGGCAGCCTCCACCTCGTAAATGACGCCTGTGTAGTAGTCGAGGCCGCGCACCATGCGGGGGGCGTAGGCAATGTGCTCGCTCGCGAGGCCGGCGCTGGTGGTCAGCTCGATGAGCCGGTCGACCTCGGCGAGCCCGGCCTTGCCCTCTTCCGTTGTGTCCAGTCGCTCCCGGACACGGTCTGGGGTATCGGCGGCAACGTCACCCACCAGGGCCTCGGCAACCTCAGGCGTGAGGCCCCGGTCCACGGTGAGTTCCTTGGCGACGGCCTCGGCACCGATCTTGTCGAGCTTGTCGAGCGTACCGAGGACGCCAGGGCCGCCGGCCGGGTCGATGCCGTAGACATCCAGCAGGGCGTAGAGCGCCTTGCGGCTGTTCACCATGAACGTGAACTCGTGCACGCCCAAGCCGTAGAGGCCCTTGGCGAGCGCCAGCACAATCTCGGCGTCGGCGAGCGGCGAGTGTGAACCGACCGTGTCAATGTCGCACTGGACGAACTCGCGGAAGCGCCCTTCCTGCGGGCGGTCGGCACGCCACACCGGGCCGATGGCGTACCGCTTGTAGGGGGTGGGCAGCTTCGCGCCGTGCGTGCCGATGACGCGAGCCAGCGGCACCGTGTGGTCGTAGCGCAGCGCGAGGTCGGCCTGCCCCGATGCCTCATGCACACCGCGCTTGAGGATCTTGAAAATCAGTTTCGACGCCTCTTCGCCGTACTTACCGGTGATGACGTCCAGATTTTCGAAGGCCGGCGTCTCCAGGGGGTCGAACCCGAAGCTTTCGAAAATCTGGGAGAGCGTGTTGAACGCTGCCCTCCGGCGACGTACCTCATCGGCCAGGAGGTCCCTGGTACCCGACGGCGTCTGAGCGGCCTGCCCCATGCTGGTGGTTCTCCCGGTGTCTGGCGAGTTGCGGCATCTGGGTCAGCCTGTATCCTACTGCGCTTGATCCGTCACTGGCTGCCACTGCGGGAAGTACCGATTCAGCAGCTCCAGCAGCTTCTTCTGCTCGTCTGCGTCTCCGTACCCGGTGTGCAGCAGTGGCGTCCCCATGACCGGAGTCAGCTCCTGCCACCCGTCGAGTTCGTCCATGAGCTGTGCCGTGCCGGTCATCAGTGACATCGACATCTGGGGGACGAGCGCGTCCAGGCAGTGAGCCATGTAGTAGATCGAAGAACGTCGTACAGCTGAGGAATCCACGCGCTCGCTGTAATTGACCTCGCTGTAGTGCGGGTAGCACGCGTCCAGCATGTTCTTCGGCACGTCCCAGACTGGCATCAGCACGTCCGTCGAACCGGTCCGGCGCTTCGGGAACGGCATGGGGCGACGCCCGTTCACGAGGCAGAACAGCAGCTCCGCCATGACGTCTTCGCGGTTGTAGCCGACGAGAAGCCGTGACCCGTTGACCTCCTCGCAGACCGCGCGGCCGGCAAGGTTGATGAAGAACGTTCCGAAGAAGTGGGCCAGATCAGCGGTGTAGCGGTCGGAGAGCTCCTCCCAAAGGCGCTCGGGGGACTCACTCATCCCCAGGAGCTGGACCATGTCCTTGGGGTACAGGACACGGTGCTCGAATCCCGCGTCGGAGCACAGCTCTCGGGCTCGGTCGGCCGCGGACTCGGGCCAGATCGGGGGCATGACCAGGGTGAAGCAGGTGATCTTGGAAGCATCCAGATTCTGCGTGCTCGCATATCGGCGCATGCCTTGCACCAGGGTGTTGCTGTCGCCGCCACCTGAGATGCCGGCGACCAGCGGGAGGGAGGCGTCCTGCCGGGTCAGGAAGTCTGAGATCTTCCCGAAGACGATGTCGCGCATGCCCTCGGCATCAACCAAGTGGACCCGGTGCGTCGGGTTCTTGGCCTCGTCCGCCCACTGGAAGTCGAACATCGCGGCAACCGCATCTTGGCTGTGATGCACCGTCTCCATCTCGTTGGGGCGCAGTGCGTCGATGTCCGTGTTGCGTATGCACTGCAGGATGACGTTGCGCCCCTCGGGGATCTCGCTGAGGGCCAGGGACATGGGTACGGCCTTTAAGGTGCCGTCGCCGGGTGCTTCATACGCTTGGAACAGCGACGGGGGGAAGCGGTTTGCCAGGAGAAGCTCCCCGAGCGTCAGTTTGTCCATGGGCTTGGGCTGCCGCACCCCAGCCGAAAACAGAAGCGTGACGTTTCCCCAGCTACTCACCGCGTACTCCATTCCCTGGCCCTCACCATTGACGTGCTCAGTTCCTGCTTAGATGTGCGCTGTCAGCGCAGGAACAGCCAGCACCTCTTCGACCCGCGCGCTGGTCATCCGGTCCATGCCGGCCTCGGGGAGAGTGCGCGTCATGATCTGTGCCAGATCATGTACTTCGGTGCGACCTTCCTGAACCTCTGTGGTCTCGATGGCCGTCAACTGATGGGGCATTACATCCTCCATACCTGTCGTCGGTTGGCCCGCAGCAGTGATCCCTGATAGCAGCCGAGCCAAACCACCACCGTAACAGTGTGCGAATACTTCATAGCTGACTGTGAGACGAGTTGGCTGGATGCCTTCGGCGCACCAGCCGGATCTCCGATGGCGTGGCGAGGCATCCGTGCTACCGGGCGGGAGGCGGCGCCATAACTTCGCACGGCATCCACTTTCTAAGGGCTTCAGGCACAGGGACCGTGCCATCCGCCCGCTGGTGTTGCTCGAGCAGCGCGGGCAGCAGGCGACTGGTCGCCAGGCCCGAGGCGTTGAGTGTGTGGACGAAGGCCGACTTGCCCTGGCGGGGCAGGTAGCGGATGTTGCCGCGGCGGGCCTGGTAGTCACGTGCGTTCGATGCCGAGCTGACCTCGACGTACGCCCCGATGCTCGGCAGCCACACCTCGACGTCGTAGGTCTTGGCCATGGCGGCGGTCGTGTCCTGGGCGGCCAGGCGCGTGACGCGGTAGTGCAGGCCGAGTCCGTCCACCAGCTCCTCGGCCTTGGTAAGGAGTTCCTCGTGCGCGGCGGCCGAGTCTTCGGGGCGCGTGAACTGGAACATCTCGACCTTGTTGAACTGGTGGCCGCGCAGCGTGCCCCGCTCTGCCGTACGGTAGCCGCCGGCCTCCTTGCGGTAGCTCGGCGTATAGGCGAAGTACTTCTTGGGCAGCTCGCTGCCGGCCAGCGTCTCGTCGCGGTGCAGATTGACCAGCGCGGTCTCGGCGGTGGGAAGCAGGAACTGCTCGGGGCCGTCCTCGCCGTGGCGCACGGTGAACACCTCGTCGGCGAACTTGGGGAACTGCCCCGCGGTGTACCCGGCCGCGTAGGTGAGCAGGTGCGGCGGCAGGACGAATTCATACCCGTCGCGCAGATGCGACTCGGTGAAGTAGTTCAGCAGCGCCCACTCCAGCTGCGCGCCCAGGCCGCGGTAGATCCAGAATCCGCTGCCGGCGAGCTTGGCGCCGCGCTGGTAGTCGACGAGCCCCAGCGTGCCCGCGAGCTCCACATGGTCGCGCGGCTTGAACGTGAACCGGGGTGGCTGCCCGACCGTGCGGACGGCCTCGTTGTTCTCCTTGCCACCGGCGGGCACCTCGTCGTCGGGCAGGTTCGGCAGCGGGTCGAGGAAGGCTCGGTGATCCCGTTCCAGTTCGGCAAGGTGCTGTTCGGCGGTGGCCAGCCATTCGGCGACGGTCCTGGCCTCGGTACGCAGGTCCTCGGCGGCCTCGCCTGCGCGCTGCCGCTGGGCGATCCTGCCAGAAAGCGCCCTGCGGTCGCCGCGTAGCCGTTCCACTTCGCTGCGGACCCGGCGAAGATCCGTGTCCAGGGCGAGGAAGGCGTCGATGTCGACCTGCATGGCGCGTTTGGCCAGCGCCTTTTGTACATACTCAGGGTTGGTGCGGATGAGGTTGATGTCCAGCATCGGCTGGAACTCCAATCGACCAGGCCCACCAGGTAGGCGTGATCCCTTGGGGGCGCGGGCGAGAAGGGGCAACTCGCGGTGCCACCGCGCCTTCACCGCCTGGTCCGGCGGCCTCGTTCACGACCCGGTGACGGGGGTCGGCCGGCGAGGCATTGGGCCGCCTACGGGTGGCCTTTCCTCCTCGCACTCGGGAGGGGATTCACTCCGGGGCGCGAGGCCGCCGTCACAGCGCTTGGCGGCTCTCTCGGCTCGCGTGATCCGGGGTTACTCGGCTCCGTCATCGCGTTGTCCCCAAAGGTAGGGCGGCTGTTGGTGCGTAGTCAGCGAATTACCCCGGGGGCTCGGAGCCACGAGTGGCGACTACCGCACCGCCCCTGCTCCGTGCACGCCGCCTACGGCGGCACCACCCCCTGGGGGCAGGCCGTGACCTCCGAGCTCGCCCGCGGCGGGACAAGTGGCCGGCAGCGCTGAGTCGGCCGGCCAATTGGTGGCAAGCAGGCCGTGGTCGACCATCTCGCCCAGAGAGTCCGCGACGAGGGCGCGGACTCCTGCTCCCAGCCGGAGAGGTGAGGTGGGAGCCCGTCGCAGCCTCTCGGCCTGGCATTTGTCCCTCGTCATCCAATCGAGGCGCTTGACAGCGAACCCAGCCGTTTCGGCTTCTATGACGGTGAACCCCGTCGTGCGGGGTGAGCACGCTAGGGATGTTGTGTGCCAGTACCGGCTGGGACAGGGCCGTGCCGTACGTCGAGGTGTTGTGCGGGCATGCCGTTCTCGGGCATCGACGGCGTCCGCTTCTGGACTGCACTACAGCCAGGTTCGAGGACGCAGTTCCGGTTCGGCCGTCGACGGTGAGCGCATTCTCCGGGGTTTGGCACTCGGGCGGCGACGACCGGGCATGCCAACTTCGAGTCGCGGCTGGAGGGTGATCTTCTCACTGGGGCGGCGAAGTCGTACTGCGATCAGGATTCTTGGCGGACGGCTGCTGGGGGATGGGCCGAGCGAGATCGGCGATCAGGGGCGAGGGTGGAACTCCAAGCAGCGCACCGTCGAGGAGGGGCGGCATGGCCGTCTTACGCTTCGCCTCCTCTTTGGCCTTGGCCTCGGCGCGCTGCTCCTCCGCGTGGGCTCTGACCTGCTGGACGTAGCCCATCAGGCACATCATGAGTGAGGCGAAGGCAAGAAAATAGGCGCTGGTGACGGCGGCCTGCGTGAAGTATGTGCGGGCGAAGGTCTCGATGTCCTCCACTGGGAGCCGGGAGAGGACAAAGTCCCGGATCAACTTGTCGAACCCAAGGGGGCCCCACAGCCAGTAGCCCACCACGGCGAGCATGGGCAGTTTCCGCACGGGCCAGATGTCCCGCGTGATCACGCGCAGCGTGAGGAACGCGGCGATGGGCATCGCGACGACCGTCACCAGGGCGAGGAGGACGAGGTTGGGCCAGCCGCCGAGGGCCGCTAACCTCGTTTTCCCGGCGGCAGCGCGCCGCGCGTGCTGGGTGGCGGCGGACTCATACATGAACGCCATCAGCCGGTTCATGTCTTCGCCGGCGGTGCGCCGCTTCTTGACCGGCACCTCCTCTTGGTCGTCGCCCCCCTCCTGCTCGGGCTCTGGGCGGATGACCCCGAGAACAACGTCCCGGACGATGCCAGCCAGCCGCTCCGGCGTGACCAGGTGCTCACCGCGCTCGGAGCGTGCACCAGAACGCTTGGGCGCGGTGCGTGCGTTGGGCCGGCTAGCGCGCGATGAAGTCCCGGAGCACTGGTGGACGGCGGCGGGAATCGCTCCGACTGGTTGCACGTCACCGAAATCGAACCACTCGCCCTCAACCCGGTGGTCGGCAAACGCCTGGTGCAGTAGAGCCTCCAGTTCGCGCCCGCCGGACGTGTACCACAGCACTTCGAGACGGTCAGGATTGCCGGTCTGCAGTTCCTTTAGCCGCTTCTCAGGGCTGACGCTGGTGCCGATCTTGACGCGGGTCGATCCGGCAGAGCCGATCACGTACACATATGAGTCGCCACCCGGCGTAGAGGAGGTCACGGCCACGACTGTACGGGGGGCCACTGACATCCCATGGGCCCTCGCGGGACTGCGCCTCGGGGTTGGCAACCACGCTCGCTCCTGTCGGACCTGCACTTCACTGGAGCCCTAGCGGGCAGAGGAGGCGCAAGGAGGCGCCTTGCCAACCAACTTAGTCGCCGTAGGTCAGCGGGCAGCGGGCGACTGGCTTCGCTGTCCAAGGACAGCATTCGCCCACGGCAGACGAGAAGGAGCCCCAAGGGACTGGAACCACCTCCGGGACTATGTCAACGTACAACGTCCCGGAAAACACCAGGTCAGCGAGGGGATGCGGAGTCTCGGATCGACCAGCGGACAGGTCGGCCGTGACGGTAGTCCGTACCCCTGCGCTGGTCGGTCTCGTCACCGAGGCCCCGATCGAATGGAGTCCCACCTGTCGAATGCCGCTCTCCGATCCGCCCGCTTCACTGCTCCCGTCCTCTTGGCGCTCGGCGCCCTGAACGTGTGGACCGCGTGCCAGCGAGAGGACTACGGCGCTCTCTCCACGGCACTGTGTCTCTGTGTCTGTGCGGCCGGGCTGTTCGGCGAGGACCTGGTGCAACGTGGCTACCGCCGCGATCGAGCGGTCCTCGTGCACATCGCGGTGCATCCCGGAGCCGCAATGCGGCACGTTGCCCGAGGCGTTGGTGCTTCCGAACGAGTCGTGGCCCGCAACCTCGACCGACTCACGGACGACGGACTCCTGGTGGTCGTCTCGGACGGCGCGACTTCCGCTCTCCGGTCGTACCGGCTGGCCTCCTGAGCATCGTGCGCTAGGAACGGTCCGTGAACCTTCTGTGCGGGCGCGCAACATAGACCACGATCGCCGGTTGGCCAAACCGGCGATCGTGACGACCATTGAGGGTGTTCGCAGCGGCTGTGCTTGGCGGTGGAGCCCTTGCGGACGCAGTCGGTAGTGCCGCAAGACGCAAGGAGCTAATGAGCGGCCCCCGCCTGCGGCTTCCCTGAAATCCGCAGCGCTGTTCGCTGAGAGGCAGCGATGCCTCCGCCGAGTCGGCGTGGGCTCCCGGCGTTGTTGATCCCGTTCTGTCGCCCCGCGCGCTCCTTTGCAAGGAACACCACCTCATGTGCCGATCCGCGATACCCCCTGCCCTGATTCGATCGCTCAGCCGTCTGCATGGGCGTCTGTCGTCACGTCGTGCAACTCGGAACTGACGATTGTGACTCCACAAAGCATGCTGACCGCGAAAGAGGCGGCAGATTTCCTGAACGTGTCCCTGACGTGGATATATCGCGATGCGCCGAAGCTGGGGCTAACTGGATACAAATTCGGCCGCGGAAAGAACGCCAAACTGCGATTTAAATACAGCGAAGTCATGAAATGGCTTGAGCAGCAGAAGATTCACTGACGCGCCAAAAGACCCAACCTAGGAGTGGCTGTATTGGATCCCGTTAAGCTTGCCCGAGGGATGGGGAGCTTCCTGAAGAACTGTTCTTGCTCGAAGCCCACGCGGTGCTCTCACCCATACACAATCCGCTACCGCGACTCTGCAGGTAAGCAGCGTGAAGAAACGGGCTACCCGACGCAAGACGCTGCCAAAGATCGCCTCACAGCAATCTACAACGATAAGCGCAACACGCCCATTTCTGTCGCTGAGGTCAGGGCTCAGCTAGGTCGAATGTCCTTCAAGGAGTATGCAGAGGATTGGCGTACCCGTCGGCGCGATATCGTTGAATATGCCACGGGTCCTGCCCATGAGACGTATCTGCGAGCACATTTGTATCCGGAATTTTCTTCTAGGAAGATGGAAACATTCGCTCCGATGATCCTGGAACGCTTCATCGCGACCATGGAACGGAACGATGTGCAGCTTGGAACACAGAGGAACGCGTACGGCCTTCTTCGTGCAATCCTGGCGGATGCCTATCGCAAAGGGGCAATCGGGGCGGACCCTACGCTCGGCGTCGTGCCCCCGAAATACATACCTGACCGGGCCGTAGTCCCCACAAAGGAGTACATAAAAGAGGCGGCGAGGAAAGCTGACTTCCAGCTGGCCATGCATATGCGGATGATGTATGGGTGTGGCCTGAGGAACGGCGAAGCTCGCGCCGTCAATATCAACAACATCGTTGCTGACGACGTGTATCGGGTGACGGAGCAAATACATCATGACACCTACCGGCCGGCTCCATTGAAGCATCGAGAGGCTGGCGAGTTTCGCGAAGTGCCGCTCCCGCGATCGGTCAAGGAAGCCATCGAACGATTCGTGGAGAGGCATGGGGTCTCGGAGGACGGGTACCTGCTTCGCGGGCCGACGGGATACTTCACGTACGCCATGGAGGCTCGGCGGGCTAGGAACCTTTTCAAGAAGGCGCCCCCTCCAGAGGGCATGACGTTGTACGGCTTCCGCCACTTCTTCGCATCGAACTGCTTGAGCCATGGCATCCCCATCACGGATGTCGCAGACTGGATGGGCCACCGCAACATCCAGATCACCTACCGCACCTATCGTCACCTGATGCCGGGTTCGATCGCCGCAGCGGCCAAGATCCTGGATCACGACTTGGCCGCGTAGAAGACGCGATCGCTGACCAGGTCAGTGGCTGGACGGTAACTGGACTGATGCTGACGGTTTGCTGACCCTCGGTGTACCCACTGCCGGTGTGACCTGCAAGAACGCAGATCTGATGCATCTGCGGCTTCCACTGGCACCGCCCCATCCAGGCACGCGCCAACAGCCCCATGGTCTGCTCGGGTTGCTGCTCGGTCTTCCGCCGCGACGATCTCATGTCCTTCGGCGGCTTCCCCGAACGCACCATCGTCGAGGACATGGACTACACCTGGTCCCAGCAGATCGCCGGCCGACGCGCGGTCTACGTCCCCGACGCGGTAGCCCTCGCCGCCGACCCTGAAGACCTCACCTACCTCCGCAAACAACTCTGGCGCTGGATGGCCGGCTTCTGCCAGAATGTCCGCCTCCACCTGGGCCGCCTGATCCTCCACAAACCCCTCCTGGCCCTCTGGGTCCTCCTCGCCCTCCTGGAAATCCTCAGCGCGCCCCTGTGGTGGGCCACCCCCTTCCTGGCCGCCGAAACCACAGGTCAGCCCCTCGCCACCACCGTCGCCTGGTGGGTCGGCGCCGAACTCCTCCTGACCCTCCCACCCCTCCTCTACGCCGCCCACCGCCGCAAACTCCCGCTCGCCACGGTCCTGTTGAACATCCCTTGCGTCTACGCCACCAAGGCCGTCAACCTCATCTACGCCTGGAAGGCCCTCATCGTGGAACTCCTACTCGTACCCCTCCACCTGGCCCGTGGCCTGACGGTCTACGAGAAGGGACGGGCTGATACACCGACGGCCCGGCCGGCATTCTCTGGGACGGGGTGACACGGGCTCGGTCCCGGTGGCGTCACAGAGCACCCCTCTCGGCGTTCCGCAGAGATCGGGAGGGGCATTGCCTGGTCGAAGTCGGGACCGGAACCGGTTTATCGGCTCCTGCACCTCCGGCGAGGGCAATACCGTAGGCGTGGGCAGAGACTGCCGCAGGGGACGTCGTTTTTCGTTTGAAACCCTCGGCCATGTGCTTCAGTGCTCGACCGCCGTGGATGCTCGGCAGCCGAAACGCCGATGACCAGGGGAAGTTCGTTGGCAGCCGACAGCAGGAGGTATATCTCGGCACCCGGCGTGCCCGGGTCCACCCGGGGCTCGGGCCTGTGAACTCTCCGTTTTCGCCCTCGGATGGGCGGAGACCAGGACCTACCAGGAGAGGGCGAGCTGCGTCCCACCACCCTGCGGCCGAACCTCTGGCGGCTCCGCCGCATCTGCCGGTCCCGACGCGACTTGCCAGTCCGGTGCCTACAACCTCTACACGGTGCTGTTCGGCGGTGTGCAATCCTTCGACCCGTCGGGCGCAGTCGGCACCAGTGACCCCATCCGGCCGCTCCTTGCGGCGATCGATCGCGCCTTGACGGAGTCCGTCCTCGCCGGCGAAGCGACGTTCATCGCCCTCTTGCTCTGGGTGACCCTGCACGGGCTGGTGACTCTCGAACTGGCTGGAGCCCTCGACGCCGCCACGGCCGAGGCCGCATGCCGATCGATGATTCCCGCGACGTGCGCGGCTGGACGACCCCGGCGGTCTTCCGCAGCCTTCGGCGCCGACCCCGCCCCCGTAACAGTGGTCGCGGCCAACTTCGCCACGGCCGCATCGCCGCCATCGACAATTACCTGTCGGATGTCGACGGCATGAGCGCCTTCTTCACCGCGCCCTGAGCTCGTCAATGCCGTCGCCGGGCCCTGCTGAGTAGCCGCAAGTGCACAACGGGATTCACGCAACCACGGTGAGATCCTTGAAAGTTCCGGCTCGAGTTCGCAGCCCAGCAGGCTGATTCGTGGCTTCGGACTGATGGTGTCGCTCCACGGCCTCGCTCTGCGGCCACTCGAACAAGGTGTGTGAAATACGGTCGTGGGTGTACGACTCCAGAACCATATGTCCCAGCAGTCCGTCCGCCCACAGGTGGACAAACTGTGTCCTGCTGAGGGATCCGCCCCAACTGCCGTGTGAGCAAGGGTGAGTGCGTCCCACTCGTACTGACCCGAAGGGCCTTCCCCACGTGCGAAGCAGACGAATAGCCCCCGTCCTGGCGGCGAGTGCCGTCGCGGCACTGATTCCGGCACTCACTCCGGCGACCGCCTCCGCCGTTGAGAACCCCTTGCAGCAGTACCTCAAGCAGAGACCGGCATGGCACCGCTGCGGCAGCGCAACCCCGGCCTCCTATCAGTGCGCCACCATCAAGGCCCCGTTGGACTACAGCCGCCCAGGCGGCAAGAACATTGACCTCGCGATATCGCGGATCAAGGCGAGCACCCCAGCCGAACGACGCGGTGTCCTGCTGCTCAATCCCGGGGGTCCGGGCGGTCAGGGCCTCAAAATGCCCCAGTCCCTGACGACCGAGCTCCCCAAGTCCGTGACGAGAAAGTACGACCTCATCGGCTTCGACCCGCGGGGTGTCGGCCAAAGCGCCCCCCTCAGCTGCGGTCTGACCGCCGAAGAGGAGAACTGGCAGCGCCCCTACAAGGCCGCGGCGTTCGCCAAGGACGTCAAGTGGGCCCGGACCGTGGCCGAGAAGTGCGACGCCAAGGAGGGCGACAGGCTGCGCCACATCACCACCCGCAACACCGCCCGTGACATGGACGTGATCCGGGCCGTGCTGGGCGAGAAGAAGATCTCCTACCTCGGGTACTCGTACGGCACCTATCTCGGAGCCGTCTACACGCAGATGTTCCCGCAGCGTACCGACCGGTTCGTACTGGACAGCGCCGTCGATCCCGCGCGGATCTGGCGGGGCATGATCCAGATCTGGGCGGAGGGCACCGAGCCCGCATTCACGAGGTGGAGCGAGTGGACCGCCCAGCGGAACACGACCTACAAGCTGGGCAACACCCCGGACAAGGTCCGCAAGGCCTTCTGGGATCTGGTCGCCCAGGCCGACCGGAAACCGATCGAGCTCAACGGCACCTCAATGAGCGGCGACGACATCCGCGCGGGTCGCGCCATGTTCTTCAGCGTGCGCGAGGCCGCCGAGGCAATCGTCGAGCTGAAGCAGGCCGCCGACGGCAGGGCCCCGGCCCCCACCCCTGACGCCGGGAGGCCCGAGCGAACCGCACCGCCGGCATTCGGCCGTGTCGTGCCCTCGGACAACGCCAACGCCAGCTTCTGGACAGTCGTCTGCGGCGACACCCGCGCCTGGCCGCGTGACCCCGAGCAGTACCGCCGCGACGCGGTCCGGGACAAGGCCAAGTACCCCCTTTACGGTGACTTCGCGTCCAACATCAAGCCGTGCGCGTTCTGGAAGAAGAACGGCAGCGAACCCGCCACCAAAATCGACAACAAGGCCGGGGCGCTCATTCTGCAGAACGAGTGGGACCCCCAGACGCCTCTGCCCAGTGGCCTCGGCCTGCACCGGGTGATGAAGGGCTCGAAGATGGTCACGGTCGCCGGGGGCGTCGGACACGGCATCTACGGCTCCAAGTCGTGTGCCGACAAGACGGCCACCGCGTACCTGACCACGGGCAAGCTTCCTGCGAAGGACGTGACCTGCCAGGCGCCCGCGCCCGATGGTAAGCGCAGCAGCGCCAACAAACTGCCGCTTCCCACTCCTCCGGGCATCCCGGGGATACCCGCCCGCTCCTGACCCGTTGCGGACGAGGTGACGTGGGGCTTCTGCCGAGCGGAGGCCCCACGTCACATGGACGCCGCCCGTCGTGGGCCGGTGAGTGTCTGACCGCCTGCCCCAAGAGGCGTGGACTGATGCTGACAGCTTGCTGACTTCTTGGCTGCGAGCGACTGCCCGTCCCGGCCCGACGCCGAGCGCGATGGCCCGCCGCCCCGTGGCGCGCACGAGGGTGGATATCCCTGCGGTCCCAGCTGATCTGTTGGGCACCCTCCGGATAACTCCGCGCCGCGCCGATCCGCTGAGGGGGGACGGCTCGGTCCTGACCGGGCCGACGCGCCGGACCGGCGCATGCGCACGCAGCAGGAGGCCCGTCAGCACCCGGAATGCCCGACTGGGCCGGGACAGGCCGAGCGTCGCGCGGACGTGCTCGGGCACCAGTGCGTCCATGAAGCTGCGGGACACGGGCAGTGGTACCTGCGGCAGGAGGTCCACGGCCAGCCGGTCCCGGTTGATTGGCCATCGCCACATGGTGGCCGCCCCTGCTGAATGCGAAGTGCTCCGCCTCGTAGCCGTCGAGGAACTCGACGAGCTCCGCATAGGACCCGGGATGTCAGAGCCACGCCGACCGTGGTGGCACTGGCGCCGTGCTTTCCTCCGCCGCATCGAGAATGCTGTCGCGTGCGCCCGCCGCCCGCTTCCCTGCCCGTGGCCGCTGCCCGGTCCGCCGGACCGGGCAGCGCTGTTGTCGGTTCCCGCGCTGCCACCGGTCGCAGCGGCGGCCGCTTCGGTCTTCACCCACGGAGGTGTCTTTCGCGACGAGGAGCACCTCGCCGACTTCCTCACCGGCGGTTTCGAGGACAGCGAGGAAGTCACCCCCTGGAATGCTCCTTGCAGCTGGAGGTGCTCAAGCGGTACTGGACGTCCCGCCCCTGAGACCAGCTGAACCGGTCCGATGACCGCGTTGGCGGAGAGCAGCGTCGATCGGTGCAGGGACCAGATCGCGTGACGGCGTCATGTAACCGTCTGGGCGGGCTCGCGCGACCCTCCAAGGTGGGCCCGGCGCCCGGCTGTCAGTGCGCATGATCCAGGACGCGCGGGCCGTCGATGCCCGGTCGGCCCCGAAAGGGCGGCGTGAGCACGAGCGGGGCGGGGCGCTCGGCCTCTCGCTGCTTCTGGGCCCGCCGCTGTTGCTCCTCCCTCTCCTCCCTCTCCGCCCGCCCCTTTGCGTCCAGGCGCAGCTCCAGTTCCGCCAGGGCGGAGTCCCGCTCGGCGCTCTTCTCGGGCGGTGCATGCATATGGACATCGCCCTCGAAGGAACCGGTCTGGATCACCAGGCCATGGTTGACCACTCCGCTGAACACGTTCGTGACGGGACGGTTGTTGACGTCGCGGCCCCGAGTGTCATCCCCCACACCATCGAAGGTACCGACGCTCCACCAGGATCACCATCAAGTTCCGCGATATGAAGACAGTTGGGTGCGGCCTTCCCTGAGGGAGGCCTGATCAACTCCGCCCCGCAGGAAGAGCTGCACGCATCAGCGATTCACGCGGGGGTGCGCCGATGGCAACGGTGCCGGACTCAGCTGCCTGCGTCGTCGGACGCATGCAGCGCGTCGCGGGGGGCCTCTTGGTGTCCCGTGAGGAGGGCCTGTCCTTGCTCCAGGCAACCCCTTCGCTCCGGCCAGCGGTGCCGTTGTACTGGCAGCGGCTTTTAAGAGCTTTAAGGCGCGAACGTTCGAGGCTGCCGATCTGAGCTACCTGCCTGCCGACCTACACGACTCCGGCGCCCGCCCTCGGCCACCCGGTTGAGCGACCGCTCAAAACGCCGTAGGCTCCGTTTTGAGCAGACGCTCAAATCGGTTGAGGGGGAGCAGCGTTGGGCTTGTACATCGAGGCGCTGATACGCGCCGATCTCGACGAACTGTGGGACCGTACGCAGCAACCGGGGCAGCACCGGCGCTGGGATCTGCGGTTCACGGACATCGACTATCTGCCGTGTGCGCCGGGGGAGCCGCAGCGCTTTCGGTATGCCACGCGGGTTCTACCGTTGCTGACGGTCGCCGGCGTGGGGGTTGCTGCCGGAGAGCGTCAGCGTCCGGACGGTACCCGGACCTCCGCCCTCCGCTTCTTCTCGGCGGATCCTCTCTCGCTGATCGAGGAGGGGCGCGGGTACTGGCGCTACGTTCCGACGGAGGACGGTGTGCGCTTTCTGACGGGGTACGCCTACCGGCCGCGCTGGGGCCGCTTCGGGCGCCTGGCCGACCGCCTCGTCTTCCGGCCCCTGATGGGCTGGGCCACGGCCTGGTCCTTCGACCGGCTGCGGTTGTGGTGCGAGCGCGGGATTCCGCCCGAGCGGTCGCTGCGGCATGCCCTGGGTGAGTGCGCCCTTCGGGTTCTGGCTGTCGTCCTGGCCGTCGTGGCCGTCCCGGTGGCCTCGCTCGCCGTTGCGGCGCTTGCGTTGCTGCTTCCACCGTTGCCCGTCACGCCGGCCGCCCGCCGCTGCCTGCGCCACCCGCCGGACCGCACGGGTTCCGCGCCCGCCCTGCTCGCCACCCTCGCCGCCCCGGAGCCGTCATGACGTCCCTCTTCCAGCGCGCCCTCGGCGCCGACTTCGACCGGCTCCACCCCCAGATCCGGCGGCGCTTCTCCGTGGGACTGGACAGCAACGAAGCCTGCATCGGGCGCGGCACCATGGACCGCATCTGGCACGGCCGCAGCTTCGTACGGCCGTTTCTCGCGCTCGGTGGCAGCCGCAATATCCTCCTCCCGCGGGCCGGGCGCGAGGTGCCGTTCACGATTGAGAACTTCCCCTACGAGGACTCGTACGGGCGTGAGACCGTCACCTTTGTGCGGACCTTCACCTTCCCCCGGCATGAGCGGCGGTTCGACGCCACCATGGTCTTCAGTCCTGAGCGCGGCTGCGTCGTCGACTACCTCGGCACCCACCAGCACCTCGCCACCGACCTGCACTTCGCGGTGGACGTAGACGGGGCGCTGGTCATCCGCTCCGGCGAGCACCGCTTCCGCGAGGGACGGGTCGACGTTCGGGTCCCGGACCTCATCGCGGGCGACGCCGTGGTGCGCGAGTCGTACGACGACGCGGCGCAGCGCTTCCGGATCCAGGTGTCCGTCACCAACCGGTGGTTCGGCCCGCTCTTCGGGTACACCGGGTCCTTCACGGCCGAATTCGTGGACGTCGAGGAGTACGGGGTCCGGGACGGTCTGCGGCCGGTGCGCGAAGAGGTGCGGGTATGAGTGCGGATACGCGTACGAAGTTGCTGGCCGGCGCGCTGCGCACGCTCACCGAGCAGGGCATCGCCAAGGTCTCCGCGCGCAGCATCGCCGCCGCGGCCGGGGTGAACCAGGCGCTGGTCTTCTACCACTTCGGCAGTGTCGACGAACTGCTCTCCGCCGCTTGCCGTTACGGCGCCGAGCAGCGGGTGGCCGTCTACCGCGAGCGGCTGGGCCGTGTCCGCAGCCTGGGTGAACTCCTCCAGCTGGGCCGGGAGATCCATGCCGAGGAGCGCGCGGGCGGAAATGTGGCCGTGCTCGCCCAGTTGCTGGCCGGAGCACAGACCCAGCCCCGGCTCGCCCCGGCCACCGCGGCGGGCCTCGCGCTCTGGATCGACGAGATCGAAGGAGTGCTCGGGCGGGTGCTGGCAGAGACGCCCCTCGCCGAGTTCGTCGATGTCGCCGGCCTGGCGCGCGCGGTCGCGTCCGCCTTCGTCGGACTGGAGCTGTACGAAGGGGTGGACGCGGACGGCGCCGGGCGGGCCCTGGACGCCCTGGACCAACTCGCCGCGCTCGTGGGCACGTTGGAGGAGTTGGGCCCGGTCACCCAGCGTGCGGTACGGGCCCGTCTGCGGCGCAGCCACGGTCGCCCGGGCGCCCGGGGCCGGTCGTGAGACGCCTCAGGCCGCGCTCGACGGCGCGATGCCGGCCCGCCCTCGGAAGGTGACGGCGAATCGCTAACGCTGCCGTCCGTCGGTCATGCCGACCGCGGCGGGCATCATCCGCCTGCCCGCCTGCCCGCCTGCCCGCCCCACGCCCGGCGGTCTGCCTGCCCGTCCGTCCGACCACCCCTCAACGCCCGACGGCCCGCCCGCCCATCCGTCCGCCGATCCAGTCGTACGGCCCTAGTCGGCCGAGGACGCCTCGGTGTGTGTCGAAGGCGGCGAGCATTTCCGGGGACCACGTCAGGGCGCCGTTGCGCAGGTCGTCGAGGACTGCGTGGACCCAGCGTTCCTCGGCGGTGAGCATGGCGTGCAGGTACTCGTCCTCGATGAGGGTCACGCGCGGGAGGCCTGAGCCGGCGTCGGTTGCCTGGCGGGTTTCGAGGGCGGTGCGCCGTGCGGCGAGGTGCTCTGCGCGTTTGTCCAGCACTTCCTGCGCCTCGGCCGGTGTGAGCATGGGCAGGTTGGACAGTGCCGCGGGGAAGACGGGGAACTCGTTCTTGGGTACCGCCAGCATCTGTTCCAGCCACTCTCGGGCGACGGCCCGGCCCTCGGTGGTGATCTCGTAGACGGTGCGCTCGGGGTACTGCTGGTCGCGCTCGGTCTGTCGTACGGCGATCAGTCCGCCCGTGTGCAGCCGCTCGATGGTGCGGTACAGGCCTGCCCGCTGGCCGACGTTGACCACCTGCTCCTTGCCCCACTGCTTGATCAGTTGCTGGAGGCCGTACGGGTGCAGGGGGCGGTAGTGCAGCAGCGCCAGCACGGTGAGGCCGAGCGGCGAACTCTTCACGGGAGCGGTCATGCCGATAAGGGTAGTGGGGAGGGAACTAGTTGCATTGAGACTAGGTGCAGTGCGACTATAGTGCATGAGCGCGGGCGGGCGCAAGGTCCGGCCGATGAGCGGCATATCCGTGGGAGGGGTCATGGGCATCCACGATGGTCGGCGCATCAGCGCCGGTGTGCGGACGGCATTGGTCATCGGGGGCGGGGTGGCGGGCCCGGTGACGGCGCTCGCGCTGCGCAAGGCGGGCATCACGGCCACGGTCCACGAGGCGTACCCCGCCCCGGCGGACGGCGTGGGCGCCTGGCTGACGCTTGCCCCAAACGGTCTGACGGCGCTGCGGGCGATCGGCGCCGACAAGGCGGTGGAGGCCATCGGGCAGCCGGTGCCCGGGGTGGTGATGGCGGACGGCGCCGGGCACCACATGGCCGGATTCGGCGGGTTCGCCGAACTCCCCGCAACCCTGGCGATGCCCCGCGCCGCGCTCTATCGGGCGCTGACCGACCACGCCGTGGCGGAGGGCGTCCACTTCGCCTACGGCAAGCGGCTGGTGGGCGCCGAGGAGACCCCCGACGGGGTCATGGCCCGGTTCGCCGACGGCACATCGGCGGCCGCCGACATACTGATCGGCGCCGACGGTATCCGTTCCACCGTCCGTACCTTGATCGACCCGCAGGCGCCCGGTCCGGAGTACGGCGGCGTGCTGAGCTTCGGAGGTCATGCCACGGACAGCGGGGTCGAGGCAGAGCCCGGCAGGATGTACTTCGCCTTCGGCCGCACCTTCATCGGCTACTGGCAGGGCCCGGACGGGCAGTTGATCTGGTTCGCCGGGCTGCCGGCCGAGGCGCCGCCGCGTCCGGACGAGGTGGCGCGGGTGCCGGCCTCCGAGTGGCTGGCCGCGCTGCGTGAGGCCTACGCGGGGCATGTCCCGGGTGAGCGGCTGCTGCGGCACACCGATCCCCGCACGCTGATCGCGGTCGGCCCGATGGAACGCATGCCGCCGGTGCCCCGCTGGCACCGCGGCCGCATGGCGCTGGTGGGCGATGCGGCCCATGCTCCCTCATCCAGCTCCGGCCAGGGCGCCTCGCTGGCCATCGAGAGTGCGGTCGAACTGGCCCGCTGCCTGCGTGATCTGCCGGCGCCCGCCGAGGCGTTCGCCGCCTATGTCGGGTTGCGCCGTACTCGGGTGGAGGCGATCGGACACCAGGCGGCCGCCGCCAACAGGGTCAAGGCCGGCAAGGCCGAGGCATCGGCCGCCGCCTTCCCCGCGCCGGAGCAGATGTTCCGCCCGCTCCACCTCCACCGGACCGACTGGGAGCAGCGGGTCACCGGCCGCGCCTGACGCACGGTGCCGGGGGCGTGGTAGGCAGCGTGTCCTGATGAGGTCTGTCTTCGTCAGCTCAGGGTGACGAAGACGGACCTCCGCCAGGCCGAGGCCATGGCGGAGGTCCGGTGAGAGGTCCGACCGACTACGCGTCGACGACGCCCGACTTCGCGATCTTGATCGTCGACCGGGTCTTGCCGCTGCCCGACCCCTGGCCCTCGATCGTCTTGACGACGTCCATCCCCTCGACGACCTCGCCGAAGACCACGTGCTTGCCGTCCAGCCAGTCCGTGACGATGGTGGTGATGAAGAACTGCGAGCCGTTGGTGTTCGGGCCCGCGTTGGCCATGGACAGCAGGCCCGGCTTGGTGTGCTTCAGCTGGAAGTTCTCGTCCGCGAACTTCTCGCCGTAGATGCTCTTGCCGCCGGTGCCGTCGCCCCGGGTGAAGTCGCCACCCTGGAGCATGAAGTCCGGGATGACCCGGTGGAACCCGGAGCCCTCGTAGCCGTAGCCGTGCTCGCCCGTGGCGAGCTCACGGAAGTTCCTGGCGGTCTTGGGGACCACGTCGTCGTACAGCTTGAAGACGATCCGGCCCGCGGGCTCGTCATTGATGGTGATATCGAAAAACACGTTGCTCATGCGGGTATCCTCACATCTTTCCTCCCGCCCGAGCACACCCGACCCACCCATCTCCGACGAGCCCGCACCGGATACCCTCCGGCTACGCCTGGCGGAGCCGGGCGAGGACGCCGTCGAGGTCGCGGAGGAACATCTCGGGGCGGATGAAGTGTCCGCCGGGCTCCTCGTGCGACTCGTGCGGGATGCCGGCATTGTCGAGGAGGCCGCGGAACTCGCGCTGGCCGGCGAGCACCTGGGTCTCGTTCATCGTGTCGAACCAGTTGATCGGGTCGGGGCTGGTCCCGGCGACCAGGAAGATCCGCTTGTTCCGGTAGCTCTCGATGCGCTCGGCCGGGTTGTCGGCGCTGACCCTGGCCTCGTCCCACCGCGGCGCGCCGTAGACCGTGCCACCGCCCAGGTCCAGGGCCGCGGAGGTCACGTTGGCCCAGTGGACGACCGCGCCGAGGTCGCGGCGCAGGCTGGGCGGGCCGGAATGGGCGCTCACCGAGGCGAAGTGGCCGTAGTACTTGGCCGCGTACTTCAGCGCACCGAAGCCGCCCATCGAGAATCCGGCGACGGCGCGGCCGTCGTACTCGGCGTACGTCCGGAAGTTCGCCTCGATCCACGGCAGCAGCTGGTCGATGTGGAACGTCTCCCAGTTCCGGGGCCCGGTGTTGGAGCTGACCGGGTTGGAGTACCAGCCCGCGTGCCCGCCGTCGGGCATCACGACGATGATCGGCTTGCCGGCGGTCCACTCGCGGATGCCCGCGCGGTCCCAGGTCATGAAGTCCTGGTCGGTGCCGCCGCCGTGGAACAGGTAGAGGACCGGGTAGGTGCGTCCGCTGGTGTGGTAGTCGTCGGGCAGCAGGACGTTGACGGCGGGCTGCCAGCCGATCGCGTCGGTGGCGAACCGGTAGTACCACATGCGGGGGTCGTCCCCGTTGTGTTCCACCACGCGCAGCCCGGAGCCGTCGGCCGCGCGGGCCGCCGATGCCGTCCCGAGGATGTTCGCTCCGCCAAGGGCAAGCGCCGCGGAGATTCCGCCGGCGGCTTTCAGGACGCTCCTGCGGGTGGAGTGGTGCTCGCTCAACCTGACCTCCTGGTCGGGACGTGGTGCCAACGGTTCGCTTGGTGCGGAAGCGGCTCGGTCTTGTGATGGGGGTGGAGGGGTGTCGGGCGTCGGGGTGGTGGGGCTGTTTGTGGTCCTGGTGCCGGTCGCAGCCGGAGCGAGTGACGGTCCCTCAGAACGGTTGCCTGGTACGTATGGAGGGCGTACCAGCCGTTGTGGAAGGCCGTCTCTCGCCGGGGTGCGATGGCCCGCCGCGCGCCGGCGCGTGAGCCGACCGCCGCGCCCCCGGTCGCCTCCCCCTCTCGCCGTTCTCCCTGCTTCCCCGCGGTTCTCGGTGTGACTTGCCAAGCATTGCGGGAGGCGCTGGAATACGGATGAAATCTCGATGATGCGTGAGCGGGGGCTTCGGGATGGACGGGGGCGTTCCTCAGCGGTTACGGATCGCGGTGCTCGGAACCGTGCGGGCCTGGCGTGACGGGAGGCCGTTGGACCTGGGGCCGGTGCGGCGGCATGCGGTGCTGGCCGCGCTGGTGCTGCGTCCGGGCACGCTGGTCAGCCATGAGCAGCTGCTCGACGACGTGTGGGGCGCGAAGCCGCCGAGATCCGGTCGCCAGGTGCTGCCGAGCTACGTCTACCGGCTGCGGAAGGCGCTCGATGCGGAGGGCGCCGGACGGGCGGGGTCGGTGATCCGCAGTGGCCGGGACGGCTACCGGCTCGTCGGCGACGAGGTGTTGCTCGATGTGGCGGAGCTCGCCGAGCGGATCGGTGCGGCCCGGCGCGCGCGGGCATCTGGTGACCTCGCCGCCGCGCGGGACCGGTACTCCGACGCGCTCGCCCTGTTCCGCGGTGAGCCCCTGGCCGGGGTGCCGGGGCCGTTCCTGCAAGGCGAGCGGCAGCGGCTGACGCAGCGGCTGCGTACGGTACAGCGGGAGCGGCTGGAGTGCCTGGTCCTGCTCGGCCGGTCCGCCGACGCCCTGGACGACCTCGCCGCGCTGTCCGCGTCCGATCCGTACGACGAGTCGCTGACGGCGCTGCGGATGCGCGCCCTGTACGGCAGCGGACGCCAGGTGGCGGCGCTCGGTGCCTACCAGGACATCTGCGCGCGGCTGCGCGACGAGCTGGGGGTCGATCCCGGCGCCGAACTCCGCCGGGTGCACCAGGCGGTGCTGCGTCGCGAGGACGAGCAGCTGCTCGGTCCGGCGGCGACGCGCTCTGCCGCTCAGCCGTCCCGGACCCACAGCGCCGTCACCGAACCGCCGTCGCAGCCCCACCCCGGCAGCGCGGCCGGCGCAGTGCCGGCCCGGCCCCGGGCCCGCCGCCCGGTCAATGAACTGCCGGGCGACACCGGCCGCCTCATCGGACGCGAGCGCGAACTGGCCCTGCTGACCGAGACCTTGCCGCCCGATGCGGTATCGGTCGTGGCGGTGGACGGTACCGCCGGTGTCGGCAAGACCGCGCTCGTCGTGCACGCGGCCCGTGCGCTCCGCGTCCACCACCCGGACGGCTGCCTGTTCGTGGACCTGCGCGCGCACAGCACTGGACGGCAGCGGCTCGCACCGCAGCGAGTGCTGCGCCGGCTGCTGCGCACGATCGGCGCGGCCGACAGCGAGGTGCCGGACGACCTCGACGAACTCACCGCCGCCTGGCGGGCCGCGACCAGCCCGCTGCGGCTGCTCCTCGTACTGGACGATGCCCTGGGCGCACAGCAGTTACGGCCGCTGCTGCCCGCCGGACCGGGCAGCACGGTGCTGGTGACCAGCCGACGGCGGCTGGCCGGCCTGGACGCCGGGCGACGGGTCACCCTGGAGCCCCTGGCAACCGGCGCCGCGGTGTCCCTGCTCAGGCACCTCGTCGGGGAGGACCGCGCGGACCGGGAGCCGGAGTCGACCCATGAGCTGGTCCGGCTGTGCGACGGGCTGCCGTTGGCACTGCGCATCGCCGGGACGCGGCTCCAGACCCGCTCCGCCTGGACGCTGGCGTACCTGGTGGACCGCATGGCGGGCGACGAGCACCGCCTCGGCGAACTGAGCGCCGGGGACCGCAGCGTGGAGGCGGCCTTCCGCCTGTCGTACGACCAGCTCCCGCCGGAGCAGCAGCGCGGATTCCGCACCCTGGGCCTCGCGCCGACGGTCGAGTTCGACCCGCTGACGCCGGCGGCCATGCTCGGCCGGCCGCCCCGTGACGCCGAGCAGATCCTGGAAGGGCTGGTCGACGCGAGTCTTGTGCAGCAGCCTCGTCCCGGCCGCTACCGCCTGCACGATCTGGTCCGGGTGCACGCGCGGCGGCTCGCGGACACCGCCCCCGACGAGAGCCGTGCGGCGCGCACCGGCGTACTCCGCCTCTACCTGGACGCGGGCCGGATCAGCAGCGACTGGGGCCCGGACGGTTTCCCCACCGGGCCCCCGCCCGCTGGAGCGCCCTTCGCGGGCTGGAAGGACGCAGACGGCTGGCTGGACGCGGCCGGCGGTGAACTCGTCGACATCGTCGGCCACGCCGCGGCGGCCGGCGAAGCCGACTACGCGTGCTGGATCGCCGAGGCGCTGAGCGACTACTTCCTACGGCGGGGCCGCTACCACGAAGGCCGGGCAGCGCTGGAGACCGCACTCGCGCACGCCGACGCGGCCACCGACCGGCGGATGGTCCCCGCACTGCGGAACTGCATGGGCATCACCGACATCCACCAGGGCCGCTACGCCCAAGGGCGCGCCTGGTTCACCGAGGCACTACAGCTCGGTCGCCGCAGCGGAGACCAGCGCGAAGAGGCCCGGGCCCTGGTCGGGTTGGGCGCGGCCGACCTCAACCTGGGCCGGGCCGACCAGGCGATCCCCCCGCTCACCGCGGCGCTGGAGCTGGCTCAGCGGCTCAACGACAGCTGGCTCGCCTCGATGGGGCTCTGCATCCTCGGCACCGTTCACCATCTCCGGGCGCGGTACGAGGAGGCGCTGGCCTGCTTCGCCGACGCCCATGCCCACGCCGAGAAGAACGGCAGACCTCGCATGCTCAGCAGGGCCCTGGCCTGCGCCGCCGACGTCCACCTCGGCCTCGGCCAGTACGGCGAGGCCAAGCAGCTGCTCCGCCAGGCCGCCGACCTGGTCGAGCAGGTCGGGGACGTCCTCCTGCACGCGATCACCCTGGCCCGGCTGGGCACGGCAGAGCTCGGCGACGGCAACCTGAGCGCCGCCGAAGCCCTCCACCACCAGGCGCTCTCCCAGCACCGGACACTCTCCCCCCTCACGGAACCCCACTGCGACCGGCTGGAGATGGACATCCGCTACCGCCTGGGCCGCACCTACTCCGCAGCGGGCCGCCCCGCCGAGGCACAGGAGCAGTTCCGCACCGCACTGGCCCTGCCCGCGGCCGCCCAGCACCCCGAGGAGCGCGCACTGGCGCTCGCGGGCCTCAAGGAGTGCAAGGAGCAGGCGCAGGGGGAGTGGGGGGAGTGGGGGTGAGCACGGGGGCGTTTTGCGTGCCCGGAGATCCTGTATGATCATTGCGTAACTCCGGCTCGCGGGCAGCGAGTCAGGGGTGATGCGTCTGTGGTCCAAGGAAAGACGTCCACCAACCGGTGGGAGATGCAGGTGCAAGGCCTGCCGGGCGCTCCATATAAGGTCCCTTCCTCATTCGAGGGAGGGACCTTTTCTGTGGGGCGTCGTCCCCTCGGTCGCCGCTCGCGCGAGAGCCCCCTCGCCCTTACGGACGGGGTGGTGGTGCCGTGCTGCCGCGGGGGACGAGTTCGGTGGGGAGCACGATATGGCGCTCGTGGTCGCCGTCGGAGCTGTCGATCACGGAGCGGGTGAGGCGTACGGCGGCGCGGCCGATTTCCGTGGCGGGCTGGGCCAGGGTCGTCAGGCCCATCACCGCGGCCATGACATGGTCGTCGAAGCCCATGACCGAAATCCGTCCGGGGACCGGGATGTTGGCCTCCCGGAGGGCTGCCAGCAGCCGGAAGGCCAGGTCGTCGGTCTCGGTGAAGAGTGCGGTCGGCGGTTGCTGGAGGCTCAGCAGCCGGCCCACGGCGGCGGCCATACCGCTGCCCTTCCAGTCGGGCACGCTGAGCACGAGTGAGTCATCGGGCTCGATCCCGGCCTCGGTGAGGGCCCGCAGATGGCCCGCGAGCCGGTTCTTGCTGCTCCAGGTGAAGCCCGTCGCGTCGGAGGTCTGGAGGAAGGCTATCCGGCGGTGTCCGAGGTTGAGCAGATGGCGGGTGCCGCGCTGGGCGGCGTCCGCGTCGTCCACATAGACGCTGGGACGGCCGGGGGCGTGCTGGCTGACGAAGACGAGCGGCATGCCCAGGTCGTCCAGGCGGGCACGCTCGGCGGGGGAGAGCGCGAAACTCACCACGAGGAGGGCGTCGGCGTTACGGCGGGCCGGCAACCGGTCGAAGAAATCGGCGCGTTCACGGACATCGGCGACGCTGTAGACCAGCAGGTCGAGGCCGGCCTCGCGCAGTGCCGGCGCCATGCCGGAGAGCGCCGCGCTCAGGAACCACGACTCCAGGTGCGGCAGCAGTACGGCGACCCGTCCGGTGCGCCCGGTGACGAGGCTGGAGGCGCTGCGGGTGATCGCGAAGGAGAGTTCACGGGCGGCCGCTTCCACCCGGGCGCGGGTCGTGTCCGAGACCGTCGGCAGTCCGCGCAGGGTGCGCGAGACGGTGGATACCGAAACCCCCGCCCGCTGGGCCACATCGGCCATGGTGGCCTCGCTCCGAGCTGAGGACATGGCGGGACGCTAGCACAGCGGAGTAATGACAGCGTTGGCAGAGGGTGACGTGAGGAATCTGTTGTTCATCCGGCGTTGACCTGGCGAAGAGCGCACTCCTAGCCTGCAAGCGCTGTCATCACGGCCGTCGACAGGTGAGGAGCGCTCATGGCCTTGAGCCGCAGAAGCCTGCTCGCCGGCGGACTGGCCGTGGGAGCCGGGCTCACCGGCGGTTGTGCGGGCAAGCCCCTGGGGAGTCTGCTGGACCGGGCCTCCCATGTACCGCGTACCCCCGCCACCCTCACCTGGTGGGTCTCCGAAATCCCCGCCCGGCACGGCCCGGTGGTGGCCGACCTGATCATCCGCGCCTTCGAACGCCGCCATCCGCACCTCCGGGTCCGGAAGGCCAACGCGCTGAGTACCACCGACGGCAATCGCGCCGCGGTCATCACCCAGCTCGCGGGCGGCTCGCCCACCCCCGACGTCTACCTCGGAGACACCACCTGGCCTGCCCAGTTCGGTGCCAACGCGCTGGCGCTGCCGTTGCAGACACTGCTGCCGAAGGACTTCTGGACCGGGTATCCGCCGGCCCTGCGACGGCTCAGCGAGTACCGCGGAGCCGTATACGCGCTGCCGTTCTTCACCGACAGCGCCTTCCTCTACTACCGCAAGGACCTGCTGGCCAAGCACGGCCTGCCGGTGCCGCGCACCTGGGAGGAGCTGCTGCGCACCGCGCGCACGGTCCAGCGCGCCGGTGACGTGCCGTACGGGTTCCTCTGGCAGGCCTCCGTGTCCGAGTCGCTGACCTGCAATGTTGCCGAGTTCCTGGCGGATGCGGAGACCCCCGTGCTGGACGGGACGGGCCGTGTGGCCCTCGACGGGCCGGGCGCGGAGCGGGCCTTTGCGCTGATGGGGGAGTTCACCGGGACCGGCGTCACACCCCGTACGGTCACCACCTACACGGAAGCCGACTCGCAGGACGCCTTCGTCGGGGGCCGCGGCCTCTTTCTGCGCAACTGGGCCTACGCCTGGGGCAACGCCGCCGACCGCTCGGTCTCCACGGTCGCCGGCCGGGTCGGCATCGCCCCACGGCCCGGCTTCGCGGACGGCGGTCCGCCCGGGGTGAGCTGCGCCGGCGGCTGGAGCAACTTCGTCAACCCCAACTCCCGCCACCTCGGAGCCGCGGTCGCCTTCGCCCGCTTCTGCGCCGGCGAGGAGGCACAGCTGATCCTGCTGAAGCACGCCGGGGTGATCCCCGCACTGGAAGGGGTGCTGGCCCGTCCGGAGGCGCGCGCGGCCGGCGATCCCACCCTCGCCGGGGTACGCGAACTGCGGCTCGTCGCCCGGCCGGTGCAGACCCCGTACTACCCCCAGGTCAGCAAGGCGCTCTACACCCATGCCAATGCCGTGACCGGCGGCCGGACCACGCCCGCCCAGGCCGTACGCGCGGCCCGGACCGACATCCGGACCGCGCTGGAAGGCAGGGCGCTGTGACGGCCATGACCAACCGTGGAGCAGTGACCCCGGCCCAGGACGGCGGGCGGACCGGGCCGCGGCGCCGACCGGCGCCGCCCCGGGGCGGTCCGGCCCTGGCGAGCCGGCGCCGCCGGGCCCGCACCGGCTGGTGCTTCGCCGCGCCGGCGCTGCTCACCATCGCCGCGGTGACGGTCTTCCCGGTGCTCTTCTCGCTGCTGCTGAGCTTCGCCGAGGTCCGCCTGGAGTACGGCGGCTTCCGCATCCTGTCGCTGACCGGCGACCACTACGCCGCGGTGCTCAGCAGCCCCGAATGGCGCCAGGCGCTCCTGTTCACCTTCGGGTTCACCGCCGTCACCGTGCTGCTGGAGCTGGTGCTGGGCACCGCCGCAGCCCTGGTACTGGAGCGGCTGGGCGCCGCCCGCGGCTGGATCCTGGCCGTGCTGCTGCTGCCCTGGGCGCTGATCAACGTGGTCGCCGCCCAGTTGTGGGGCTACCTCTTCAACGGCACCTACGGTGGGCTGACCTGGCTCTTCGAGCAGGTACTCGGCAGCAGGCCGGACATCCTGGGGCAGCCCGCCTCCGCGATGGGTGCCATGGTGGTGGTCGACGTCTGGAAGACCACGCCCTTCGTCGCCATCGTCGTCCTCGCCGGGCTGATGCTCATCCCCGGCGATGTCTACGAGGCGGCGGAGATCGACGGCGCCGGTGCCTGGACGACCTTCTGGAAGGTGACGCTGCCGCAGCTGCGCCCGATCATGGCGATCGCCGTCCTCTTCCGCATCCTCCAGGCCTTCGGCGTCTTCGACCTGCCGTTCGTGCTGACCCAGGGCGGCCCCGGCACCGCCACCCAGTCGCTGGCCATCCTCGGCTACAAAACGCTCTTCCAGAACCTCGCCATCGGCCGCGGCGCCGCGGTGGCGACCACCACCGCCGCCATCGTGATCAGCTGCTGCCTGCTCTTCCTGCGGGTCTTCCGGGCGCAGGCGGACGAAGGAGACCGGGCATGAACCGCCGGGCACGCACGACCGGACCCCGCCGGTACCTCAACGCGGTCAACCTCGGCGGTCTGGCGATCGTCGTGCTGACGGCCCTGCCGCTGTACTGGATGATCGCGGCGTCCTTCAAGGGCCCGGGCGAGATCAGCGCCGCCCCGCCGGCCCTGGTGCCGAAGGCGGCGACCCTCGGCAATTACACGGAGGCGTTCGTACGCAACGGGATCGGCCGCTGTCTGCTCAACAGCGTGCTGGTGGCCTCGGTCTCGACGGTCGCCGTACTGGGCCTGTCCTTCTTCGCGGGATACGCCCTGGCCCGTACCCCGCTGCGCGGCCGCGGCGCCGTGATGACCGCGCTGCTGATGCTCTCCGTCTTCCCGCCGATCGCGCTGGTCGTGCCGCTGTTCCTGCTGGAGCGGCAGCTGGGACTGCTCAACAGCTACGCGGGGCTGATCGTGCCGTATGTCGCGCTCAATCTGCCGTTCGCGATCTGGATCATGCGCAACTATCTCGTCGGCATCCCCCGTGAGCTGGAGGAGGCGGCCACGGTCGACGGCGCAGGACCGCTGCGCACCGTGCTGACCGTGATCGCACCGCTGGCCCGGCCGGGGCTGTTCACCGCGGGGATCTTCACCTTCACCGCGACCTGGGCGGAGTTCCTGCTCGCGCTGACCTTCAACAGCGAGGACGGCCACCGTACGGTCCCGGTCGGTATCGCGCTCTTCACCAGCCAGTACACCGTCCCCTACGGGACGCTCTTCGCGGGGGCGGTGGCTGCCACCGTGCCGATCGGCGTACTGGTCATGATCTTCCGCCGCTCGATCGTCTCGGGCATGACCTCCGGGGCGGTCAAGGGCTGAGGCCGCTCAGGCGGTCAGCGCGGTGAGCTCCCCGCGGGCGCCGGCCGCCACCGACTGGTCGTAGCGCCGCAGCAGGAGCCGGGCCAGTTCGGGGGCGGCGCCCAGGACGGGGGCGAGGAGGTCGGCGCGGGCCTCGCGGGCCCCGGCGGCGATCCGGTCCGGGAGGAACCCGGGGGCGATGACGTACGGGGCCACCGCCACCCGGTGCACGCCCTCGGCGCGCAGGGCCCGTACGGCGTCGGCCGTGCGGGGAAGAGATGCGGAGGCGAACGCAGGCCGCACGGCACACCAACCAGCGGTGCGCCGCCACTCCCGCGCGATTTCAGCGATCACTGCGCTCGCCTCCGGGTCGGAGGAGCCCGCCGAGGCCAGTACGACCCCGGTCGAGCGACGGTCACCGGGCCGCAGCCCGGCCTCCGTCAGCCGGCGCTCCAGCGCGCCGGTCAGGAGAGGGGAAGGCCCGAGCACCTCGGCCTGACGGATGGTCAGCCGGGGGAATCGCGCGGCGGCGTCGTGCAGCACCGCCGGGATATCGGACTTCGCGTGGAAGGCCCGGGTCAGGAGCAGGGGCAGCGCCACCACGTCCGGCAGGCCCGAAGGCGCTTCGCGCCGCCCCTCCGCCTCGGCCGCCAGCCGCTCCAGCACCCGGGGCACCCGCGGCGCATTGAAGTCGAGATGGCCGACCTCGACCCGCAGCCCCGGCCGCAGCGACCGGACCCGCGCGCAGAGCGCGGCGACCGTCGCCGCGTGCCGCGGGTCGCGGCTGCCGTGGGCGATGACGAGGAGTGTCGGGCGTGCGTGCATGTTCAGCTCTTGACGAGGAGGCCGCGGCTGCGCAGCACCCGCCGCTCGATCGGCGCGAAGATCAGCAGCTCGATGCCGATCCCCACGATGAGGATGAGCAGGATCGCGGCCAGCACCCAGGACATGTCCTGGAGCTCGCGGCCCTGTTCCAGCAGCTGGCCCAGACCGGTGCCCAGATCGGGCGCGTTGACGATGAGTTCGGCGGCCATCAGCGAACGCCAGGAGAACGCCCAGCCCTGCTTGAGACCGGCGAGGTAGCCCGGCAGCGCGGCCGGCAGCAGCACATGCCGTACCCCGGCCAGACCGGTCGCACCGATGGTGCGCCCTGCCCGGAGGTAGAGGGGGGAGATCTGGTCGACGCCCGCCACCAGGCCGTTGGCGATGGAGGGGACGGCGCCCAGCAGCACCACCGCGTAGATCGTGGCGTCGCTCAGCCCGAACCAGATGATCGCCGCCGGGACCCAGGCCACCGAGGGCAGCGACTGCAATCCACTCAGGATCGGCCCGATCGCCGCCCGTACGGCCTTGACCCTGGCGACGATCAGCCCGAGGACGGTACCGAGGGCGACCGAGGCGAGGAAGCCCAGCGCCCCACGGGAAACACTGGTCCACACAAAGCCCAGCAGGGTGCCCTCCAGCCACTTCTGCTGGAGTGAACGGGCCACGTCCAGGGGGCTGGGCAGCAGATAGTGCGCCTTCAGCTCGAAGTGGTAGGCGAGCTGCCACAGCGCGAGCACGATCGCGATGGCGATCAGCGGCGGGAGCGCCTTCGACACGGCGGTGCGCAGCCACGGCTGCCGCTGGACGACCCTGGACTCCAGGGCGTCGAGCCCGGCCTCCAGGCCGGCGAGGTCGGTGGCATCACCCGTCGTGGCGAGGGTGCGGTCGGAAGCGGCCGGGTCGGCGTCGGTCTGTGCCGCGGTGGACCCGGCCTCGGTCTCAGTGCTGGCCATGGCGGCGGATCTCCCCACGGAGCTGTTCGGTGATCTCGATGGACAGGTCGGCGACCGCGGCGTCCTCGATACGGCGCGGCTGCGGGATGTCCACCTGCCACTCGCGGGCGATCCGGCCCGGGCGGGAGGACAGCAGCACCACCCGCTGGGCGAGCCGTACCGCCTCACGGACGTTGTGGGTGACGAACAGGACCGAGAGGTTGCCCCCGGAGCTGCTGTTGTTCGCGTCGTGCCAGATGCGGGTCAGCTCGTCGTGCAGCACATCGCGGGTGATCGCGTCCAGCGCGGCGAACGGCTCGTCCATCAGCAGCAGTTGGCTGTCCTGGGCGAGCGCACGAGCCATTGCCACGCGCTGGCGCATCCCGCCCGACAGCTCGTGCACCCGCTTGCCGTAGGCGCCCTTGAGCCGGACGAGTTCGAGCAGCCGCTCGGCCTCGGGGCGGCGCTCGGCGCGCGGCACCCCGCGCAGCCGCAGCGCCAGTTCGATGTTGCGGCCCGCGGTCAGCCACGGGAAGAGGGCGTGCTCCTGGAACATCAGGGCCGGCCGGCCGCCGGGCGTCTCGATGGCGCCGGCGGACGGCGCGTCGAGGCCGGCCACGAGGTTGAGCAGGGTGGACTTGCCGCAGCCCGAGGCCCCCAGGAGGCAGACGAACTCGCCGGGTGCCACATCGATGGTGATGTCGTCCAGCACATGCTGCTGCGCGCCGGGACGGCCGAACGACTTCGAGACATGGTCGATGCGAGCCGCGTACGGCACGGTGGTGCCCGTGTCCGCCGTGGCGGGCTGCTGCTTGGTGAGCGTGGTGGTCGTCATCGGTGTCACCTCCTGGGGGAGTGCGGTGCGGTGGGGGCTAGTTGCTGCCGAGTCCGGCGTCGTCGACCGGCTGCTTGCCCTCGGACTTGAGCACCTTGTTCAGCAGGGTGAGGTCGTAGATGCCCTTCAGGTCCGGCGCCTTCAGCAGGCCCGCCTTGACGGCGTGATCGGCCTCCTGCCGGAGGGTGGCGGCCAGCGGGTCATCGGTGATGTCGACGTTCTTGAACGCCGGGTCGAGCACGTTCTCCGGCAGCGCCTTGCCCGCGATCTTGGAGTCGGCGAGCTGGGCGTTGAGCGCCTTCTTCGCCTCGGCCGGGTGCGAGCGGATCCAGGCGTTGGTCCGCACCGATGCCCGCAGCACGGCCTCGACGGCCTTCGGGTGGTCCTTGAGGAAGGCCTGGCGGACGATCACGTTCGTGATGACGAACTTGCCGTCCTTCCACAGCTTCTTCTCGTCCAGGAGCGTCTTGCCACCCGCGGCCACCAGCTTGGAGGCGGTGGGCTCGGGCACCCAGGCGCCGTCGATGGAGCCCTCCTGGAAGGCGGTCGGCGTCACCTTGTTGTCGGTGCGCTGGACGGTGACGTCACCCTTGCCGGTGGTGGCGTCGACCTTGTAGCCCTTCTCTGCCAGGTAGTTGAGCAGCGCCACGTCCTGGGTGTTGCCCAGCTGCGGGGTGGCGATCGTCTTGCCCTTGAGGTCGCCCAGGCTCTTGATCTTCTTGGGGTTGACGACGAGTGAGACGCCGCCGGAGGCCGAACCGCCGATGATCTTCAGGCTCTTGCCGTGCGACTTGGCGTAGCCGTTGATGGCGGGGGAGGGGCCGATCCAGCCGATGTCGATGGCGCCCGAGTTCAGCGCCTCGATCTCCGCGGGGCCCGCGTTGAAGACGGCGGGCTTGATCTCCGTGCCGCCCAGTTCCTTCTGGAACTGACCGTTCTGGAGGCCGATCAGGGGAGTGGCGTGGGTGGAGTTGCCGAAGAACCCGATCTTGACCTGATCGAGCCCATCGGTCTTGGCGCCCTTGGGAGCGACGCCGGCCGAGATGTCCTTCTTGGCCTGGGAGCCGTAGCCGCAGGCGCCCAGCGCACCGGTCAGCAACGGGACGGTGACAGCGGCCGCCAGCAGGCGGTGTCGAACGGCAGACACGGAGGATGTCCTCTCGGAGGGCCGGGGCAGTACGCGCCCCTCTAAGGCGCGCCCGGCGGAACGATGAATCTTCGGAAGGAGGGGGTGGGGGGTACGGAGTCAGGCGTCGTCAGCACACACATCGGCCGACTCCGCCCTGGCCGCTGCCGAGGGCGCCGCTGCCGATGCGGCCGCCCTCCTTCGCGAAGGTCGAGAACATGTCCTTGATCACGGTCAGAAGTCCCATCCGTCGTCGTCCGCCTCGGCGGCCGGAGCGGCGTCCGCGGCGGCCTCGGCGAAGGCGGTGCCCGCCATCCCCGCGGTCAGCGTCGTACCGTCCGCCGGGTCGATCAGCAGGAAGGAGCCGGTGCGGCGGGAGTCGGCGTAGGCGTCCAGCGCCAGCGGCTCTGCCGTGCGGATCACGACCCGTCCGATGTCGTTGGCGGCCAGCTCACCGGGCGACGGGTGCTGGGAGAGATCGTCCAGCGTCAGCCGGGACGGAATGTCCTTGACGATCGCCTTGACGGTGCGGGTGGTGTGCTTGAGCAGCACCCGCTGGCCGACGGTCAGCGGACGGTCGGCCACATGGCAGACGGTCGCCTCGATGTCCTGCGAGGTGCCCGGCGCGGCGGCGGTCGGGGCGATCAGGTCGCCGCGCGAGATGTCGAGGTCGTCGGTGAGCCGGACGGTGACCGACTGGGGTGCCCAGGCGACGTCAACGGCCTGGCCGAGTGCGTCGATCGCCTCGATGGTGCTCGTCCGGCCCGAGGGCAGGACGGTGACCGCGTCGCCGACGTGCAGCACGCCGGAGGCGATCTGGCCTGCGTAGCCGCGGTAGTCGGGGTGCTCCGCGGTCTGTGGGCGGATCACGTACTGGACCGGGAAGCGGGCCGGGTCGTCCGAGGGGTCGGCGACGACCGGCACCGTCTCCAGGTGCTCCAGCACGGTCGGGCCGCCGTACCAGTCCATGTTCGCCGACGGGGACACCACGTTGTCCCCGGCCAGTGCCGAGATCGGGATGGCGGTGATCTCCGGGACGCCCAGCGAGGCCGCGTACGAGGTGAACTCCTCGGCGATCGTGGCGAAGACGGACTCCTCGTAGTCCACCAGGTCCATCTTGTTGACGGCCAGCACGACGTGCGGGACGCGCAGCAGCGCGGCGACCGCGGCATGCCGGCGGGTCTGCTCGACCACGCCGTTGCGGGCGTCGACCAGCACCACGGCCAGCTCGGCGGTGGAGGCGCCGGTGACCATGTTGCGGGTGTACTGCACATGCCCGGGGGTGTCCGCCAGGATGAACCGGCGCCGCGGGGTGGCGAAGTAGCGGTAGGCGACGTCGATGGTGATGCCCTGCTCACGCTCGGCGCGCAGCCCGTCGGTCAGCAGCGCCAGGTCCGGCGTCTCCTGCCCGCGGCCCAGAGAGGCCCGCTCGACGGCCTCCAGCTGATCGGCGAGCACCGACTTCGAGTCGTGCAGCAGCCGGCCCACCAGCGTCGACTTGCCGTCGTCGACGGACCCGGCGGTGGCGAACCGCAGCAGCGAGGTGGCACCCGCGTCCACCACGCCCTCAACAGCGTTGATCGTGCTCATGGTTAGAAGTACCCCTCGCGCTTGCGGTCCTCCATGGCGGCCTCGGACAGCTTGTCGTCGGCCCTCGTCGCGCCCCGCTCGGTCAGCCGGGACGCGGCGATCTCCGCGATGACGGCCTCGATGGTGTCCGCGTCGGAGTCGACGGCGCCGGTGCAGGACATGTCGCCGACGGTGCGGTAGCGCACCTGCCGGGTCTCGATGGTCTCGCCGTCCTTCGGGCCGCCCCACTCACCGGGCGCCAGCCACATGCCGCTGCGGGCGAAGACCTCGCGCTCGTGGGCGTAGTAGATGGCGGGCAGTTCGATCTTCTCGCGGGCGATGTACTGCCACACGTCCAGCTCGGTCCAGTTGGACAGCGGGAAGACCCGGACATGCTCACCGGGCGAGTGCTTGCCGTTGTAGAGCTGCCACAGCTCGGGGCGCTGCCGGCGCGGGTCCCAGCCGCCGAACTCGTCGCGCAGCGAGAACACCCGCTCCTTGGCGCGCGCCTTCTCCTCGTCCCGGCGGCCGCCGCCGAAGACCGCATCGAAACGGTTCTTCTCGATGGCGTCCAGCAGCGGCACGGTCTGGAGCGGGTTACGGGTACCGTCCGGGCGCTCGCGCAGCTCACCGCGGTCGATGAAGTCCTGTACGGCGGCGACGTGCAGCCGCAGACCGTGCCGCTCCACGGTGCGGTCGCGGTAGTCCAGAACCTCGGGGAAGTTGTGCCCGGTGTCGACGTGCAGGAGGGAGAAGGGGATCGCGGCGGGCGCGAAGGCCTTCAGCGCGAGGTGCAGCATGACGATGGAGTCCTTGCCGCCGGAGAACAGGATCACCGGCCGCTCGAACTCACCCGCCACCTCGCGGAAGATGTGCACCGCCTCGGACTCCAGCGCGTCCAGGTGCGACAGCGCGTACGCGGAGTCGCCCTCGTGCCCCGGGCCGGTCTCGGTGAGGGAAGCAGCCGTGGTCACGCTGCGCCCCGTCGTCGTTGTCTGCGGCTGGGCGGCCGCGCGCGCGTCGCTCACGCCAGTCCCCTTTCGACGAGCAGCGCATGCAGTGCGGCTGCGGACTCCTGAACGGTCTGGGTGTGCGACTCGATGCGCAGATCGGGCGACCCGGGAGCCTCGTAAGGGTCGTCCACGCCGGTCAGACCGGAGATCTCACCGGCCGCCTGCTTGGCGTAGAGCCCCTTCACATCGCGCTCGGAGCACACCTCCACCGGGGTGGCCACATGCACCTCCACATACGCGGTGCCCTCGGTCTGGTGGCGCTTGCGCACCGCCTCCCGGCTGTCCGCGTACGGCGCGATCACCGGCACCAGCGCCTTGACGCCGTTGCTCGCCAGCAGCTCGGCCACGAAGCCGATCCGCTGCACGTTGGTGTGCCGGTCCTCACGGGTGAAACCGAGGCCCGCGGAGAGGAATTCGCGGATCTCGTCGCCGTCGAGCACCTCGACGCGGTGGCCCTCGCCGCGCAACTTTCCGGCCAGCTCGCGGGCGATGGTCGTCTTGCCCGCGCTCGGCAGACCGGTCAGCCAGATCGTGGCGCCCGTCATGGATATCTCCTGATGCTCTGTCATCCGTGCAGCCCGCACTCGGTCTTGTTGCTCCCGGCCCAGCGGCCGGACCTGGCGTCCTCGCCCTGAAGCACCCGGCGGGTGCAGGGCGCGCAGCCGACGGAGGCGTAGCCGTCCATCAGCAGCGGGTTGGTGAGCACACCGTGCTCGGTCACGTACGCGTCCACGTCGGCCTGGGTCCAGCGGGCGATCGGGGAGACCTTCACCTTCTGCCGCTTGGGGTCCCAGCCGACCACCGGGGTGTTGGCCCGGGTCGGCGATTCGTCCCGGCGCAGCCCGGTCGCCCATGCGTCGTACCCGGTCAGGCCCTCTTCGAGCGGCTTGACCTTGCGCAGCGCGCAGCACAGGTCGGGGTTGCGGTCATGCAGCTTCGGGCCGTACTCGGCGTCCTGCTCGGCCACGGTCTGCCGCGGCGTCAGGGTGATGACGTTGACGTCCATCACCTCGGCGACCGCGTCCCGGGTCCCGATGGTCTCCGGGAAGTGGTAGCCGGTGTCCAGGAAGACCACGTCCACGCCCGGGAAGACCCGCGAGGCCAGGTGCGCGACGACTGCGTCCTCCATCGAGGAGGTGACGCAGAAGCGCGGACCGAAGGTCTCGGTGGCCCAGGTGAGGATGTCCAGGGCGGATGCGTCCTCCAGGTCGCGGCCCGCCTGCTCGGCGAGCTGCTGAAGGTCGGTAGCGGTGGTCACGAAGTACCTCCGTCGGAAGCGGAAGGGGAGGGGCCGGTGGCTCCCGGGGCCAGCAGGCCCAGGAACTTCAGCCGGAACGCGCGGCTGCACGCCCGGCATTCCCACGCACCGTGCCCCTCGTCCTCGGAAGGCCGCAGGTCCTCGTCCCCGCAGTACGGGCAGTAGAACGGCGCCGCTCGCTCGCTCACTTCAGCGCACCCTCTTCCGCCCGGGCCGCCCAGGTGGCGAACCGCTCGCCCTCCTCGCGCTGCTCCTCGAAGTTGCGCAGCACCCGCTCGACGTAGTCGGGGAGTTCGTCGGCGGTGACCTTCAGACCGCGGACCTTGCGGCCGAACCCGGGCTCCAGGCCCAGCGCGCCGCCCAGGTGCACCTGGTAGCCCTCGACCTGGTTGCCGTTGTCGTCCAGCACCAGCTGTCCCTTGAGACCGATGTCCGCGACCTGGATGCGGGCGCAGGCGTTCGGGCAGCCGTTGAGGTTGATGGTGACCGGCTCCTGGAAGTCCGGCATCCGGCGCTCCAGTTCGTCGATGAGGGACGCGCCGCGGCCCTTGGTCTCGACGATGGCGAGCTTGCAGAACTCGATACCGGTGCAGGCCATCGTGCCGCGCCGGAACGGCGAGGGGTTGACCTGGAAGTCCAGTGCCTCCAGCCCGGCGACCAGCGCATCGACCTGGTCCTGCGTCACATCGAGGATGATCATCTTCTGCTCGACGGTGGTGCGCAGCCGGTCGGAGCCGTGCGCGGCGGCCAGTTCGGCGATCTTGGTGAGGGTGGTGCCGTCGACCCGGCCGACCCGCGGGGCGAAGCCCACGTAGAAGCGGCCGTCCTGCTGCTGGTGCACACCGATGTGGTCACGCCACTTGGAGACCGGCTGTTCGGGCGCCGGGCCGTCGAGGAGCTTGCGCTGAAGGTACTCGTCCTCCAGCACCTGGCGGAACTTCTCCGGACCCCAGTCGGCCATCAGGAACTTCAGCCGGGCGCGGGTGCGCAGCCGGCGGTAGCCGTAGTCGCGGAAGATCCCGACGACACCGGCCCATACGTCGGCGACCTCGTCCAGCGGGACCCAGGTGCCCAGGCGCTGGGCGAGCTTGGGGTTGGTGGACAGTCCGCCGCCGACCCAGAGGTCGAAGCCGGGGCCGTGCTCGGGGTGGACGACGCCGACGAAGGCCACGTCATTGATCTCGTGGACCACGTCCTGTACCGGCGAGCCGGATATCGCGGTCTTGAACTTGCGCGGCAGGTTGGAGAATTCCTTGCTGCCGATGTAGCGCTCGTGGATCTCGTCCACGGCCGGGGTGCCGTCGATGATCTCGTCCGCCGCGATACCGGCCACCGGGGAACCGATGATCACGCGCGGGCAGTCGCCGCACGCCTCGGTCGTGGAGAGCCCGACGGCCTCCAGCTTCTCCCAGATGGCGGGGACGTCCTCGATGCGGATCCAGTGCAGCTGGATGTTCTGCCGGTCGGTGATGTCCGCGGTGCCGCGGGCGTACTGCTCGGAGACCTCGCCGATGGCGCGCAGCTGGGCCACGGTCAGCCGTCCGCCGTCGATCCGGACCCGCAGCATGAAGTACTTGTCGTCCAGCTCCTCGGGCTCCAGGATCGCGGTCTTGCCGCCGTCGATCCCGGGCTTGCGCTGGGTGTACAGACCCCACCAACGCATCCGCCCGCGCAGGTCGTTGGGGTCGATCGAGTCGAATCCGGCCTTGGAGTAGATCGTCTCAATGCGTGTCCGCACATTGAGACCGTCGTCGTCCTTCTTGAACTGCTCATTGCCGTTGAGCGGCGTGAAGTGACCTACGGCCCACTGGCCCTCGCCGCGGTGGCGTCCGGCCTTGCGGCGGGTCGTGGCGGCTGCGGGGCTGTTCGGGTTGGCGGCCATGGAGGTACGTCCTTCTGGGCGGGCTCGAGGGATCGGGACCGGCGCCGGGCACCCGCGACGGCCTGCGCAGACATACCGAAGAGCGGCGCGTGGCGACGCGTCGGGAAGGTCTTCGGGCCGGGGGTTTCAGCGCGTCCGACGACGGTGGGGACGGCGGGGTGTGCGGTGGTGCTGGGTGCTGTCCGGGGGCAATGACCCCACAGGTGGGTACAGCCTCAGCCCGCCCGACAAATGGCGCTGGACATGCGGCCGAGGTCGACGTGCCGCCGACTCACCAAGGCAATTCCAGCTCGAGACATGACGGAAGCGTGGCACGCCGTTCTCCGGCCAGTCCACCGCTATCCAAGATATGGACAAAGCTGTCCCGCATCGCGAGACGCCGTGATGTCGGTCACTCTCCGCCGGGGACGGAGGTCATCCGGCCGCGACGGCCGTGACGGGTCCCGCGCCAGGCCACGGGCCCGGCGCCGGCACCTCGGGCTCCTCGGTCACCGTGGTGTCGTACACCCGGAACCCGCGCCGCCGGTAGTTGTCCATCGCATGCGTGCCGTCCAGGGTGCACGTGTGCAGCCAGACCCGCTTCGTCGGCGCCTGTCCCGGCCATCGCCCGGCCAGGTCCCAGGCCCGCTCGATCCCGTACGCCAGCAGGTACCCGCCTATCCGGCGCCCCCGGAAGGCCGGCACGAGGCCGAAGTAGACGATCTCCACGGATCCGTCCGGTGCCGCTTCGAGCTCGATGAATCCGGCGGGCGTACCGCGCTCGTACGCCACCCAGGTCTCCACCCCCGGCCGCCCCAGGTACTCCGTCCACTGCGCGTACGTCCAGGAAAGCCGGTCGGTCCAGGTGACGTCACCGCCGACCGCCGTATAGAGGAAGCGGCTGAATTCCGGCGAAGGCACCTCGGACCGGATGATGCGGACGCCCTGCTCGGCGGGCAGCTCCTGTACGGGGGACAGGTCGGCGCGCGAGGTCTGCTCGAGGTACCACGTGGTGACCGAGATGCTCATGCGGCCAGCACATCACATACCCAGGACGGTGCGGGAGCCAATTAGCCGGGCTGCATGGCCGGGAAGGGCCCCCGGCCGGGGCGGAACGCCGGGATCATCCACATGCTGAGACATTGGTTCACCGGGCGGAACGCGGAACGCCCCCTTCGCCGCCCGGGCCGGCTCACCCGGCCGCTGCCGCCGTCCGCTCACCGGAGGCGAGGGCCGGGAAAACGCGTTGCCGCCCGCCGTCCGGCTGCCTACGGTTCCGATCATGCTGCCTGCGGTGGAAACGGACGAAGGCGTCCTCGGCCCCGGAGACTGGGGCGCCTTCCTGGACCGCCGGCGGGCAGCAGCCGTGGAACAGCAGCGCGCCCACGGACTGCCCGCCGCCTGGCTGGAGCAGATCCCGGCGTTCCTGGACTCGGTCCCGCTGCCCCGCTCCCCGCACCGTTCCCTGCTGCACACCGAGGTCATGCAGCAGCACTTCCTGGTCGATCCCGACGGCTGGCGCCTGACGGGGCTCTTCGACTTCGAACCGGCCATGATCGGGGACCGCGCCTACGACTTCGTCGGTGTCGGTCTGTTCGTCACCCGCGGGGATCCGCAGCTGCTGGCCCGGCTCGTCACGTCGTACGGCAGTAGCTTCGAGCCCTCCCAACTGCTCGCGTACACGCTGCTGCACGTGTACAGCAACCTCCCCTGGTACCTGCGGGAGCTGCACGCACCCGCGGAGGGGACGCTGCGTTCGCTCGCCGGGGCGTGGTTCGGGACGGGGTGAGGCGGGCGGGGGCGAGGCGGTGTCACACCCGCCCGTCGCCCGTCGCCCGGGCGGTCATCCTGGCGAAGACCACCACATTGCCCGTATAGCCGGAGCCCGCGGCGTAGTTGCCCCCACAGGTCAGCACCCGCAGCTCGGGGCGTCCGGTGTCGGCGTAGACCCTGCGGGCGGGGAAGTTCCGCTTGTCGAAGACCTGGATGCCGTAGACCTCGAAGACCGCGGTCCGCCCGTCCTCACGGGTCACCCGGATCGTCCGGCCCTTCTCCAGGGCGCCCAGTCCGAAGAAGACCGCCGGTCCGCTGAGATTGTCGACATGCCCGACGAGGACGGCGGTGCCGCGCTCGCCCGGGGACGGTGCGCCCTCGTACCAGCCCGCCAGTTGAGGGTCCTCGGCCGGCGGGGCCTCGATCCAGCCGTCCGCGTCCAGGCCCACCGGCAGCACCGGGGCGGAGACCCTGAGCGAGGGGATCACCACCCGGGAGGGGGCGGAGCGGGGCAGCGGCGGCGGGGCCGGTCCTTCGGGCGGGGTGTCACCGGGAAATCCGGGGGAGAGCGAGGTGGCGGCCCCCGGCTGCGGCGGCCCCATGTCGTCGGACAGCCCGTTGCGCAGCATGCCGAACCCGACGAGGGCGATCAGCGCCAGCACGCCCCGTCTGGGCCGGGGCCCGGCAGCCGTCGGAGTCGCCCCGGATGCCGCCGGTGCCGCCGAAGACACCTCGGATGCCGCCGGCGCCTCCGGCCCGCCCGTCGGACTCATCGCTCACCTCCCGGCCCGCGCGCCCCGGGTCGCCTCATCCCCGGTCGCCAGGGATTACGGGACCACCCTTAGGCCCGTCCCGGGGGACGGCGACGGGGGCGGGCCGAACGGGTGGCGGCTGCGGCCGGCCGCATTGACCTGGGCCGGCAGCCGGGGCCGGCCGGTGCGTCCGGCCCGGACCAGGCCGCCTCCACATCACGGAACAGCCGGTCCATCTGCTGGACGGCAGTGCGGCGCCGAGGATGCCGTCGCCCCAGCGGGCGACCCGCTCCACCACGGCGGGTACGAACCCGCCGAACAGCACCTCGGGCCCGCCGGGCCGCGCCGGAGCGGGACCGATCGGGCCGGCCTCCGCGGAGAGCGGCTCACCGGACCAGATGCGCCGCAGGGTCGCCATCCAGCGCGGCGGCTCGTGCCCGTCACTCCCGCCGCGCCGCCGCCACCGCGGGTGCCAGCGAGTGCGGCAGCAGCCGGCCGGGCCGTCGCGGCAGCCGGAGTTCCACCTCCACCCCGTCGGCGAAGCGGTACGGCCGGTGCGCCAGCACGCCCCCGAGGTGGCGGCGCAGACGGGACAGTTCGGCGCGCACCGTGACCGTACGGCTGCCGTCACCGAACAGATCCTGGGCCAGTTCGGCGGCGCTGCGCCCCTCCGGATGCGCGGCGAGGACGAACAGCAGCTCGGCATGGCGCGGGGACAGCTCGTGCGACCAGCTGCCGGCCGGGCCGCTGACCGTGACCGTGGAGCCGTCCCGGCCGCTGACGTCCAGGACCACCCGGCTCGGCCCGGCCTCCCGCTCCGGCCGGCCGACCCGGATCAGCCAGCCGCCGGGCAGCGGCTCCAGGGTGCACGCCCCATAGCGCGGCAGCCACAGCGGCCCGGCCTCAGGCGTCTTGGGCAGCGCCACCCGGTCCGGCGGGGTCAGGCCCGTCACGCCCACCACCCAGCCTCTGGGGTCGACGGCCAGCGCCTGCCCGCCGAGCCGTGCCAGCACCGGCGCCGCGCTCGACCGCAGCCGCTCCAGGGACTGGTGGTGGCGGGTGCGCAGCTCGCCCTCCGCGAGCCGCGCGACCGCGGACACCAGCGAGAGCGTGGTGGGGTGGAAGGTGTGCGCGGGGCCACTGATGTCCACGGTGCCCAACAGCCGCCCGTCGCGCGGGTCGTGCAGCGGCGCCGCGGCACAGGTCCACTGATGGTGGCTGCGGAGGAAGTGCTCGGCGGAGTGCACCAGCACCGGACGGTGGGCCACCAGCGCGGTGCCGATCGCGTTGGTGCCGACGGCGTCCTCCGTCCAGTCCGCGCCCTTGTCGAAGCCGAGCCGGTCGGCCATCCGCCGTACCGGGGCGCTGCCCTCCCGCCACAGCACCCGGCCCTCGGCATCGGTGACGACCATGATCTGCTGGGCCGCGTCGGCGGTCGCCAGCAGCCCCTCGTGGAGCACCGGCAGCACCGCCGCCAGCTGTGACTTCTGCCGTCGGTGCTCCAACTCGGCCACCGACAGCGGGCGGTGGGGCGGTTCACCGTCCGGGTCCACACCGGATATCAGCACCCGGCGCCAGGACTCGCCGATCACCGCGCGGGGCGCGTCCAGCGGTGCGTCGGGCGGTGTCTCCCCCGCGAGCGCGGCCTCACGGACGGAGGCGAGCCGACGGGCCGTCGCGCGGATCTCCTGGGCCGACCAGATGGCGCTGTCGATCGGTCTGTCGCTCACGCTGTTCTCCGTTGTGCACTGTCCGCCGCCGTCAGGTGCCTGTCGTGCCGTCACCGGGCCGTCCTGGAAGGGCCATTGTCCCGACCGACCGCGGGGCACTGCAACGCTCTGCAACCGTTGTGGCCTATGACGCGGACGGGGAGGCTGATCCGAGCGGCCGATGGCTTCTCGCCACCACGAGGTTCGCCGGTCACCCGTCGGAGAACCCGCCGGTTGTCGCCGGGATTCCATCGGCCGCCACGCGCGACAACGGCACGGTGCGGGGGAGGGGGCTCACCATGGTGGCCGCTGCTCCGCGCGTCGTGGTGATCGGCGCGGGTGAGGGGGTGCGTGGCGCGCGGGCCGCCCGGCTGGCCGGCCACTACGGGGTCCCCCGGCTGCCCGCGGTGGATGTGCTGATCAAGCGTCAGCCGCCGCCCGCCGACGGCTATGTCATCGACAGCGCCCCCCAACTGCTCGACCGGGTGGCCGCGGCCGGCGGTCTGCTGGCCGCGCTGGCCTGCGCCGACCTCGTGGTGGTGCTGCGCGGGGCGGGCTGGACCGGCGCGGACGAGGCCTGCCGGGTGCTGCGCTACTACGAGGCGCGCGGGGCGCTGGCCGCCTTCCCGCCGGACGCACCGGACGGCGAGATCATCATGGCCATCGATGCGGCGCTGCGCGGGCGCACCGCGGCGGACGGGCCCGGGCCGAGGGACCTGCCGTAGGGCTTGTGGCGGGGATCGGCCGGCGGCCCGGTCCGGGATTCACCCCTGATGGCCCCTGAGACCGGGGAGCGGTGCCGAGTCGGCGCGGCACCGCTCCCTGACCGGCGCGGCGGCGGCATCCCCCGTCCCCGTCCCTTCGTGAGGCAACGGCCCGGAGGCGACGGGGAGCCGCCGCCGCGTCGTTGGCCGTACGGAGGGAGGCCGGCGGCCCCGCCACGGTGGACGGCGGCCGGCCACCGTGCCGCGGGCTCAGCGGTCGAGGACCGGCCGCGACCGGGTCACGATTGCCGCGAGATCCAGCGTGTGCGGCAGCGTCCCGAACGCGGCGCCCGCATCGCCGCCCAGCCGGGAGGCGCAGAACGCGTCCGCGACCTCGGGCGGTGCGTGGCGCACCAGCAGCGAGCCCTGCAACACCAGCGCCATCCGCTCCACCAGGCGCCGGGCCCGCGCCTCGGCGCCCTCCAGATCGGCGAGTTCGGTGAGCATCCCCTTGATCGCCCGGTCCAGCCGGTGATCCGCGCCCCGCGCCGTACCGATCTCGGTGAGAAAGGCGTTCAGCGCCGCGGGTTCGCGCCGCAGGGCCCGCAGCACATCCAGCGCCTGGACGTTGCCGGAGCCCTCCCAGATCGAGTTGAGCGGTGCCTCGCGCAGCAGCCGCGGCATGCCCGACTCCTCGACGTATCCGTTGCCGCCCAGGCACTCCAGCGCCTCGGTGACCACCGGCGTGCACCGCTTGGTCACCCAGTACTTCGCCGCCGGGACCGCCAGGCGCAGCAGGTGCCGGTCCAGCTCGGTGTCGGCGTCGTACGCCGCCGCCAGCCGCAGCGCGAGCGTGGTCGCCGCCTCCGACTCCAGCGCCAGATCGGCCAGCACATTGCGCATCAGCGGCTTGTCGGCCAGCCGGCCGCCGAACGCCTCCCGGTACGCGGTGTGGTGCAGCGCCTGCGCCACCGCCTGCCGCATCACCGCGGCCGACGCGCTGACGCAGTCCAGCCGGGTCGCCGCCACCATCTCGATGATCGTGGCGACCCCGCGCCCTTCCTCGCCGACCCTGCGCGCCCAGCTCTGCCCGTCGAACTCGACCTCCGCCGAGGCGTTGGAGCGGTTGCCGAGCTTGTCCTTGAGCCGCTGGATACGGAACGCGTTACGGCTGCCGTCCGGCAGCACCCGCGGCAGCAGAAAACAGGTGAGCCCGCCCGGTGCCTGGGCCAGCACCAGGAAGGCGTCCGACATCGGCGCCGAACAGAACCACTTGTGCCCGGTCAGCACGTACTCGCCGGCCGCAGCCAGCGGCTCGGCGCGGGTGGTGTTGGCCCGTACGTCGCTGCCGCCCTGCTTCTCCGTCATGGCCATGCCCGCCAGCGCACCGGCCTTCTCGGCGGCCGGCCGCAACTCCTGCTCGTACACCCACGAGGTCAGCAGCGGCTCCCACTCGGCGGCCAGCTCCGGCTCATGGCGGAGGGTGGGCACCGCGGCATGGGTCATCGACAGCGGGCAGCCGTGCCCCGCCTCGGCCTGGGTCCATACGAGGAAGCCCGCGGTGCGCCGGAGATGGCCGTCGGGCCGGGACCAGGCGGCGTTGAGTCCGGCGGAGACGGCGTGGCCGAGCAGCCGGTGCCAGGCCGGGTGGAACTCCACCTCGTCGATGCGACGGCCGTAGCGGTCGTGGGTGCGCAGCACCGGCGGATGTGCGTTGGCCTGCTCGGCCCATTTCTGGGCGTGCGCCGAGCCGGCCGCCTGCCCCAGCCGGCTCAGCTCCTCGCGTACCTCGTCGAGACGGGCGTCGGCGACATACCGGGTGACGCCCTCGGTGAGGGCCGGGTCGGTGGCGAAGACGTCATAGCCGACCAGCGGCGGGGGCTGGTTCGTGACCGTGTGAGTGGTGGCTGCCATGCCAGATACGGTAAGGAGGTGCAGCCGGCAAACGAACCAACCGAGCGGGCGGGCCGTCTGACCAGGGCCCGCGTGCTGTACCGCAATGTCTCCAAGCGCCGGCTGGTCTGGCTGCTGCTCAAGGACATCGTCCACTCCTGCATGACCTACCGGGTCACCGGTCTGGCCGCCGAGGCCGCCTTCTGGTGTCTGCTGTCGCTGCCGCCGCTGATCCTGGGACTGCTCGGTGTGCTCGGCTATACGCAGGAGTGGATCGGGCACGACACCCTCGACAGCGTCCGCCGGCACATCCTCGGCGCCGCCGGCACGGTGCTCTCCGACAAGGGCGTCAACGAGATCGCCCGGCCGCTGCTGAACGATGTCTTCACCGGCCGCCGCCCCGACATCATCTCCATCGGCTTCGCCATCGCGCTGTGGTCCGGCTCCCGGGCGCTCAATGTCTTTGTCGACACCATCACCATCATGTACGGGCTCGACGGCCGGCGCGGCATCGTCAAGACCCGGCTGCTGGCCTTCGTGCTCTACCTCGGAGGGCTGGTCGTCGGCGCCGTCGCGCTGCCGCTGATGGTGGTCGGCCCCGACACCGTCGTGGGCTGGCTGCCGGCCAGCGAGCACATCATCCGGGCGCTGTACTGGCCGGTCGTCCTGCTGGTGTCCGTCGCCTTCCTCACCACGCTCTACCACCTGTCCGTGCCGGTCCGCTCGCCGTGGCCGGAGGACATTCCCGGTGCGGTGGTCGCGCTCGGCATCTGGGTGCTCGGCAGCTTTCTGCTGCGGCTCTACCTCGTCTCGACGGTCGAGGGGCCCACGATCTACGGCTCGTTGGCCGCACCCGTCGCGGTACTGCTGTGGATCGGGGTTTCCGCCTTCGCGGTGCTGGTCGGTGCGGCGATGAATGCCTCGCTCGACCGGGTGTGGCCGTCGGTCGCCACGGCCGCGGCGCGCGAGGAGGTCGCCCGCCGGGCTGCGGCGAAGCGGGACGCCGCCGGCGACGCGCGCGACGACTGAGCGCACGCCCCATTGACAGCCCAGGACCTCGGGCGGATGATCCTGCCCACCACATTGCGAACGAAAGTTCACCTGGCGAACATCGTCTTCCGTGCACCCGCTCACGCCCGAGCGCCGCCTCCGTGCACGGCGCACCGCGCACCGCGCACCGCGTCCGCGACTCGTGAATCCGAGGTCCCCATGTCGCCCTCCAGTCCACCGCCGACCACCGGCACCCCCGCGTCCCCCGGCCGCCGCCACACCTTCCGCTCCGTCGCCCCCGTCCTCGCCCTGTGCTGGCTCGCGGTCTTCTTCGACGGGATGGACGTCAACGTCTACGGCGCCGTCATGCCTCATATGCTCGACGACCCCGGCCTCGGCCTCACCCCCGGCGCGGCCGGCACGATCGGCAGCTGGACCACCTTCGGCATGCTGATCGGCGCACTGAGCACCGGCACCCTCACCGACTGGCTGGGCCGCCGCCCGGTCCTGGTCACCAGCGTGCTGCTGTTCTCCGCGGGTTCGGCGGTCTGCGCCCTCGCCGGCTCGGCCGCACCGTTCGGCGCCGGCCGCTTCCTGGCCGGCCTCGGCCTCGGCGGCCTGATGCCGCTCTGTCTGTCGATGGTGATGGAGTTCGCCCCACCGCGCCGGGCCGCGCTCGCCACCGGCCTGCTGATGACCTCGTATCACGCGGGCGGCATGGTCGCGACGGGCCTGGGCCTCACGCTCGCCCCCGCGTACGGCTGGCGCTGGGTCTTCTGGGCCGGGGTGCTGCCCGCCGTCATCGCCGCGCCCCTGCTGCTGCGGCTGCTCCCGGAATCCCCCGGGGTGCTGCTCGCCAAGGGCCGTACCGCGGAGGCCGATGCGGTCGCCGACCGCTACGGCATGGCCCGCCCGGTCCCCGCCGATGCGCCGGCCCGAGGGGCCAAGGGCCGGCTGGACTCCGTCCTCGCCCTCTTCCGCCCCGGCGCCCGCTGGGCCACGCCCCTCCTCTGGCTCGCCTCGTTCTCCGGTCTGCTCCTGGTCTACGGCGTCAGCACCTGGCTGCCGCAGATGATGCGTGCCTCGGGCTACGGCCTGACGTCCTCGGTCAGCTTTCTGCTCATCATCAACGCCGGCGGCATCGTCGGCATGCTGATCGCCGGCCGCACCGCCGACCGCTACGGCCCGGTCAAGGTCTCCGCCCTCTGGTTCCTGCTGACCGCCGCCGGCGCCCTGCTCCTCGGCGCGCAGCTGCCGCTCGCCCTCACCTACGTCGTGGTCGCGGCCACCGGTATCTGGCTCTTCAGCGCCCAGGTGATGGTCTACGCGGCCGCCAACCGCGTCTATCCGGCCGCCGAACGCGCCACCGGACTGGGCTGGGTCACCGGCATCGGCCGCACCGGAGCCGTGGCCGGCCCCTGGCTGGGCGGCACCCTGGCCGCCTCCGGCAACGACCAACTGGGCTTCACCGCCTTCGCCTTGGCCGGTCTGCTCGGCGCCCTCGCCATCGGCCTGGTGCCCCTCGCCCGCCGCATCGGCCGCCCGGCGACGACGGCCACGGCACCGGCGCCGGTCAGCGCCGAGTAGCGTCCGGGGCCGCCGTGTCCGGACACCGGTGATCCGGGCACGGAATGCCGACGACGTGGAGCACGGGTTCGGCCGCGGCGTCGGCACCGGACGGCCCAGGTGTCCCCTCCGCCGCCTCGAACGTGAAGCTCACCCCGTGCTCCCCTGCGGTCAAGGTCAACTGGCTGCCGAAGGTGAGCGGTTCGTACGGCTGCCAGCCGCAGCCCCGGGCCTCCAGGGCCGCTACGACCCGCGCCCGGGTGACCTCCCCGGCGAACCGCCGCATCCCGGACCCGTCCACCGCCGGCAGCTCGACCTCGTCCCGCCAGGTCTGGACGCACACCGAGTCCACGGCCCCGCACCGGCACACCCCCACCTCCAGGTCCCCGAACCCGAAGAGCCTCGGCGGCCGCTGCCCGGGCAGCATCGCGAACGGCTCACCCAGCACGGCCGATACATCGGCCAGCGGTACGCCGCAGCGGGCGGGCCCGTACCGGCCGGTCAGGGCCACCTCGGCGAGGAGACCGGGAAGGCCGGCCGGTTCGGGGAGGCCGGCCGGGACCGTCGCCATGGGCGTCACAGCGCCGGAATCCTGGCGTAGCGGCCCGCCACCCGCAGGTCGGCCTCGATGGCCTCGGCGGCGGTGCGCAGAGCCGGCAGGATCGTTTCGCGGGCCTCTTCGGGGGTGCAACGGCCCGCGTGGGTCGAGACGTTGACGGCGGCGACGACCCGGCCGGTGCGGTCGTGGACGGGGACGGCGAGCGAGCGCAGGCCCTCCTCCAGTTCCTCGTCGACGAGGGCGTAGCCGTCGGTGCGGACCTGCTCCAGGAGGGCGAGGAGCCGTCCGGGGTCGGTCACGGTGTGGCGGGTGAGCGGTGCGAGGTCGGTGTGGGCCAGCCGCGCGGAGAGCTCGGCGGGGTGCAGATCGGCCAGCAGGACGCGGCCCATGGACGTCGGGTACGCGGGGAAGCGGGTGCCCACGGTGATGTTGACGCTCATGATGCGCACGGTGGGGACGCGGGCGACGTACTGGATGTCGTCGCCGGAAAGGACCGCCATCGAGGCGGAGTCATGCACCCGCTCGACCAGCGCGGCAAGGTGCGGCTGGGCGATGGTGGGCAGCGTCAGGCCGGAGAGGTGCGCAAAGCCCAGCTCCAGCACCTTCGGTGTGAGACGGAAGAGCTTGCCGTCGGTGGCGAGGTAGCCGAGGTGTTCCAGCGTGATCAGGGCGCGGCGGGCGGTGGCGCGGGCCAGGCCGGTGGCCTCCGCCACGGCGGTGAGCGGGAGTTCGGCGCGGCCGGCGCCGAATGCGGTGAGGGTGAGCAGGCCCCGGGCCATCGATTCGACGAACTCGGGGCCCAGTTCCTGCTTGGAGGCACGCATCCAGGTGGCGTGCGGGGGGTGCTCAGGGCCGGCGGGCGCGCCGGAGGCGGCGGACGGGCCGTCCTGGGGTGAGCGCAGCGCGTACTCCATCGCCGCGACCGTGTCGCGGAGGCGGGGGAGCACCGCATCGGGCAGCTCGGCCGCGCCGAGCCTGCTGGTGTGGCTGACGACGCTGAGCGCGCAGACCGTGCGTCCGGCGGCGTCCCGGACCGGCGCGGCGACGGCGACCAGGCCCGGTTCGAGGAGCTGGTCGTCGACCGACCAGCCGGCGGTGCGGGCGGCGGCCACCCGTGCCTCGAACGCCGCGGCCGAGGCGTCCGCGTCCTCGTCGGCGCGCCGCGGTGGTACGGCGGGGAAGCCGGCGTCCGTCGGGTCGGCCGCACGGCGTGCCCGCCAGCGCCGCCAGTCCGCCGTGTCCCAGGCGTCCGCGAACAAGGCGCCGGGCGCGCCGCGTTCGGCGGGCAGCAGATCGCCGATGCGGAAGGCCAGGGACATGGCGCGGCGGCGGGTCGCCTGGTGGACGAAGCGCACCCCGTCGCCGTCGGGTACGGCGAGCGAGACCGACTCGTCGAGCTCGTCGGCCAGCCGGTCGGCGAGCGGACCGAGCCGGTCGGGGAGTTCGGACGCGGCGAGGTAGGCGTTGCCGAGCTCCAGCAGCCGCGGTGCCAGCACCGCGTCCCGGCCCTCGGTCCGTACGTATCCGATCCGGGCGAGGGTGCTCAGCACGCGGTCGACGGTGGAGCGGGCCAGGCCGGTGAGACGCACCAGGTCGCCGACCGGCAGCCGGCCGCCGCCGACCGCCAGCTCGTGCAGCACGGACAGGCCGCGCATCAGCGGGCCCACCGCCTCCGGAGGCGGGGCCGGCGAGGAGGGGGCGGTGGGGACGGGGCGAGTCATGGGCCTCTCCATCGTGCGGTGATCTCGTCCGAACCGTACCCGGCGGACCGTTGACAGGGGTCGGGAGCGAGGGTCACACTCAATCTCGATACTGAACTTTAGTTCACTGCGCGAACAGACGGAAGTGGGCCGGCTGGACGCGCGCGAGCTGACGCGAACGAGCTGACACGAACGAGGCAGCACGAGCCGGTACGCCACAGCACGAGCCGGTACGACGCAGTACGACCCGAGGGCGAGGACATGGCCGACATCCGTTCCCTGCACGACGCCGTCGCTGAGCTGATCCATGACGGGGACACCGTGGCGCTGGAGGGCTTCACCCACCTCATCCCGTTCGCGGCGGCGCACGAGATCATCCGCCAGGGCATCAAAGGCCTCACGCTCGCCCGGATGACGCCGGACGTCGTCTACGACCAGCTGATCGGCGCGGGCGTGGCCCGCAAACTGGTCTTCTCCTGGGGCGGCAACCCCGGCGTCGGCTCGCTGCACCGCTTCCGCGACGCCGTCGAGAACGGCTGGCCCGCCCCGCTGGAGCTCGACGAACACAGCCACGCCGGTATGGCCAACCGCTATGCCGCGGGCGCGGCCCGGCTCCCGTTCGCGGTGCTGCGCGGCTACCGCGGCAGCGACATACCCACCCGTACGTCCACGGTCTCCACCGTCATCTGCCCCTTCACCGGCGAGGAGCTGGCCGCCGTCGCCGCCCTCAACCCGGATGTCACGGTCATCCATGCGCAGCAGGCCGACACGGCGGGCAATGTGCAGCTGTGGGGCCTGACGGGGGTGCAGAAGGAGGCGGCGCTCGCCGCCCGGCGCGTCCTGGTCACCGTCGAGGAGGTCGTCGACGGCGCGCTGGAGCCGCGCCCCGGCGGGGTCGTCCTGCCCAGCTGGGCCGTGGACGCGGTCGCGGTCGTCCCCGGTGGCGCGCACCCCTCGTACGCGGCCGGCTATTCGGTCCGCGACAACGCCTTCTACCGGGCGTGGGACGGCATTTCGCGGGACCGGGCGGCGTTCGGGCGGTGGCTGGCGGAGTGCGTACGGGGGGAGGGGCGGGCGGCCGGCCCTGCGGAAGAACTGGCCGGGCGGCGGGTGGCCGATCCGCCGGGGGAACCGGCCGGGCTGCGCGCGACCGATCCGCCGCAGGAACCGTCCGGGGCCGCCGCGCCCGCGCCCGCCGCACCCGCACCCGCCGCCGCACCCGCACCCGCGCCCCCCGCCGTCGCGGCCACCCCGGGCTCCGCCCCGCACTGCACCCCCGACGAGCTCATGGAGGTCAACGCCGCCCGTGCCCTGGCCGGCGCCCGCACCTGCTTCGTCGGCATCGGGCTCCCCAGCACGGCCGCCAACCTCGCCCGCCGTACCGTCAATCCGGACCTGGTGCTGATCTACGAATCCGGCGCCCTCGGCTCCAAACCGACCCGGCTGCCGCTGTCCATCGGGGACGGCGAACTGGCGGACACCGCCGACGCGGTGGTGTCCGTGCCGGAGATGTTCAACTACTGGCTTCAGGGCGGCCGGATCGACGTCGGTTTCCTCGGCGCCGCGCAGGTCGACCGGTTCGCCAACATCAACACCACCGCCGTCCGCCGCGGCCCCGGCAAGCCCGAGGGGCGCCTCCCCGGGGCCGGCGGCGCACCCGAGATCGCCGCCAACTGCGGTCAGGTCCTGATGGTCCTGCGGCACAGCCGGCGCAACTTCGTCGGCGCGCTGGACTTCGTGACCACCCTCGGCCACGGCAGCGGCCCCGGGGACCGCGCGGCGCTCGGGCTGCCCGGCGCCGGTCCGGCCGCGGTCATCACCGACCTCGGCGTACTGCGCCCCGACCCCGGCACTGCGGAGCTGGTACTCACCGAACTCCACCCAGGAGTGACGGTGGATCAGGTACGGGCGGCCACCGGGTGGGACCTCAGGACGGCCGGCCGGCTCGGCGTCACGGCCCCGCCCACCGACCATGAACTGGCCGCGCTGCGCGCCCTGAAGGCCGCGGCCGCCCGGACAACCCCCATACCCCCCACGCCCGTTGGCGCCCGCTCCCGGAAGGACACCGCAGCCCCGTGATCACCGACCGCCCCCGGGACGTCTATGTCGTCGACGCCGTCCGCACCCCGTTCGGCAAGTACGGCGGCGCGCTGTCCGGCGTCCGCCCCGACGACCTCGCCGCCCATGTCGTCAAGGCCCTCGTGGACCGGGCACCAGGCCTGGACCCGGCCAGGATCGACGATGTTCACCTCGGCAACGCCAATGGCGCGGGCGAGGAGAACCGCAATGTGGCCCGGATGGCGGTGCTGCTCGCCGGGCTGCCGGTGACCGTGCCCGGCGTCACCGTCAACCGCCTCTGCGGCTCCGGGATGGAGGCGGTCATCCAGGCCGCCAGGGCCGTCGCGCTCGGCGACGCCTCGGTGGCGGTCGCCGGCGGGGTGGAGTCGATGAGCCGGGCCCCCTGGGTCCTCCCCAAGCCCGAACGGGCCTTTCCTACCGGACCGGGCACCCTGCACTCCACCACCCTCGGCTGGCGGCTGACCAACCCCCGGATGCCCGACGCATGGACCGTCGCGCTGGGGGAGGGCGCGGAGCTGATCGCCGACCGCTACGGCATCACCCGCGCGCAGCAGGACGCCTTTGCGCTGGCCAGCCATGAGAAGGCGGCCCGCGCCTGGAAGGACGGCGCCTTCGACGCGGAGGTGGTGCCGTACGGCGACGACCCGCCGCGCGACGAGGAAGGGCACGGCGGCGCCGTGCGCGACGAGTGCGTCCGCGCCGACACCTCGCTCGATGCCCTGGCCAAGCTGCGGCCGGCCTTCCGTAAGGACGGAGGCACGGTCACCGCCGGCAACTCCTCGCCGCTCAACGACGGTGCCGCGGCCCTGCTCCTGATGGACGAGCGCGGGCTGCGCGCCACCGGATGCGCACCGCTCGCCCGGATCCGCAGCAGCGCGGTCAGCGGCATCGAGCCGCAGCTCTTCGGGCTCGGCCCGGTCGAAGCGGCCGGGCGGGCCCTGGAGAAGGCCGGATGCGGCTTCGACGCGCTGCGCACCGTCGAACTGAACGAGGCGTTCGCCGCCCAGGCCCTCGGCTGTCTGGCCGGCTGGCCCGGTCTCGACCCCGCCCTGGTCAATCCGCACGGCGGCGCCCTCGCCCTCGGCCATCCGCTCGGCGCCTCCGGAGCCCGGATCGTCGGCGCGGTCGCCCACCGGCTGGCGGCGGCCGGCTCCGGCACCGGGCTGGCGACGCTCTGCATCGGCGTGGGGCAGGGCCTGGCCGTCGTACTGGAGCGGTAGCCGCCCGCCCCCCAACCGCCCGACCACCACAGGGAGATGGCAGTCATGACCCTGACCCCACCCACCGCCCCCGTCCCCCCGTTCTGCACACCCGGCGCCCCGCTTCCCGGCCCCCGCCCGATGCCCGCCCTGGCCCCGCTCCCCACCCAGGACGACATCAGCCGCGAGATCGCCGCCCTGCACACCGCCGCCGAACGGGACCGCGCCCAGGGTGCCCCCGCCCCGCCGCACCCCGCGCGGGACTTCGCCCCGTACCGCAGCAGCACTCCCCGCCACCCCCACCGGCCACCGGTCGAGATCGACCACCGGGCCGACCCGGAGGCGGTGGAGCTCAGCGGGCCCGTCTTCGGCGTCACCGACGTCACCGAGCTCGACGCCGACCTCACCCGTCAGCACCCGGGCGAGCCGCTCGGCGAACGCCTCACCGTCACCGGCCGCGTCCTGGACCGCACCGGCCGCCCGGTCCGCGGTCAGCTCGTCGAGATCTGGCAGGCCAACGCCTCCGGCCGGTACGCCCACCAGCGCGACCAGCACCCCGCCCCGCTCGACCCCCACTTCACCGGCGTCGGCCGCTGCCTGACCGATGACGAGGGCCGCTACACGTTCACCACCGTCAAACCCGGCGCCTACCCGTGGCGCAACCACGACAACGCCTGGCGCCCGGCCCATATCCACTTCTCGCTCTTCGGCACGGCCTTCACCCAGCGCCTGATCACCCAGATGTACTTCCCCGGCGACCCGCTCTTCCCGTACGACCCGATCCTCGGCTCGGTCACCGACCCCGCCGCCCGCGCCCGGCTGGTGGCCGCTTACGACCACCAACTGTCGTGCCCCGGACGCTCCCTGGGCTACCGCTGGGACATCGTCCTGGACGGCCCGTCCGCCACCTGGACCGAGGAAGGCCGCTGATGCCCCGCCCCACCACCCGCCCGCAGTCCGACGCGGCGCCGGGCGCCCGGCCCGCCGCACCGCTCGCCCCGACCCCCTCGCAGACCATCGGACCGTTCTACGGCTACGCCCTCCCGTTCCCCGGCGGCGAGCAGATCGCACCGGCCGGCCACCCCGACACGGTCACCATGCACGGCTCGGTACGCGACGGCGCCGGCGCCCCTGTGCCCGACGCACTGCTGGAGTTCTGGCAGGCGGGCCCGGACGGGGGCCTGGCCGGCGCGCCCGGCTCACTGCGCCACGACCCGGCCACCGGCGCGGTGACCGGCCGCAACGGCCTGGACTTCACCGGCTTCGGGCGCGTCCCGACCGACGCCGACGGCCGCTACGTCCTGCGCACCCTGCCCGCCACCGCCCCCGCCGGACGCCCGGACGCCGCGCCCCACCTCGCCGTGTGCGTCTTCGCCCGCGGGCTGCTCCACCACCTCTTCACCCGCATCTACTTCCCCGAGCACGAGACCGCCAACGCCGCCGATCCGCTGCTCGGGCAGCTGCCCGCCGCCCGTGCGCGCACCCTGCTCGCCCGCCCGGACGGCCCCGGCCGGTACCGCTTCGACGTCCAGTTGCAGCAGACGGCGGACGGCACACACGAGGAGACGGTCTTCCTTGCCTTCCACTGACCGGCCGGAGCACCGGACCACCGCACCCGAGCGGCACGAACTGCCGTACGCCGAGGCCGATATGGGGCTGCTCGCGCCCTCCTGGGCCGGCTCCGCCGTGGCCGACACCACCGGCGACGCCGGATATCTGCGCGCCCTGCTCGACGCCGAGGCCGCGCTGACCCGCGCCCAGGCCGCCCTCGGCCTCGCACCGCACTCCGCGGCCGCCACCGTCACCGCGGCGGCCGCCGAAGCCCACGACCACGACCCCCGCGACCTCGCCCGACGCGCCCGCGCGGCCGGCAATCCGGTGGTCCCGCTCGTCGCCGACCTGACCGCCGCGGTCGCCGCCCGCGACCCCGAGGCGGCGGCCCATGTCCACCGGGGCGCCACCAGCCAGGACATCCTCGACACCGCCACCATGCTGGTCTGCGCCCGCGCCCTGGACACCGTCCTCGCGGACCTCGCCCGCACCGCCGAAACGCTGCGCCGTACGGCCGCGCGGCACCGCGACACCCCGATGGCCGGCCGCACCCTGACCCAGCACGCGGTGCCCACCACCTTCGGCCTCAAGGCCGCCGGCTGGCGCAGCCTGGTGCTCGACGCCCACGCACGGCTCACGGCCGTCCGGGCCGCGCTGCCCGCCCAACTGGGCGGCGCGGCCGGCACTCTCGCGGCATTCCACGCGTACGCGGAGGCCGAGGCGGGGACCGGACCCACGCCGCCGGACCTCGGCGTCCGGCTCCTCGCCGCCTACGCCACCGAGACCGGACTCGCCGAACCGGCCCTGCCCTGGCACACCCTGCGCACCCCCCTCGCCGATCTCGCCGGTGCGCTGGCCTTCACCGCGGGCGCCCTCGGCAAGCTCGCGGCCGATGTCCTCACCCTCTCCCGTACCGAGACCGGCGAACTGGCCGAGGGCAGCGGCGGGGGATCCTCCGCCATGCCGCACAAGGCGAACCCGGTGCGCGCCACGCTGATCGCGGCCGCGGCCCGTCAGGTCCCGGCCCTCACCGCGGTGCTGTACGGCTCGCTCGCCGCCGAGGACGAGCGCCCGGCCGGCGCCTGGCACGCCGAATGGCAGCCGCTGCGGGACGCCCTGCGGCTGGTCGGCGGCGCGGCGCGGGACGCCGCCGAGCTGACCGCGGACCTCCGGGTGCATCCGCGGCGCATGCGGCAGAACCTCGACGCGACCGGCGGACTGATCGTCACCGAACGCCTCGTCGCGGCCCTCACCCCCCTGACCGGCCGCGGCGAGGCCCGCAGCATCCTGGACGAGGCGGCCCGGCGCACCGCGCAGGAGGGCATCGGACTGTACGACGCCCTGCGCGCGGAGCTGTACGGGAACGGGGCCGCCGAGCCCGACCGCCCGGCCCTCCCCGACGCCCGCCTCCGCCAACTCCTCGACCCCACCGGGTATATGGGGTCCGCCGGCGCTCTCGTGGACCGCGCGCTGGCACGCCCCGTGCACGACCCGCAGGAGCCACAATGACCCAGCAGCCCGCCGCCCCGAGCGCGCTCGTCCATCACACCGTCGACGGTCCGGCCACCGCCCCGCCCCTCGTCCTGGGCCCCTCCCTCGGCACCTCCCTCGCCGTCTGGGACCCCCAACTCGCCGCACTTGCATCGAAGTTCCGTGTCATCCGCTGGGACCTGCCCGGTCACGGCGGCACCCCGGCCGATGCGGCCACGACCACCGTCCCCGGCCTCGCCCGGCGCGTCCTCGACCTCGCCGACGCCCTCGGCATCGACCGCTTCGGCTACGCCGGGATCTCACTCGGCGGCGCGGTCGGCGCCTGGCTCGCCGCGCACCACCCCGAGCGGATCGCCTCGCTCACCCTGATCTGCTCCTCGGCCCGCTTCGGCGAGCCCACCGCCTGGCACGAACGGGCCGCGCTCGTACGGGAAGCGGGACTCGGACCGGTCGCCGGGACCGCCGCCGGGCGGTGGTTCACCCCTCCCTTCGCCGGCTCCCCGCAGGCCGTGGCCCTGGTCGACGCGCTGCGCCGGACGGTCGCACCCGCGGGCTATGCGGCCTGCTGCGATGCGCTCGCCGACTACGACCTGCGCGGTGACCTGGACCGGATCACCGCCCCCACCCTCGTCGTGGCCGGCCGCGCCGACCCGGCCACCCCGCCCGCCCACTCCCGCGAACTCGCCGACGGCATCGGGGACGCGAGCCTCCTGGAGCTCTCCGGCGCCGCCCACCTCGCGAGCGTCGAACGCCCCGCCGCCGTCCTGGCCGCCCTCCTCGGCCATCTGGCGGCCCACCCGGCCGACGACAGCCCCGGCCCCCCCGTCCCGTAAGCCCAACGGCGGCGTCCCGGCCGCCCACACCGCCTCCGCCCTCGCCGACCGCCTCGCCGGCGGACACCCCGACGACCCGGACGGCCCGCCCCCGCACCCCGCGGAAGGAACCCCACAGTGACCCACCCCCGCCACACCACCGTCGGCATCATCGGCGCCGGACCCGCCGGACTGCTGCTCGCCCGCCTGCTGCACCGCTCCGGCATCGACTGCGTCGTCCTGGAGAGCCGAGACCGCGGCTACGTCGAACGGCGGCAGCGCGCCGGCATCCTCGAACAGGGCACCGTGGACATGCTGCGCGCCTGCGGGGCGGGGGAGCGGATGGACCGCGAGGGCCTGGTCCACGACGGCATCGAGCTGCGCTACGGCCGGCGCGCGCACCGCCTCGACTTCCCGGCGCTGACCGGCGGCCGGCGGGTGATGGTCTACGCCCAGACCGAGGTGGTGAAGGACCTGATCGCCCTCCAGCTCGCCGACGGGCCACCGCTGCTGTTCGGGGCGACGGCCACCGCCGTCGAGGGCGCGGACACCGACCGCCCGCTCATCCGCTACCGGCACGAGACCGGCGAACACACCCTCAGCTGCGACTACGTCGTCGGCTGCGACGGCTACCACGGGGTGGCCCGGCAGGCCGTGCCGGAGGGTGAGCGCCGTACCTACGAGCGCAGTTACCCCTACTCCTGGCTCGGTGTGCTCGCCGAAGTGCCGCCCTCCTGCGACGAGTTGATCTATGCGCACTCCGAGCGCGGCTTCGCCCTCTTCAGCATGCGCTCACCGGCCGTCAGCCGGCTCTACCTCCAGGTCCCCAACGGCACCGACCCGGCCGACTGGCCCGACGCGCTGATCTGGGACGAACTGGAGGCCCGCGCCGCCCTCGACACCCCCTGGAAGCTGGCGCGCGGGCCGATCACCGCCAAGTCGGTCCTCCCCATGCGCAGCTCGGTCACCGAACCGATGCGCTACGGTCGGGTCCTGCTGGCGGGCGACGCGGCGCACATCGTGCCGCCGACCGGCGCCAAGGGCCTCAACCTCGCCGTCGCCGACGTCACCGTCCTGGCCCGCGCCCTCACCCACCTCCACCGGACCGGCTCGACCGCACTGCTCGACACCTACTCCGACACCTGTCTGCGCCGCGTCTGGCGCGCCGAACACTTCTCGTACTTCATGACGACGACGCTGCACCCGGCACCGGACCAGAGCCCGTTCGACACCCGGCTACAACTCGCTCAGCTCGACCGGATCGCCCGCTCCCCGCACGCCGCGGCGGAACTGGCGGAGAACTACACCGGGCTGCCCCTGAAGTGAGGCCGGATCAGCGGTCCCCCCGGTAGCGGACCAGCAGCATCGCCGCGTCGTCGTGCAGCGGCCCGTCGGCATGCTCGACCAGGTCCTCGCGGACCGAGCGCAGCGCGGTCTCCGGGTCGGGGTCCTTGAGATGGGCGGCGCGGTCGTCGAGGGGGTAGAAGCGGCCCGCCGCGTCACGGGCCTCGCTGACCCCGTCGGTGTAGAAGAGCAGCTGGTCGCCGGGGGTGAACGGCACCTGGTAGGGGAGCGGGGTGCCGGCCCCGTTCAGGGTGAGGCCGAGCGGCAGGGCACGCTCGGGCGGCGCGGCGAAGGCGACCGCGCCGTCGGGGCGGACCACCAGCGGGGACGGATGACCGTAGTTGAGCAGCGTCGCGTCCGGACCGTCGCCGATCTCGGCGAGCACCGCCGTGACGAAGCGTTCACCGGACAGATGGCGGTTCAGGGCCCGTTCGACGCGTTCCCCGACGGCCGGCAGATCGGGCTCGTCGTGCGCGGCCTCCCGGAAGGCGCCCAGCACCACCGCCGCGCTCTCCACGGCCTCCAGGCCCTTGCCCTGCACGTCCCCGACGATGATCCGCACCCCGGCCGGCGAGGTCACCACCTCGTACAGATCGCCGCCTATCCGGGCCTCGGCCACCGCCGAGGTGTACGAGACCGCGATCCGCAGCGGACCCGCACTGCGCGGCACCGGGCGCAGCAGCACGCGCTGGGCGACCTCGGCGATCGACCGGACGCTGGCCAGCTCCGCCTCGCGGCGCTGGCGCATCACCGCGGCGACCACCCCGGCCGCGGTCACCCCGGCCACCGACAGCAGCGCGGTCAGCCCGCGGCGGCTGTCGAACAGCCCGTTGTAGACGCCCAGACCGAGGCACAGCACGGCCGCCGCGAGTCCCACCAGCGCGGTCCGCCGCCAGCCGCCGACCAGACCCGCGAACGCGGGCCCCAGGGACACCAGCGGCAGAAACCCCACCCCGGGCCCCGCGGTGAGATCGACGGCACCGACCACGGCCATGACCGTGTAGGGGAGCACGGACAGCACACGGGAGCCGGTGCGGTGCTCCCCGTTCTCCACGGCCAAGAGGTTCTCCGACGGTGTCGTAGGGGGCTACAGGATCCAGGGGGCGGTCGGCCGTCGGAGTGTCCGAAAACGGCCCCCCGGCCCCCCGGCTGAGCATATGCAACATATGCCGTACCGAAATACCTCGAATGGGCCTGTTACCGAATCGCAGTGGCTACGGTGATCCAGCGGTCACAGAGCCGCCGGATCTTACGGAGCCATGACGCGACGGTCGTGGCGCGCGCCGGAACGCCCTCCCGCGCCTAGCGTGACCAGCATGCGAGTACTGGTCACCGGCGGCGCCGGTTTCATCGGATCGCAGGTCGTCGAGGCGCTGCACACACGCGGCCATGAACCCGTCGTGCTCGACGCCCTGCTGCCCTCGGCCCACCGGGAGCCCCCGCCGCCGCGCCCGGAGGAGCGCCGGATCGTCGCCGACGTACGGGACCGGGCCGCCGTCGACGAGGCCCTCACCGGTGTCGACGCGGTCTGCCACCAGGCGGCGATGGTGGGCCTGGGCAAGGACTTCGCGGACGCCCCCGACTACGTCGGCTGCAACGACCTGGGCACCGCCGTCCTGCTGGCCGCGATGGCCGCGGCCGGTGTGCGCAAGCTGGTGCTCGCCGGATCGATGGTGGTCTACGGAGAAGGGCGCTACACCTGTCCCGGCCACGGCGTGGTGCGGCCGGGCCCACGGGCGGTCGCCGCACTGGACGGCGGACGGTTCGAGCCCCGCTGTCCGCACTGCGGCGCGGAGTTGCGGCCGGGCCTGGTCGGCGAGGACGCGCCCACCGACCCGCGCAATGTGTACGCGGCCACCAAACTGGCCCAGGAACATCTGGCCGCCTCCTGGGCACGGTCGGTCGGCGGCCACGCCGTGGTGCTGCGCTACCACAACGTCTACGGCCCCGGCATGCCGCGCGACACCCCGTACGCGGGCGTGGCCTCGTACTTCCGCTCCGCGCTGGCCCGCGGCGAGGCCCCGACCGTCTACGAGGACGGCGGCCAGCGGCGGGACTTCGTCCACGTCCGCGATATCGCGGCGGCCAACGCGGTGGCGCTGGAGTCCCTGCCGGACCGGGCCGCGGGCACCCTGACCGCGTACAACACCGGCAGCGGACAGCCGCACACCGTCGGCGAGATGGCGCGCACCCTGGCCGAGGCGTACGGCGGGCCGGCGCCGGTGGTGACGGGGGAGTACCGGCTCGGCGACGTACGGCACATCACCGCGTCCTCCCAGCGGATCGCCGACGAACTCGGCTGGCGGGCCCGGACCGGATTCGCCGAAGGCATGGCCGAGTTCGCACGGGAAGGGATGCGGGCACCGGCGTCCACGCCCGCCCCCGGAGTGACCGGCGCCCAGCCCCGCCCCTCCCGCCCCGCACCGGTCGACGTCGTACTGCCCTGTCTGGACGAGGCCGCCGCGCTGCCCTGGGTACTGGCGCGCATCCCGGAGGGCTGGCGGGCGATCGTCGTGGACAACGGCTCCACCGACGGCTCGGCCGAACTCGCCCGCGAACTCGGCGCCACCGTCGTCCACGAACCACGCCGCGGCTTCGGCGCCGCCTGCCACGCCGGACTGCTGGCCGCCGAGGCGGACATCGTCTGCTTCTGCGACTGCGACGCCTCGCTCGACCCGGCGCTGCTCACCCCGTTCGTCCACGCCGTCCGCGACGGCCAGAGCGATCTGGTGCTGGGCCGCCGGCTCCCCCAGGGCCGCGGCGCCTGGCCCCCGCACGCCCGCGCCGGCAACCTCGCCCTGGCCCGGATGCTGCGGCGGCGCACCGGGCTGCGGCTGCACGACCTCGGCCCGCTGCGCGCCGCCCGGCGCACCGCACTGCTCGGACTCGGCCTCACCGACCGCCGCAGCGGCTACCCGCTGGAGATGGTCGTCCGGGCCGCCGACGCCGGCTGGCGCATCGAGGAACGTGCGGTGCCCTACCGGCCGCGCGCCGGCCGCTCGAAGGTCACCGGCACCTGGCGCGGCACCTGGCACGCGGTCCGCGATATGCGCACCGTCCTCAACCAGCCGCCGCTGCCGCCCCGTACGCAGGAGACGACGCCCCGATGACCGAGCCCGCAGCACGCCGGGAGCGAGAGCGGCCCGGGCCGACCACGGTCCTGGTCATCGCCAAGGAACCGCTGCCCGGCCGGGTCAAGACCCGGCTCACCCCGCCCTACACCCCCCACCAAGCCGCCCAGTTGGCCGAGGCCGCGCTGCACGACACCCTCCAGGCCGTCCGCGCCATGCCCGCCCGGCGACGGGTCGTGGTCCTCGACGGCCGGCCGGGCAGCTGGCTGCCGGCCGGCTTCGAGATCCGGGCGCAGTGCGCCGGCGGCCTCGACGAGCGGCTTGCCGCGGCCTTCGCCGACAGCACCGGACCGACCCTCCTCATCGGCATGGACACCCCGCAGATCACCCCCCAACTCCTCGCCCCCGCACTGGAGTCCGGCGCCTGGAACGGCTGTGACGCCTGGTTCGGTGCGGCCGAGGACGGCGGATTCTGGGCGCTCGGCCTGGCCGCCCCCGACCCCCGGCTGCTACGGGGCGTCCCCATGTCCACCGACCGCACCGGGGCCGTCCAGCGCGCCCGGCTGACCGCCGCCGGACTCCGGGTGCGCGAACTGCCGCCGCTGTGCGACGTCGACACCGCGGACGACGCCGAACGGGTCGCGGCCGCCGCGCCCGCCGGACGGTTCGCCGCCACCCTCGCCCGGCTCAGGCGGGCCGACCGCCGATGAACACCACCACACCGCCCACCGCCACCGCCTGGGGCGCCGACCCGTACGCCGATGCGCTGCGCAGCGGCCGCGGCCCGCTCTTCCTGCGCCGCAGCGACGGCTGGCTGCTGCCCCTCGACGTCGAGCGCTGGTGCGCCGGGGCGGACGCCGCCGACCGCTCCGCGCTGCGCCGTTGCGAGGGCGCCGTCCTCGACATCGGCTGCGGCCCCGGACGGCTGGTCGCCGCGCTCACCGCACAGGGCCGGCGGGCGCTCGGCATAGACGTCAGCCCGGCCGCGGTGGCCCGCACCACCGCACTCGGCGGCGCCGCACTGCACCGCTCGGTCTTCGAACCCCTTCCGGAAGAGGGGAGTTGGGGCACCGCGCTGCTGCTCGACGGCAACATCGGCATCGGCGGCGACCCGCGCGCCTTGCTCGCCCGGACCGCCGAACTGGTCCGCCGGGCCGGACTGCTCATCGTGGAGACCACCCCCGCCGACCTCGACGAACGCGTCCAGGTCCGGGTCGACGGCGGCTACCCCGCCCGCCACGACGCACCCCGCGTACCGGGCGAACTCTTCCCCTGGGCCCGGGTCGGCACCCGCGCGCTGCTGCGGTACGCGGACGCCACCGGCTGGACGCCGGCCGAGCAATGGACCGTCACCGGCCCGGCCGGTCAGTCGCCGGGCGCGGACCGCTGCTTCGTCTCCCTGCGCCCGCGTCCCGCCGTCCCGGCCCGCCGCGGCTGAACCGTACGGCACAGCAGCCACCCGGCGGACACCGCGAACAGCCCGGCGGTGACCAGCAGCCAGCGGGTCAGGAACACCCCGGCGGGCAGCCCCGTCGCCGCCTCGTAATGCGCCGCCGAACCGCTCCCCGGCGAGCTCGCGATCAGCGGGAACCACACCAGCAGCAACAGCCCCGACAACGCCGCGGGGACCCGGACATACCCGGTCCAGGCCCGCTGCCGGGCACTCCCCGCCGTGTAACGGGCCAGCGCGCGGTCGGCGAACGCGTACAGCGGCAGCAGCACCAGATCGTGCAGCAGCGCCGCCCCCACGAACCAGACGACCACCAGCGGCCACTGCCCGCCGGCCAGCAGCCGCACCCCCGCATAGCCGGTGAGCGCGAACGAGGCGAGCATCAGCAGCAGATGCAAAGAACCCTCGCCGTACCAGTGGCGACGGGACAGCACCCGCCACACCCGGCCCGCCCCGGCCCGCCACCTCCCGCTGCCGCGCATCCTCACCACTCCCCGAACGTCAGCCGCACAACCCACTTGGTGTTGAGCACCCCGGGCGCCCCGGGGACGATGATCCGCGCCGGATAGCCGTGGTCCAGCGACAGCTCCGCACCGCCCACCCGCAGCGCCAGCAACGACCGCGGATCGCGCACCTGGTTGTCGCGCAGCGCGGCCCGCCGGAACGCGCCGTGCAGCTGCAACGACTCCACCAGCACACCGGGCGGCCGGTCCCCGAACCCCACCAGCGCCGCCAGGTCCCGCAGCCGTACCCCGCCCCACTGCTGATCGTCCGTCGACCAGCCCTCCACACAGGCGATCGGCAGCGCCGAGGTGTGCTGCGGCAGTCGCAGCAGCTCGGCGCGACCGAGCCGCACCCGGCGCCCGCCACCCTCGACCGTCAGCCGCCAGTCGTCGCCGGTGTCCCGGGTCCGGATCCCGACGGCCGCGGCCGACTTGTTGATCTGGAAGCCGTTCGGCCCGGTGCCCGGATCGCGGCCACCGTGCGGCGCCAGCACGGCGGTACGCCGCCACCACCCGCCGATGCTCTGCCCGGCACTCGTCGCGACCAGCAGCAGCGATCCGGCGCCGACCAGCAACAGCGCACCCCGCCGGGTCACCGTCGGCGCGGCAGGACGGGCGGCGACCAGCCCGGTGTCATCGGCCTCCGCCACCGGATCCGCCCGCTCCCGCAGCGCCCGTACGGCCCGCGGCACCCGCAGCACCACATGGGCGACGAACGCGCCGATGAACACCCAGGCACCGTAGAAATGCAGCGGATAGAACGAGCCCGGGAAGACGTACTCCAGCTGGATGTTCAGGATGCCGGTGACGAACTCGAAGAGCGCCCCGCCGACCAGCAACAGCAACGAGACCCGCTCCAGCGCATGCCCGACCGACCGGGCCGGCGGCAGGGTGAACAGCTTCGGGATCACCGACCACAGCTTCGCCAGCAGAATCGGCACCAGCGCCAGGCCGACGGTGACATGCAGACCCTGCGTGACCCGGTAGAGCCAGTACGGTCCGGTCGGCCAGCTGAACAGATAGAAGCCGAGCAGCCCCTTGCCGGGCGTCTTGTCGTTGACGCCACCGGCCAGATCCGGGTTGTACGCGGCGTACGACAGCAGGCCGGTGACGAACAGCAGCGTGATGCCGGCCAGCAGGACCACGCCGAGCACCGCGGTCAGCCGGGGACCGCGCAGCGGGCTGCGCCAGAACGACGGCGAGGTCGGGGGAGTGAGGTGACGGGCATTCATGCCGCGACGGTATGCCGCATCCGGTGCGCCGAGGGGGCTACGACCGATGACGAAAGTCTGACGTCAGCGGATCGGCGGCGCCGTACCGCCCGTCCGGCCCCCTAGCGTGCCGGTGTGACCTCGCGACCGACCTCCGACGCACCCGCCGGTGCGCACACGCCCGCGCCGCCCGAGGACCGCGCGGTGCGCCGCGCCGATCTGCTGGCCGCCGCGGCCGGCGCGCTGCTCGTCGCGGCTGCCGCGGTCATCGGCACCGTCATCGAGCACGCCAGCGGCAGCCTGCGCGTCAACTGGCCGCCGCTGTACGCCTCATGGTTCCCGCATCTGGGGCCCGGCACCCCCGCCGCCCTCGCGGTCGCCGGCCTCGTCCTCGCCTACGGACCACCGCTCGCGGCCCGGCTGCCCTGGCGTGCACTGGTCCTCACCGCCTGGGCCGCCACCCTGGCCTGGACCTGGTCGCTCGCCCTGATCGACGGCTGGCAGACCGGTATCGCCCGCCGCCTCACCACCGAGTACGAGTACCTGACCGTCATCCGCCGCTTCGACGCGCTCGGCCCGACACTGCGCGACTTCACCCACCACATCCTCAACAACGCGCCGGACCCCTGGCCCGCCCATGTCGCCGGACACCCCCCGGCCGCGGTGCTCACCTTCGTCGGCCTGGACCGCCTCGGCCTGGGCGGCGGCGCCTGGGCCGGCGTCTGGTGCCTCACCGCCGGCACCTCCGCCGTGGCCGCCGTCCTCATCACGCTACGGGCCCTCACCGATGAGCGCATCGCCCGCCGGGCCGCCCCGTTCCTCGTCCTGGCCCCGGCCGCCGTGTGGGTCGGCACCTCGGCCGACGGCTACTTCGCCGCGGTCGCCGCCTGGGCCCTCGCCCTGCTCGCCCTCGCCGCCACCCGTCGCACTCGGCACCCCACGGCCACCGCCCTGGCCGCCGGCCTCCTCCTCGGCCTGACCTGCTACCTCTCCTACGGCCTCACCCTGATCGCGGTGATCGCCGCGGCGATGCTGCTGCTCACCAGGAACGCCCGCCCGCTGCCCCTCCTGGCGACCGGGGCGGCAGCGGTCGCCGCCGCCTTCACCCTCGCCGGATTCAACTGGTGGGAGGGCTACCGGCTGCTGGTCGAGCGCTACTACCAGGGCGCCGCGGGGGTCCGCCCGTACGCGTACTGGGTCTGGGGCAATCTCGCCTGCACCGTGCTGATCACCGGCCTGGCCACGGTCGCCGGGCTGCGCCACACCCTCGCGGCGGCCCCCGCCGCCCTACGGCAGCTGCGTCCCACCGCCGGCCCGGTCCGCACCCCCGCCGGCCGGCTGACCGTCCTCGTCCTGTCCGCGCTGCTCGCCCTGCTGCTCGCCGACCTCTCCGGGATGAGCAAGGCCGAGACCGAACGCATCTGGCTGCCCTTCGCCGTCTGGCTGCCGGCAGCCTGCGCCCTGCTGCCCGCGGCCCGCCACCGCCACTGGCTGGCGGCGCAGGCCGCACTGGCGCTGCTCGTCAACCACCTGCTCTACACCGGGTGGTGAGGGCGCCCGGCAAGGGTTCGGGGCGTCAGGGCAGGTACGTATGGGCCGACTTCACCCGCCCGGGGCGCAGGATCCGGATCGGGCCACGGTTGCAGGACGGGCAGTCTGCACGGGTCAGCGGGGAGGGGACCCGGACACCGTGGGTGAAGTAGTTGGCGCGCCGATGGCCGCCCAGGTCCGTGGTGTGCCGGATCTCGTACTCCTCCTCCCATCCGTGTCCGCAGTGCAGACAGACGAACGCATACGCCTCGTGAACCGTCTCGGTGTCCCGTTCCATGGTCACCACGCCCTCTCCCCGGCCCCGCCGCGTGCCCACCGGGCCGGATGCATACCGCACCTCCCATTATTGCGCCGGGCAAACGCAAGCGCGGGTGCAGATTTCGCGGCAGGCGAGGACCGGACGTCGCCCAGCGCCGGGGGCAGTACCGGGGCCAGTACCAAGGTCAGCGCCGGGGGCAGTGCCGGGGCCTGCACCGGGGTCAGCTCCGGGGTCAGCGCCGGGCCTGTTCCAGCGCCTCGTACACCGCCGTGACCAGCCCGCCGTTGCGCGGATCGTCGCCGGTCGTGCCTCCGCCGTACTTGTTCATGGTGTACGCGTACGACAGCCGGTTCTCCGGGTCCGCGAAGGCGTACGAGCCGCCCGCCCCGCCATGCCCGAAGGCCCGCGGGTTGGGCCCCGCCTGCCCCCGGTGGTTGAGCATGTAGCCAAGGCCCCAGCGCAGGGAGACGCCCCCCGGGGCGAGCGCGTCGATGGTCAGATCCGGCTCGCCGGGCAGGCTCTGGGACCGCCGCATCGCCTCCAGGGTGGCCGCCCCGACGAGCCGGCCGCCCGCCAGCGCGCCGTACACCGTCGCCAGTCCGTGCGCGGAGGCGTGTGCATTGCCCGCCGGGATCTCGGCCGTACGGTAGGCGGCGCTGTTGACGTCGCCGGTGGGGATGGACGTCAGCGCCAGCATCAGCACGGCCAGCGGATGATCGGCGATCGACCGGAACGGCGGCTTCGGCGCACCGGGGAACTGCTCGGCGAGCCGCGCCTCGTCCAGCTGCCCGACCATGTCCGCGCAGGCCGCATGCTCCTCGACGGGCGTCCCGATGAACACCCGGGCACCCAGCGGCCCGGTGATCTCGCTGCGCAGGAACGCCCCCAGGGACTGCCCGGTGATCCGCCGTACGACCTCGCCGACGAGGTAGCCGAAGGTCACCGCGTGGTAGCCCTGTGCGGTGCCCGGCTCCCACCACGGCTCGGTGGCCGCCAGCACGGCGCAGACCGCGTCCCAGTCGTAGGCGCACCCGGCCGGCAGCGGCTCCCGGGGCGCAATCAGTCCGGCACGATGGCTGAGCAGCCAGCGCACCGGTATGTCCCGCTTGCCGGCCTGGGCGAACTCCGGCCAGTAGCGCGCGACCGGTGCATCGAGGTCCAACTCACCCCGGTCCACCAGGAGATGGGCACACAGCGCGGTCATCCCCTTGGACGTCGAGTAGACATTGACGAGCGTGTCACGATCCCAGCCCCGGCTGCGGTCCGCATCCACGTGCCCGCCCCACAGGTCGACCACCGCCTCGCCGTCCACGGTCACGCTGACGGCCGCGCCGACATCACCGTGCTCACTGAAGTTCCGCTCGAACGCCTCCCGTACGCCCGCAAAGCCCGGTGCGCAGTGGCCGCTGACGGTGGCTGGTCCCACGGTGGCTCTCCTCGCATCGTCCCTGTGCGGTCGTCCCGTACGTCGTACGCGCGTACGGCGTCCTCACCGGATAATCCGCCCGGGTCGATGCCCCTGGCAACCATATGAGCCCGGACGGCTCAGCGCGGCGTGTCCGACCGGGGGCGAGGACGGACGGTCAGGGGGTGGGTGCGGCGGGTGTGGGTGCGGGGTGGGTGTGGCGGGTGTGGGTACGGGGTGCGTGGGTGTGTGTGGGCGCTGTAGGGCCGGGGCTAGGGCCGGGGTGCGGGGGCCGGGGCGGGCGTGGTTGCGGGGGCGCGCACGATGGTTCCCATGACCACGACGACTGCGGCGACCACGGTGAGCATGACGCCTGCGACGCCTGCGACGACTGCGACGCCTACGACACCTACGACGACGGCGACGGTTACGGCGACGGCGGGCACGACGGCTATGGCGGGCACGACGACTGCGACGACCATGGCGAGTGAGGGGACTGCGACGACTATGGCGGGTGAGGCGATTACGGCGAGCGCGGTGACGGCGACGAATAGGGCGAGCGCGGTGACGGCGACGACTACGGCGGGCACGGTGACGGCGACGACCGTGGCGGGCACGGTGACCGCGACGACCACGGCAGCTCCCGGGGTTACGACGGGCACGGCAGCTCCCGGGGCTACGAGGGCCACGGCAGCTCCCGAGACTACGGGGACTACGGGCACGCCGCCCGCGACTCCGACAGCCGAGACTGCCGCCAAGAGTCACCTCGCCGCCGGGGCCGAGACGGTGGCCGTCGTCGAGGCCCTGATCCTCGTCGACCTCCAATCGGCCTTCGTCTCCGGCGACGGGGCCGTGCCCGACGCGGCACGAGTGCTCGACCGCAGCCGTGATCTGCTCGCCCGGGCCCGCACCGCCGGTGCCCTCGTCGTCCATTTGCAGAACGACGGCGAGCCCGGAACCGTCGACGAACCCCACACCCCCGGCTGGGAACTGCACCTGCCCGTCGAGCCGGGGCCGCGCGAGGTCGTCGTCCGCAAGACCATGGACGACGGCTTCGAAGAGACTCCGCTGGGCGTCCTCCTCGCCGAGGCCGGTGTCCGGTCACTGGCCCTGTGCGGAGTGCTCTCCGAGATGTGCGTCGCCGCGACCGCCCGCACCGCCCTGGACCGTGGCTTCCGTGTCGTCCTGCCGCACGACGCACACGCCACTTACGACATCCCCGCGGCCCCCGGCATCAGCGAGGTCGTCCCGGCCGCCATGTCCTCCCGCGCCGCCGAATGGGCCCTGGGCGACGAGGTCGAGATCATCGCCCACGCCACCGATGTCCCCTTCACCTCCGCCACTCCCCACCCCAACCACGCCACCGCAGCCCACCCCCGCCACTCCGCCGTTCCCCCCTCCGCCCCCTAGCCCTCCGCCCCCTAGCCCTCCACCCCCTAGCCCTCCACCCCCTAGCCCTCCACCCCCTAGCCCTCCACCCCCTCGCCCTCCACCCCCTCGCCCCCGCCCCTCCCCGCTCCCCCCCCTCGCGATCGATGAATCGGCTCCCCACCCCGACCGATGAATCCGCGGCTCCCACGCGGTCTACCTCACCGACCCCGTAGGCCGACAACCGTTGGCCTGCCCCCCAGGCTCACGCTGGCCCTACAGCCCGTCGGCCCCACATCCGGAGGACGCCATGTCTGACACCACCCCCTCGGCCCCCGCCGCCATCCAGCCCATCGTCGTCACCCCTGATGTCGGCCGTCTCCAGGCCTTCTACCGAGGTCTGCTCGGCGCCGAGGAGTTCACCCGAGTGCCCGAAGAGGGGCCGGCATTCTTCGTAGGGCTGCGGCTCGGCGGCTCGGAGCTGGGTCTCGTGGCGGACAAGGACGTCGAGACCGGCACCCCGACGCGCATCCTGCTCAGCTTCGCCGTCGAGGACGTGGACCGTCTCCTCGACAGGGTCGCACCCCTCGGTGGCAAGGTGCGCGGCCCGGCCAACGACATGCCCTGGGGCCAGCGGGTGGCCCACATCCAGGACCCCGACGGCAATGCGGTCAACCTCACCCAGCCGGTCAGTTCTGGTTCCTCTCCAATGCGTTGATGTAGGCGTGCATGAAGTGGTCGCGGACGCCGTCGGAGGCGGGTGCGAGCAGGTCGGCGGTGAAGCCCTTCGCGCGGTCCACCATGCCGGTGATCACCGGCATGGTGGTGTGGAGCGTGCCCTGTGAATCGATGTAGCGCACTGCGGAGACATGGTGGAACGGCTCCGGAGGGAGCTGCGGCACGATGTCGTTGTTGTTGACGAAGCGGTACATGCGGTCGGTGAAGGCCGTGTTGAACGCCTGCGACAGCAGCCGGTCGCAGGTACGCGGCTGGCCGAAGGTGTAGACGCCGGTGGCGGTCACATACGGCTCTTCGAAATGGAGCCGGGCGCCGGCGAGCATCGCCAGTGCGCCGCCGAGGCTGTGGCCGGTGAACCACACGGTCTGGCCGTTGTCCCCGAACTCGTCGATGGCGGCGCGCACCTGCGGCCAGATGCTGTCCAGCGCCTCGCCGAAGCCGTAGTGGACGTATCCCTTGCCGGCCGGCCCCGGCCGGGGTGGGGTCGTGGCGTCGGACAGCCAGTCACGCAGATTCGCCGGCTCCGTTCCCCGAAAGGCAGTGATGATCATGTGCTGACCGGCGAGGGTGTACGCCTGGGTGTCCTCCAGTGGGAACGGCGGACGGAATGTGGTGTGGTGGTGGCGCACCCGGTCGAAGCCCCAGTCATGGGCGGTGGCCTCGATGGTCTTCTCGTCCTTGTAGGCGAGTTCGGCGGCGCGAGCCATGCACAGTGCATGGCGAACGCTGTAGCTCGTGGTCTGCTGATCGATTGCGGCGCTGGTCAACGTGGTCTCCCCAAGCGGTCGTCGGTCTTCGGTCGCCGGTGGTCGCGGTCGCACTCCGGCGGTACTGCGGTTGGCGAGCGAGGCGCCTCCGGGAGCATGATCACGACGCCGGTGGGTACGCGTTCACAATCGATTACGGAGCGCTCGCTCTGACTACTCAGCGTAACGACTCTCTGTCGCGCCGCAAGGCTGCGCCCGTTTAAACCACTCGTTCGAGCCTCGGGTCGCAGACACCGGGCCGTCGGGCGAGCCTGGAAACGTTCGGCAGCCGGAGCACGGCCCGAGGACGGCCCAAGAGGAAGGCCCCACAGTGAACAGCGCGCAACAGGCATCACACGCGGAACATGTATCGGCCGAGGTGGTGGTGGAGCTGGAGAGCTGCGCGGCCCAGGACGCGCACGCCGTCTTCAGCGCGCTGCGCACCTCCTTCACCTCCGACCGGGCCCCCGACGATGTGCCCGAGGAGATGGAGGGGCCAGGGGCCACCGTGTGGACCTCGACCTTCGACGTGAGCGAGATCAAGGGCAAGGCCGAGCCCCGGCGGCTGACCGCGCCCGTCATGGTCAGCCTCCAGGGCGGCTACTGGGCGGTCGACCAGCTGTGCAAGGGCCTGGAGCCGGCGTTCGCGGTGCGCATCCTCGGCATGGCCGCCGGCGACCAGGAGAAGGAGGTCGAACTCCGCCTGGAATCCCGCTAAGGGAGCCCGAGACAGAAGCCGTGTCAGGGGCGGGGGTCACGGACCAGGGTCGGCTGGAAGCAGGGCCAGTGACGAGAACCCTGGCACGGGCCCGCGACCGGGGCTGGGTATTGGGGCCAGGGGCCGGGTCAGGGCCCGGACTCGGGCACCCGGCGCCAGGGTCAGCCCAAGGGCGAGGACGAGGGGGCGAGGCCCCGTCCTGCCCCGCGCCAGGTCCCGGCGCCAGGTCCCCGCCCCGCCGAGTCCTCCTGGTCTCCTCCCGCCCCTCCCGGCCCTCCTGTCCTGCCCCGCCCCCACCTCCGCCTCCGCCCCCACCTCCGCCTCCGCCTCCACCCCCACCCCTCAGGGTGGGCCCCCTCGTCACTGCACCCGCCCACCCCCCGAAGGGGGGTGGGCGGCGGGGAAAAAACAAAAAGGAGGTGGGCGGCGGGAAGGCGAAGCAGGCATACGGCGGGCCAAGGCGCAGCCGCGAGAGGCCCCCCGTGATACCCCGCCGCACAATCCGCCCCACGCCCCCGCCAACCAACCCACCGACCCACCCACCGACTGACCACCCACCGACGGACCGACTCACCCACCCGCCGACCCACCCCCCGACTGACCCACCCACCGACGGACCCACCCACCCACCGACTCACTCACTCACTCACCCACCGCCCCACCCGCCAACCACCCCCGCGGAAGTCCCCAACCGGCGCGTAAGTCAAAGCCGCAGGAAGATACAGACACGCACAAACCGCCTCGGAAAGGTATGAGCGAGTGGAGCCCACCAATCAGCCGGCGGACGCCGATGGCGCTCGGCCGGTGGTCGAGCAGCACTCCGAGCTGGTGCTGCACATCAACGGGAAACCGGAGGCGCTGACTCTGGACCACCGGACGACGCTCCTGGACGTGCTCCGTGAGCACCTTGGTCTCACCGGTGCCAAGAAGGGCTGCGACCACGGTCAGTGTGGCGCCTGCACGGTGCTCGTCGACGGGCGGCGCGCCAACAGCTGTCTGTTGCTGGCCGTGGCACAGGAAGGTCGGCAGATCACCACCGTCGAGGGGCTGGCCCAAGGGGAGCGGCTGCACCCCCTGCAAGAGGCCTTCCTGGAGAGGGATGCCCTTCAGTGCGGTTACTGCACCCCGGGCCAGCTCTGTTCGGCCGTCGGGGTGCTGGCAGAGGCGGCCGACGGCTTTCCCTCGCACGTCACCCCGCTCACCCCGATCACCCCCCTTGGTCAGGACACCGCGCGCTCCCCGGAAGCCGTGCTCGTCCCGGACCCGGCGCGCACCCCGGACCCCGCGCCCCCGCGAGCCCCGGTGGAGCTCACCCACGACGAGATCCGTGAGCGGATGAGCGGCAACCTGTGCCGCTGCGGCGCGTATCCCCGGATCGTCGAAGCGGTCGGCGACGTCAGCACCGGAGGTCAGGCCGCTGGTCAGCCGGCCGGGCGCTCCGCGGGCCAGGGGGTGGCCTCGTGAAGCCGTTCGGATACGTACGCGCGGGGAGCGTCGAGGAGGCCGTACGGGCCGCCGACGGCGAGCCGGGGGCGCGGTTCCTCGGCGGGGGTACCAACCTCGTCGACCTGATGAAGCTGGGCGTGGAGACGCCGCGGCTGCTCATCGATGTCACCCGGCTGCCGCTGGACCGTATCGAAGAGCTGCCGGACGGGGGAGTGCGGATCGGGGCGATGGTCCGCAACAGCGAGCTCGCCGCGTCCGTCCCCGTCCGCACCCGCTACCCCGTGCTGTCGCAGGCGCTGCTGGCCGGTGCCTCCGGGCAGTTGCGCAACACCGCGACCACCGGCGGGAATCTGTTGCAGCGCACCCGCTGCCTGTATTTTCAGGACGTCTCCAAGCCTTGTAACAAGCGCGCCCCGGGCACCGGCTGTCCGGCCCGTGACGGCGTGCACCGGGATCTCGCCGTCCTGGGCCACTCCGAGCACTGTGTCGCCACCCAGCCGTCGGACATGGCGGTCGCGCTGGCCGCCCTCGACGCCACCGTTCACCTGCACGGCCCCGACGGTGAACGCAGTGTGCCGGCGACCGACTTCCACCGGCTGCCGGACGACCACCCGGAGCAGGACACGGTGATCCGGCCCGGCGAACTGATCACCGCCGTTCAGCTGCCGCCCGCGGACCCCGGTGGGCGCTCGCGCTACCGGAAGGCCCGGGACCGCGCCTCTTTCGCCTTCGCGCTGGTCTCCGTCGGCGCCGTACTGGACGTACGGGACGGTGTCGTACGGCGGGCCGCGCTGGCGTTCGGCGGGCTCGCGCACCGGCCGTGGCGCGCCCGTGCGGCCGAGGAGGTGCTCCAGGGGGCGCCCGCCACCGAGCTCACCTTCGCCCGTGCCGCCGAGGCCGAACTCGCCGCCGCCCGGCCGCTGCGCGACAACGGGTTCAAGGTTCCGCTGGCCCGCAACCTCGCCATCGCCGTGCTGGCGGATCTGGCCGGGCTGACGGACCGGTCGGATCCCGAAGGTCCTGCGGGTCCCGAAGGTCCTGCGGATCCCGCCGTGCGCCGCTGACGGGCTCTGCACGATGCCGGCCGCTTCGGACGCATGAGCGCGGTGTTGCGGCGCTGCCCGGCGTGGCGCCGCATGCCGGCGACGGTCCCGCCCCCGTCAGGTCCCCGCCCCGTCCCCCTCCCCGCCCGACCGATCCCACCCCGAGGACTCGCCCCATGAACCCGCAATTCCCGCAAGGCCCACCCCCGTACCCCGTAGGCGCGCCACTCGTCCGGCGGGAAGGCCGGGAGAAGGTCACCGGCGCCGCCCGTTACGCGGCCGAACACACCCCTCCGGGCTGTGCCTACGGCTGGCCGGTGCCGGCGACCGTGGCCCGTGGCCGGGTCGTCGCCGTGGACAGCGCGGCGGCGCTCGCGCTGCCGGGTGTGTGTGCGGTGCTGACGCATGAGAACGCGCCCCGGCTCGCGGCCACCGACGATCCGACGCTGTCGGTGCTCCAGGAGGACCGGGTGCCGCACCGCGGCTGGTATGTGGCGCTCGCCGTCGCCGACAGCCTCGAAGCCGCCCGTGCCGCTGCCGAGGCGGTGCGCGTCACCTACGAGTCGGAGGAGCACGACGTACGGCTGTGGGACGGCCATCCGCGCCTGTACGAGCCGGAGACGGTCAACGGCGGCTATCCGGCGGTCCGTGAACGCGGCGACTTCGCAACGGCGTTCGCCGACGCCGAGGTCACTGTCGACGCCACCTACACCGTGCCGCCGCTGCACAACCACCCCATGGAACCGCACGCCTCCACCGCCTGGTGGAGCGACGGGCATCTCACCGTTCATGACGCCAGCCAGGGCGCCACGAAGGCGTGCGAGGACCTTGCCGCGCTGTTCAAGTTGCAGAAGAGCGAGGTCACCGTCGTCTCCGAGCACGTCGGTGGCGGCTTCGGTTCCAAGGGGACGCCGCGCCCGCAGGTGGTGCTGGCCGCGATGGCCGCCCGGCACACCGGGCGGCCGGTCAAAATCTCCCTGTGGCGACGGGAGATGCCCGCGGTCGTCGGGCACCGCGCGCCGACCATCCAGCGGGTCCGCATCGGGGCCGGCAAGGACGGCGTCATCACGGCCCTCGCGCACGAGGTGGCCACCCACACCTCCACCGTCAACGAGTTCGTGGAGCAGGCCGCCGTCCCCGCGCGCACCATGTACACCTCGCCCAACAGCCGCACCGCGCACCGGGTCGTCCCGCTCGATGTGCCGACCCCCTCGTGGATGCGCGCGCCGGGCGAGGCCCCGGGGATGTACGCCCTGGAGTCGGCCGTCGACGAACTCGCCGTCCTCCTGGACATCGACCCCGTCGAACTGCGGATGCGCAATGAACCGGACACCGAGCCGGACAGTGACCGCGCCTTCAGCAGCCGGCACCTGGTGGGCTGTCTGCGGGAGGGCGCCGAGCGCTTCGGCTGGCAGCCGAGGGATCCGCGGCCGGCCGTACGGCGCGAGGGCGATCTGCTGCTGGGTACCGGCGTCGCCGCGGCCACCTACCCGGTCCTGATCGCCGCCTCCGAGGCCGAGGCGCACGCCGCCGCCGACGGCAGCTTCCGTATCCGCATCAACGCCACCGACATCGGCACCGGCGCGCGCACCGTTCTCGCGCAGATCGCCGCCGCGTCGCTTGGCGTGCCGGAGGACCGGGTGGTGGTCGAGATCGGCAGCAGCGATCTGCCGCCCGCGATGCTGGCCGGCGGCTCGGCGGGCAGCGCGTCCTGGGGCTGGGCGGTCCACAAGGCGTGTACGGGGCTGCGGGCGCGGCTGCGGGACCACGTAGGGCCGCTGCCCGCCGAGGGCTTCACGGTCACCGCCGACACCCGCCAGGAGGCGGCCGAGGAGTCCCCGTACGCGCGGCACTCCTTCGGTGCCAACTTCGCCGAGGTGCAGGTCGACTCCGTTACCGGAGAGGTCAGGGTGCGGCGCCTGATGGGCGTCTACGCGGTGGGCCGGATCCTCAACGCCCGTACGGCACGGTCGCAGTTCATCGGCGGGATGACGATGGGACTGGGGATGGCACTGACGGAGGGCAGCGAACTCGACCCGGCCTTCGGGGACTTCGCGGAGTGCGATCTGGCCTCCTACCATGTGCCGGCCTGCGCCGACGTTCCGGTGATCGAGGCGTACTGGCTGGACGAGGAGGATCCGCACCTCAACCCGATGGGCAGCAAGGGCATCGGGGAGATCGGCATCGTCGGCACCGCGGCGGCCATCGGCAACGCCGTACGGCACGCCACCGGCGTCCGGCTGCGCGACCTTCCGCTCACCCCGGACAAGGTCCTGCCGCACCTGTGACGCAGAGGATCATGCGTGGGAGGCGAAAGGATCACGCAGGTGACGCAACGGGATCACGCGAGCGCGCGGGATTCCGCCAGCCCAAGATCAGTTGCGGATCCCCGGCATCCGGGTCACCATGACATATGACCCATACGTGATAAATGCTCACTCTTCGTGTTCGGGGTTCGTTGGTCCAACGAGGTGAAGGGCGTGAGCCTCGCGGTGAGGAGCCACGACATGACACTTCCCAGCGACCGGCACTACACGGTCGAACTGCATGCTTCGGCGGAGCGCGTACCGCAGATCCGGCGGATCCTCGCCGCGCATCTGCGGTACTGGGACCTTGAGCTCCATATCGAGCCCGTATGCCGGGGAGTGGCGGAACTCCTGACCAACGTCCATCGTCATATCGGCCCGGAGGCCCGCTGTGTCGTCGAACTCCGCTGGTCCGGCCGTCATCTCACGGCCTCCGTCGCCGACGAGGGGCCGCGGCTGCCGAAGCTGTCGAGCGCCGGCGGTGGCGGACTCTCCAGGGTCGCGGCGCTGAGTGACAGTTGGGGCACCTGTGGCACCCCGGAGGGCAAGGTCATCTGGTTCACCCGACGGGTCGAGGCGACCCGTAAGACCCCGCTGACCAGCCGTACCCCGCTGCGCAGCGTGCCCGACGCGAAGGGGCAGCCGGTGGTCCCGCCGACCGTACCCGTCGAGCCGCTGGTCGATCCGGCGCCCGGGACCGCCGACGAACCGGTCACGGCCCCGTCGCCTGCGGTGTCGGCGGCCTGACGTAGCGTCACTCTCGCGGCGAGGCGCCGACGCTCACCCCGTCCGCTCCCGCGCCTCGCCGACCGGCTGATATGCGTCTGCCGGGCAACGGGATTCCCGCGACCGTGGCCCGCCGCGGTTACCATCCCGGTATGGCAACGGCTCGATCGGTCAACGGCAGGCTGCGGAACCGCGGTTCAACGGTTCCGTTGCGGTTGCTGTGGCTGGTCGCGTTGCTGCTCGGCGTGCTGATCGGGCACGGCGCGCGGGCGGAGAGCGCCGAGGGTCATCTGATGAGCGCCGTACCGGCTGCCGTGCCATCGGCCGCCGCCGCAGAGGCGGCAGACACCTGGCTCGCGCCCGAGGACAGCGGTCGCTCCGCACACCGCGGTCACGCCGGTCACCCCGGTCACTCCGACCACCCCGGGCAGCACTCCCACGAACTGTGCGTCTCGGCCGCACCGCAACAGAGCGCCGCGGTGCCGACGCCGTGCGCCCGGCCCCTCGCGGGCGCCCCTGGTCAGGCGCCCGCCGCGGCCCGCAGCGGCGCCTCCGCGGACGCCGGTGCCACCGCCCTGCCACCCCTGCACAGCGCCACGGGCTCCACGGTCCAGCAGGTCTAGATTCCGGCCAACTCCGGATCACCCCCGCTGGTTTCGTGCTGATTCCGGCTGCCCGCCCGCGCCCGTGCACGCCCTGCCGGGACGCCGCGGCGGCGGCCGCACGGAGGACCCGTGCCTGCCCGCACCCCCTACCGCCGTCCCCGCTGCCCGGAGCTCCGCCCGGCAGCCCGTCTGACGCTGCCGTTGCTGCTGCTCGTCGGCCTGCTGTCGGGATTCCTGCCGTGTTCCGACGGCGCCGACGGGCATCACCACCCGGCCGTCCCGGTGGCGACCTCGTCACCGCAGCCCGCCCCCATGGCCGCCAGGGCCGACGGTCCGGACGACGGGCACTCCACCTCGGTGTGCGCACCCGGTTCGACCGGCCACCTCCCGCAGGGACGGCCGACCGGGGACACCGAGCAAGGCGCGCCCGCGTTCACCGGGGGAGCGGTGGTCGGGACGGCCGTCCAACAGGCGGCCGTACGCAGAGCATCCGCGCCCCAAGGGCGCGCACGCAGCGGCCGGGCGACCCTCGCCGCCCTGTGCAGGTGCCGGAGATAGGAGGCGACGGCCGCGTCCGGGCCCCGCGGCGCCGCTGCGCGCCCGGGGCCGACGCGGGAGATGCGTCCGCAGCCCTCCACACACGGAACGAGAGCACCTCATGCACGCTGTTCCCACCGCCGCCGGCCCTGGACCCTCCGGCATCCCGGGGTCCCCGATCACGGGCCCGGTTCCCGTGCCCGGAAACCGGGGGTCCTCCTCCGGCATCCCCGGCCTGGTCGGCAACACCCCCGTACTGCACATCTCCGCACCGCTCACCCCGCCCGGGCGCGGCTTCTGGGCCAAGCTCGAAGGCCGTAACCCGGGCGGCATCAAGGACCGGCCCGGTCTCCACATGGTCGAACGTGCCCGGGCCCGCGGCGAGTTGCGGCCCGGCGCCCGGATCATCGAATCCACCAGCGGCACCCTCGGCCTCGGTCTGGCACTCGCCGGGATGGTCCACGGCCACCCCGTGAGCCTGGTCACCGACCCCGGTCTGGAGCCGTCGATGACCCGGCTGCTGACCGCCTACGGCGCCCAGGTCGAGCTGGTGGCCGAGCCGCATCCCACCGGTGGCTGGCAGCAGGCCCGCCGCGACCGGGTCGCCCAACTCCTCGCCGAACACCCCGGATCGTGGTGCCCCGACCAGTACAACAACCCCGACAACACCACCGCCTATCTGCCGCTGGCCCTGGAGCTCGCCGCCCAGCTGGGCCATATCGACGTCCTCGTGTGCAGCGTCGGCACCGGCGGGCACTCCTCCGGCGTCTCCCGGGTGCTGCGCCAGCTCTACCCGGAGCTGCGGCTGGTCGGCGTCGACACCATCGGCTCGACCATCTTCGGACAGCCCGCCCGGCCCCGGCTGATGCGCGGGCTGGGCTCCAGCATCTATCCGCGCAATGTCGCCTACGACCAGTTCAGCGAGGTGCACTGGGTCGCACCGGGCGAAGCGGTGTGGACCTGCCGCCGGCTGGCGTCCTCGCACTACGCCACCGGCGGCTGGAGCGTCGGCGCGGTCGCACTGGTCGCCGGCTGGCTGAGCCGGACCCAGCCGCCCGGCACCCGTATCGCGGCGGTCTTCCCGGACGGGCCGCAGCGCTATCTCAGCACGGTGTACGACGACGAGTACTGCGCCGCCCACGGGCTGCTCGACGCCCCGCCGGCGGACGCGCCCCAGACGCTGAGCCGCCTGGGAGAGCGGGAGGTGACCTCCTGGAGCCGCTGCGCCGACGTCGTCGACCCGCTCGCCGCCCGGACCGGGACCGCCGCGGGCTCCGCACCGGAGGTGGCCCGGTGAAAGGCCTGATCACCCAGGTGCGTTCCTATGAGCGCAGCGTCCAGCTGCTGATGGCCAATCAGTTCACCATCAACCTCGGCTTCTACATGCTGATGCCGTACCTCGCCGCACACCTTTCCGGGACGCTCGGCCTGGCCGGCTGGCTGGTCGGACTGGTGCTGGGGGTGCGCAACTTCAGCCAGCAGGGGATGTTCCTGGTCGGCGGCACACTGGCCGACCGGTTCGGCTACAAGCCGCTGATCGTCGCCGGATGTGTGCTGCGTACGGCGGGCTTCGCCACGCTCGGGCTGGTGGACTCGCTGCCCGCACTGCTGGCGGCGTCCGCGGCCACCGGGCTGGCCGGGGCGCTGTTCAACCCGGCGGTGCGGGCGTATCTGGCGGCCGCGGCGGGGGAGCGCAGGCTGGAGGCGTTCGCGCTGTTCAACGTCTTCTACCAGGCGGGGATCCTGCTCGGCCCGCTGGTGGGCATGGTGCTGACCGGCGTCGGCTTCCGGCTCACCTGCCTGGTGTCGGCCGGCCTCTTCGCGCTGCTGAGCCTGGTGCAGATCCGCGCACTGCCGGCCCACGCGGACGGCGCCGCGACCGGCGGCCCCGGCCGGCGGGCCGGTGTGCTGTCGCAGTGGCGCGGGGTGCTCGCCAACCGGCCGTTCCTGCTGTTCTCCGGCGCCATGATCGGCTCGTATGTGCTCTCGTTCCAGGTCTATCTGGCGCTGCCGCTGGAGGTACGGCGCCTGGGCGGCGAGGGGCAGTTCGGTACGGCGGCGGTGGCGGCGCTGTTCGCGGTGTCCGGGCTGAGCACGATCCTGGCCCAGACCCGGATCACCCGCTGGTGCAAGGCCCGGATGCCGGCCGGACGCGCGCTCGCCTGGGGCCTGCTGACCATGGGGCTGGCCTTTCTGCCGCTGCTGGCGGCCGGCGCGCTGCCGGTGCCGGCCGAGGGCCCCGGACGCTGGGTGCTCGCGGTCGTCCCGCCCGCGCTGAGCGCACTGCTGCTCGCCCTCGGCACGATGATCACCTACCCGTTCGAGATGGACACCATCGTCCGGCTCTGCGGTGACCGCCTGGTCGCCACCCACTACGGGCTCTACAACACCATCTGCGGTATCGGCATCACCCTCGGAAACCTGCTCACCGGCGCTGCGCTGGACGCCTCCCGGGCGGCCGGTCTGCCCACGCTGCCCTGGCTCGTCCTGCTGACGCTGGGGCTGGCCTGCGGCGCCGCGCTGTACGCACTGCACCGCACGGGCCGGCTGACCCGGGCGGGCGGGCTGGAGGTGGTCACGGGCTGACCGACCAGGTGGCCGCCCCGCTCCGGTGACGGGCGGGGCGGCCACCGTCCAACCCGCCGACACCTCAACCAGCTTGGTCCGACTTCCCGCGCCGTGCCGTCACCAGCCACGCCGCACTGCCCAGCAGGACCCCGTCAGGACCCTGGTGTCCGGCCAGGGTCTCGCGCAGCGCGGCCAGCGCCTCGGCCCGCGCCTCCGGGCCGGTCTCGGCGAACATCGCCCGGCCCATCGGCATGTCCAGCAGCGTGGCCACCACCTCGTCCGGTTCGGACGCCATCCACAGCGGCTCGTCGAGGGCGCGGACCTCGATCTCCTCCAGGCCGGCGCCGGCCAGCAGCGCCCTGATCCGGTCGGGATCCTCGAGCGAGAACGGGCCCGCATCACCCGGCGCGCCGAGGTCCGGCAGCTGTACGTACGGGGCGACGGCGCTGAACGGCACGGCCAGATAGTCGTTCTCCCGCAGGCCGCGCCAGCACAGGAACGCCAGCCGGCCACCGGGGCGCAGGGCGCCGGCGATATTGGCGAACGCCGCCTCCGGATCCGCGAAGAACATCACCCCGAAGCGGCTGATCGCGCTGTCGAAGGCGCCCCGCTCGAAGCCGTGGACCTGCGCGTCGGCCTGCTCGAAGGTCACATGCCGCAGTCCGGCCGCGGCGGCCTGCCCGCGGGCCGCGTCCAGCATCTGCCCGGACAGATCGACGCCGAGCACCGCACCCTCGGTCGCGATCCGGCCCGCCGCCAGGGACGTGCCGCCGGTGCCGCACCCGATGTCCAGCACCCGGCTGTCGGCCCGCAGCCCGGCCGCCGCCAGCAGATGCGGGGTGAGGCGGCCGTACCTCCGCTCCTGGCGCTCCCGCTCCTTGGTCCAGTACTCCCCTTCCTCGCCGTTCCAGGCCTCCGCCTGCGCGGTGTTGCCCGCCGCGACGGCTTCTTCAGGCACCGCTCCGTCCCGTGAGCCGGCGCCCTGACCGTTGTCTCGCCCCATCACGTGCTCCTTGCCCGAATTGTTCGCCCCCTGGTCTCATACGGCCGCTCCGACCAGGGAGTTCGTTGCTCGTACCGCGATTTGTCACATCTGCGACACCCCCCCTTCCCTGGCACTCGTTCCTCTTGGAACACTCTGCTGGCCGTTGTCTTCTCACAGGTCGTGACACGACCACACAACACCGTCCCCCAATATCGCGAACTCCCCCACATTCGAAGAGGTTCCCAGACTTATGCCTGAACTCAATCGGCGTCGATTCCTCCAGATAGCCGGTGCCACGGCGGGCGTTTCGGCGCTCTCCGGCAGCATCGCCCGTGCCGCAGCCATCCCCGCCAAGCGGACCTCCGGCTCGATCAACGACGTTGAGCACGTCGTGATCCTGATGCAGGAGAACCGCTCCTTCGATCATTACTTCGGCACGATGAAGGGCGTCCGCGGTTTCGGTGACCCGCGCCCGGTGACGCTTCCCAGCGGCAAGCCGGTCTGGCACCAGGCCGACGGCGGCAAGGAGGTGCTGCCCTTCCACCCGGACGCCGAGGACCTCGGCATGCAGTTCATCGCCGGCCTCGACCACGACTGGGCCGGCGGCCACAAGGCCTTCAACAACGGCGCCTACGACCAGTGGGTGCCCGCCAAGTCCGAGCGGACGATGGCGTACCTCACGCGCAAGGACATCCCGTTCCACTACGCCCTCGCGGACTCGTTCACCCTCTGCGACAGCTACCACTGTTCGTTCATCGGTGCCACGGACCCGAACCGCTACTACATGCTGACCGGCTGCGTGGGCAACGACGGAACGGGCGGGGGCCCCGTCCTCGGCAACGAGGAGAAGGGGTACGGCTGGACCACGTACGCCGAGCGCCTGGAGAAGGCCGGCGTCTCCTGGAAGGTCTACCAGGACATCGGCGACGGCCTCGACGCGAACGGCAAGTGGGGCTGGATCGAGGACGCCTACCGCGGCAACTACGGCGACAACTCGCTGCTCTTCTTCAACCAGTACCGCGACGCCAAGCCCGGCGACCCGCTCTACGACAAGGCGCGCACCGGCACCAACGCCAAGGCGGGCGACGGCTACTTCGACCTCCTGAAGGCCGACGTCAAGGCCGGCAAGCTGCCGAAGGTCTCCTGGGTCGCCGCCCCCGAGGCGTTCACCGAGCACCCCAACTGGCCGGTGAACTACGGCGCCTGGTACATCTCGCAGGTCCTGGACGCGCTGACCTCCAACCCCGAGGTGTGGAGCAAGACCGCCCTGTTCATCACCTACGACGAGAACGACGGCTACTTCGACCACATCGTCCCGCCGTACGTGCCGTCCTCCGCCTCGCAGGGCCTGTCCACCGTGGACACCGCCCTGGACTACTACAAGGGCGACGCGAAGTACGCCGCCGGGCACTACGGCCTGGGCATGCGCGTACCGATGCTCGTCGTCTCGCCGTGGAGCACCGGCGGCTTCGTGAACTCGGAGGTCTTCGACCACACGTCGATCATCCGGTTCATGGAGCGGCGGTTCGGTGTGAAGGAGCCCAACATCTCGCCCTGGCGGCGTGCCGTCTGCGGTGACCTGACCTCGGCCTTCGACTTCAGCGGCAAGGACAGCGACCCCGCGTCGCTCCCGGGCACCGACGGCTACCAGCCGAAGGACCACGAGCGGCACCCCGACTACGTCCCCAAGGCGCCCGCCAACCCGGCCCTGCCCAAGCAGGAGTCCGGCTCGCGCCGTACCCGGCCGCTGCCGTACGCCCCGCTGGTGGACGGCTCCGCCGACCCGGCGGCCGGCAAGTTCACCCTGACCTTCAGCGGGGGTGCCGCGGCCGGCGCCTGCTTCCACGTCCGGTCGGGCAACCGCACCGACGGGCCCTGGACCTACACCACGGAGGCCGGCAAGAAGATCTCCGACACCTGGAACACGGCCTACTCCAAGGACGCCTACGACCTGTCGGTCTTCGGCCCGAACGGCTTCCTGCGCGTCTTCCAGGGCCCCGGCAAGACCGCAGGACCCGAGGTGACGGCCCGCCACGACAAGGGCACCGGCAACCTCAAGCTGACCTTGAAGAACGCCGGCAAGACCGACTGCAACCTCACGGTCACCAACGCCTACGACGGCACCAAGCAGACGTTCAAGGTGCGGGCCGGCGCCACCTGCGAGCACACCGTGGACCTGCGGGCCGGCAAGCGCTGGTACGACCTGACCGTGGTGTCCGACACCGACCGTACGTTCCTGCGGCGCCTCGCGGGGCACGTGGAGACCGGCGCGACCGGCGTCAGCGACCCGGCGTTCCTCACCGGCTGACACCCCCGCCACGCGTCCCGAAGGGCGCACGGTGAACGGGCCCCGCTGACCGGCAGCGGGGCCCGTTCCGTTCCGGCCTGCGCGGCGGACAGGCCGGACAGTGCTACAGCGCCGGGGGAGCCGGACGCGGCGCCTCGCCGCGGACCTCACGGGCCGCCGCCACCAGGTTCTCCAGCGCCGCACGCACCTCGGGCCAGCCGCGGGTCTTCAGCCCGCAGTCCGGGTTGACCCACAGCCGTTCGGCGGGGATCGCCTCAAGTGCGTTGTGCAGCAGGGCCGTTGCCTCTTGTGTGCGCGGTACGCGCGGCGAGTGGATGTCGTACACCCCGGGGCCCACCTCGCGCGGGTACCCGGCCGTGGCGAGTTCGCCGGCGACCTGCATATGGGAGCGGGCGGCCTCCAGGCTGATGACATCGGCGTCCAGGTCGTCGATGGCCGCGAGGATATCGCCGAACTCCGCGTAGCACATATGGGTGTGGATCTGGGTGTCGGCGCGGACACCGCTGGTGGTGAGGCGGAACGCCTCGGTGGCCCAGGCCAGATACGGCGCCTGGCCGGCGGCGCGCAGCGGCAGCGTCTCGCGCAGCGCCGGCTCGTCGACCTGGATGACCGCGCTGCCCGCCGCCTCCAGGTCGCGCACCTCGTCGCGCAGGGCGAGGGCCATCTGGCGGGCGGTGTCCGCGAGCGGCTGGTCGTCGCGGACGAAGGACCAGGCGAGCATCGTGACCGGGCCCGTCAGCATGCCCTTGACCGGCCGGTCGGTGAGCGACTGGGCGTAGGTCCACCAGCGCACCGTCATCGGCTCCGGCCGGGAGACATCTCCGGCGAGGACCGGCGGGCGGACGTAGCGGGTGCCGTAGGACTGGACCCAGCCGTGCTCGGTGGCGAGGTAGCCGGTGAGCTGTTCGGCGAAGTACTGGACCATGTCGTTGCGCTCCGCCTCACCGTGCACCAGCACATCGAGGCCGGCCTTCTCCTGGAAGGCCATCACCTCGCGGATCTCGGCCGCGATCCGCTCCTCGTACGCCGCGGTATCGAGGCGTCCGGCGCGCAGCCCGGCGCGGGCGGTGCGCACTTCGGCGGTCTGCGGGAACGAGCCGACGGTGGTGGTCGGCAGCAGCGGCAGGCCCAGGCGGGCGCGCTGGGCCGGGGACCGTTCGGCGTACGGCCGGTCGCGGCGGCCATCGGCGTCGGTGACGGCCGCGGCGCGGGCGCGTACCGCCGGGTCATGGGTGAGCGGTGAGCCGGCGCGGGCGGCCAGGGCGGCGCGGTTGGCGGCGAGTTCGGCCGCGATGGCGCTCGTCCCATGGGCCAGACCGCGCGCCAGCGTGACGATCTCCGCGGTCTTCTGCCGGGCGAAGGCCAGCCAGCGGGCGATCTGCGGATCGATGGCGCGCTCGGCGCCGGCGTCCAGCGGGACGTGCAGCAGCGAGCAGGAGGACGCCACATCGACCTGGCCGGCCAGGCCGAGGAGGGTGCCCAAAGTGGCCAGTGAGCGCTCGTAGTTGTTGAGCCACACATTGCGGCCGTCGACCACCCCGGCGATCAGGCGCTTGCCGGGCAGTCCGCCGGCCGCCGCCAGATCGTCGAGGTTGCCGGCCGCGGCGCCGGTGAAGTCCAGCGCCAGGCCGTCGACGGGCGCCTTGGCCAGCACCGGCAGCGCCTCGCCCAGCCGGTCGAAGTACGAGGCGACCAGCAGCTTCGGGCGGTCGGTGAGGGCGCCGAGGTCGCGGTAGGCGCGGGCGGCGGCGTTGAGTTCGGCGGGGGTGCGGTCCTGGACGAGGGCGGGCTCGTCGAGCTGCACCCACTCCGCGCCGGCCGCCCGGAGGGCAGCTAGCACCTCGGCGTAGACCGGCAGCAGCCGGTCGAGCAGCGTCAGCGGCTGGAAACCGGGCGCGGTACCGGGCGCGGGCTTGGCCAGCAGCAGGTAGCTGACCGGCCCGACCAGGACCGGGCGGGCGGCCAGGCCGAGCCCGAGGGCCTCGGTCACCTCGCCGACCTGCTTGGACGGGTCCGCGGCGAAGACCGTGTCGGGCCCCAACTCCGGGACGAGGTAGTGGTAGTTGGTGTCGAACCACTTGGTCATCTCCAGCGGCGCCACCTCCTGGGTGCCGCGGGCCATCGCAAAGTAGCCGTCCAGGGGGTCGGCGGCCACCGCGGCCCGGTGCCGGGCCGGGATCGCGCCGACCATCACGCTGGTGTCCAGGACGTGGTCGTAGTACGAGAAGTCGCCGGTCGGTACCTCGTCGAGGCCGGCCGCTGCGAGCTGCTGCCAGGTGCTCCGGCGCAGCCCGGCGGCGGTGGTGCGGAGGGCGTCCGCGCTCACCCGGCCCTTCCAGTAGCCCTCGATGGCCTTCTTCAGTTCCCGGTCCGGCCCCTGCCGGGGGTAGCCGTGCACGGTGGCCCGTACGGCCGCGGCCGCGGATGTGCTGGTCACGGAGCTCTCCTTCGCGAGCGTGTCTCCTGGGACCCCGGCGACGGGGGAGAGCGCGAAGGGATGGCCGACCGGGCGGCCGCGCGGGCGCATGCGCGCCGCCGTACCGCCTGCCGTGTCCGCCGACCCGCCCTCGAGGTCACCGAGATCACCCCGCGCACCGGTCGCGCGGGGGCACTGGCAGGTCTTCGGACTCGCGGGCACGTCCACCAAGGGCGGACATCTACTGGCCGTCGCTTCCCAGGCCCGCCGGGCCCAGTGCGTATGACGGCGGTCGTTCCCACACACCGCTGCGGGGCAGTCCCGGATTCCCACCGGGTTCCCTCTTACGACGCGCCTGCCTGGCGGACAGGGCGAACCAGTCGCGGTACGCACTCTAGGCGCTTACCGCCGCGCCGGTCACCCGCATTGCGCGCGCCTTGCGTTGGAGTGCGGTCGAACTCGTAGCGTGCGGACCACCAGCGGACGAAGGGAACGGGGAACGACCGTGCGTTACACACTGTTCGGCAGGACCGGCCTGCGGGTCAGCGAGCTGAGCCTGGGGACCATGACGTTCGGGGGCGAGGGGTGGGGCGCCTCCGAGGAGACCAGCGGGCGGATGCTGGACGCCTACGCGGACGCCGGCGGCAACTTCATCGACACCGCCAACAACTACACCGACGGCGTCGCCGAGCGGATCCTGGGGAAGTGGCTCGAAGGCCGCAGGGACAGCTTCGTCCTGGGCAGCAAGTACACCTGCGCGACCCACCAGGGGGACGTGAACGCGGCGGGCAACCACCGCAAGAGTCTGGTCCGGTCGGTGGAGGCGAGCCTGGCGCGGCTGCGCACCGACCACCTCGATGTGCTGTGGGTGCACGCCCGGGACCACTTCACCCCGGTCGAGGAGGTCATGCGGGCGCTCGATGACCTGGTCCGCTCGGGCAAGGTGCTCTACCTCGGCGTCTCCGACTGGGCGGCCTGGGAGATCGCACAGGCCAACACCCTGGCCGAACTGCGCGGCTGGACCGCGTTCGCCGGCTCGCAGCTGCGCTACAACCTGCTGGAACGCACGCCCGAGCGGGAACTGCTGCCGCAGGCCCGCGCCTTCGACCTGGCCGTGCTGGCCTGGGCGCCGCTCGCGGCCGGCAAGCTCACCGGCAAGTATCGGCGCGGTGAGACGGGCCGGCTGGACACCGCCGCCTCCCGCACCCGGGAGCACAACGAGGAGGAGACCATCACCGCGGTGCTGGAGATCGCCGAACAGGGCGGCTGGAGCCCGGCGCAGGTGGCGCTGGCGTGGCTGCGCAGCCGTCCGGGCAACATCGTCCCGATCATCGGCGCTTCCAAGGAGAGCCAGCTCGCCGACAATCTCGGGTCCGTCGAGGTCGCGCTGGACGGGGACGCGCTGGTGCGGCTCGACCGGACGAGCGAGGTACCGCTGGGCTTCCCGCACGACTTCCTGGGGCAGCCGGGCATCGTCGAGGGCGTCTACGGCGACCGCTGGGCCGACATCGAGGACCGGCGCTCGACCTACCGGCGTACGACGCGCGGGGTCAGCTGAGCGCCCCGGCGCCCGTTACGCCGAACGCCGCCGCCCGGATGGCCGGGTGGCGGCGTCTGCGCTCTAGTGAGGAGGGTGGCCCGCCCGGGACCGGACCGAAGGAGACCGACGCCCCATGAGGAACCGCCGCAGGAGGAACCGCCCTCTAGGGGCCGTCGCGCGGACGGCGCCGGCCGCGCTGACCGCCGTCCTTGTCGCCGTGGGCGCCGGCGGCTGCTCCGACGGCAACGGGGGCACCACACCCGAGAAGACCCGGACGCCCTCGCCCGCCCCGTCCGCAACGCACAGCCCCGGCGCCACCGGCCCGAGCAGTGCCTCTCCCGCGGCCGCGCGCATCGTCATCAAGGACTTCGCCTTCAAGCCGGCCACCCTGACCGTACGCCCCGGAGCCAAGGTCACCGTCGTCAACGAGGACTCCACCGCGCACGATGTGAGCGCCACCGGCCCCAAGGCCTTCGACACCGGCGACATCGGGCCGGGGAAGACGGCCACCTTCACCGCGCCCGCCAAGCCCGGCAACTACCCCTACCTCTGCGACATCCACCCGTACATGAAGGCCTCGCTCAGCGTGCGCTGAGGTGACACCGATGACGCCGACCCGTACCCCAGGAACACTGCTCGCGCGGCTGCTGGCCGCGGCCGGCCTGGCGCTGGTCGCCTATCTGCACGCGATGCTGGCCGGCCGCTTCGACGCGGTCGCCGCGACGGTCAGTCAGGGCACGCTCTTCCGCGTCGAGGCCGCGCTGGCCGCGCTCGCCGCCCTGCTGGTGCTGGTCGTGCGCCGGCCGGCCACCGATGCGTTCGCATGGCTGGTGGCGGCCGGCGGGCTGGCGCTCGTGCTGATCTACACCTATGTGGACGTCGGCAGGCTGGGCCCGGTGCCAAACATGTACGACCCGGGCCTGTCCCGTGACAAGAAGCTCACCGTCCTCGGCCAGGCCGTCGCCGTCGTGGCCACGACCTTTCTGCTGCTCACCCGTCGCCGGGGGCCGGGCCGGCACCGCAGATGAGCGGGCCGGCGGGCCGCGCCGCTACTTCAGCGCGCTGCGCTGCTGCCACTCCGACCAGCTCTCCTGCCAGACCTCCAGGCCGTTGCCGACCTCGGTCTTGTTGGGGTTGGTGGTGCCCTTCACCTCGACCGTGGCGCCGATCGGGAGGAAGTCGTAGATCTTCTTGGCGTCCGAGGTGGTCATGCCGAAGCAGCCGTGGCTGTTGTTCTCCACGCCGATCGACTTGTTCCAGGGGGCGGAGTGCAGGAAGGTGCCGGACGCGGTCATGTGGGTGACCCACTGTGAGGGCAGGCTCCACTCCGTGCCGTGGCCGATGGTGGACGAGTCCATCGTCTCCGCCGCGTTCTTGCTGCGTACGGTGTGCACCCCGCCGCGGGTCGGGTCCTGGGGGGAGCCCGCGGAGCCCTTGATGGTGCCGACGCTCTTGCCGTTCTCGTACATCGTCAGGGTGTGCGAGGGAACGTCGATGACGGCCTTGCGGTCGGTGCCGATGGTGAAGCCGAAGTTGTAGTCCCGGGCGAACCAGCCGCCCTGGTCACCGGAGTTGATTCCGGACAGTGCGCCCTTCACGGAGACCTTGGTGCCGGCCGGCCAGTAGGTCTTGGGCCGCCAGTCGATCCGGTCCTTGCCGGAGTAGTCCTTGACCCAGCCCCAGGCCCCCTCGACCTTGGGCTGGCTGGTGACCTTCAGCGCCTTCTCGATCTCCGCGCGCCGGTCCTTGGCTATCGGCTGGTCGAAGAGGAACGACACCGGCATTCCGGTGCCGACGGTCTGACCGCCGCCCGGGGTGTTGGTGAGCTTGTTGATCTTGTCGGCCTGCTCCGTGGTGAAGACGGAGGTGGCGGCGGACTCCTTGCCCTGCGTGGACTTCGCCTTGGTCTTCACCGTGTAGGTGGTCTGCGGACGGACCTTGCCCTCGGACTTCCATGCCGTGCCGCCACCGGTCAGCGTCCCGGTGACCGTGCCGCCCTTGTTGTCCTTGACCTCGACCGAGGTGAGCTTTCCGCCCTCGGCCCGTACGGATATCGCCGAGCCGAGCTTGACCGACTTGCTGCCCGCGGCCGGGGTGACGGTCACCTTGGCCGCCGGCTCGTCCGCCTTCGACGAGTCGGCTCCCCCTCCGCACGCGGACAGCAGTCCGGCCGCCGCTATCAGGGCGGGTATGTACCGGGCGGGGTGGCGACGGAGTGCGGCGTGCACGGGAGTCCCTCCAAAGCAGACAGCTGGCAGTGGCGGGTCCAGGCCCCGTGAGGGCGAAACCGTCAAAGGCTGCCAATGCACCCGCCGCATATGCAGAGGGGCTGTCGGCCGAGGTGGTTGTCCGGTGCACCGGATATTCAGGACACAGTTCGATATCGAGAGGGCACCCGCCCACGGCGGGTGCCCTCTCGTGTCAGGTGGTGGAGCGTCAGGTGGACGGCGGGGTTTCGTGGCCGCCGGTGGTGGAGTCGCCACCGGTGGTCGACTCGCCGCCCGTGGAGGACTCGCCGCTGGAGTACTGGCTGCCCGTGGTGCCTTCCGTGGTGGTGCCGGTCGTCTCGCCCGGGCTGCCGGTGGTGTTGGTGCCTCCGTTGGTCTCCGTCGGGGTCTCGCCGCCCGGGGTGCCGGTCGTGCCGGTGTTTCCGGGCTCCGACGGGGCGGTGCCGGTGGAGCCGGGGGAGCTCTCGCCGGGCGGCGGAGGCTCGTAGGGCGGGGATTCGGGCGAGGTCGGCCCGCTGGGCGTTTCGGCCGGCGGGGGCGCCGGCCGGTCATTGCTGCCGTCGTCACCCGCGGGGCGCTTGAACCACTGGCCCGTCTTCGGGTCGCGCAGGGTGAATTCCTGGATCGCGGTCTTCGCCGGCTTGACGACGACCGCGTTGCGGGCGTTGTAGCCGGGCCACTTGTTGCCGACGGTCTTCGAGTCCTTCAGCTGCTGCGGGGGAGTGAGCGGATTCCCGCACTTGCAGCGCACCCGCGGGACCCCGTGCGGGTCGACCAGGACCGCGGTGCCGGCCTGGAGCACCGACTGGAAGGGGTAGGCCTTGCCGTCCTTGAAGCCGTGGTTGGTGACCCGGGTGTCGTAGGCGAGCTGTACGGGCGTCAGCGACCGCAGATAGGAGGGGACCGTGTTCGGCGGGCGGCCGAGGACGCCGGCGAACGCCCGGTTCCTGGCGGGGTCGCTCTGGAGGTAGCTGATCTGCTTCTCGACGTCACAGCTCGCGTTGTTCCGGGTGCCGCCGTAGAGGCCGGGGGTGGCGCCCGAGACCGTACTGTTCGTGGCGCCGGGCGACTTGGTGGGCGTGGCGGACGGGGTCGCCGCTGACTCCTTCGCCGACGACTTGGTGACCGGGTTCTGGCCGGTCGCGGCGGCCGGTTCGGCGAACACCTCGGTCTGGCCGGTGCCGCCCGGCCGGGTGAGGACGACCACCACGATCACGATCGCGACCACGGCCGCCGCGATGATCGCGACCCGTGGCGCGGACCGCCACCAGGGCTGGCCGCCGCCGGCTCCGCCGCCCCCTCCGCCGCCGTAGCCGCCGGGGCCACCGGGCGGGGCGGGCGGTCCGGGGCGGGACGGTTTCGGCTGCCGCTGCCAGGGCCCCGAGCCCACCTGAGTCGGCTCGTGCGAGGGGCCGGACGGCGTGCCGGACGGGGCACCGGACGGGGCACCGGACGGCGGGCCGGAGAGTGGGCCCGACGGCGGCCCCGTCGGGTGGCTGTCAGGCGGCGGTGGAGATGTCACGGGTCGGGTCCCTCTTCCGGCGCGTGGGCCATCCGACGATGCGAATTTTGCCCGTATTTGTCGATGTCGAGACCATTGTGTCCCCTGGGATGCCACTCTCCGCAAGCGGTACGCCACACGGCGTGCTTACGGTGGGGGGTGTATGCGTGGGATGTTGTGGATGTTCTGGATGCCGCGAATGCGGTGAGGCGACCGGAAGGCCGGGAGGCAGTGTGAGCCATCTGCGAGGTCCCGCATCCACCGAACCTCCCGGCCCGGTATCCGCCCCGGGCCTGCCACCCGCCGTCCGGGCCTGGGTCCACGCGCTCGGTACGGCCCTGGCCGGCATCGTCACCATGATCGTGGTCGCCGCGCTCGGCCTGTGGGCGGCCGGCGCCGCGGACCTCCCGGGCGGGGCGTTCCCCTCGGTGGTCGCGGCCACCGTACTGATCGCCGCCGGCGGCTCGGTCAGCCTCGCCGGTGACGTCGGGATCATCGGGCAGGCGGACGCCACCCTCGACGCCGTACCGCTCTCGGTCACCCTGGCGGGCGCGCTGGTCACCGCCGCCGTCTTCCTGCTGCCGCTGCGCCATCGCGCGGTGGCCGGCACCGGGGAGCTGCTGGGCCGGATTGCCCGTACGGTGGTGTGCTGGCTGGTGCTGCTGTTCCTGCTCGCGCTCGCCGCCCGGCACGACTTCCGGATCTCGGTGGGCAACGACCTCGCCGATGAGATCGGCGCCGAGCTGGGCAGCACCCCCACCGTCGGCTTCCGCGCCGAACTGCCTGCCACGCTCGGTGTGGGACTGCTGTGGGTGCTGGCGCTGCTCGTCCTGACCTTCCTCGTCTCGCGCCGGGCGCCGCTCTCTCCCGGGCTGCTGCACTTCCAGGACTCGGTACGGCCACCCGCCTTCGCGATGCTGCTGACCCTGCTGGTCTACGCCGCGGTCGGGCTGCTCGTCGGCATCGTCGAGCTGTTCACCAGCGGGCGCCCGGCGGACACCTTCGCGGTGATCTTCCTCGGGCTGCCGAACCTCGCCTGGATGGCCCTGGGCATCGGCGTCGGCGGCGGCTGGGAGGGCCATGTCGACAAGGCGATCGGACTGCCCATGCCGCAGGCCCTGGACGCCGTGCTGCGCACCCACGGGCAGCGCACCCTCGACCTCGGCTCACTCACCGAACAGGACGGCCGGGCCTGGCTGCTGGTGGTGCTGGCGGCCGTGGTGCTGCTGGCCGCCGCCTTCACCGCCGCGGTCCGCTCGCCGGCCCGGCTGCCGGCCTGGCGGCACGCCGTCGAGATGGCCGTCGCCCTGGCGCTCACCCTGCTCGTCGTCGGGCTGCTCACCCGCATCGCCGCCCACTACGGGCTCTCCCTGATCGGCGTCGGGGACCTCGGCGGAAACCTCGGCGGCGAGGTCACCGTGCAGCCGCAACTCCTCCGCCTGGTGGGTGTGGGCATCGCCTGGGGGCTGGTCACCGGCTTCCTCGGCAGCCTGCTGGCCCGGGGCGTACGGCACCACGGCGAGGTGGCCGAGCCGTAGGAGGCCTTCCCCTAGGGCTGGCGCCCCGCTACTCCCTGGGGCGGCCGGGGAACACCGGAGTCGCCCAGCGCGGCGGTGGCGGGGGAGCGGCGCTGCGCCGGCTGCCCGTCTCCGCCGGGGGCGCCGCCTGATCCACCTGGGTCTGCGGATGACCCGGGGGGCCGGGCGGCGGCTCGGGCGGCATGGCCCGGCCGGCCGCGCGGAGCGCCGTCACAAAGCCCCGGCAGGTCTCGTAGCGGTCGTCGGGGGCCTTGGCCAGGGACTGGGCGAACACCGCGTCGACGGCCGGCGGCAGGTCGGGGCGCAGACTGGTCACGGGAGGCGGGGGATCGAACTGGTGCGCCCACAGCAACGCCATGTCGTCATCGCGCCGGAACGGCGGGAAACCGGTCAGCATCTCGAAGAGCACACAGGCCAGGCTGTAGACATCGCACCGGCCGTCCACCGGGCGGCCCGAGATCTGCTCGGGCGCCACATAGTCCAGCGTGCCGACGAACTGCCCGACGCTGGTGAACCCGGTCAGCGACAGCGACTTCTTCGTCAGCCCGAAGTCGGTCAGATAGGCGTGCTCGGGACGGTCGGTGTCGGTGCCCTCGGCGATCAGGATGTTGCCCGGTTTGACGTCCCGGTGCACCAGGTCGTGCGCATGCGCCGCGTCCAGCGCGGAGGCCACCTGTAGGGCGATCCGGCACGTGGTCTCCAGTGGCAACGGGCCGTCGCGTTCGAGCAGCGCCGCCAGATCCCGCCCCTGGACGTACCGCATCGCGATGAAGAGGATGCCCTCGGTCTCCCCCGCTTCGAAGACCGGCACGATGTGCGGATGGTCGATGGCCGCGGCCACCCGCGACTCATGGACGAAGCGCTGACGGAAGGTGTCGTTACGGGCCAGCTCGGGCGCCAGCAGCTTCACCGCCACGGTGCGGCCGAGCCGCAGGTCCTCCGCCCGGTAGACCACCGCCATCCCGCCCCGGCCGATCTCGTCCAGGAGCTGGTACTCGGCGATCCGGCGTCCGCGCAGCCCGGAGGAGTCGGGGGCGGTGGAGCGCTCCCGGCTCCGGTCGGCCGGCTCACCGTTCACCCGGCCTCACCCGGCGGCGCCGCGGTCGGTTGCGCCTGTGCGGCGGGCGGTGGCCGCGGCGGTGACTCCTCGCCCGAACCCCGCGACGACGGCCGGGAATCCACCGCGTACGTCTGGAGCGACACCCCGTCGCAGTAGCACCAGCGCTCATGCCGTACGTCGTACAGCCAGAGCGCGTCGCCGTCCACGACCACGCCCAGCCGGCAGCCACGCGCCCGCTCGGCGAAGGACTCGCCGTCCAGCTGTCCCGCCGCCAGCTCCTCGACCAGCCGCCGGTAGCGGCCCAGTTCGCCCTCCACCGCGCCCAGCAGCGGCCGGGGATCGGCGGTCCGGGCGGCGGGCTGTCCGGCGGCCGGCGGCTCGCGCGGTACGGACAGCAGCCGCCGCCCGTCGACCCAGGCCGCCCAGCCGTTGGAGCACAGCGCCAGCGCCCAGTCCCCGCGGCGGTCGACGACCTGGACGGGCAGCAGCGGATCGAGCGGTGAGCTCGGCAGCGACGAATCCGGTGCCGACCAGGTCGGCATCCCGTCAGGCGGCACGACATGGCTGGGAACGAACTCGGGAGTGGTCACAGGCGGCTCCTCGCGCTACTTGCGCATGATCTCGGGCTCGTGCCGCCGCAGCAGCTTGGTGACCAGGAACCCGAGGATCAGTGAGAGCACGATCATCATGCCCATGTTGAGCAGCCAGACCGCCGGCTTGTGCTGGAAGATCGGGTCCGCGGTGACGCCGCCCGGCACCAGCCGGTGCAGGTCGATGGTGCCCGCCATGGCACCCAGCGCCCACCGGGACGGCACCAGCCACGCCAGCTGCTCCAGCCCTGGTACGCCGTGCAGTTTGAGCAGCGCACCGCAGAACACGACCTGGATGATCGCGAGGAGGACCAGCAGCGGCATGGTGACCTCCTCCTTGCGCACCGAGGCGGAGACGAACAGGCCGAGCATCATCGCGGTGAACGCCAACAGCGCCACGGCAAGGGTGATTTCGATCAGCGGCGGCATCAACACCCCTTTGCCGCCGGGCGCATTGATCTTCACCCCGATCAGGCCGACCATGGTCAGCACCACGGCCTGGACGACGGTAATCACACCCAGTACCAGCACCTTGGACATCAGATACGCGGACCGCGACAGGCCGACGGCTCTCTCCCGCTGATAGATCGTCCGCTCCTTGACCAGCTCGCGTACCGCGTTGGCGGCACCGGTCAGCACCGCTCCGACGCACAGGATCAGCAGCGCGTTCAGCGCCGAATCCGGGGTGAGGGCGGAGCCCGCCAGGGCGTGCGCCATCGCCCCCATCACGAAGGGCAGCGCGACCATGATGATCAGGAAGGTCCGGTCGGAACTCAGCGCCGCGGCATAGCGCCGGACCAGGGTGAGCAGCTGTGCGCCCCAGCTCTGCGCCTTGGGCGGCTCCACCGATCCCTTCGGCGCCTCGGGGGTGCGCGGCGGCTGGTGGGTTTCCATGGCGATATAGCGCCGGTGCAGCGGCGAGCCACGGTAGGCGCCCGCCCAGTCCCGTTCCCGGTCGTTCTCGAAGGCCTCGAAGGCTTCCGGCCACTGGGTGAACCCGAAGTAGCTCAGCGCCTCGTCCGGCGGCCCGTAGTAGGCGATCGTCCCGCCCGGCGCCAGGACCAGCAGCCGGTCGCAGACGTCCAGGCTCAGCACGCTGTGGGTGACGACGATGACGGTACGGCCGTCGTCCGCCAGGCCGCGCAGCATATGCATCACGGAGCGGTCCATACCGGGGTCGAGGCCGGAGGTCGGCTCGTCGAGGAAGAGCAGCGACGGCTTGGTCAGCAGCTCCAGGGCCACGCTCACCCGCTTGCGCTGGCCGCCCGAGAGGCTGTGGATGTGCTGGTTCGCCCGCTGGTCGAGGCCCAGTTCATGGATCACCTCGTCGACCCGCGCCTGCCGCTCGGCCTTCGCGGTGTCCTCGGGGAAGCGCAGCTGCGCGGCGTAACCGAGGGCGCGGCGCACGGTCAGCTGCTGGTGCAGGATGTCGTCCTGTGGCACCAGGCCGATGCGCTGGCGCAGCTCGGCGTAGTCACGGTAGAGGTCACGGCCGTCGTAGAGCACCGTGCCGTCGTCCGCGGGGCGCAGCCCGGTCAGCGCGTTGAGCAGCGTCGACTTGCCCGCGCCGCTGGGTCCGACCACGGCCAGCAGCGACTTCTCACCCACCGGGAAGGACACCCGGTCCAGCAGCGTCTTCCGCGTCTTCTGGCCGCCGTCGACCCATACGGCCAGGTCCTGCACGTCCAGCGAGACCTCGCCGGTGTCGATGAACTCCTGGAGCTCATCGCCGACCAGGGCGAACGCGGAGTGCCCGATGCCGACGATGTCGCCGGGGATCATCGGGGCCCGGTCCACCGGCTGGCCGTTGAGGTAGGTGCCGTTGTGGCTGCCGAGGTCGACGATCTCGAAGCCCTCGGGGCCGGCGCGCAGCTCGGCGTGCCGGCGGGAGACCGAGAGGTCGTCGATGACCAGGTCGTTGTCGGCCGCGCGGCCGATCCGGGTGGTCCGGGCGGCCGGGAGGGGCCGTACCGAGCTGGGGCGGCGGAAGGTGTGGGTGCCGGCGGGGTGCGAGACGGCGGAAGGACGCTCGACCCGGGACGGGCGCGGCGGCACGGAGAGCACCGCACAGGGGCCGTCGGCGGGGTTCCCGAACCGGATCACACTGCCCGGCCCGACCCCGGTCTCCTGGACGCGCCGCCCGTCGGCGAAGGTGCCGTTCGTGCTGCCCTCGTCCTCCACCATCCAGTGGCCGGCCCTGGTCCGCAGGACCGCGTGGTGCCAGGAAACCCTCGCGTCGTTCAGCACGACCTCGCCCTGCGGGTCCCGCCCTACGTGGTAGACGCGGCCGGGCCTCATCACCTGGGTGCCGCCATCGGACTCGACGACAAGTTCAGGCGCGGTGGGCGTATCCGGCCGCTCAGCCATACCAGAATTTTACGGCGGCGGAACCTGTCCCGCCTGTTCACACCGCACCGCCCCCGCTCGCAACATCCCTGGCCAAAACGGCAATTCGGGGCAGGATCCCCCTTTGCGCGAGCGCATCCGACCGATTACTCGCGAGAAACGGCACAGGTCAACTAGGGTGAGCGTTCGATTAGCCCTACTTGCAAATTCCAAGGAAATCCCGGGCTTTGCCGTGCTGATCGAAGGAAGTCCTGTCGAACCAGGACACAAAGTACAGCGTAGCTACGTGGTGTCGGCGACACCGCTCAACGTCGGCTTGGTAAGACCCAGCCGGCCCGTCCGCCGCGCGCGGCAGGACGGTGCCGGTCCCTTCTTATTCACCTACCTCCTGAAGGCAAGGCAGAGATGGCACGAGTCTCCCGACAAGGCCCCCAGCAGTTCTCCCGGCAGCAGGCACACCCCGTCGACGAGGTGCTCCCCGTCGGCAAACTCGCCGTCTACGGTTTCCAGCACGTCCTCGCCTTCTACGCGGGCGCGGTCATCGTTCCCATCCTGCTCGGAAATGCCCTGGGGCTCTCCCATGACCAGCTCGTCTATCTGATCAATGCGGACCTGCTGACCTGCGGCATCGCCTCGATCATCCAGGCGCTGGGGGTATGGAAGATCGGCGCCAGGATGCCGCTGGTGCAGGGCGTCACCTTCACGGCGGTGTCGCCCATGATCGCCATCGGTCAGGGTGCCGGCGGTGGCACCGCCGGGCTGCTGGTGGTCTACGGCGCGGTGATCACCGCGGGCATCGCCACCTTCCTGTTCGCGCCGTTCTTCAGCAAGCTGGTGAAGTACTTCCCGCCGGTCGTCATCGGCACGGTCCTCACCATCATCGGCCTGACGCTGATTCCGAATGCGTTGCAGGACGCGGCCGGCGGCGCGCAGTTGATGGGTAAGCCCGAGTACGGCGACCTCAAGAACCTCGGATATGCCCTGGGAACCCTGCTGTTCATCCTGGCCGTCGTCCGGATCGGCAAGCCGTTCCTGAGCAGCCTTGCGGTGCTGCTCGGCCTCGTCGCCGGCACTGCGGTCTCCTGGTTCCTCGGTGATGCGGATTTCAGCGCGGTGCAGAAGACCGACTGGTTCGGCGTCAGCACACCCTTCCACTACGGAATGCCGAAGTTCGAGCTGTTCCCCATCATCGCGATGGTCGTCGTCATGCTGATCACCATGGTGGAGACCACCGGTGACGTCTATGCCATCGGTGAGATCACGCGTAAGCGGGTCGACAATGAGACCGTCGCCAACGCGCTGCGCGCCGACGGTCTGGCGACCGTGCTCGGCGGAATTCTCAATTCTTTCCCCTATGTGGCCTTTGCCGAAAACATCGGCCTGGTGCGGATGTCCAAAGTCATGAGCCGCTTCGTGGTGGTCGCGGCCGGCGGCTTCATGATCGTCCTCGGGCTGGTGCCGAAGGTGGGCAGCCTGGTCGCGGCGATTCCGCATCCGGTGCTCGGCGGCGCCGCAATCGCGATGTTCGGCATGGTCGCCACCGTCGGTATCCAGATCCTGGGCAAGGTGGACCTCCGCGAGGAGCGCAATGCGCTGATCTTCGCCGTCAGCCTCGGCGCCGCGGTGCTGCCGACCACGGTCGCGCCGTTCTTCGAGCGGATGCCGGAGGGCGTCCGGGCGGTCCTCAACAGCGGTATCACGCTGGGCTCTCTGACCGCGATCCTGCTCAACCTGTTCTTCAACGTCCTCACCCGCCGGTCGTCGATGGAGATCGACTGGGACGAGATCGAGGGCGACGAGGAGACGCCGGACGGGTCGCAGCCGGTGGGCGTGCCGGAGCCGGCCGGTGCGTATGAGCCGACGGGTGCCCACGAACCCGCGGACTCCTACGGCCCGTACGGCCATCAGCAGGGCCAGCAGGGCCAGTACGGGCAGTACGACCAGCAGGGCCCGCACAGCCCGCAGAGCCCGGACTGGGGCCTCCCGCCCCGCTGAGACCGCGAACGGTACGCGTAAGGGGCGGGCCCTCACCGGCCCGCCCCGCACTCGTCCACGTCCCGTCCCGCTCCGCGCCCCGTCCTCCCGTCAGTGCATGACCACGGTGTTGAACGGCGGCGCCTCGCCCGCCTCCCCGATCAGCTCCCAGAAGTGGTCCACCAGCCGGCGCAGATACGCCGAGCGTTCGGCCGCGACCTCCTTGAGCCGGGAGTTGTCGTTACGTGCCACCACGTGCCCCATGTAGCGCTCGGAGAACTCCGCGAACTCCCCGTGCATCGTGCGCAGCGCATCGCTCACCCGGGTCTTGTTCAACGTGGTGATCCCGACGACCGCGGCGACATGGGCCTTCCAGCGTCCCTCGATCGCCGACCGCAGATGCCCGGCCAGCTCCTCGTCCCGCCCCATCACCCCGATGAGCTTGCGCAGCGACAGCCCCAACGCCCCCACCAGTGCCTTGGTCTGGCGGTAGTCACCGTTCCACTGCTGGGCCTCCTCCGCCGCCCGGTACATCGCCGGGTCCATCCCGATCAGCTGCGCCAGCCGCTCCACGCCCAGCTGCCGGGCCATCCGGTGCTCCGCCAGCGTCCGCGGCTCGACACCCATCAGCGCGGTCGGCGCGCACCACAGGACATCGGCCAACACGAACAGCTGCTGCTCGGACGGTGCTTGGGAGCCGTACTCCCAGGCCTCGATCAGCTCGGGGTGCACGGGCGCGCCGCAGGCGGCCATGGCCTGGGCGACCTGAGCCGTACTCAGGCCCACCCGGGCCCGCGCGGATCTGGCCTCGGCGGGGGAGAAGGGAGTTCTGTACACGTACGGGACACCTCGCTGCACCCGGCGAAGGAGGGGTGCCTTGGGGGCGGGGACATGGAGGAACATCCAGGGGCGGGCAGATTAACAGATGGTCGATAGGTACGAACCTCCAGTCACCCTTCGAGTTGAAGGCGCCGGCCCGAAGGGCGGTCAGGGTTGAGAAATCTGCACGAGTTGCCCGATTACCCCCCTCAACTCGCTTACCGGGTATAGCCGATACCTCGGGGCTTACGGGGCGGTAGGCGGTCTTGAGATCACAGAGCCGTGGGTCTGTAATGTGAGCGTTACGCAGATGACGGTGTGGTGTCACAGTGATCCACGAGGCTGGGCGTTGCCGGTCAACCCCGCCCTTAGGGGTCGGGCGGCACCACATCCGACATCCGGTCCTCCCCCACAATCCGATAAGGATGGGACCCTTCATATGCGATCAGTGCTGGAACGCGCCTGCGCGTCCCAAGGCTTGGAGTCTGCATTAGCAGCCGCGCGCCCGCGCGCCCTCGTCCGTCCCGCTGAGAGACGGACACCCCGGGTCACCGCGGCGACCCGCATGTCATGCATCTGACAGCCGGCTGACGGCTGGAAGGTCCGGAAGCGCCCCCTGCGCGGCGACCGGACCCGCTTTCGCATGTCTCCTGGCACGAAAGGACATCCCCAGGTGCTTACTTCGCACCAAGACAACGCTCAGGGCTTCCCCACGGCCCTGCTCGACGACCTTCCCCACACCGGCCATGACGAGCCGGTCGACCACCTCCCCAACGGCGGGCATGTGCTGGTCGTCGGCGCTCCCGGACCGCGACTGGAGCGACTGACCCGCACCCTGCGCGCCACCGGACACGACGTGAGCCACGCCCCGCCCGGCGAGATCGACCGGCGGATGGGGCAGGCGCACCCCGACGCCATCGTGGCCCTCGACGAACACGGTGACCGGCACGAAAGCGGCCTCGAGGTGATCCGCGAGGTCCGCACCGCCCCCGCCGGGCGGGCGCTGCCGCTGCTCATGGTCACCGCTACACCGGAGCCCGCAGGGGTCGTCGACATGCTCCGCCAGGGCGCCGACGACTGCATACCCGAGGCCTCCGATCCGGTCGAGCTCTCCGCCCGTATCGAGGCCAAGCTCCGCCGGGTCCCCGTACCGGTCGAGAATCTCCAGCGCGATCCGCTCACCGGGCTCTACTCCCACCCGCACTTCCTGGACGAACTCGACCGCGAACTCCAGCGCCCCGAAGCGGCCCGGCACGGCGGGGTGCTCGCCGTGGTCGGGGTGGCCGAGATGGCCGCCCTGGAGGCCCGGCTCGGGCCGCGGGTGCGCCGTGAGGTCGCCGAGCGGCTGGCCGGTGTGGCCGAGCGGCTCGGCAGCTTCTGCGACCGGCTCGGCTGGGACGACGACGGCAATCTGCTGATGCTGCTGCCCGGCGTCGACGAGGAGACCGCCCACCGCGGCCTGGAGAAGTTCGCCGCCACGGTGGCCGGCACCCGCTTCATCGTCGCCGACGAGAACGTCCGCCTCACCCCGGCGATCGGCTGGCTGCCGCTGACCGGATGCGCGGACGGCACCCAGGCCACCGGCCAGGCCCGGGACGCCGTACAGGAAGCGCTCCGGCACCGGGATCTGCGCCCGGTCCGCTACGCGCCCTGGATGCGTGGCGCACCGCACCGCCACCGGCGCCCGCCGCTCAGCACGCTGATCCGTCCCGCCCTCTCGGCGCTCTCGCCGGTCCTGGCGCTGCTGCTCGGCGTCGCGGTGCCGTTCATGCTCTACCAACAGGCGTACCAGCTGGGCTGGGACCTGGGCTCTGCCATGTACTGGGTGGTGGTGGGCGGGCTGGTGCTCTCCGCGCTGCTGATCGTCCTGGAGTGCCTGTTCTCGCTCGACGCGGCGGCCCGGCCCGAGAAGCCGGGAGCGCCCTACCCGCCGGCCAGCGCGGTGATCGCCGCGTATCTGCCCAATGAGGCCGCGACGATCGTCGAGACGGTCGAGTCCTTCCTCCGCCTCGACTACCCCAACGAGCTGGAGATCGTCCTCGCGTACAACACGCCGCACCCGCTGCCCGTCGAGGACACCCTGCGCGAGATCGCCGCCCGCGACCCACGGCTGGTGCTGCTGCCGGTCGCCGGCTCCACCTCCAAGGCGCAGAACGTCAACGCCGCGGTCACCCGTGTCCGTGGCGAGTTCGTCGGCATCTTCGACGCCGACCACCACCCCGCACCGAGCGCCTTCAAGGACGCCTGGCACTGGCTGTCCAACGGCCATGACGTCGTCCAGGGCCACTGCCTGGTACGCAACGGCGACAGCTCCGAGGTCGCCAAGCTGGTGGCGGTGGAGTTCGAGGCGATCTACGGCGTCAGCCACCCCGGCCGCACCCGGCTCTACGGCTTCGGCGTCTTCGGCGGCTCGAACGGCTTCTGGCGCACGGACCTGCTCGCCCGTACCCGGATGCACGGCTCGATGCTGACCGAGGACATCGACTCCACCCTGCGCGCACTGGGCGAGGGAGCCCGGTTCGCCGTCGACCGCACCCTCATCTCCCGGGAGTTGTCGCCCACCACGCTGAAGGCGCTGTGGAACCAGCGCTCCCGCTGGGCACAGGGCTGGCTCCAGGTCTCGCTCAAGCACCTGTGGCGGGCGCTGCGCTCACCGGTCTTCACGGCACGTCAGAAACTGGGCCTGTTCGTCCTGTTGGGCTGGCGTGAGGTGCAGCCCTGGCTGACCCTCCAGATCCTGCCCATCCTGATCTACTCGATATGGAAGGCCGGCGGCCCGCAGCAGCTCGACTGGGCGGTACCGGTGTGCGTCCTCGCCGTGCTCTTCACCCTGGCGGCCGGCCCCGTACAGGCGCTCTTCGCCTGGCGGCTCGCGGCCCCCGAACTCCGGGCGCGACGTGGGTGGTTCTGGTCGTACTTCCTGGTGTCGACCTTCTTCTACAGCCACTTCAAGAACATGGTGGCCCGGCAGGCCCACCTCAAGGAGGCGTTGGGGGACCGCCAGTGGCGGGTCACCCCCCGGGCCGCAGTCAAGGCGGTGGCCCGCCGATGAGCACCGAAGCCGCACCGGCCCGCAGCCGGGCCGGTGCCATCGACGGCTTCCGCGGCCTCGCCGCGCTGAGCACCGTCGCCTTCCACGTCTGGCAGCAGTACTTCCGCTACGACGCAGCGGGCAGCCATCCGCCGGTCGACAACCCGGTGCTGGGCGCGGTCCTCTCCCTGGAGGTCATCGACCTGTTCTTCGTGCTGTCCGCGTATCTGCTGACGCTGTCGTACGCGCGGGCCGCCATCGACGGGCGCTCGACGAAACCGGCCCGGCTGTTCCTCTTCCGGCGGGCGATCCGGATCCTGCCGCTGTACGTCCTGGCGGTCCTGGTCGTCTGGGCCACCCGTAACCCCACCCTGCCGGGCAACTGGCGGGACCTGGTGGAACATCTCACCTTCACCCACGTCTTCGACCAGCAGCGGATCTTCTACACCCTCGGTCCCACCTGGTCGCTGTCGCTGGAGGTGCTGTTCTACCTCGCCCTGGTGGCGCTGGGGCCGCTGGCGGTCCGCGCCTGCCGTCCGCTGCGGCAGCGGCGCAGCCGGGTGGCGGTGTGCGCGGCGGGGTGTGCGTTCCTGTACGCCGCGCCGCTCGCCTGGATCGCCGTCGCGCACTACGTCTTCGGGGTTCCGCACACCGACTGGGTGGTGTACTTCGGTCCGCAGGCCCGGTTCGGCGGCTTCGCGGCCGGGATGGGCCTGGCGGTGGCGACAGCCGCCCTCGGTGAGCGGGGGCGGCTCGGTCCGCGTACCGCGCTGCCGCTGGCCGGGCTCGCGCTGGCCGGGCTGTTCGCGCTCTCCCTGGACTCCGGACCGGAGAACTTCACCTTCACCTTCTACCACCCGCTCGCCTCGGTCCTGTGGGTGGTACTGCTCTTCAGCACCCTCCACGTCAGCCAACAGACCATCTGGCAGGGCCTGTTGACGTCCCGTTGGCTGACCGCCGTCGGACTGGTCAGCTACAGCCTGTTCATCTGGCACGAACCGGTGATGCTCCAGCTGCACAACGCCGGTCTGCTGCCGGCCGGCCAGGCGGGCTTCCCGCTCGCCCTGCTGATCGTGTTCCTGGTGGCGGTGCCCACGGCCGCCGCCAGCTACTGGCTCATCGAGTACCCGGCGAGCCTGCTGGGCCGCCTGAAGGACACCCGCGGCCGTCCGCGCGAGTTCTATCCGGAACCCGCCACCCGCTGACCGCGCTCGGCACACGCTTCGCCGGGGACCCGCGCCGTGCGCGCCGGGGCCCCGGCGAAGATCTTGTCGAGGTGGTGGTCCAGCGTCTGCCGTACGTCCTCAAGACTGCGCCGGTTGTGCAGTACGTCCCCGCCCAGTCCCACCGCCCCGGCGACCAGCAGATCCGCCTCACGCCAGGCGTCGAGACCGGGCGCGGTCCGGCCGGCCGACTGCGCGGCCGCGATCAGCTCCGCCACCAGCCGTTCCAGGGGCTGTTCGGCCGCCAGGAAGACCTCGGCGAGCGCGGGATCGGTCAGGCTGCGGGCGTAATAGGCGGCGAACACCCTTAGTGCGGTGGCGCGTTGGGCGTCCACCGGCAGGAACTCCTCCAGTACCTCGCGCAGCAGGGCGCGCGGGTCCGCGGGATCGGGCCGGACACGGGAGCGGGCGATCCGCGCATTCTCCTCATGGAGCAGATGCAGCGCGTCGACCAGGAGTTGATGCTTGCTCGCGAAGTGGTACTGCACCGCGCGCAACGACACCCCGGCCTCGGCCGCCACCTCCCGCAGGCTCGCGGCGTGCAGTCCCCGGTCGGCGGCGATCCGCCACAGCGCCTCGGCGATCCGGCGCCGCCGCCGGCCGCGGTCACCGCTCACGGCTGGCTGCCCGGCCGCCGGGGGAGGCGTCTGCTTGCGCCGCCGGTACGCCTTGGCCTGGCAGCTCCGCGAGCAGTACAGCGCGGGCCGGCCGCGCCCCGCCGGACTGAGGGCCGCACGACACATCCGGCACACGGGCCCGGTCACCCGTCCCCCACTCCGGTCCGTCACGCGTTCCTGTTCCGTCACGCGTGCCTTTTCCTCACGCACAATTCCCCTCCCGGATCCCTGAAATAGTGTGACGTAATGCGAATCTGCCTTGAATTCAGGCGCCTGACTCTCTTTACCCAATGGTACGTTCGTAACGTGACGCGGGGACGCAAAAGGCAGTGCGTACCCCGCGGCGAACTCTCAGCGGGGACTTTGGGGGACCAATGAAGTACGACGTCCTACAGATCATCGGCGCGGCCGTAATGGTGGTCTTCGCCCAAGGGGCGATCCGGCTGCTCCTCGACCACGACAACACCGGGCTCCTCGGCCGGCTCGGTACGGGCTTCGGGCTCACGCTGGCCGCCCATGGGGCGCTCATCGCCGTCGGAGTCCTGCTGACCTGCTGGTCACACACCCGGGCGAAGGCGATCGGCCGACGGAACTGACCCGCCCGGCACCTCGCGTGTGTCCTTCGGGCAGATCGCTTCCGCGAGGCGTGTCATATCGATGGCGGAAGAAATCCGCCGCCGTATCGAATGACCAAGAACACTCTGGGAGCGCGTCATGACCGAAGGTCTGGAAACCATCACCTTTCCCGTAAGGGATCTGGCCGCGGCCAAGGACAGATTCAGCCGGCTGCTGGGCGCACAGCCCTATATGGACGAGCCGTACTACGTCGCCTTCCGGGCCGGCGGCAACGACCTCGGCCTGGACCCCAACGGCCACCGCAAGGGGCTCACCGGCCCTGTCGGCTACTGGCGGGTCGAGAACATCGAACAGAGCCTCAAGGCACTGACCGATGCGGGCGCGGAGCTGGTCCAGGAGATCCAGGACGTCGGCGGCGGCAAGCGGATCGCCTCGGTGAAGGACCCGGACGGCAACGCCATCGGGCTGGTCCAAGCGCCGTAGGGGGGTGGGCCTTTGGCGTGCGGGGCGGCGCCGTCGCGCGTTTTCGGCTGCCCTATTTTTTCCCCGCCGCCCACCCCCCTTCGGGGGGTGGGCGGGTGTAGTGGAGAGGTTCGGCTGAACGGGGCGCGGCGGAGGGGTTCCGCCGGCGGTTGCGTCGTGTCGGGAAGGGCGGTGGCGGCGCATCCCGCGCCGGGCGCCCGGTGGGACGCGACAGCCGGGCCGTCAGCCGACGTGTACCCGCGGCCGCCGGGCCGGGTCGGGCTCCGCGCGGCGCAGCACCTCCCGGGCGACCGGTGCGACCTCACCGTCGCCGAAGACCAGGAACCGCAGCAGATGGCTGAACGGATGACCCTCGGTCCAGTTGAAGTACGCGTGCGGGACCTGACCGGTGCGCTCGCGCAACTGCATCAGCACCGCGGCGATGGTGTTGGCCACTCCCGCGCCCTCCACCCGCAGAATCTGCGCCCCGTACCGCTCCTCGCCCTGGACGTGCAGATTCGTGGTGAAGTCCGAGGAGTCCCGGACGGTCACCTCCAGGAACAGCACCGGACGGCCGTCGGGTATATGGGTCTCCTCGCGCTGGCTGTACTCCTTCTCCCGGTACTCCTCCGCGTCCCGCTCGTCGGGTTCGTTGGCGATCACCCGCAGCGGTCCGGCCGCGATCGCGGCGTCGATCAGCCGCTCCGCGGTCTCGTCGAAGTCGACCTCTACGGCGCGGAGTTCGAAGGCCCGGTGGACGCGGGAGGCGAACGAGGTCAGCAGGATGCCGAGGATGAACAGCAGCGCGATCTTCAGACCGTCCGGCCGCTCGATGACATTGGCGATCAGGGTGTAGGCGAAGACCACGGTGATGGCGCCGAAGCCGATGGTGGCCGCACGGTGGTGCCGGTGGCGGGCGGCGACGGTGGAGGCGAACGACGCCGAGAGCATCAGCACCAGCACACCGGTCGCATACGCCCCGCTCTGGTCATCGACGCTGGCGTTGAAGAAGAAGGTGATGCCGAAGGCGATGGCCATGAAGATCAGCACCAACGGGCGCACCGCCCGGGTCCACTCCGGGGCCATGCCGTAGCGCGGCAGATAGCGCGGTACGAGGTTCAGCAGTCCGGCCATCGCCGAGGCGCCGGCGAACCAGAGGATGGCGATGGTGGAGACGTCGTAGACGGTCCCGAACGCCTCGCCCAGGTACTCGTGCGCCAGATAGGCCAGCGCACGGCCGTTGGCCGAGCCGCCGGTCTCGAACTCCTTCTGCGGGATCAGCAAGGTCGTGGCCAGGCTCGACAGCAGCAGGAAGCAGCTCATGATCAGCGCCGCGCTGGTCAGCAGTCGGCGGGTGCCGCGGATCCGGCCGGCCGGCTTGGCGTCGGTGTCGCCGGACCCGCCCCGTACCTGCGGCATCACCGCGACACCGGTCTCGAAGCCGGACATGCCCAGCGCCAGCTTGGGGAAGACCAGCAGCGCCACCCCGACGATCGCCAGCGGCGAGGAGTGCTCGGCGGTCATCGCGCCCCACCAGTCGCCGACCACGACCGGGTGCGTGAACACCTGCCAGGCAGAGGTCGCCAGCACGACGATGTTCAGCACCAGGTAGATCCCGACGAGTGACACGGCGATGCCGATCGCCTCGCGGAAGCCCTTGAGGAAGACCGCACCGAGGGCGGCCAGCAGCACCAGGGTGATCCACAGGTTCGCCCCGTGCAGCGCCGCCGGGGCGAACGGGTTCTCCACCACGTGCGCCGAGGCGTCCGCGGCCGACAGCGTCATGGTGATCACGAAGTCCGTGGCGGCGAACCCCAGCAGCACCAGGACCAGCAGCTTCCCGGCCCACCAGGGCAGCAGCCGCTCCAGCATGGCGATCGAGCCCTCGCCGTTCGGGCTCTCCTTGGCGACCCTGCGGTAGACGGGCAGGGCCCCGAACAGGGTCAGCGCGATCAGTACGAGCGTGGCGAACGGCGAGAGCAGCCCGGCCGCCAGCGCGGCGATGCCCGGCTGGTAGCCCAGGGTCGAGAAGTAGTCGACACCCGTGAGGCACATGACGCGCCACCAGGAGTGGCCCTGGTGTTCGGCCGGCGGTGTGCCGTGCGGACCGGGGTGGCGGGCGGACTGGCTGCTCAGTCCGTCCAGCAGCCAGCCGCGCCACCGTTGGGAGGTGGGCGCGGCAGGCGGGGGTTCGGCCTGCGTGGGGGTGGTCATGCGGGTTCGTCCTGCCGTTCGTCGGTCGTCGGTTCGAGCAACGAGGAGCGAGTATGCATCACCGGGTACCCGGTTCCCCGCCCCGCCCCGCGACCGACGACAACAAGGCGTCCACGGCCCGTGCGCCACGTCACACTGACGCAGCGTCAGGCCGCGTAAGGGCAGCATCAGGGCCGCGTCAGCACCGCGTCAGGGTACGTCCTTGCCCCGTACGGATGGCGTTAAAAGGCCGTTAAGGTGTCCCGCACCCGACCCGGGCGCCCTTTGACGGAAGGGCGCTCGCCGGGAGTTGGGGCAGCGGACCGACGGCCTGTCCGAGAAGCCCCGCACTAACGGCAGTGGCACCGGCACCAGCCGTGGTGCCGATGCGTCATGGCCCGCCGCGCCCGCTTCGCCGCCGCCCGCCGCCGGCGGCCCGGTGCGCTCAGAAACCCGAGCCCGATGCCCAGCATCCAGCTGTCCTTGGCCAGCGCGGTCCCGTCCTGGGTCGGCCGCACACTGCCGGACTCACGCATCCCCGGCAGCCGCAGATACAGGCCGACCAGCCCGCTGGAGAACCCGGTCAGCGCCAGCCCGGCCACCCGGGTCGGCACGAACGGCGTCAGCAGCGCACTCCCGACCGCGATCTCCGAGCACGCCAGCAGCCGGTTGAACCGCTCGGCGGGGATCCTCCGCAGGAACGGATACGCCGTACAGGCCATGCCGTGCAGGCCCTCGGCGGCCGCCGGGTCCGCATGCAGTTTCGTCAGCCCGGAATTGAGGATGAACGCACCCGTGGCCAGTCGCGGAGCCACATCACGCGCTTCGGGCAGCAGCACCATCGGAGCCTCCCGCATCGGGTCGTCGGCCCCTCCACCGAGCCTAGGGCCTGCCCGGTGGATCTGCGCGGGCTGGCCGGTCCGCGCAGCTCCCCCGTCACAGCGGGCGCCCCGGCCTCGGTCTCCCCGCCGATCCGAAAGACCCGCCCTAAGCGGCCGGCGACGGGGTCCGGCCCGGGTTGTGGGCGGCGGCGGCCGGACTCTCCCTCCGGGCCGGCTCGCGGGCATACATGAGGCGCAGGCTGACCACGGCCGTCGCGGCGAACGCCAGCATCCCGCAGCCGATGGCGACTCCGGCGGAGAGCGCCGCCTGCCGGTCGAGCCCGCCGTACCGTGCGAACGCTAGGGCCGCGGAGGCCGAGAGCGCGGGGGCCAGGCACAGGGCGGCGAGGTGCAGCCGCCACTCCTCGCGCGCCCAGCTTCGTCCGGCCCGCCCGGCGCGCCGCTGGCGGACCAGCATCACCGCGTACGTCGCCGCGTACGGGAGCAGATACGCGAGCAGCAGACGCCGCCCTCCGGCGCCCCACCCCAGGTAGGAGCGGATGATCCAGGCCAGCGCGGCCGCCCCGGCGAGATGGGCCCCGGCGAGCACCGGCGTCGGCACCCACGTGCCGGGCACCCCGGAGGCCGTCGCCCGTTTGTCCATCGTGCGGGAGGCGAGCAGCGCCCCGAAGGCGACCACGGAGCCCAGGTGCATGATCGCGACCCGGTTGATGTCCGCCATGGACAGCCCGGGGAGCAGCCACGGCAGCGCGCCCCACTCGAGGCGCAGCAGCGGCGCGGTCATCAGGAAGCCGTAGCACAGCAGCATCCACCGCTGGTGCAGCCCGGGGAACCGCCCGACGGCGGCGACGATGCCGAACGTCGCACTCAGTACGGTGCCCACCAGGATGGTGGCGAGCACGATCCAGAACGCCGCCCCGCTGAACGCATCGCCCGGCGCGGTGCGCACCAGATAGAGCGCGGCGCCCGCCATCGAGACGTACACCGTCACCGCGAACACCACCCCGACCACCCGGTGCAGCCGGGTGCGCCGCCGTACCGCGGAGAGCAGCTGGACGGGCCCGAGCAGCATCAGCGCCCCGCCCAGGACCGAGTGGACGATCATCGCGGCCAGGCTGCGCCCGTACGGCCCGGTGCGGGTCGCGACGGCGTCGGCGACATAGCGCGGTGACACCGCACGGGACAGGACCCACTCCCCGAACGCCGGCGCGCCGCGGTGTGCGTACGGCCACAGCTCGGTCATCGCGATCGGCGCGTAGCCCACGCAGACGGCCACCACGGCCAGGGTCGCCACGCGGCGCCAGGAGACCCTCCTCGGACGGTTCACGACGGCTCCCTCGCATCCCGATAGTCCTTTCTGGACTATGGGGAACGTAGGGGCGATCCGTCGTAGGGGGCAACGGTCAGGGCGGCGGCAATCACGAACCGCGTTGTTCCACCCACTGCCAGAAATCGACCATCATCCGCTCATAGCGGATCCCGAACTCCAGCGCCTCCCGCTGTCCGCGCGTCAGCAACGCGCCGACGCTCTCGGCGAGTTCCTCGTAGTCCGCGAGCGTCCGGTGGTGCTCGGTGAGCTGCACCGGGGCCAGCACCTCCGGCTCGGCCCCGAACCAGAGCTTCAGGATGCCGCGCTCGCGCGCCTCGACCGGCACAAAGGCCGGGTCGGCGAGCCAGTCCTCCAACGCCGCCTTGCCCGCCGCGGTCAGCTTCATCAGCCGCCGGTTGCGCCCGCCGGCCTGCCGGTGCTCGGACAGCAGGCCGGCCTCCACGAGGCGGTCGCACTGCGCGTACACCTGCGCATGCGGCATCGACCAGAACGGCGCCACCGTGCGGGCGGCCTCGACCTTCACGTCGTACGGACTGGCCTCGCCCAGCTTGTCGATGATGCCGAGCACGAGGAAGGAGGGCGTGGTCAAACGGGCGTCAGCCATGCCGCGACCGTATCGCGACGGCCGGCCCGGGAACCCGGTCGCTCTGGGGGCGCAGCGCGGGGCACCGGTAGCCCGGCCGTCGCCGCCACGGCCCACATGTGTCGCCCGACCCCGCCCCGCGAGTCGTCGTACGGCTAACCGGCACCCCGGCGTGGTGCGTATATGAACACATCGGGTGCAAGGTAGATATTGAGACATGGCCCGAATCTCCGGCCGCTTCCCGTGGCCACCGTCGCGGCGCTGGTTCACCGGTCGGCGCCCGGGCCGCAGCGACCGGCGCGAGCCGCACAACGGCTCCCCGAAGGCATCGGGGCGGCGGTTGCGCTCGGTGGTGGACGTCCACAGCGTCGCCGGTCAGATGTTCCTGCTCCAGATCCTGATCGTGCTGCTGCTCGTCGTGGCCGCGGTGGTCACGCTGCTGGTCCAGGCGCGGAGCGACCGCTTCCAGAGTGCGCGTGACCGTTCGGTCGCCGCGGCCGAGGCCTTCGCCCACAGCCCTGGTCTGGTGGACGTGCTGCACAGCCGCAATCCGTCCGCGGTGCTCCAGCCGCTGACCGAGGACGCACGCAAGCGCGGCGGCCTGGACTTCGTCGTCGTCATGAACCGGGCCGGCATCCGCTACACCCACCCCAAGCCGAACCTGATCGGGAAGCGCTTCGTCGGCACCATCGGGCCGTCGCTCGCCGGGCACGTCACCGTCGAAAGCGTGCGCGGCCCGCTCGGGAACGAGGTCCAGGCGGTCGTCCCGGTCAGGGACAAGAGCGGGGCGGTGGTGGCCCTGGTGTCGTCGGGCCTGAAGGTCAGCCGGGTGAGCAGCGCCATCGACGAGCAACTGCCGGTGGTCCTCGGCACCGGCGCCGCCGCACTCGCCCTCGCCACCATCGGCACCGGCCTCGCCAGCCGCCGGCTGCAACGCCAGACCCATGGCCTCGGCCCGGCGGAGATGACCCGCATGTACGAGCACCACGACGCGGTGCTGCATGCCGTACGGGAGGGCGTGCTCATCGTCGGCGCCGACCGGCGCGTCGTGCTGGTGAACGACGAGGCGCGCCGGCTCCTCGGGCTGGCCCCGGAGGTGGAGGGGCGCAACGTCACCGACCTCGGCCTCTCGCCCCGGGTGACCGACCTGCTGGTCTCCGGGCGGGTGGCCACCGACGAGGTGATGCCGGTCGGTGACCGGCTGCTGGCGGTGAACAACCGGCCCACGGACCGCCGGGGAGGCCCGCCAGGCAGCGTCGCCACCCTGCGGGACTCCACCGAACTGCTCGCCCTCGCGGGAAAGGCGGAGTCCGCCCAGAGCCGGCTGCGGCTGCTGTACGACGCGAGCGTGGCCATCGGCACCACCCTCGATGTGCGGCGCACCGCGGAGGAGCTTACCCAGGTCGCCGTGACCTGGTTCGCCGACTACGTCACGGTCGACCTCGCCGAGCCCGTGCTCAGCGGTGAGGAGCCACCGGCGGGGGCGTACCGCGAGGCGCCGGAACTGCGCCGGGTGGCGCTCGCCGGTATCCGCGACGATCACCCCCTCTACCCGGTCGGCGAACTCCACCGGTACCCCGCCACCACCCCGATGGGCACGGGATTCGTCACCGGACGGTCCGTCCTCGTACCCGATCTGCGGGTCGCCGACGACTGGCGCGCCGAGGACCCGGAACGCCTCCAGCTGGTCGTCAACTACGGATGCCGGTCGTTCCTCACCGTTCCGCTCCAGGCGCGTGGTGTCCTCATGGGGGTCGCCAACTTCTGGCGGGCCGCAGAGCGTCCGGCCTTCGAGGAGGGGGACCTGTCGCTGGCGGAGGAGATGGCGGCGCGGGCCGCCGTATGCATCGACAACGCCCGCCGCTTCACCCGCGAGCACGCCATGGCCGTCACCCTCCAGCACAGCCTGCTCCCGCGCGGCCTGCCCGAACAGAACGCCCTCGACATGGCCCACCGCTACCTGCCCGCACAGACCGGGGTGGGCGGCGACTGGTTCGATGTCATCCCGCTGCCCGGCGCCCGCGTCGCCCTGGTCATCGGCGATGTGGTCGGCCACGGGCTGCACGCCGCCGCCACGATGGGCCGGCTGCGTACCGCGGTGCAGAACTTCTCCACCCTCGACCTGCCGCCCGACGAACTCCTCAGCCACCTGGACGAGTTGGTCAACCGCATCGACCACGAGGCGGCCGCGGCGAACGAGGACGTCATGATCGCGGGCGCCACCTGCCTGTACGCGATCTACGACCCCGCCAGCGGTGTGTGCACCTTCTCCCGCGCCGGCCATCCCCCGCCGGGGCTCGTCCACCCCGACGGGACCGTACAGTTCCCCGACCTCCCGGCCGGCCCGCCGCTCGGCCTCGGCAGCCTGCCCTTCGAGGCGGCGGAGCTGCGCCTGCCCGAGGGCAGCAGCATCGTCCTGTACACCGACGGTCTCGTCGAGGACCGCAGACGGGACATCGACACCGGACTCCAGACCCTCGCCACGGCATTGGCGCACCCCGAACGGACCCCGCAGGAAACCTGTGAGGCCGTGCTCGCCGCCCTGCTCCCGGACCGCCAGCGCGATGACATCGCCCTGCTCGTCGCGCGCACCCGCCGACTGGCTCCCGACCGCATCGCGGAGTGGGAGGTCCCCTCCGACCCGGCGGCCGTGGCCGACGCCCGGGCGAACATCTCCCGGCAACTGGCCCGCTGGGACCTGGAGGAGACGGTCTTCACCACCGAGCTCATCCTCAGCGAGCTCATCACCAACGCCATCCGGCACGCCACCGGCCCGATCCGGGTCCGGCTGCTGTACGACCGCACGCTGATCTGCGAGGTCTCCGACACCAGCAGTACCTCCCCGCACCTCCGCTACGCCGCCGCCGAGGACGAGGGCGGCCGCGGCCTCTTCCTCGTCTCCCAGCTCGCCCAGCACTGGGGCACCCGCTACACACCGGAAGGCAAGATCATCTGGGCAGAACAAGTCATCGGCCAGGCGCTGCTCTGACCGGCCTGCTCTCCGCGGCCCGGGCCCGCACCGGGGCCACGGGGCCCCGGTGCGGGACGGCGCGGAAGCCGTCGCCCGTCACAGCCATGGGCGCGCCTCCTCCCACAGCCACGTCAGGATCCGGTCGAGCGGGCCTGAGGCCGGCCGGTCGTCCTGCGTCGTGCGGTACTCCACCCGCACCGGGCCGATCCGCACCTCGAGGTGGCCGCCCCGTACCACGGTGGGCGGTACGGCCGGGGTGCCGTACGTCCGGACGACACGGACATGCACCGGGCGGCCCGAAGCGGCGGAGCGCTCACGGCCGGCGTCGTAGGCCGCGCGCCGTTGCGGATCGCGGAGGGTCTCGTAGGCCTCGACGACCTCGGCAAAGTCCTCTCGCGCCGTCGGGCGGTCCGGGCTGGTGTCCGGGTGCAGGGCACGCACCAGCCTGCGGTATGCGGTGGTGATCTGTCTGGCCGACGCGGAGGGCGGGAGGCCGAGTACCGCGTAGTGGTCGCGCGGGGGCTGCCGCCCGGGCATCGCTCTCACCTCCTCGCCGGGCGAAGCGACCTGCCGGGCGGGACCCCTGGCAGGGCCCGCCTCAGGCCGGCCGATACCGAGAGAACCTCCTGCACCACTTGCATAGAACCTGAGAGGAGCCTTGTCAATATGTCCCATATGCGGGTATACGAGGTGTGGGGTGCGGGGCCGGACCGGGAGCTCACCGGCGGCCTCCGCCGAGCGGTCCGAGGCCTCCGACTCGGGCGGCCGGCCGGCGCCCGGCTCCTCTGTCACACCTCGACCTCGGGACGGGAGGTGAACACCATGATCACAGAACTGGCCGTGGAACGTGTGGAGTTCACCTGTGGCCGGTGCTGGAACCAGTGGAGCATCGACTACGACGTCCAGCATTACCGGGACGACGAACAAGGCGACTGGGAGTACTTCTCCCGCGACGGCGTCGTGGTCTCCTCTCCGTACACCCCGGCCGGTGCGCCGCCGTGCCCCCAGTGCGGCCACCGCTGGGTGGGCCGCATCATCGCCCGCCGGTCCACCCCGACACCGCCCGGCCCCCTCCACACCCCCCGCGAGAAGATCTCCGAGGCAGCCGGACACCGCCCCGAGCGGCACGGCGCCCCGCTGCTCGGCGCCGGATCCCACCCCCAGCCCGAACAGCTCGGCCCCCCCGACGACACACCGGCAGCGGCGGCGGCAGCGGCAACGGCTGAGGACGAGGAAGAGAACGAGGACGAGGACGAGGACGAGGACGACGTGAGGCAATGGCGCGGCTGACGGTGGACGGCGACGAGCTGGTGGTCCGCCTGGCGTGGTGGGAGAAGATCACGGCCGGGCGGAGCACCGTACGCGTCCCCCTGGCGGCGGTCGAGAACGTGACGGTGCAGCCCGACTGGTGGCGGGCCCTGCGCGGGACGAAGGCCCGGGGCGTACAGATCCCCGGCGGCCTGTACCTCGGGACGCGGCAGTACGGCGGCGCCCAGGACTTCACCGCGATCTGCCCGCACCGCGGCCCGGTCGTCCATGCCGACCTGCGCCCGCCGTCACCGTTCGCCCGCGTCGCCGTCACCACCCCGCGGCCGCAGCAGACCGTAACCGCGCTACGGACCACGTAGGACGTGTCCACCGGCCACGAGGGCGGGCTCCACGGCCCGCCTCCTCACGCCCCTGTGACCCCGTCGATGCACTCCCGGATCAGGTCCGCATGTCCGTTGTGCCGGGCGTACTCCTCGATCATATGGACCAGGATCCAGCGCAGTGAGACGCCTTGATCGCCGACATGACCGGCCTCGTCCGCCGAGAGCCGGCCGGAGTCCTCCAGCGAGGCGTCGGCGATCAGCTCACGGTTCCGGTCAATCTCCGCTCGCCAGATGCCCAGCACCTCATCGAGCCCGCGACCGGGAACGAGCGCAAATCCGTCCCCCTTACCCTCCTCGAACACCACGGGCACCTCACGTCGCCCGAACACCCGCTGGAACCAGTTGCGTTCCACCTCTGCCATGTGCTGAACGAGGCCCAGCAGCGTCATCGATGACGGTGGGACCGGGGCCAGGCGTACTTGGTGATTGTCCAGCCCCTGGCATTTGAGGGCCAATGTGGCACGGTGAAAGTCCAACCAGGCTTCCAGCACGGCACGTTCGTCCCCGTGCGGAGGCGGCACAGTTCGTCCGTCGGGTGTCATCATGCACCTCACCCTCGCACAACGCGCGGAAAGAGCAGCCCGAGGACCGGGAACCGGGAACCGCCGGACATGGGGTGATCCACGCCGAGGTGCGCAGAGGAACGACCGAGGTCAACGCTACGCCATTCGGGTGTAATTCCCGTGAGTGATATGGCGCGGTGTCCACGGCGTGGCTCTAATGGCTGTACCGACTGTGGGGTGCCCATCCTCCGTCGGGGGCAAGCCAGCGACTTCTTGGCGTCGTTGTGCGTTCTTGGGCACCCCGGCGGATGGACTTGCGCGAACACTGCTGTCTGTACAGCTGCTTGCGGTAGCGCCCCACACCGAACTCTTCGCAAAGGGGCTGCTTTCATGACGGTAGGCATGAGCCTTGCAGAGTTCCTTCTTGCCCTCGGCACTACGTGTCGTATCACCCGGTTCCTCACCAAGGACACGCTCGCGGCGGGGTTTCGTTCATGGGTCGCCGATCGCTGCGGCGACGACTCCAAGCTCACCTACCTGGTCAACTGTAGCTGGTGCGCCAGCATTTGGGTCGCAACCGCAGTCGCCCTGTCCGCCTACCGCCTCGATGGTTCGCTGTGGCTTCAGGTGCCGGAAACTGCTCTGAGCCTTTCCTACCTTGCGGGAATTTCTTCGCGGTGGCTGGACTGATGCCGAGGGGTGGTGGGGCTCGGAGTTGATGTGACATCAGCGGGGGAGAGCAGTTGCGCTGCGATGAATCGAAGGGAATCCGGGAATGCCTTGTAATTGCGGTGGTGGAGCTCCTCAGCCGGTGATCATTTACCAGCTGAATCTGCCGGACGGAAGGATCTATCAATACTTCACGTACCAAGAAGCGGAAGCGGCCAACAGGCGCGCGGGTGGCATCGGAACCATCACAACCACTACCCAATAGCGGCCCCTTGAGGGGGCGGCAGAGTACGCGGACGGTCGCGCTTGCGTGCCGGCGTACGGTCGCCCCGGAGGCGGTGACCTTCACCGAGGGGAAGTTGACCGAAACCATGGGCATCCGCCTCCGGGTGGCGCACCCCTGACTCACCAGACGCAGGAGAAACACCCATGGACGCTAGTGTGCGCGGGTGAGCCTTTATGTCGTTCTAGGATTCGGGCCCGCCGGGGCGGCCACCGCTCGGTTGCTGGTCGAACAGGGTCATTCGGTACGCGTCGTCACCAGGTCGGGCCGAGGCCCGGAGCCCGGTATCGAGCATGTCGCGTTGGACGCGACGGACAGCAAGCAACTGATCGAGGCCGCGCAGGGTGCGGCCTCGATCTACAACTGTGCCGCACCGCCCTACCCCCGCTGGGCGAGTGACTGGCCGCCGCTGGCCTCGTCGGTCTGCGCGGCGGCCGAGGCGACCGGGGCCGTGCTGGTCATGCTGGGCAACCTCTACGGCTACGGTCCGGTGGACGGCCCCATGACCGAGGAGCTGCCGCTCGCGGCGACCGGCCCCAAGGGGCGGGTGCGCGCCGCCGTGTGGAAGCAGGCGCAGCAGCTGCACGAGCAGGGCCGTATCAAGGCGGTCGAAGTGCGGGCCTCGGACTTCTTCGGGCCCGGTGTGACCGACGGCGGGCACCTGGCCGCACGCGTCATGCCACGGCTGCTGCGCGGCAAGCCGGTCTCCACGCTCGGGGATCCGGACGCCCCGCACAGCTGGAGCTATCTCCCCGATGTGGCCAGGGCGCTGGTCGAGGTCGCGGGCGAGGAACGGGCCTGGGGACGGGCCTGGCACGTTCCGACGGAGCCCGCGCTGTCCACCCGGGAGATGGTCGACCGCCTTGCCGCTCAGTCGGGAACGGCGCCGGTCGCGGTGCGCAGGCTGTCGCCGGCCGTACTGGGTGTCGCGTCGGTGTTCTCCCCGCTGATCCGTGAACTGAAGGAGGTCCGCTACCAGTTCGACCGTCCGTTCGTCGTCGATTCGAGCGCTTACGAAGCCGCGTTCGCGGTACGGGCCACCCCCGTCGACGAGCAGATCAAGGCGACGGTGGAATGGTGGCGTGAGCGACTGGCCGGCACCGGGTGACAGCTGTGACAGGACACGACTCCATAGCGGGTTCAGCGGGTTCAGTGGGTTCAGCGGGAGCGCGGCGCGATGACGTCGCGATCGTGGGGATGGCCTGCCGGTTTCCGGGCGCGCCGAATGTGAACCAGTACTGGCGGCTCCTCACGGCCCCGCAGGCGCAGTTCTCCACCGTCCCGGCCGCGCGGTGGCGTGCCGCCACCTTCCTCAGCGACAACTTCCGTGACGCGTCCGCGGCCTATACGGACACCATGGCGCTGCTGCCGGACGTGAGCCACTTCGACGCGGTGCACTACGGCATCCCGCCGCGCCGGGCCAGATCGATGGATCCTCAGCACCGGATGCTGATCGACCTCGCCCGTGAGGCGATCCAGGACGCAGGGTGGGAGGCCGAGGGCTTCGACCGTGAGGAGACCTCGGTGATCACATCGCTCACCGAGAGCGGGTACCGCGAGCTCAGCACCCTGCACATCCGGATGCGGCAGCTGGCCGGCGGCGAGTTCGGGGCATCGGCGAGAGATCCCCGGTGGCCGGAGATGGTCCGCGCGGTCGACGGGCTGCACGGCACCTCGGTGGCCGGGCTCCTGCTCAACATGGGGCCGAACACGGTCAGTTCGGTCTTCGATCTGCATGGCGAGAGCTATGCGCTGGACTCGGCGTGTTCCGGTGGACTGATGGCCGTGGCCAACGCCGTTTTCGCGCTGCGCGCGGGCCGATGCCGTATCGCGCTCGCGGGTGGCGCCCAACTGATACTCACCCCCGACCTGTTGGTGGGGCTGTGCCGGGTCGGCGCCATCTCGCGCAGCGGCAGATGCCTGCCGTTCGGCGCGGACGCCGATGGCTTCGTCCTGGGAGAGGGCGGCGGGGTCCTGGTGCTGCGGCCGCTGGCCGATGCACTGGCGGCCGGCGACCGGGTCTATGCGGTGATCCGGGGTGTGGGCACGGCCAATGACGGGACCGTGCAGGGCGGTATGCAGCCGCAGGCGGCCGGTCAGCTCAGGGCACTGCGCCGGGCCTACCGCGATGCGGGCCTGGCCCCGGAATCGGTGGGCTATCTGGAGGCACACGGCACCGGGACCACGGTCGGCGATCCGGTCGAGGTCGGTGTCCTGCGCGAACTCCGCGGTGAGCGGGGCGCGCCCGCCTTTCTCGGCGCGGTGAAGGCGGTGGTCGGGCACTCGCTCAACGCCGCGGGGATCGCCGGACTCATCAAGACCGTACTGGCCGTGCACCGGGGCGTGGTACCGCCGCAGCCGGAGTTCGATCTGGCCGACCGTTCCGGGCTCGACGCCGCACGTCTGACCATCCCGACGACGCCGACCGGATGGCCGGAGCCCGGGCAGCCGCGCCGGGCGGGGGTGAGCGCCTTCGGCTTCGGCGGCACCGGTGTCCATCTGGTGGTGGAGCAGTGCGGTACGCCCCCGGCCCGCCCGACAGAGGACGGGGGGCCGCACCTCCTGGTGCTCAGCGCCCGCGACCGGGCCGGACTGGCCCGTTACGCCAGGGAACTGGCGCACACCATCGCCGGCGACCAGCCGCCACTGGCCGCGGTGGCGGACACCCTGGCGCACCGGGCCCCCTTCGCGGAACGACTTGCCGTGGTGGCCGAGGACGCCACTGACGCCGTCGGCAAGCTGACCGCGGCCGCCGAGGCCGTGGCGGCGGGCCGTACCGGAGATCTCGGGCCGGGACAGGTGGCCGGCACGGTGGTACTCGGTGAGCGGCCCGAGGCCGCCGTTCCCGCGCCGGGCGAGCTGCCCGCCGACGCACCGAAGGCCGCGTTGGCCCAGCTCGCGCAGCGCGCGGTCAGTGGCCCGGGACTCCGCCCGGTGAGGGAGCGCATACCCCCGTGCACCCTGCCGCCGAGTCCGCTCGCCCCGCGCCACCACTGGGCGGTGGACGCGTCGGCTCGCGAGGGCAGCGGCATCCCCACCCACGCCGACAGGGCCGTGGGGGAGGACGGGACCGGCCTGGTGGACCCGCCCGAGGCGGCGCCCGCGCCGGTGCGGGCCGGTGGCGCGGCCGCCACCTCCCTCGTGCTCGAAGAGGTGTCGCGGACCGGCGTCTTCCCTCTCTCCGACCTGAGCGAGCGGATGGCGCTGGTGACCGATCTCGGCTTCGACTCGCTGATGCTGCACGAGCTGGAGGTCAGCATCGGCAAGCGGATACCGGGCTTCCGCAGCGAGGAGATCTTCTCGCCCGGCATCACCATCGAGCGGCTGATCGCGCTGGTCGCCCCGCACCTCACGGAGCCGCCGGCCCCCGGTGAGCTCCTGCCCCAGGAGACGCGGGCGGACCGGTACGCCGGGACGGCGTGCGTCGATGACTTCCCGGAAGTGCGGCAGTTCGAGGAGCGCCTGACCTCGATCACCAGCAGCGGTGCGGACTTCCCGTACTTCCGGGTCCATCAGGGCAACATCCGCGATACGACCGTGATCGGCGGCCGGGCGTACCTGTCCTTCGGCAGCTACAACTACCTGGGGCTCTCCGGCCATCCGGCGGTCAACGAGGCCCTGCACGAGGCGGTGGACCGGTACGGGTCGTCGGTCTCCGCGAGCCGGGTGCTCTCCGGCGAACGGGACCTGACCGTACGGCTGGAGCGGGGGCTCACCGACTTCCTCGGCGTCGGGGACTGTCTGGCGCTGGTGAGCGGCCATGCCACCAATGTCACCGCGATCGGGCACCTCGTCGGCGCGGGGGACCTCGTGGTGCACGATGCGCTCGCCCATGACAGCATCCTTCAGGGCTGCGCACTGTCCGGGGCGGCGCGGCGCCCGTTCGCCCACAACGACATCGGGCAGCTGGAACACATGCTGCGGCTCAACCGGTCCCGGTTCAGGCGGGTACTGATCGCCGTCGAGGGCGCCTACAGCATGGACGGCGACCTGGTCGACCTGCCCGCCGTGATCGAGCTGAAGAAGCGCTACGGCGCCTTGCTGATGGTCGATGAGGCGCACAGCATCGGCACCGTGGGTGAACGCGGCCGTGGCGTCGGCGAGTTCTTCGGCGTCGACAGGGCCGACGTGGATCTGTGGATGGGGACCCTGTCCAAGGCCTTCGCCAGCTGCGGCGGTTACCTCGGCGGCTCGGCCCGGATGGTGCGGTGGCTGCGGCACACACTGCCGGGCTTCGTCTACAGCGTCGGCCTGACCCCGGCCAACGCAGCCGCGGCGCTGGCCGCCACCGAGCTGATCGTCGCGGAACCGCACCGGGTGCGTACGCTGCGGCGGAACGCGGAGCTCTTCCTCGGCCTGGCCGCCTCGGCCGGTCTGGCGACGGGCTCCAGTGCCCACACTCCGGTCGTGCCGTGTGTCCTCGGCGACTCGGCGCGGACCCTGCGCGTCGCGGACCGGCTGTTCGACCGGGGTGTCATCGCCGATCCGATCTTCCACCCGGCCGTCGAGGAGGGGCTCGCGAGGCTGCGGTTCTTCGTGACCAGCGACCACCGTGAGGACGACATCCGACGGGCCGTGTCGATCCTGGCCGAGGAGGTGGCAGCCGCCGGGGGATGAGTAACCCACGTCAGATCAGCGTCTGTTCGATCCGGCTGAGCATGGCGTTCTTTCCGGATTCCGCGCCTTCCCCGGCTTCCTCGGCCGGCGGCGCACCATGCCGTTCCTCGGTGCTGCCCATCTGCTGGGAGAGCAGATAGGCGATGATCTCGGCTTCCTGTTCCTGAATGTCGTCGTAGGTCGCGCGCAGGAGCATGTCACGCACGAGGTCGGGGTCGAGGTTGGGGAAGAGGAAGCGGGCGCTCGCCTCGTCCAGCCAGCCTGCCCCGCGATGGCAGCAGATGATGTGGCCCAGCTCGTGCAAGATGATGTGCTCCTGATGCGCGCTGGTCGTGTTGGCGTCGTAGAAGATCAGGTCCTCGTCGCGTGCGGCGACCCACATACCGCACGGCTGCGACGCGGGCATCTGCATCGGGACCAGCGTGATCGGGCGGTCGCGGACCTCGCCGAGGTAGCGGCAGAGCTCGGCCACATCGGACACCTCCGGCAGATCGAGTTCGGCGATCCGCCGCGCGCCGGCCTTCCGTAGCTTCTTGAGCTGACTGCGGCGGTCGTGATCGACCGACCGCCCCTGACCGGCGCCCCTCACCCCCCGCGCCCCCTACTCCGGGTCCGAGGGCTCGGTGACGGGCGGAAGGCCCTGCAGCTGCCGGTACTGGTCCATGATGGCGGTGATGGCCTGGAGGTTCTCCTTCTTCATCCCTGCCGCCCGCATCGCCACGGCGCGGACCCCTGCCTGCCGCAGCGCCTCGATGGCGGCGACCTCGCTGAGTACGGACTCGGCGACCTTGTCGTCGAAGAAGTAGGCGACGGACACACCGAAGAACCGCGCCAGGGCAGCCAGTAGGTCCGGTGAGGGATTGGAGCGTTTACCCGTCCGCAACTGCGACAGATACACACCCCCGACCCTGAGTTCGGGGTTGGCCCGCTTCAGCTCCTCCGCCACCTCGGCATTGGTCCAGTGCTTGCCCTTGGGGCGAACCGTCTTGAAGAGGTCGTCCAGGCGCACTGCCAGCATGGGCCGGTCGTCAGTCTCGGACATTGCGAACCTCCCGTCACCCCCTCGGATTTGCCCTTGGCTATCTGTCAGTTTCGCAGATTAGCGGTCAGTTGACAATCGGCCCCGACTCCGCCAACGTGGACCTTGCCGATAGCTGCCAGCTAACTTCGCTCACGGGGGTAGCCGAGTTGGCTGCCAGTCATGTCGGCCCGGCCCGGCCTTCGGTGGATCGGTCAGGCCGGGGTCGGGCGGGACAAGGCAAGGACAACACCCGCCCGGCTCGACAGGAAAAAACGGGGGAGCCACCCGGGGGGAACGGGGGAAAACGGGGGGCGTAACGGGGGAAACCTGCCCGGCCTGACGGGGGACAGACCGGGCAGGAGCTCTCAACCCACGCTGCCGATTTTACGGTAGGCGGCTGCGACCTTGGTGAGCCACGCGACCTCCGCGCTGAAGTTGTCCGTGTCGCGGTCTTCGAAGTCGGCGACGTCCTTGTTGTCATCGGGGATGGTGCCGGTGCGCTTGGCGTGCAGGGCTTGTCTGATCTGTGCCGCCTCGGCGAACGCCTGCCGGGACTCCTCGTTCGCCCCGTCCTCCGCTCCGTCGGCACCGTTGGCGGCGCGGTCGATATAAGGCCGCAAGTCCCGCCATCCGTCGCGTATTTCGATGACCCGCCGGTGGAGACGGTAGTTGAGGTCGGAGACCGAAGCCCCGGGCGGCTCCAGGACGATGTCCGGGGAGGACTCGTACAGGTCCCGCCAGAGCGGATAGAGGGCCCGGTAGGAGCGGTAACTGCGCGCCCAGTCCAGCAGTTTGGCGGCCGACGTCCCCCAGGAGGAGATGGTCAGGCTGAGCGAGAGGGTGACGATGCCCACCGCGCTGAAGACGTTGGCGGCGATCTGCCAGACGCCGATGTCGATCCCGCACGCGGCGGTCAGGATATTGACCGTCCTGGCCAGGCAGTAGAGGAAGAGGATCACCGCGGCGACGGAGAGCAGCCGCAGGGCCTGCCGCAGCGAGGCCTTACCGGCCATACGGGCGTAGGGGCCGCACTGGCGGAAGATGGTCACGCACGGAACCGCCTGGGAGACGATGAAGACCAGGAGGTAGGTGAGGACCAGCGGCCGGCCGCTGCCGGTGTTGAAGTCCGTAGCCGGCCTGCCCGGGCCGTCGGCGATGAAGAAGAGCGCGATCAGCAGCGCGTTGAGGGCGATGCCGGTGAGCACCCAGTAGCGGGTCTTCCGTACCGCCTCCTCGGTGGCCGACGCCCAGCGCAGCAGGATGATCTGCGCGCTGACGCAGAAGGCGACCGCCGCTATATGCATCACCAGGATGGCGAGGTTGCCGACGCCCAGGAAGCTCTTGCTCCCCATGGCGACGGCACCCATCGTGAAGGTGAGGCACTGGAGCAGGAGAGTGATCACCAGCGTGCGGTAGGCGTTCTCCCGCCAGCTGCGCCGTACTTGGCACAGCCGGTAGACGAGCGCGGCATACGACGAGAGCGCCGCAATGACGAAGCAGAGGGTTCTAGTGGTGTTCACGGCCTGATTCCCTGCCGGTGCCGCGCACGCGGCGAACGGTTAGTCGTTGTTCTCGCCCAAGGGAACCACGAGTCCGATGCTTTCGGCCGCCACGGCGATGGCGAAGTCGAAGAACGCGGACTCGTCCCGGACGCTGTCGTGGGTACGGCTGAAGACCTGGAACACCAGGAGCCCGATCAGATTGCTCCACAGCACGATGCCTCGCTCGATGATGTCCGAGAACGGTGCCTCGGGCACGCCGCCGAAGAGCTCCACGGCCTCCGGCAGGAGCAGCGGCGGCCCGGGCACCGCCCGCCTGGGCGGGGTGAGTTCACCGGCCTCCAGCGCCGAACGCACAATGCCGGCCAGCACCGCGGGGGTGCGCGAGGCGGGCGGGACGGTGTCCTGCGGGGCGTGGTAATCCGGAACGGGCGAACCGTAAATCAGCGTGAATGCGGCCGAGTTGTCGAAGGACCACTGCCGCAGTGCACGAGTCACCGCGAGAAGCCGCGCGCCCGCCGACGCCCCGGCGTCCCTGGCGTCCTGATCGGCCTGCTCCATCGCGGCGCCGGACTCGTTGTAGGCGTCGATCACCAGCGCCGTCAGCAGGTCGTGCCGATGCGGGAAGACGGCTTCCACATCGGTGACGGCAAGACCGCTGCCCTCGGCCACGGCATCCAGCGACAGCCCTCCGGCGCCCAGTTTCCCCAGCAGTTGGCGCGCGGTGGCCTTGATGACCGCCGGTCGCCCGCTGTTCTCATCGACGCCGCTCGTTCCGGAAACATCCATGGCCAAACCGTACCTGTCGGCTACAACGGCCCTGGGCGCCATCGCCCGTAAAGCGTCGGCCATGCGCTGTGATCCGGCCATCTGCCAACTCCCCTTTCTTTCCCGGCTCTTGTCTTCCCGCCTCATCCCCGCCTCCCCCCTGAAGCTACGCGGGGCCCGCAGGGGTCAGTACGCGGGGAAGGCCCAGCCGCCCGGGTAGAACGGCTCCCGATCCGCGCGGAAGGCGGTCGTTGCCCGGGCCAGCGCGCCCGGCCTCAGCTCCTGGACCAGACCGGCGGCCGCGAGCGAGGCGAGCGTGGTCCCGCCGAGGAAGGCCGCCCCCAGTTCGGCAGCGGTCAGCCGCAGGTCGGCGGGGGCGTCCGTACGCTCGCAGACGACTGTGGCGCCGTCGGCCCGCATACGGTAGCGCCCGGTGTTCCACGGGCAGAAACCGTCCCGGACGTCGAGGACGAGATCGAGCGGTGTGGCATAGCGACGTCCGGCGAGCGCCCGGTCCACGTCGACCAGGCGCACCCACAGACGGTCAACCGGTGCCGAGCGCACCGCGCGTGGGTCGACCAGCAGGTGTGTGAGGGGCTCGTCCACCGCCCCCTCGTACTCGATCCACGGCACCAGGTCGATTCCGGCCAGGAAACGCCACAGCGCGGCATACGCCTGCCGGCAGGTCGCCGCCAGCTCCACGACTTGGACCGCGCTGTTGTTGTCACCGAAGACGTCCCGGCTGCTCTTGATCCGATAGAGCACGTACCCGGTCGCCCCACCAGAGGCGTCCTCGTGGACGGCGAAGCGCAGCGCGCTCGCCCCGGCACGCGCCGGCGGATCGTCGAGCAGGCGCCTGTCCCAGGAAGTGGGAGTGCGGTCGGACCAGCCGGCCGTGCCAAGGCGCACCTGGTCGTAGACCTTCTCGATCAGTGGGCGGGCCGCCGCTCGCTGAAGGAGCCGGAGGGTCCCGTCGCCGAAGTCGGTTCCGGGCCGGAAGAGCATGGCGCGCTTGTCGCACCTCAGACGGGCGCCTCGCGTGGCCGGGCCGTAGCCGAAGCGGCCGTAGATGGCGGCTTCGGAAGGGCGCAGTGCAGCGATCGGCTCGCCGCCGGAATGATGGAGGTCGGTGAGCTGCCTGCGCATCATCGAGGTGAGGATGCCACGACGCCGGTGGGTGGGGGCCACACCGACCCAGGTGACGCCCGCGACCGGCATCACAGCGCCGGGGACGGTCAGGCACCGGGGAGCGGCCGCGGTGCCTCCCACGGGGGTGGTCCCGTCGAAGGCGGCGAGCGTACGGTCCAGCTCGATCACGGCGCGTTCGCGGGCGAGTTCGTCCTCGGACCGGTCCTCGCCGTACGTGTCGGCGACCATGCGGGCCCAGGCTGCGAACTCGCCGTCGGTGACGGGGCGGAGCGGGTAAGGGTCGGTCATCGCGCCTGTGTAGCCGACGGAGCGCCGACAGGCGAATGAATTACGGGCCGTTCCTCCCTGTTCTGGGCCTGGGCACTCGCGTCAGCTGCACTGCCAGGTGAACATCGCGCGGTCGAAGCGGCGTTCGGCCAGGTCTTCGGGGCGTATGAGCCAGTAGAGAGCACCGCAGTCGCCCCACATCATGTCGGCGTCGTCATCCGTGTCGAACTGGGCGAGCAGCACCCAGCGGAGCGCTTCGTCCTTGATGCGGGGGTCATCCCACGGGGGACTGCCCAGCGCGCCGCGGGCGACCTCGGACTCCACCTCGTCCTGCACCGGATGCGCATGGCCGCCGATGCGGTGTTCCGTGCCCTCGGAGTGGTCCCACAGGGCCTCCTGGAAGTCCTCGCCCCACAGCGGGTGGTCGTCGGGCATCGGCGCGAACTCCCGGTAGACCAGCGGATGCCACAGGTACGGTGCCGTCGTCTCCACACGCGCCGTCAGCGGTACCTCGGGGTACGGCCGGATCCCCTCCGGCGCCGTCCGCTCGGCGACCGGGACGCCTGCCGGTATGTACAGCACACGTGCTCCCGCCCAGCTGTCGGGCTCATCGGGCGCGACCACCGCGCAGCCGTCGTCCAGTTGCCCGTCGAAGTAGAAGAAGGCCAGCGTGCCGTCTGTCGGCAGGGCGATGTCGAGGGCGGTGGAAGGGAGCACGGCACAGTCGAGAGAAGCGATGAAGGAGAGTGGGCCGTGCCCCTCCCATATCGGCCACTCCTCGTTCTCCGGCAGCTCCGGCAGTCCGCCGAGCCGGCCGACGACCGGGTCCGTACGCACATCCGTCGCCTTCTCCAGGCGCAGGCCCGGCCGCAGCAGTCCGATCCACCGCTCGGCGATCTCATCGGGCAGGTGCTCGCGAGCGAGTGCGTGCAGTACGTCGTCGGTGCTCTGTGCCATGGGAACTGTCATGGGAACGATGATGCACGGGACCACTGACAACGGACCCAGGGCGCCCTCTAGGCCGCCCTGGCCTGGCGACGGTAGCCGCCCGGGGCCAGGCCGTACTCCCGTTTGAAGGCCTTGGCGAAGGCGAACTCCGAGCCGTAGCCGGTGCGGGCGGCGACCGTCGCCAGTGGGGCGTCGGACTCGCGCAGCAGACGGGCGGCGGTCGTCATGCGCCAGCGGGTCAGATAGGCCATCGGCGGTTCGCCCACCAGCGCGGCGAACCGCCGGGCGAAGGCGGCGCGGGACAGCCCGGCCCGCCGGGCCAGCGACTCGACCGTCCACTGGGCCGAGGGGTCGTCGTGAATGGCCGACAGCGCGGGCGCCACCGCCGAGTCACCCAGGGCCGCGGCCCACCCCTGGGCGGCGGTCGGGGGCTGATCGTCCAGCCAGGCCCGCAGGATGTAGAGGAGCAGCGAGTCGATCAGGGCGGGGACGATGCCGTCCGAGCCGATGCGCGGGTTCTCCAGCTCGGAGCCGAGGAGCTGGACGGCGGCGCTCAGCTCCGGATGGCGGCCGTGCCGCGTCGGCAGATGGATCACCTCGGGCAGCTGACGCACCAGGGGGTGCGGGCGGCCCTGGTCCAGGTGGTAGTTGCCGCACAGCAGGCTGGTCTCGGGGCCCTCGCCGCCGATCGTGACCGAGCCGATCGGTGAACCCCCTTGGAACTGCTCCGCCTTGGGCTCCTCGGCCGGGGTGGAGGGCTGGTCGGCGAGGATATGGCCCCGCCCGTTGCGCAGGAAGACCACATCGCCGGGGCTCAGCGGGATCGGCTTCAGATGCGGTGGTGCGTCATCGAGGGGGACCAGCCAGCAGGTCCCGTACAACACCACATGGAACCCGGCGCCTGCGACCGGTGGCAGACGCAGGCCCCAGGGGGCGCGGCCGTTGGTCCGTACGGACGCCGGGTGCCCGGTGCGCATCGAGGCCAGCGCCTCGGTGAGGATGTCCATCCGGCCTCGCCCTCCCTGGTGCGGCCCGTCGCGGTCAGACCGTCAGGACAATCTTGCCCTGTACGTGTCCCGAGCCGACCAGCTCATGTGCCTTACCGGCCTCCTCCAGCGGGAACGTCTCCTGGACGTACGGGCGGATCAGGCCGGCGTCGACCAGCTCGGCGATCGCTTCGAGTGCGGCGTAGTCCGGCTCGACCGAGATGCCGGCGAAGCGCCGCCCGGCCGCCTCGACGCGGGCTGCGAGCTCCGGGTTGCCGTGTTCCAGGATGCTGATGAGTACGCCGCCGGGGCGCAGGGCGCCGAGCGAGAGATCGCCCTGGGCGGTGGAGTCGAGGACCACGTCGGCGTCCTTGACGACCTCGGTGAAGTCGGTGGTCCGGTAGTCGATGATCTCGTCGGCGCCGAGGCCGCGGACGAAATCGTGCCGAGCCGCACTGGCGATGGCGATGACGTGGGCGCCGCGTGCCTTCGCGATCTGCACTGCGAAGTGGCCGACGCCACCGGCCGCCCGCTGGATCAGTACCCGGTCGCCCTCCTTGACGCCTGCCGCCTGCACCAGGCCCTGCCAGGCCGTGAGCGCGGCGAGGGGGAGGGCAGCGGCGTGCACATGGTCGAGCGAGGCGGGCTTACGGGCCACCTGGCGGGACGGTACGGCGACGTACTCGGCGTAACCGGTGGCGGCGCGGGGGAAGAACGGCATCCCGTAGACCTCGTCGCCCACCGCGAACCTGGCGCCGGGTCCGGCCTCTTCGACCACCCCGGAGATGTCCCAGCCCACGCCGAACGGCGGCTCGCCGAGCAGCGGGAAGGCGCCGGACCTGACGGCCACGTCCACCGGGTTGACCGCACTGGCGTGGACCTTGACAAGGACCTCGCCGGACAGCGGCTTCGGCCGCTCGGTCTCCACCACCTCGAGGACCTCGGGGCCGCCGAAGGACTTCTGGATCACTGCGCGCACGGTAACTCTCCCTGGTTTACGGCCGGTTGATTCGATGTCCGGCTCGGGTCTTGCTTGATGTCCTCAACACTAGGGAGATCGAACGAGCCGCAGAATGGCCTTCCGTCTCGGCTGCATGTCCCAGCGTCTTGATGATGGGTGCTCTCGGCCATACTCGCCGCAGAGGTTGATGGCGCCCTGGGTGAAGGTGAAGCGCTCGGTCCGGGTGACGGGAATCGAATCCGCGTTCCGGGCGCGCATGTCAATGGCGTACGCCGGCGCAGTCGGCGCTCACCCTCCTCGCAGTCCAACCACCGTTCGACGCGGGTCTGCTGCCTGGCTCCCTGAGCGGCGTGGGCAGGGAACCAGGCCCCGGAATGCCGGGCACGCCAGAACCTCATATCATCTCTCAACTCCCTTCACTTAAAGGTGTGTTGACAGCATCAGGCGGCTCGCCTCACCATCTGGAATCAGGTCTGGCCAAGCAACTACGGCACCGTCTCTGGCCAGCTGACGCAGTAAGTACCGCACAGAACTTCCGGTGCTTCCATGCGTACCAAGCTGGTGCGCATGTTCAGCCGTACCCGCTCGCTCAGGTCACAGCGGGTCCATGTCGAAAACGGGGGGAAATCGCATGAGGATCCTGTCCAAGGGCGTCTTACGCGGCCGGGCCGCCGCGCTCGTCGGCCTGGCCGCCCTCTTCGGAATGCTGGGAATGTCCGGACCGGCCGCACCCGTCGCACATGCCGCGACCGCGCCACCGCACCTTGCCGACGGTTACGGCCTCACCGTGGTCAGCCAGCCGAAATGGGTGGACGGCAAGGAGCGCACGTTCATCTTCACGGTGAAGTCCGACCAGGTCCCGACCTACGATGCGATGGCGGGCCAGGTCCCGGGCGAGCACGTCGTGATGGTCACTCTGCCGACCGGGTACGACGGCGCCGCCGGCACCCACTACCCGGTGCTTTACAACCTGCACGGCCGCGGCGACCTCCCGAACTCCAAATGGAACCAGGACTTCGCCGAGCGGTCGGCCAAGGACGAGCCGCTGATCACGGTCAGCCCGAACGGCGGCGGCCACGGCTGGTACGCGAATTGGCGGAACCCCGGCTCGCGGGGCCGCCAGAACTGGGAGACCTTCCACCTCGACCAGGTCATCCCGTTCATCGACGCCAACCTGAAGACCATCCCCGCCAAGAAGGGCCGGGCGATCGTCGGCCACTCGATGGGCGGCTTCGGCGCGTTCCACTACGCCGAGGACCGGCCGGAGCTGTTCAGCTACGTGGGCAGTTTCTCCGGCGGCCTCGACCTCCAGGATCCATTGGTGCGCGCCGCCGTTGTCGGCAGCGGAGTGCTGCCGGACTCCGGGACGCCGTTCGCGATGCCCGACGCGGTCTTCGGGCTGCCGGTGTGGCCCCTCGACCGTGCCTGGAACGAGGCGAGCCCCGCCCAGCACGTCGACAAGCTGCGCGGTATGGGCGTCGCGATGTACAGCGGCGACGGCGGCAACCTGCTGGACAACCCGATCCAGGCCGTGTTCGAGAACGGAGCCCGCCGGACGACCGTGACGACCGCGGCCCACCTGAAGGCGGCCGGCATCCCGTACCGCTTCGTGGACTACGGCGACGGCAGCACATGGGCCGAGGGCTGCACCGGCAAACACGCCCAGTATCCGTGCCTCCAGGCCGATATGGACGACTACGTGAAGCTGATCATGAAGCGCCTTCAGCACCCGTGACCGTCGCGACCGGCGGACTGCCGGGGCCCGCATCCGCAGGGGCGGCAGCGTGAGACGGCCGTCGCCGGTCGCCAGGCTCCTCGGCACGCTGGCGCCCGTCGTGCTCGTACTGGCCGGCGGTCTGGCGGCGGCAACCGGCCTGGTGCCGGCCAGGTACGCGCCGTGGGCCGGGGCCGTGGTCATCGGGCCGGCCGCGGTGATCGTCGTCCGCGAGGTGCATCGCCTCCGGACCGGCACTGCCGCGGCGGGCCGGCGCGCGTCGAGCCGGGGCGCGTCGGCCGGCGCGGCGAGGACGGCCCATGCGGCGCGGACGTCCGGCGTGGCGGCGACGCCCGAGGGTGCGAGTGGGAGCACCACGTCCAACACCATGAGTGGGACCGTGAGCGGCCCCCTGGTCATGGCCGGAGCGGTCGACAACGTGACCTTCGTCGACGTCCGGCCGCTCCCCACCTTCCACAGCGCGCTGGACGACGCCGCGGACCGGCTGGCGGAGTTGATCCGCAGGCAGTGGCGGGGCGAGGAGGAACACCGGAAGATCCAGGATCCGATCCCGCTGCCGGTGTGCTGGCGGCCGGCGCCCGATGAGCTGACGGACCACTGGTCCAACATCTGCTGCTCCCTGGACGCGGACGTCCCGCCACTGGCCCTGGCCGGCCGGCTGAACGAGATCGTGGACGTCTACCGGCGGATTCCGTCCGGACGGCTGGTGGTGCTGGGCCGCGCGGGCTCGGGAAAGACGATTCTCACCATACGGTTCGTCCTGGACCTGCTGACGGTTCGCAGCCGTTCCACCGACCCCGTGCCGGTGATCTTCAGCCTCGCGTCGTGGAACCCCGCCACCACACCACTGCGCCGCTGGCTGACCGGCCAACTGGAGCGCGACTACCCCGGGTTGGCCGCGCCGGGCCCCGACCCGGGCTCCGGGCCCGGTACGTCGTCCCTGGCCGCCGAGCTGGTCGAGAACGACCGTATCCTTCCCGTCCTCGACGGGTTCGACGAGATCGCCGACGGCCTGCACCGTGCCGCGCTGGAGAGGCTCAACGACAACGCGAAGATGCCCCTGCTGCTGACCAGCCGCCGTACCGAATACACCGCGGCCGTGCAGCACAAGGCACTGACCTCGGCCGCGGGTATCGAACTGACCGACCTCTCGGTGGCCGACCTGCACGACTACCTGCCGCGCACCTCCCGCAAGGCCACCCCCACCTCGACCGTGTGGGATCCGGTCCTGACGTACCTGCGCGACCATCCCCAGGACCCGGCCGCCCGCCGTCTCGCCACGGTGCTGACGACTCCCTTGATGGTCGCGCTCGCCCGCACCATCTACAGCGACACCCCGGACCGCGATCCGTCCGTACTGCTGGACACCGACCGCTTCGACACCCCCGAGGCCCTCGAAGACCACCTCCTCGACAACTTCATCCCCGCGGTGTACCGCGATCAGCCCCCGGCCCACCGCGAACGCGTCCCGCACTGGCTCGGCCACCTCGCCCAGCACCTGGACCGGCTCGGCGCCCGCGACCTCGCCTGGTGGGAACTGGGCAGCACGCTGAGCCGCTGGTCGCGCATGTGCGTGATCGGCCTCATGGCCGGTCTGGCCCTCGGACTTGTGGACGTGCTGGTGATGTGGTCCGCGTTGCACTACGTGGGGTACGGACTCGTGCCGGCACTCAGAGTGGGCCTCCTGAACGGGTTTTCGTTCGGGTCCACGTCCGGTCTGATCTTCGGGCTCGTGTACGGACTCAGGTACGGCAACAAGGCACGTGAGCCGTCGCGTGCACGCGTGCGGCTTCTCGGCGGCACGAAGGAGATGCGCAAGGAGTTCGCCCCCAGGCTGGCGATCGGACTCGTGGGCGGGTTCGGCTTCGGATTCACCGGCTGGCTCGTGGAAACGCTCGTGATCGGACTGTCGGAGACCGAGTACGGGCTCATGACCTTGCTCGTCCATGGGTCGGAACTCGGGCTCCGCAGCGGGCTCGCGTACGGTCTTGCCGCCGGCCTCACGTTCGCGCTCACGGCCTCGCTGGAAGCCCCCATCGACCTCGAAACCGCGGTCAGTCCCTCTGAGCTGTTGCGCACCAACCGCGCGACGGTGCTCTTCCACCTGCTGGTGTTCGGGCTCGTCATCGGGATCGTGGGCGGGATCCTGTACGGGCTCCAGGTGATCAGGGTCGACGACTGGATCTTGATCTGGGCCGTGGGCTGGCTGGGCGGCGGCCTCGCCTACGGACTCAGCCTGACGGCGTGGGGCCAGTGGGTGACCCTGTCCCGCATCTGGCTACCGCTGACCGGCCGGCTGCCCTGGACCGTGAACGCCTTCCTGGCGGACGCCCACCGACGAGGCGTGCTCCGCCAGGCCGGCGCGGTCTACCAGTTCCGGCATGCACGGCTCCAGGGCCATCTGAACCGGAAACGGCTGTAAGGCGGCAGCGAGCCAATTGACCGCCTGGCAGGCATAAAAGGGTTGGCGCTGTTGCCTGGTGCTGTTCTACTCTCGGCGATGTTCCTGACGGTGCCCTGGGGCTGCCGTCGTTGGCTGTTGAGGGATTCGGGAGGTGAGTACTGATGACTGTCGTTGCGAGGGGCGCTGCCCGCATCCAGAAGTTCATCAATTCCACCTCCGTGGTCTCCGGCTGACTCGATTTCTCCTTCTCTTCTCGCGCGTTGCGCGCGTAGCCGGGACCGCTCCTTCTTGAAGGGTCATCCCGTTGTTCGACCTCGATCTCTCTGCTGCGCATCCGCTGACCGGCTACGGCTGGGACGACGGATTCGCGGAGAGTTTTCTTCCCTTTGCCGGGCAGGGGCTTGTGCCCGGCCGTATCGTCCGCGTGGACCGCGGGCGCGTGGATGCAGTGGTGCCCGACGGGGCCGGCATCCGTACCGTTCTCGCGGACACCGCACTCGTGGCGACCAGCGATCCGATGCGGGTGCCGTGCACCGGTGACTGGGCCGTGGTGGACCTGGAGAACGGCCGTGTGGGCGATCATGTCGACGGTGTCGTAAGGGTGTTGCTGCCGCGGCGTACGTCGTTCGTGCGGTCGACGTCGTCCAAGCGTTCCGAGGGGCAGGTCCTGGCGGCGAACGTCGATCATGCGGTGATCGCGGTCTCGCTGGCCGATGTGCTGGACCTCGGGCGCATCGAACGGTTCGTCTCGCTGGCCTGGGAGAGCGGGGCGCAGCCGCTGGTCGTGTTGACCAAGGCGGATCTGGTGGGGGAGCTGGGCGGGCTGGAGCATCTCCTCGCCGATGCTGCGGGCGCTGCTCCGGGGGTTCAGGTGCTGGCGGTCAGTGGGGCGACCGGTGAGGGGCTCGATGCGCTGGCCGCGGTGCTCGGTGGCGGGACGTCCGTACTCCTGGGGCAGTCCGGTGCCGGTAAGTCCACGCTGGCCAACGCGCTGCTCGGCGAGAGCGTGCAGGTCGTGCAGGCCATCCGGGACCGGGACGGCAAGGGGCGGCACACCACGACCACGCGGGATCTGCATGCGCTGCCCGGTGGCGGGGTGCTGATCGATACGCCAGGGCTGCGGGGCGTCGGGATGTGGGACGCCGGAGGCGGGCTGGCCCGGACGTTCTCGGATGTCGAGGCGCTGGCCGAGGAGTGCCGTTTCCATGACTGTGCGCATGAGACAGAGCCCGGGTGCGCGGTCCAAGAAGCCGTGGAGAACGGCGAGTTGGCGGTGCGTCGGCTGGAGAGCTACCGCAAGCTGCTGCGTGAGAACCAGCGGATCGTGGCGAAGACGGACGCCCGGCTGCGTGCCGAGATCCGGCGGGACTGGAGGCAGAAGCAGGCGCTGGGCCGGCACATGATGGAGCGGAAGCGGGGGCCGCGGAGGTGAGGTGAGCCGCTGGGGGAACGGGCCGGCCCGCTGAGGGGCCGGCCCTGCGGCGCTGCTCGGCAGGGCGGCCGGCGGGGGCTGTCGTCCGCCGGGAACGCCATGTCCGATTTCCGCCAGTGAGAGTGCGGGTGTGCGGCTCAGACTGGGTGTGTGATGGACGACGAGACCAGTTACGAAGCGGTGTCCAGCCGGGACGGGCGGTTCGACGGGGAGTTCTTCTTCGCGGTGGTGACGACCGGTATCTACTGCCGGCCGAGCTGTCCTGCGGCCACTCCCAAGCGGGTGAATGTGCGGTTCTTCGCGTCCGCCGCGGCGGCGCAGGCGGCCGGGTTCCGGGCCTGTCGGCGGTGCCGGCCGGATGCCGTACCCGGTTCGGCCGAGTGGAATGTGCGGGCTGATCTGGTGGGCCGGGCTATGCGGTTCATCGAGGACGGGGTGGTCGACCGGGAGGGCGTCGACGGGCTTGCGCGGCGGCTGGGGTACAGCGCGCGGCAGGTGCAGCGGCAGCTGACGGCGGAGCTCGGCGCGGGGCCGGTGGCACTGGCGCGGGCCCGCAGGGCGCATACCGCCAGGGTGTTGCTCCAGACCACGCGGCTGCCGGTCACCGAGCTGGCCTTCGCCGCCGGATTCGCCAGCATCCGGCAGTTCAACGACACCATGCGGGAGATCTACGCGGGCACGCCGAGCGAGCTGCGGGCGGCGGCCGGGCGCCGCGGCGGGGGAGCAGTACCGGGCACGCGCGCCGGGAGAGGGGGGCGTTCGGCGGGGCCAGGAGCCGGGGGCCGGGGGGCGTCGGCGGGCGGGGGGATTCCGCTGCGGCTGGCGTACCGGGGACCGTGTGCGACGGCCGAGATCTTTGACTTCCTGGAGGTACGGGCGGTGCCCGGGGTGGAGGAGGTCTGCGGGCCGCGAGGGTCGCGCACCTACCGCCGTACGCTGCGGCTGGACTACGGCAGCGGGATCGCCGAAGTCGACGAGCCCGCCGGGCCGCGCGGACGGCGCCGGCCGCCGGCCGGGCTGGTGTGCCCGGCGGAGCGCGGTGCGGACGGCGGCTGGCTGGAGTGCCGGCTGCGGCTGACCGATCTGCGGGACCTGTCGACGGCAGTGCAGCGGATGCGCCGGCTGTTCGACCTGGATGCCGACCCGTATGCGGTCGCCGAGCGGCTGGGCGCGGACCCGCTGCTCGGACCGTTGGTGGCCGAACGGCCGGGGTTGCGTTCGCCCGGTGCCGCGGACCCCGAGGAGCTGGCCGTACGGATCGTCCTCGGCGGGCCGCCGGAGCGCGCCGCCGAGCTGGTACGGGCGTACGGCACGCCGCTGGAGGCGGCCCACGGCGGCCTCACCCACCTCTTTCCCGCGCCCGGGGAGCTGACCGGCGCACCGGAAGCCGGGGAGCCGGTGCGCACGCTGTGCACCGCGCTCACGGAGGGCACGGTCCTGCTGGACGCGGGCGCGGACCGGCACGCCGCCGAACGTGCGCTGGCCGCACTGCCCGGAATCGGCCCGAGGGCGGCCGCATACATCAGGATGCGGGCGCTGGGCGACCCGGACATCGGCGGTACGGAGAGCGGTGTAGAGAGCGGTGTGGTGGCAGGGGAGGGTGTGCGGCTCGCGGGGGCGTGGCGGCCCTGGGGTGCGTATGCGCTGCATCATCTGTGGTGTGCCGGGCTGTTGCCCGCGGGCGAGCTGCCGGGGACGGCGGACGCGTCCGCAGCGTGGCGCCGGCCGGTGTTCGCCGGGGCCGCCCCGGCCGGGTGAGCCCACCGGCCCGTACTCAGCCTCCCAGTACGGCCCCCACCCAGGCCCCGACCACCAGCAGACACACGAACAGCTCGATCAGTACGCTCAGCCCCACGGTGCGCATGACCGTACGGGTCGAGGCCCAGGCATCGCCATGGCTGCCGAGCCGGACCCGCTCCAGGAGGTAGAGACCGCCGACCGCGCCCAGCGGGCCGCCGATGACCGGGATCACGAAGAAGCCCACGATGCCGGCCGTGCCTGCCAGGAACAGCGTGCGGTACGGCGCGCCCGCGGCACGCAGATTGCGGGCCGGCAGCAGCCACTTCAGCGCCTGATTGAGGAGCAGCAGGGCGGTGGCGCCCATCAGCAGCGTCCAGGCCAGGCCGGACTTCTCGGTCGCCGTCCACCACAGCACACCGGCCCAGACGATCAACGGGCCGGGGATACCGGGCACCAGCACACCGACCAGTCCCAGCAGCATCAGCAGGCCGACCGCGACCAGCTGCCAGGAACTCATCCGCGGGCCTCACTCCCGGCGGGCGTACGCCCGGTGACGGCTCGTACGCTGCGCTCTCTCATGGCCCAAGACTGCCGGAAGCGGCCCGGAAACGCTTGCGGACCCGGCGCCGGCACCCCTGCCGCGACCGCCGGACCGGCCGCCCGTCGGGGAGCGCCTGCCCCGCACCGCCCGCGAGCTGTGCGCCGGGACCGGCGGTGCCGCGGACCGCGGTGACACCCGACTGGCGGAGAGCGTTGTTGCCGGCCACCGCGTGCCCTGTTTCCGCAGGGCGTTCGCCTGGCCAGGTGACGCCCCCGCTGCTGTGCAGGGCCGGTCGGGCCGGAACCGGTGGCAAGAGTCCGTCTTCGTCGCCCGTCCGGTCGCCCGTCAGGGAGACGCGGCCCGGAGGCGGCCGCTCACGCCCCGTGGGTTCATGGGACGGAGGGGAGCAGCCCAGCAGCCCAGCAGCCCAGCAGCCCAGCAGCCCAGCAGCCCAGCAGCCCAGGAAGCCAGCGGGGGGCACCCGTCGAAGGAGCGAGCGCGAGATGGCGAAGCAGACCGTGGCCGAGCAGTTCGTGGACATCCTGGTGCGCGCGGGGGTGCAGCGGCTCTACGGGGTCGTCGGCGACAGCCTGAACCCGGTGGTGGACGCCGTCCGCCGGAACTCCGCGCTGGAGTGGATCCAGGTCCGGCACGAGGAGGCCGCCGCCTTCGCCGCCGGGGCGGAGGCGCAGCTCACCGGCAAGCTCGCGGCCTGCGCCGGCTCCTGCGGTCCGGGCAATCTGCACCTGATCAACGGGCTCTTCGACGCCCATCGCTCGATGGCCCCGGTCCTCGCCCTGGCCTCCCACATCCCGTCCAGCGAGATCGGCACCACCTTCTTCCAGGAGACCCACCCCGACCGGCTGTTCACCGAGTGCAGCCACTACAGCGAACTGATCTCCAGCACCAAGCAGATGCCGCGTGTGCTCCAGACGGCGATCCAGCACGCCGTCGGGCAGAGCGGGGTGGCGGTGGTCGCCCTCCCCGGTGACCTCGCCGCCGAGCAGGCGCCCGAGCGGGCCCCCGAGCACGCCCTGGTCACCACGCGGCCCTCCGTACGCCCCGGCGACGAGGAGATCGACCAGCTGGCCCGGATGATCGACGAGGCCCGCAAGGTCACGCTGTTCTGCGGCAGCGGTACGGCGGGCGCGCACGCCGAGGTGATGGCGTTCGCCGAACGGGTGAAGTCCCCCGTGGGACATGCGCTGCGCGGCAAGGAGTGGATCCAGTACGACAACCCGTACGACGTCGGCATGAGCGGCCTGCTGGGTTACGGCGCGGCCTACGAGGCCACGCACGAGTGCGATCTGCTGATCCTGCTCGGCACGGACTTCCCGTACAACGCGTTCCTGCCCGACGACGTCAAGATCGTGCAGGTCGATGTCCGCCCCGAACACCTGGGCCGCCGCACCAAGCTCGACCTCGCGGTCTGGGGCGATGTCCGCGAGACGCTGCGCTGTCTGATCCCCAAGGTCCAGGTCAAGACCAACCGCAAGTTCCTGGACCGGATGCTGAAGAAGCACGCGGAGGCGCTGGAGGGGGTGGTCAAGGCCTACACCCGCAAGGTGGAGAAGCGCACGCCGATCCACCCGGAGTTCGTCGCCTCCGTGCTGGACGAGGAGGCCGCGGACGATGCGATCTTCACCGTCGACACCGGCATGTGCAACGTCTGGGCGGCCCGCTATCTCACCCCCAACGGCCGTCGCCGGGTGATCGGTTCGTTCAGCCACGGCTCGATGGCGAACGCGCTGCCGCAGGCGATCGGTGCCCAGTTCATCGACCGCGGTCGGCAGGTCGTCTCGATGTCGGGCGACGGCGGATTCGCCATGCTGATGGGCGACTTCCTCACCCTGGTCCAGTACGACCTGCCGGTGAAGGTGGTGCTGTTCAACAACTCCTCGCTGGGCATGGTCGAGCTGGAGATGATGGTGTCCGGACTGCCGTCGTACGGCACGACCAACCGCAACCCGGACTTCGCCGCCATCGCCCGCGCGGCCGGGGCGTACGGCATCCGGGTGGAGAAGCCCAAGCAGTTGCGCAGCGCCCTGCGCCAGGCCTTCAAGCGCAAGGGCCCGGCGCTGGTCGATGTCGTCACCGACCCCAATGCCCTGTCCATGCCGCCGAAGATCAGCGCGGAGATGGTGTCCGGCTTCGCCCTGTCGGCGGGAAAGATGGTGCTGGACGGCGGCGTGGGGCGGATGGTGCAGATGGCGCGGTCCAATCTGCGCAACATTCCCCGGATGTGAGCGGGAGGACACGCCCTGGGGAGACAGTCCTGGGGGGAGAAGCCCCTACGCATGCTGACGCTGGGGGCGCAGCCGTAGCGTCAGGATCTGGAAGGGGCGGAGGTCGAGGGTGACATCGGAGGTCGGGCCCTCCTCCTCGTCGTGCAGCGGGCGCTCCAGCAGGTCGGTCACGGTGGCACGTTCGACGGGGAAGCCGGGGGAGAGGGTGCCGGTGGCCCGGCCGCCCCGGGACTCGTAGAGCCGGACGACCACATCGCCGCTGCGGTCCTCGGCGAGCTTGACCGATTCGACGGTGAGCGCCGGGTGGTCGACGCGGATCAGCGGGGCAACGGGCGGTGCGGTGGCGGCGAGGCGGAGGGGGAGGTTCAGCGCCAGGCCCTCGGCGACCGCGTCACCGACCCCGGCGCCCGGCCGCAGTGCGTAGGTGAAGTGGTGGGTGCCCTGGTCGGTCTCCGGGTCGGGGCTGTGCGGGGCGCGCAGCAGGGTCAGCCGTACGGTCGTCCCGAGGCCGTCGGGGTGCGGGGTGCGGGTGACGTCGTGACCGTAGGTCGCGTCGTTGAGGAGGGCGACGCCGTAGCCCGGTTCGGCCACCTGTAGCCAGCGGTGCGCGCAGATCTCGTAACGGGCGGCGTCCCAGCTGGTGTTGGTGTGGGTGGGGCGGTGCACATGCCCGAACTGCACCTCGGAGGTGGACCGTTCGGCGTGCACATCCAGTGGGAAGGCGGCCTTGAGGACCTTCTCCGATTCGTGCCAGTCGATCTCGGTGCGGATGTCGAGGCGGTGCGCACCGGCCCGCAGGATCAGCTCCTGGGTGAGCCGGGAGGCGCCGAAAGCCCTGGTCACCCGTACCGCGGCGGTCAGTGGTCCGGGCGCCAGCAGCTCGACGGACTCGGCATCGGTCAGATCGGTGTGCCGGTGGCGGTAGTGCGGGTCGAGGTCCCAGGCGTCGTACTTGGTGGGGTGGTCGGGGTGCAGTTGCAGCAGATTGCCGCGGGTGCCCGGCGCCAGGACCTCCCGCCCCGCGTGCAGATCGCGTACGGAGACGAGCAGACCGTCGGTGTCGATCCGGACGCGGAGGAGTCCGTTGTCGAGGGTGAGGGTGCCGTCGGGGCCGGTGGTGGTCCGTACGGGCGGGGGTGGCGGGGTGGGGGAGTCCGGGGCGGGCGGGCGGACGGGCGCCGAGCCCAGTGCGGGTACGTGGACGGGGACGGGGGCCTGGCCGGGCAGCTCGATGATCTCGTTCCGGTCATACGGGGAGGCGTTGAACGCCGTCGGCGGCCCGGCGGCCGGCTCGCCGAGCGCGTCGATCGCCGCCTCGATGAGCTCGGTCAGCTCCGCCACCACCGAGGCATAGGTCGCACGGGCCTCCCGGTGCACCCAGGCGATGGACGAGCCCGGCAGGATGTCATGGAACTGGTGCAGCAGAACGGTCTTCCAGAGCCGGTCGAGAGCGTCGTACGGGTACGCGTAACCGCCGCTCGCGCCCGAGCGCACCGCCGCCGTCGTGGACCACAACTCGGCCTCGCGCAGCAGGTGTTCACAGAGCCGGTTGCCCTGCTTGGTCTTCGCCTGCGAGGTGTACGTACCGCGGTGGTACTGGAGGTACAGCTCGCCCGACCAGACCGGCGCCGCCGCCCCGTACTCCTCGTGGGCGGCCTCGAAGAAGCGGGCCGGCGGTTCGACGGCGACGCGCGGGGAGCCCTCCAGGGAACGCAGCCGGCGGGCCCGCTCCAGCATGTCGCGGGTCGGACCGCCGCCGCCGTCGCCCCAGCCGAACGGCACCAGGGAGCTGGTGGCGCGGCCCTTGTCGGCGAAGTTCCGCTCGGCGTGGGCGAGTTCGCGGGCGTGGAACTGGGCGTTGTAGGTGTCGACCGGCGGGAAGTGGGTGAAGACCCGGGTGCCGTCGATGCCCTCCCACCAGAACGTGTGGTGCGGCATCTTGTCGGACTGGTTCCACGACAGCTTCTGGGTCAGGAACCACTTCGCGCCGGCCAGCCGGGCCAGCTGCGGGAAGGCGGCGGTGTAGCCGAAGGAGTCCGGCAGCCAGATCTCCTCGGTCTCCACCCCCAGCTCCTCCAGGAAGAACCGCTTGCCGTGGACGAGCTGCCGGGCCAGTGCCTCGCCGCCGGGCATATTGGCGTCGGACTCCACCCACATCGAGCCGACCGGAACCCAATTGCCCTGGCGTACGGCCTCCTTGATGCGCGTCCAGATGTGCGGCTGGTGCTCCTTGACCCAGGCGTACTGCTGCGCCTGCGAGCAGGAGAACACCAACTCCGGGTACTCCTCGGCAAGTTGGGTCACATTGGCGAAAGTGCGGGAGGCCTTGCGCACGGTCTCGCGCAGCGGCCACAGCCAGGCGGAGTCGATATGGGCGTGCCCGGTGGCCGAGACGCGGTGGGCGCTGGCGGTGGCCGGGCGGGCGAGGACCTCCGCCAGGGCGGCCCGGCCTGCTGCCGCAGTACCGCCGACATCGTGCAGATCGAGCGCGTCCAGCATGTCTTCCAGGGCCCGCAGGATCTCGTGGCGGCGCGGGCGGTCGGCGGGCAGTTCGTGCATCAGCTCCGAGAGCACCTCGATGTCGAGGACCAGATGCCAGACGGTCTCGTCGAGCACGGCCAGATCCGCCGAGGCGAAGCGGTACAGCGGGCGGTCGGGCGCGGTGCGGACGTCGCCGAGGTCGGTGGGGCGGAAGTCGCGCAGCACCGCCGGGTTCGCGGCGGCCTCCAGCAGCAGCCGCACCTCCTCGCCGCCGCTGACCGGCGCGCCGACCGGGACATGCCGGTTGCGGGGGTGGATGCCCTTGAGCGGTACGCCCTCGGCGTCGTACACCAGGCCCTCGGCCTGGAAGCCGGGCCCGTCGCCGCTGAACCCGGGGTCGATGACGGCCTCCACCCGCCGCCCCGCCCAGTCGCCGGGCACCTCGCCCGCCAGCCGGAACCAGCTCGTCGACCACGGCGGCCCCCACGGCTCACCGGCCGCGAACGGCTCATATGAGGCCTGCAACGCCTCCCGCACCGGCACCGGCTCGCCCGCCACGTGCCATGCCGCCAGCCGCAGCGGCACCCGCGCCGCGTACTGCGCGGGCCGGATGAACTGCCCCAGCGCCCGCTCCAGGCGCCCCTCCACCAGCAGTCGGTCGTCGTGCACAGCGGCTCCTCAGGCTCATCGGGGACGCATCCGGAGCCCGGCCGCGCCTTCACGCCAGGCTCGGATCAGGCATACCCACTGGGTCCGGCCCGGCCCACCCGGCGCGCGGGGGGCGCATGCGAGCCATGGCCGCGGGCGGAAGCATGGCGACCGGCCCGATGGGCATGCTGACCGTGAGGCTGTTCGAGACCGGGCGCCGAGGTACGTGGGGGCGGGGGAGAGAATGCGTCAGCCTGTGCGGCGCGAGGAGCGGGAAAGACGGCACGAGACGACGGAGGGGAGCCGGGACGGAGCGACGACGGCGCGGGCGCCGGGCGTGCTGGAGCGGAAGGTACGGCATGCGGATCTGCGTGCCGTGGGCGAGGTGCGCCGGGAGCTGCGCAAGTTATTGAGCCGCTGGCCGGCCTCGCGCGGCGGTGAACTCGCCGAAGTCGCGACGCTGCTGACCAGCGAATTGGTGACCAACGCCCTGGTGCATGCGGAGGGCGGCGCAGTCGTCACGGCCAGGATCGGCGACCGGCTGCGGGTGGAGGTGCGGGACTGTACCTCCGGGAGCCCGGAGGTGCGGGCGGCGACCACGGACGGCACATCCGGCCGGGGGTTGATGCTGGTGCGCTCGCTGGCCGACGCCTGGGGGGTGCGCTCCGAGGGCTTCGGCAAGTGCGTGTGGTTCGAGCTGGGCGGCGGACCGGCCTGACCGGAAGCGGTGGTGTGGGCCGGCGCGGTCCGCCACGGGTCAGCCGAATTGCCGTTCGATCTCGGCGAGTTTCTCCTCCAGGGAGTCCAGACGGGGCAGCGTCTGGGTGTCGTCCTCGGCAGTGAGATCGACGGCCCGCGAGGGGGCGGCCACGGTGTCGAGGGGGTCGGCGTCAGCGCCCGATACGGCCTTGAGGGCCGGGCGGGAGCGCACGGGCAGGTCTCCGGCGGGCAGCGGCACGGGCTCGCCGGCTATGGCGGGGTCCGGGCCGGCCACTTCGGCGGGGGCCGACGCGGCCGGCGTCACCGCCAGCTGACGGCCGCCACCGCGGCCCCAGGAGCGGTGCTGCCGGTTGAGGGCCCTGATGCGGGCCCGGTCGAGCCTGCTCTGCTCGCGTCGGCGCAGCCGGTTCTGCTCCCGCTCGCGCCGGTCCTCGCGGACCTCCTCGACCGCCTCGTCCAGCGTCCGTACGCCCTCCAGCAGCATCAGCGACCAGGCCGCGAAGGTCTCACGGGGAGCGCGCAGCCAGCGCACGATCCGGATCTGCGGCAACGGACGGGGTACCAGGCCCTGTTCACGCAGCGCCGCACGGCGGGTCTGCTTGAGCGCCCGGTCGAAGAGCACCGCGGCGGACAGTGACATACCGGCGAAGAACTGCGGTGCGCCCGCGTGGTCGAGGCCGCGCGGCGCATGCACCCAGTTGAACCAGGCCGCGGCGCCCGCGAACGTCCACACCAGCATCCGCGAGCCGAGCGCGGCATCGCCGTGGCTGGCCTCCCGTACGGCCAGGACGGAGCAGAACATCGCCGCGCCGTCGAGACCGAAGGGCACCAGATACTCCCAGCCGCCGGAGAGGCCGAGGTTCTGCACGCCGAAGCCGACCAGACCGTGGAAGGACAGTGCGGCCGCGACCGCGGCACAGCAGAACAGCAGCAGATAGGAGGCGGAGGCGAAGATGGCCTCCTTGCGCCGGCGGCGCTCCTCGCTGCGCTCCCAGGAGTCGTCCGCGCCGGCCCGTGCGGCGGCGCGCCTGCCGCGCACCAGCAGTGCCACGGCGGCCATCGCGGCGCCGAGCAGCAGGGCGCCGGGAACCATCCAGGCCAGCGATATATCCGTCGTTCTCATTGCGGGGATCCCTTTGCCTCGGGTACGCGATGTGCGCGACATCCTGGCGGAACGCACCCCTCGTACAGGGGGTTTCGGGGCAAGAGCACGCCAAGGAGGACCGGAGACCGGCGGATGGCCCGCGTCTCGTCGAACTCCCTTGTGAGGTCGGCGAGTTGCGTTCGAATGCAACGACCCGAACGGGTGGTGTGGGGGTCAGGTGGTTGCCGTGAGGCGCCTGATGCGATCCGTGTCGCAGGTGCGGGGGCAGGTGACGCAGGTGTCCTCGGGGCGCAGTGTGTAGAACATGCAGCAGCTGGCACGGTCCCGGGTCGGCAGCGTCTCGCCGGCCGGGCCGGTCAGCGTACGGAACCCCGCGCCGCCGACGTACGGTGCGGTGGCGCCCGGCAGCAGCCGCTCCAGTTCGGCCACCGCGCGGGGCTCCTCGCCCAGCAGATGGCCCACGTACCACAGCCCCTCGACGATCTCGTCGGACGCCGTGCCCCACAGCGCCCGCGGCCCGCGCCGCATCCGGGGGCGGAACCCGTCCAGTACGGGCCGCAGATGCGCGGCGACCGCGGACCGCACCTCCGCGCGCAGCGCCTCCTCGTCCGCCACGACCCGGGCGCCGGGCAGCGCCGCCGCCGGATCGTCCGGCAGGCACCCGAAGGCGCCGATGCGCACCGCCATCCGGGCCGGCTCCCGGTGGAAGGAGACGTCCCGCACGGGCAGCCGGGGGACCCGGCGGTGCAGGAACCAGGGGATGGTGATCAGCAGACAGGCGGGCCAGGCGTAGCGGTGCAGGGCGAAGGCGGCCGTCACATCGGTCCGGGCGCGCCGGCCGTACTCCCGCATGATCTGGGCGTCCTCGCAGGCCAGAAACGCTTCGAGCGCCGCGCCGCCGGCCGCCAGATCTGCGGCGCCGACCCAGCCGTCACTGGTGGGCGGCGCCGAGTCCCGGAGGGTCACCTGGAGGCCGGGGAACACCTCGGTGAGCCGGGCGTAGGCGTCGGCCACGGGGTGGGCGGTGAGCCGGGCGGCGGGGGCAGACGTCATGCGGGAGACCACCGAATCGCGAGCGTCAGCAGGTAAGGCTTACCTTATCCGAAGACTTACCCGCGCCCGACGGGAGCCAGGCCCGGCAGCCCGCAGACTGTCCGGGACCGGCTGCCGGATTTGAACTGTGGCCGAGGCCGCCTATGGTGCTGGGAACGTCAGGAGGAGCCGTCATGGAGCAGGGTGCTGCGGAAGAGCAGCCGCGCGCAGGGGCCAGGGTGCCCGCGCAGGCCGGCCCCGTCGTACCCCAGCGGCACTCCGTCCGTGGCCAGGTGCTCGCCGCGCTGCGCCGAGCCCTGGTCGACGGTGAGCTGATCCCCGGCGAGGTCTACTCCGCTCCGGCGCTCGCCGAGCGCTACGGCGTCTCGGCGACCCCGGTCCGCGAGGCCATGCAGCAGCTCGCGGGCGAGGGGGCGGTCGAGGTCGTGCCCAACCGGGGCTTCCGGGTCGCCGAGCGCAGCCCGCGCGACCTGGCCGAGCTGGCCGAGGTCCGCGCCATGTTGGAGGTGCCCGCGATCGTCCGGCTGGCCCGGGCGCTGCCCCCGGAGCGCTGGGAGCAGCTGCGGCCGCTCGCCGCCGAGGGCGTCGCGGCCGCCGCCCGCGGGGACCGGGCCGGCTACGCCGAGGCCGACCACGGCTTCCACCAGGCGGTGATCTCGCTCACCGGCAACCGCCGGCTCACCGAGGTCACCGGCGATCTGCTGCGCCGTGCGCACTGGTCGGTGGCCGGCGGTTCCCGGCTGCGTACGGCCGAGCTGCTGGCCGACGCCTCCGAGCACACGGCGCTGCTCGATGCGCTGATCGCGCAGGAGTACGCGGTGGCCGAGCGGATCGCCCGCGACCATGTGTCGGTGGCACGCCACCCGCACTGATGGCCGCGGGGTCCGCGTCATTCCGGCAGTAGCTCTGCCAGGGGGAGCGCCGCGACATCGGCGGCGGGCCGGGACACATACAGGTCGGCGTGGTAGTAGCCGTCGGACTCCTTGCCCGCGACGGACAGCCCGCGTGCGGCCAGCGCCTCGAACGCGGAGCGGCGCTCGTTGGCGTCGGCGAACCGCCGCTGGCGGAACGTACGGGTGGTGACCTTCTCCGTCACCAGGCCGGCGCGGGCCAGCAGGGCGGAGACCGGCCGGTAGGACACCTCGCGCAGGACGAACGCGGCGATCCATGGCGGCGCGGACACACAGTCGAGGAGACGGCCGAAGGTACGCTCGGTGATGTAGCCGACGCCACCGGTGACGGTGATCAGGTCGGTGCCGGCCAGCGCCTGGCACAGCTCCGGGCTCGGCTCCGTGAGCTCCAGGTTCTCCGCGAAGCCGTGGTCGAGCAGGCCGACCGACCGTGCATAGGCGACCGCGTGCCCGGCCGCGTCGAGGCCGGTCACCCGGAAGGCTTCGGCGCGGCGCCGGGTGGCGAAGAACGTGCGGTCCTCTTCGGCGAGTTGACGGGTCGTCGGGACGTCCTGGCGGTACCTCGTATAGCGCTCGTAGAGATCGGTGAGGGACAGCCCGTAGTTGAGCAGTGCCGCGTTCACCCCGTATGAGCAGCACAGGTCGACGACGTTGAGTGGCGGGCGGTCGCTCCGGAGCCGCTGGAGGGCTCCGGCCACGGCGCGGAACACCGCCTGGCCGTGGTGCGGAATCTGGTAGTCCAGGGGTTGCAGGGTGGTGAAGTACCGACGGGGATCAGGGCAGTTGTAGATCGCCTCGAAATCCGCCTTGCCCCAGTCGGTTCCGGCGGTTGTCTTGGTCACTGCTGCTGCCACGGCGCCTCCTGAAAGGCATCGGTCAATGGGAGGGGGGCCCACGCTGGTCCTGGACCAGCATCCAGTCCCCACCGTCGCGTCACAGTGCGACTTGCGGCCATTCTCGGGGCCAGTGGGGCGTTGTGGGGCGCCGCTGCCCCGGGGCCTTCGCTCATGGTCCCACCTCCCGGTTCGCTCGGCGCGTCGAAGCCGGGCCGGTACGTCAACCGTCAGGCCCCGGCCGATCCGCCGCGGGGACCGTCGATATCCGGCCAATCGGCGCCGGGCCCTGCATGGCCGACTACGAGGGGTTGACGGCGCGCCGGTGACGTGTTCATGGCGAGCGCGCACGAAAACGGCCAACCAGCGGCAGGTTGCGGCTGGTTGACCGTTTCCGGAGCGGGGAAAGTCCGTCGCCCGGCACGAGCGGGTCGTCGTCCGTCGTCGGGCGACGCCGCCCCTCGTCGGGTTACGTGGCCGCCGGAGCCGTGGAGAGATGGTCGGCGAGCCAGGTGGGGACACCGCCCATGAGGCGGAAGAGCCGGGCGGCCTCGGCGCGCAACCGGTCGGCATCGCCTTCCGGCGCCGCGTCCGCCAGCGCCGCGAGGGCCGGTGCCGTGCCGATGAGGAAACCCAGGTCCTCGCGGATCCGCAGCGACTCGGCGAAACCGTGCCGGGCCTCCGCCAACTCGCCGTCGCGCAGGGCGAGTCCGGCCAGATGGCGCCAGGTGAAGGAGAGCAGCAGGGTGTCGTCCTGTGCGGTGGCGCCGGCGTGTGCGCGGCGGTACGCGGCCCGGGCCGCGTCCGGGCTGTCGGCGACGTGCTCGGCCATCAGCCCGCGGCGGAAGTCCAGCAGCGGGCGCCCGGGGGCGGCCGGGGCCAGCAGCGCGGCGGCCCGGCCCAGCGCCGAGCGCGCCTCGTCGGCCCGGTCCCTTACGCCCAGGACCGTGGCGGCGTACGCGAGGTGGCCGCGTTCGCAGGCCGCGCCGCCCCGCTCGTCGTCATCACCGGCCAGCGCCTCGGCGGTGCGCAGCGCATCCTCGGCCTCGGCCCACCCGTTGGCGGTGAACATGCAGCGCTCCACCAGGAGGGCGGCGCGGCGCAGCGCGGCGGAGGCGTCCCCGGCGGCGTGCGGCTCCAGGAGGGCCGCCGCGTCGTCCCAGCAGCCACGGGAGCGCAGCCGCCATACGGCCCGGTCGAGGGGATCGTCCCCTATGACCCTTGCGGCTGCCGGTACTTCCGGTGCGGATGCCGGTCCCGGCAGCGGAATCGGTACCGGATCCGCGGACCTGACCGGATCCGCGTATTCGACGGGATCCCCAGAACTGACGGGATCCGCGGCATCCGTGGATCCTGGCATGGCGGTATCCGCCACATTGCCCTCCCCGAGCGCGCCATTGAGCTGGAAGTCGGAAGCTGTGGGCGAATCTCAGCACGAATTCCGTCACCGGGCCAAGGGGGCGGGTGAATGATTTCACAATCGCCGGACGGGCGTTGCGGGCGGCCTGTAGGCCCCTGAACGGCCGCGCTGCGGCGGGCCGTGGTCGCTGCCGGGGCACGGGCCGTACCCGATCCCGCCCGATCGAATTACCCCGAATGGCGTAGCGCGAGGGGAGCGGTAGGCGCCGGGGCGCATACGCCCCGGTTCAGCTCATCCGCAGCGCGAGGAAGAAGTCGAGCTTGTCCTCCAGGCGGGCCAGATCCCGGCCGGTGAGCTGTTCGATCCGGCCCACGCGGTAGCGGAGCGTGTTGACATGCAGGTGGAGGCGGGTGGCGCAGCGGGTCCAGGAGCCGTCGCAGTCAAGGAACGCCTCCAGCGTGGGGATCAGCTCGGCGCGGTGCTTGCGGTCGTAGTCGCGCAGCGGGTCCAGCAGACGCGCGGTGAAGGCGCGGCGGACGTCGTCCGGGACGAAGGGCAGCAGCAGGACGTGCGAGGCCAGCTCCTCGTGTCCGGCGGCACACACCCGGCCCGGGCGGGCGGCGGCGACCCGGCGGGCGTGCCGGGCCTCCTCCAGGGCGCCGCGCAGACCCTCGGCCGAGTGCACCGCCGCGCTCACACCGACCGTCAGCCGCCCGTCACCGTCCAGGCCACGGCCCAGCGGCTCCTGGACGACGGAGAGCAGCTGCTCGGCGTGCAGCCCGGTCGCCGCGGAGTCCCCGGACTCCTCCGGCACGGGCAGCGGCACCAGCGCCACCGCCTCGTCGCCGGTGTGCGCCACCGCGATCCGGTCGGAGGGCTCGGGGCCGGACGTGCCCGGGTCGACCAGCATCTCCTCCAGCAGGCTCTGTGCCACCGGTCCACCGGGGACGTCACCGCCCTCCCACTCGACCTTGGCCACCACGATCTGCCACTGGGGTGCGGTGCCCAGACCGGGCAGCAGCACCGGCGCCGCCACCCGCAGCCGGGCCGCGATCTCGGCGGGCGGCGCACCGGTCTGGACGAGCTCCAGGACCTCCTGGGCGAGCCGTCGGCGGACCGTACGGGCGGCATCGCGCCGGTCGCGTTCTACGGCGATCAGCTGGGTGACGCCGTGCAGCAGGTCGAGGCGCTCCTCGGACCAGTCGCCGGCGTCCGCCTCGACGGCCAGCAGCCAGTCGCTCAGCACGGTCTGCCGCAGGTCACGGCCGTCGTAGCGGATGGGGAACAGCGAGTACGTGATGTTGCCGAGGGTGACCCGGTGGGGGCCGCGGCGGCCGGTGCGGGCCGCGGCCAGATGCTCACCGGCGAGCCGGGCGGCCAGGTCACCGGACAGCTCGGGCCCGGAGTCCGCCAGCGTGGATCCGGCGATCTGCCGGCCGGTGGGGGAGAGCACCCAGGCCCGCAGGTCCAGGTCCGAGCCCAGCAGGTCGAGGACCACCTCCGGGCCGCCGCCGGCCGGACCCGAGGTCATCAGCCGCCGGTGGCGGTCCACCACGGCGGCCAGGTCACCGGCCCGCTCGCTGGAGACCTGGCGGACGACATGCTCGGTGATGGACGCGAAGGAGACCGCCTCCTCGACGGCGAACAGCGGCAGCCGGTGCCGCCGGCAGGCCTGCACCAGGTCGTCCGGGATCGCGCCGAGCTCGGCCTCGCCCGCCGCGAGCCCCGCGACATTGGCCGCGGCCAGGATGCGCACGAACCGCTCGGAGTCCTCCGGCTCGCGACGCCAGGCCAGACCGGTCAGCACCAGCTCCCCGCCGGAGAGGTAGCGGCTGGGATCGCGCAGATCGGTGGTCATCACGCCACGTACAGTGCGGTCCAGCTCGTCCTCGCCGCCGAGCAGCCGAAGGCCCAGTGATGGGGTGTCCAGGAGTGCGCGGAGCCGCATGACCTCGCCCGCCGTTCTTTGCTGTCTGGTGTTGCCGGTGGAATGCCGCGAGGTTTCAGAGCCTCGTCTTTCGTTCGAATCTACAAGACAGGTGGCTTGGCCAGCCAACCGCTTCATGGTTTCGGTGACTGCACCGGGTGGGTCCGCTGAGCGTTCACTAAGCCCAACCGCGTTAACAAGACATGAACGGCTCCATGGCGATGAGGGCCCGCCGCCCTCACCCTGAGCAACGAATGACCCGATTCCGCAGAAGAGGCCAACCATGGACTTCCTTCGCCCCGCCAGCTGGGAGGAGGCGCTCGCAGCCAAGGCCGAGCACCCCACCGCTGTGCCCATCGCGGGCGGCACGGACGTGATGGTCGAGATCAACTTCGACCACCGCCGCCCCGAGTACCTGCTCGACCTGAACCGCATCGGTGACCTGAGCGAGTGGGAGGTCGGAGAGAAGACCGTACGCCTGGGTGCCTCCGTCCCCTACACCAAGATCATGGAGAATCTGCGCGGCGAACTCCCGGGCCTGGCCCTGGCCTCGCACACCGTCGCCTCCCCGCAGATCCGCAACCGCGGCGGCGTCGGCGGAAACCTCGGCACCGCCTCCCCGGCCGGTGACGCACACCCCGCACTGCTCGCCTCCGGCTGCGAGGTCGAGGCCGAGTCCGTACGCGGCCGCCGGATGATCCCGATCGACGACTTCTACCTCGGCGTCAAGCGCAATGCGCTGGAGCCCGACGAGCTGATCCGTTCGGTGCATCTGCCCAAGGCGGACGGACCGCAGCAGTTCTCCAAGGTCGGTACGCGCAACGCCATGGTGATCGCGGTCTGCGCGTTCGGTATCGCACTGCACCCCGAGACCCGTACGGTCCGCACCGGTATCGGCTCCGCCGCGCCCACCCCCGTACGGGCCCGCGAGGCGGAGGACTTCCTCACCGCGGCCCTGGACGAGGGCGGCTTCTGGGAGTCGGGCAACCCCATCCCGCCGTCCGTCGCCAAGCAGTTCGCGCAGCTCGCCTCCGGCGCCTGCAACCCGATCGACGACGTGCGCGGCAGCGCCAAGTACCGCCGGCACGCGGTCGGCATCATGGCGCGCCGCACCCTCGGCTGGACCTGGGAGTCCTACCGCGGTAACCCCCACGGCACAAAGGGAGGCGCACAGTGCGCGTGACATTCACCGTCAACGGCCGCCGGCAGGAGGCCGACGACGTCTGGGAAGGCGAGAGCCTGCTGTACGTCCTCCGCGAGCGGATGGGCCTGCCGGGTTCGAAGAACGCCTGTGAGCAGGGCGAGTGCGGGTCCTGCACGGTCCGCCTGGACGGCGTGCCGGTGTGCTCCTGCCTCGTCGCCGCGGGCCAGGTCGAGGGCCGCGAGGTGGTGACCGTCGAGGGGCTGGCGGACTTCGCCAAGCAGCGTGCGGAGCACGGGGGCTGCGGCACCGGCGCATGCGGCACCTCGCTCCAGGACGCCCAGCAGTGGTCGGCGCACGGGGCGAACGGCGGGCTCCGCCCGCAGGCCCAGGACTCGCAGACCGGCGAGGGCGCTGAACTCTCGCCGATCCAGCAGGCGTTCATCGACGCGGGTGCCGTCCAGTGCGGCTTCTGCACCCCGGGCCTGCTCGTCGCGGCCGACGAGATGCTGGAGCGCAACCCGCAGCCGACCGACGCGGACATCCGTGAGGCGCTGTCCGGCAACCTCTGCCGCTGCACCGGTTACGAGAAGATCCTGGACGCCGTCCGGCTGGCAGCGGCCCGTCAGGAAGAGGCGGTCTGACCCATGGCAACGACCGGTACTCCCACCAACATCACCCAGGGGTCCAAGACCAAGGGCGGCATCGGTGAGTCGACGCTGCGCCCCGACGGCACCCTGAAGGTCACCGGCGAGTTCGCGTACTCCTCGGACATGTGGCACGAGGACATGCTGTGGGGCTTCACGCTCCGCTCCACCGTCGCGCACGCCGAGATCGTCTCCATCGACACCTCCGAAGCGCTCGCGCAGTCCGGCGTCTACGCCGTGCTGACCTACGACGACCTGCCCACGTCGATCAAGAACTACGGCCTGGAGATCCAGGACACCCCGGTGCTGGCGCACGGCAGGGTCCGCCACCACGGCGAGCCGGTGGCCCTCGTCGCCGCCGACCACCCGGAGACGGCGCGGCGCGCGGCCGCCAAGATCAAGATCGAGTACAAGGAGCTGCCCGTCGTCACCGACGAGGCCTCCGCGACCGCCGCCGACGCGCCGCTGCTCCACGAGGGCCGCAACGACCACCACGCCGGGCACGTCGCGCACCCGAACATCGTCCACCGCCAGCCGATCGTCCGCGGCAACGCCGACGAGGCCGCCAAGAAGGCCGATGTCATCGTCTCCGGCGAGTACGTCTTCGGCATGCAGGACCAGGCCTTCCTCGGCCCGGAGTCCGGCCTCGCGGTGCCCGCCGAGGACGGCGGGGTGGACCTCTACATCGCCACCCAGTGGCTGCACTCCGACCTGCGCCAGATCGCCCCGGTCCTCGGACTTCCCGAGGAGAAGGTGCGGATGACGCTCTCCGGCGTCGGCGGCGCGTTCGGCGGCCGCGAGGATCTGTCGATGCAGATCCACGCCTGTCTGCTCGCGCTGCGCACGAACAAGCCGGTCAAGATCGTCTACAACCGCTTCGAGTCCTTCTTCGGGCATGTCCACCGCCACCCGGCGAAGCTCTGGTACGAGCACGGCGCCACCAAGGACGGCAAGATCACGCACATGAAGTGCCGGATCGTGCTGGACGGCGGTGCCTACGCCTCCGCGTCCCCGGCCGTCGTCGGCAACGCCGCCTCGCTGTCGGTGGGTCCGTACGTGATCGACGACGTCGACATCGAGGCCGTCGCGCTCTACACCAACAACCCGCCCTGCGGCGCAATGCGCGGCTTCGGCGCGGTCCAGGCGTGCTTCGCCTACGAGGCCCAAATGGACAAGTTGGCAGCCAAGTTGGGCATGGACCCGGTCGAGCTGCGCCAGCTCAACGCCATGGAGCAGGGCACGATCATGCCGACCGGGCAGCCGGTCGACTCGCCGGCCCCGGTCGCCGAGATCCTGCGCCGCGTCAAGGCCCGCCCGCTGCCGCCGGAGCGCCAGTGGGAGTCCAGCGAGGGCGCCGACGTCCGTCAGCTGCCCGGCGGCCTGTCCAACACCACCCACGGCGAGGGCGTCGTACGCGGTGTCGGCTACGCGGTCGGCATCAAGAACGTCGGCTTCTCCGAGGGCTTCGACGACTACTCCACCGCCAGGGTGCGCATGGAGGTCATCAACGGCGAGCCGGTCGCCACCGTGCACACCGCGATGGCGGAGGTCGGCCAGGGCGGCGTCACCGTCCACGCGCAGATCGCCCGCACCGAGCTCGGTGTCACACAGGTGACGATCCACCCCGCCGACACTCAGGTGGGCAGCGCCGGTTCCACCTCGGCCTCCCGTCAGACGTACGTCACCGGCGGCGCCGTCAAGCACTCCTGCGAGCTCGTCCGCGAGAAGGTCCTGGAGATCGGCCGCCGCAAGCTGGGCACGTACCACCCGGCGTGGGCCACCGCCGACCTCCTCCTGGAGGGCGGCAAGGTCGTCACCGACGGCGGTGAGGTCCTCGCCGACCTGGTGGACGTCCTCGAAGGCGAGGCCGTCGAGATCGAGGCCGAGTGGCGCCACCGCCCCACCGAGGCGTTCGACCTGGTCACCGGCCAGGGCAACGGCCACGTCCAGTACTCCTTCGCGGCCCATCGCGCGGTCGTGGAAGTGGACACCGAACTCGGCCTGGTCAAGGTCATCGAACTGGCCTGTGCCCAGGACGTCGGCAAGGCGCTCAACCCGCTCTCCGTCGTCGGCCAGATCCAGGGTGGCACCACCCAGGGCCTGGGCGTGGCGGTCATGGAAGAGATCATCGTCGACCCCAAGACCGCGAAGGTGCGCAACCCCTCCTTCACGGACTACCTCATCCCCACGATCCTCGACACCCCGACCATCCCGGTCGATGTGCTCGAACTCGCCGATGAGCACGCCCCCTACGGGCTGCGCGGCATCGGCGAGGCCCCGACCCTGTCGTCCACCCCGGCCGTCCTCGCGGCGATCCGGAACGCGACCGGGCTGGAGCTCAACAAGACGCCGGTCCGCCCTGAGCATCTGACCGGCACATAGAGAGCCGTCCGGGGACCCCGGTCCCCGGACTCCGGTCCTCCGGGCGGTGCACGGCAGGGGTGTCCTGTCCGTCCTCCTCCGGATACCGCCCGGAGAACCTTTCCGCACCACGCAGTTGCTGCTGCCTCGTACGCAGTCAGTCCCCAGTTCGTCTCGGGCCGTCCCCCGGGTCGTGCAGCCGAAGATCCATCCCAAATCTCGCATCTGATGCGAGTGCCCCTTTGAACCTTGGGAGTAAGGCACCATGACCCAGCAGTCCACTGAGCCGAGGACCACGGCGGAAGACGCGGGCGACGGCTCGCGTCAGCCCGCCGGCCGGTCCTGGCTCGACCGGTACTTCCACATATCCGACAGAGGGTCGACGGTCGGCCGTGAGGTGCGTGGCGGCGTCACCACCTTCATGGCGATGGCGTACATCGTCCTCCTCAACCCGGTGATCCTGACCACTACCAAGGACATCACCGGCGCCACCCTCAACGCCGACCAGGTGACCACGGCGACCGCGCTCGCCGCCGCCGTCACCACGCTCGTGATGGGCTTCCTGGGCAATGTGCCCCTCGCCCTGGCCGCCGGACTCAGCGTCTCCGCGGTGATGTCCTTCCAGGTCGCCCCGCAGATGACCTGGGACAACGCCTGGGCGATGTGCATCATCTACGGCGGGGTGATCGTGCTGCTGGTGCTCACCGGTATGCGCGAACTGATCATGAACGCCATCCCGTTGCCGCTCAAGCACGCGATCACCATGGGGATCGGCCTGTTCGTCTGCCTCATCGGTCTCGTCCAGGCGGGCTTCGTCACCTCGATGCCCGGCCCGGGAGGCCTCGCCGGTGCCAAGCCGATCCAGCTCGGCACCGCGGACATGCTCACCGGCTGGCCCGTCCTGTGCTTCGCCTTCACCGTCCTGCTGATCTTCCTGCTCCAGGTCCGCAAGGTGCCCGGCGCGATCCTCATCGGCATCGTCGGCGGCACGGTCTTCGCCGCGCTCGTCCATCAGTTCGCCGGGCTGACCGTCAAGGACTGGGGCGGCCGCAACGCCCCGGTGGTCTCCGGCTCCGTCGTCTCCACCCCCGACTTCGGACTGCTGGGCCATGTCTCCTTCAGCGGCCTGGGGGACGTCGGCGGCATCACCATCGGTGTCATCGTCTTCACGCTTGTGCTCGCCGGCTTCTTCGACGCCATGGGCACCATCATCGGCATCGGCCAGCAGGCCAACCTCGCTGACAAGGACGGCAAGATGCCGGGTCTGAACAAGGCCCTGGCCATCGACGGTGCGGGCGGCATGGTCGGCGGTCTCACCGGCGCCTCCGGCCAGACCGTGTTCGTCGAGTCCACCGCGGGCGTCGGCGACGGCGCGCGCACCGGCTTCGCCAGCGTCATCACCGGCCTCGGCTTCGCGCTGTGCCTGTTCTTCACCCCACTGGCGCAGGTCATCCCCACACAGGTCGCGGCCGCCGCCCTGGTGGTGATCGGCTCGATGATGCTGACCAACGCCAAGCACATCAACTGGGACGACCCGGCCACCGCCATCCCGGTCTTCCTGACGACGGTCCTCATGCCGTTCACCTACTCCATCACCGCGGGCATCGCGGCCGGCGTCATCGCCCATGTCGCGATCAAGGCCGCACAGGGCAAGTGGCGCGAGCCCGGCTGGCTGATGTGGGTGCTCTCCCTGGTGTTCCTGGCCTACTTCTCGCTCAACCCGATCGAGAGCTGGCTGGGGATACACCACTGACCCGCCCTTCCAACCTCCGTAATCCGTAAGGAGACCGACATGCTGGACATCGCCGAAGAGCTGCACCGGTGGGTCGAGCAGGGCCGCGAGTTCGCGGTGGCCACCGTGGTGGCCACCAACGGCAGCGCGCCCCGCCAGCCCGGAGCCGCCCTCGCCGTCGACGGTGACGGCACGGCGATCGGGTCGGTCTCCGGAGGATGCGTGGAGGGAGCGGTCTACGAGCTGTGCCAGGAGGCGCTGCGGATCGGCCGTCCGGTCCTGGAGCGCTTCGGGTACAGCGACGAGGATGCCTTCGCCGTGGGCCTGACCTGCGGCGGCATCATCGACATCCTCGTCCAGCCGGTACGGACGGGCGCCCCGCGCTCCGCAGACGACGGCGGAGCCGCGGGGGAGGTGGCGGAGCGCACCGCCGGCACGCTCGCCGCCGGGCTGGCCGCCGCCGCGGCGGGAGAGGCGGCGGCGGTCGCCCGGATCATCGACGGGCCCGCCGAACTCCTCGGCCACGCGCTGCTGGTCCGCCCCGACGGCAGCCACACCGGCACCCTCGGCGGCCACCCCGCCCTCGACCGCACCGCGGTCGCGCAGACCCGCGCGCTGCTGGACGCCGGACGCACCGCCACCGTCGAGATCGGCGCGGAGGGTGCGCAGTGCGGCCGGCCGGTCGTCCTCCTCGTCGAATCCTCCGTGCCCGCCCCGCGGATGATCGTCTTCGGCGCCATCGACTTCGCCTCCGCGCTGGTCAGGGTCGGCAAGTTCCTCAACTACCACGTCACGGTCTGCGACGCCCGGCCCGTCTTCGCGACCCGTACCCGCTTCCCGGACGCGGACGAGATCGTCGTCGACTGGCCGCACCGCTACCTCGACTCCCAGGAACTGGACGCACGTACGGTGCTGTGCGTCCTCACCCACGACGCCAAGTTCGACGTCCCCCTGCTGGAGCGGGCGCTCAAGCTCCCGGTCGCCTACGTCGGCGCCATGGGCTCGCGCCGCACCCACCTGGACCGCCAGCAGCGGCTGCGTGACGTCGGACTGACCGAGCTCGAACTCAACCGGCTGCGCTCGCCCATCGGCCTCGACCTCGGCGCCCGCACCCCCGAGGAGACCGCGCTCTCCATCGCCGCCGAAATCGTCGCCAACCGCCGCGGCGGCACCGGCACCCCGCTGACCGGCGCCCACACGCCCATCCACCACGACACGGCCCGGCCGGTGGGGCGGATCGGATCGGTGGCCTGAATTCCTGAACTCCTGAACTTCTGAACTCCTGACGGAAACCTGGCCAAAAGGATGACGGAGCCCTCCGCGCGATATGGCAGGATCCGGAGTTGACGGCGCGCGCTGAGCGGCGCCGGGAGATGTCCGCGCGAGCAAGGAGGTGATCGGGATGAGTCCCGAAGGAAGTCCTTGCCGCAGCGATGCAGCGTACTGACCGCTGCTTCCTCCCCGAGCTGAACGCGGAGTGCCCGTAGCGGACTCCGTACCGGCTCCGCTGTGTGCCTTCACATCTGACAGCAGGGTGCTCCGCCGCACGTTGCGGCTGCCCTGTTCCCGTTATTCGCATTCTTTGCGCGGAGGGCCGTTCCGGCCTGCCCGAAAACGGTGGCGATATCCCGTGCCGTAGTGCCGCATCACGGCTGCGGTACGCGCGTATTCCGCTGAATTCCGCCCCGTATTCCGGTCGGCCGGTCAATTCCTCCTGCGCGCTCGGAGGTTTTTCGTCATGACCACCCTGTACACCCCTGAGAAGCTCGCTCCGCCGGGCCGCGGTGCCCGCCGCCGGGACCGCCGGGCCGCCGAACTGGCCGCCCGTACCCGGAAGGCCGCCGACCGGCTCGCTGCCGTCAGCGCCTGCCCCGCCGACCAGGTCCTGGCGGACCTGAAGAGCACGCCCAGCGGCCTCTCGCACGGCATGGCGGTGAGCCGGCTGGACCGGGACGGTGCCAATGGCATCACCCACCAGCCGGCGCCGCGCTGGTACGTCCAGCTCGGCCGGGCCTGCTGGAACCCGTTCGTCCTCGTTCTGACGGTGCTGGTCGCCGTGATGTACGGGCAGTGGCTGCCGGTCGCCGGCGAGGAGCCCTTCGACCCGAAGATCGCGATCCTCGGTGCGATGGTGCTGATCAGCGTGGGGCTGCGCTTCTGGCAGGAGCACCGGGCCGGCAGCTCCGCCGCCTCGCTGCGCGCCCTGGTCACCACGACCACCACGGTCCAGCGGCTGGCCGGCCACGGGCGGCTGCCCACCACCCTGGAGATCCCGGTGGACGGCGTGGTCAGAGGGGACCTCGTCAAGCTGGCCGCCGGCGATCTGGTCCCCGCCGACCTCCGGCTGCTCACCGCCAAGGATTTGATGGTCAGTCAGGCTGCGCTGTCCGGCGAGTCGCTGCCGGTCGCCAAGGCCGACACCCGGTGGCCGGACGCGGGAGCGCACGCGACCGGCGACCCGGTCGAGGCCGACAACCTCGCACTGGCCGGCACCTCGGTGACCTCCGGCACCGCGACCGGCATGGTCGTCGCCACCGGCGCGGACACCTACTTCGGCTCCATGGCGGCCGCGCTGTCCGGCGAGCGCCGGGAGACCGGCTTCGACACCGGGGTGAAGAAGGTGAGCCTGCTGCTGATCCGCTTCATGCTGGTGATGGTCCCCGTCGTCTTCCTGATCAACGGCCTCACCAAGGGCGAGTGGGCCGAGGCGTTCACCTTCGCGGTCGCCGTCGCCGTCGGCCTCACCCCGGAGATGCTGCCGATGGTCGTCACCACCAACCTGGCGCGCGGCGCGGTCGCCATGGCCCGCCGCAAGGTCGTCGTCAAGCGGCTGAACGCCATCCAGGACCTGGGCGCCATGGACGTCCTGTGCACGGACAAGACCGGCACGCTCACCGAGGACCGGATCGTCCTCGACCGCTACCTCGACGTCCGCGGCGAGCCCGACGACGAGGTCCTCGAATACGCCTACCTCAACAGCCACTTCCAGACCGGGCTGCGCAATCTGCTGGACCAGGCCGTCATCGACCGGATGCACGAGGCGGAGGAGGTCGTCGTCGACGCCCGCTTCACGCTGGTCGACGAGATCCCCTTCGACTTCGCGCGCCGGCGGATGTCGGTGGTGCTGCGGCGCAACGACCCCACCGGACCGGCCGGTGAGCGGGCCGCCCGGGAACACTTCCTGATCACCAAGGGTGCGGTCGAGGAGGTGCTCGCCCGGTGCACCCACGTGGCCGAAGGCGGCCGCCGCGGCGAACTGACCGACGTGCTGCGCCGCCGGGCCCTGTTCACCGCGGAGGAGCACAACCGTCAGGGCCTGCGGGTACTGGCCGTGGCGACCCGCACCCTGCCCGCCGACCTCCCCCATAGCCCTGATGGCATGGGAGGTGCTCCCATCACCTACGGCACCGCCGACGAGGACGGGCTGACCCTGATCGGCTTCCTCGCCTTCCTCGACCCGCCGAAGCAGGACGCCGCCCGGGCGCTGCGGGCGCTCGCCCGCAACGGCATCACGGTCAAGGTCGTCACCGGCGACAACGAACTGGTCGCCGCCCGGATCTGCGCCCAGGTCGGCATCGACGTCAACGCCGTCGTCACCGGCGCCGAACTCGACGGCCTGGACGACCGCGAACTCCTCGAACTCGCCCGTACGACCACGCTGTTCGCCAAGGTCAACCCCGTACAGAAGGCCCGGATCGTAGGGGCGCTCAGGGCCGGCGGGCACACCGTCGGGTTCCTCGGCGACGGCATCAACGACGCCGCCGCGCTGCGCGAGGCCGATGTCGGCATCTCCGTCGACACCGCGGTCGACATCGCCAAGGAGTCCGCCGACATCATCCTGCTGGAGAAGGACCTGACCGTCCTCGGACAGGGCGTGCTGCGCGGCCGGCTGACGTTCGGCAACACCATCAAGTACCTCAAGATGACGGCCTCCTCGAACTTCGGGAACGTCTTCTCGGTACTGGCCGCCTCCGCGTTCCTGCCCTTCCAGCCGATGCTGGCCCTGCAACTGCTCGTCCAGAACCTGCTGTACGACATCTCCCAGCTGGCCACGCCCTGGGACCGGATGGACCGCGACTATCTGCGCACCCCGCGCACCTGGGACGCCCGCGGTATCGGCCGCTTCATGCTGGTCCTCGGGCCCACCAGCTCGCTCTTCGACCTCACCACCTTCCTGCTGATGTGGCACGTCTTCGGGGCGGACTCCGAGGCGCACCAGGCGCTGTTCCAGTCCGGCTGGTTCGTCGAGGGGCTGCTGACCCAGACGCTCGTGGTGCATATGCTGCGCACCCGGCGGATCCCGTTCCTTCAGTCGCGGGCCACCCGCCCGGTGATGGTGATGACGGCGCTCATCATGGCGGCCGGTCTGTATCTGCCGTTCTCCCCGCTGGCGGGGGCGCTCGGCATGCAGGCGCTGCCGGTGAGCTACTTCCCCTGGCTGATCGCGACGCTGACGGCGTACTGCCTGCTCACCCAGGGCGTGAAGAGCTGGTACGTCCGCCGGTTCCACAGCTGGCTGTAGCGCGGGGCATCGGCCGTGCCCGCACCGGGGGACGGTCGGGCGGCTCACGGCCGGGCCTTACGGGACGGAGCCGGTCCGGCGGCTCACGGCCGGTCCTGACCGGAGGGAGCCGGGTCCGGCGGCTCACGGCAGGGAAGCTGATCGTGTCGGGCCCTTGCGGACGGTCTCTGTCCGCAAGGGCCCTTACCGTCTTTCCATGACGCAGCGCCGCACCGCCCCCGTCCTCACCCCCCGCGCCCTCGGCCGGGCCACCCTCGCCCGCCAACTCCTCCTCCAGCGCGCCGAGACGGACGTCCTCACCGCCGTGGAGTGGCTGGTCGGACTCCAGGCCCAGGCGCCCGGGCCGCCGTACCACGCACTCGCCGCCCGGCTCGCCGCCTTCCGGCCGGAAGAGCTCGCCGGCCTGCTGGAGACCCGCCGGGCGGTCCGCATTTCGGCGATGCGCTCCACGATCCACCTGGTCAGCGCCCGGGACGCCCGGCTGCTGCGCCCGCTCCACCAGCCGGTGCACGACCGCATCCTCCGCGGCAACTTCGCCCGGCAGCTGACCGGTGTCGACCTCGGACGGCTGGCCGCCGCCGCCCGCGCGCTCGTCGAACAACGCCCGCTGACCTTCCAGGAGTTGGGGGAGCGGCTGGCGGAGGAGTGGCCGGAGTACGAGGGCCGGGCGCTGGCCATGGCCGCCCGGCAGACGCTGCCGCTGGTGCAGGTCACCCCGCGCGGAATGTGGGGACGCAGCGGACCTGCGGCCCACACCACCCTGGAGAACTGGGTGGCCGGGGCGCCGGACCCGGCACCGGAACCCGCCCCCGCGGAGGAGGATCCGCAGCGCGCCCTGCCCACCGTCCTCCTGCGCTACCTGGCCGCCTTCGGCCCGGCCTCCGTCAAGGACATGCAGACCTGGTGCGGACTGACCCGGCTGCGCGAGGTCGTCGAGCCGCTACGGCCCCGCCTGCGCACCTTCCGCGACGAGAACGGGGTCGAGCTCTTCGACCTGCCCGATGCACCACTGCCGGACCCGGACACCGAGGCGCCGGTCCGCTTCCTCCCGGAGTTCGACAACGTCGCCCTCTCGCACGCCGACCGTTCCCGCATCCTCGCGCCCGAGTACCAGGGCCGCACCTGGGACCGGAACGTCGCCTACCGGGTCTTCCTCGTGGACGGCACCATCCGCGGCCTGTGGCGGACCGACACCGAGGACGGCACCGCCCGGCTGACCATCGAGCCGTTCGCCCCGCTGAGCCCCGCCGAGCGCACCGCCGTGGAGGCCGAGGCGGCCGGAGTCCTGCGGATGACGGCACCGGACGCGGGCCACGACCTTCACTACGGCCCGGTCGCCAAGCGCGGGGCGCGGTAACGCCGGAGGCAGCGGAAAACGGGGTGAAGCCCGACGGCGGGCCGGGTTACCTTCCCCGCGTGACCAGTGACCACACGCAGACCGCCGTCGACATCCGGGAGATCCCCGAGTCCGGTCTCGACCAGGCCCTGGACCTGGTCTACCTCGCCTTCCATCTGCAACCGGGCGAGAAGGCCCGTAAGCGCCACCTGGAGCTGCTGCGGGCCTGCGCACGGATCGGTGCCTACGAGGGCGCGCAGCTGGCCGGGATGGCCGGTGCACACCGGTTCACCCTCTCCGTCCCCGGCGGCCAACTCCCCTGCGCCGCAGTGGACTTCGTCTCCGTCGCGCCCACCCACCGGCGGCGCGGGGTGCTCACCGCGATGATCGACGGACTCTGGCGCCGCTGCGCCGACGAGGGGCGTGCGCTGGCCTGCCTCTGGGCGTCCGAGAGCGCCATCTACGGCCGTTACGGCTTCGCCGCCGCCACCGAGACGTACCGCATCGAGATCGACTCGTCCCGGCCACTCGCGCTGCGGATCGCCCCCGACTCCCGCCCGCTGCGGCTGATCGAGCCGGCCGACGCACCCGCGCTGCTCGCCCCCCGCTTCGACGCGAGTCTTCCCGAGCGCGCCGGCCGGTTCACCCGTGACGAGGCGTGGTGGCGCAAGGTGCTGGATCTCGACGGCTCCCGGAGCGCCGAGGACCTGGACGGCTTCGGCCCCCTGCGGGCGGTGGTGCTGGGCGCACCCGGCGAGGTGCCCGGAGGCTATGCGCTCTACCGCACCCGCGGTCCGGGCGAGAGCCGCCCCGGCGCGGTCTCCGTCGGGGAACTGGAGGCGGAGAGCGCACCGGCCGCCGCCGCGCTGTGGTCCTACCTCTGCTCCATCGACCTGACCACGACCGTACGCGTCGAGGCCCGCCCCGCCGACGACCCGCTGCTGCTCCTGGCCGCCGACCGGGACCAGATACGCGTCACCGCCCAGGAACCCGGCCTGTGGGTACGGCTGGTGGACGTCCGCACCGCCCTGACGGCCCGCGCCTGGGCGTCCCCCGTCGACCTCGTCCTCGTCCTCGGTGATGCCGCGCTGCCGGCCAACGCGGGCCGCTTCCGTCTGACCGCCGGCCCCGGCCGGCCCACCACCTGGGAGCCCACCACCGACGCCCCCGATCTCTCCCTCGACGTACGGGAGTTGTCGGCGGTCTACCTGGGCGGCAGCCCGCTGCGGCGCTTCCTGCACGCCGGTCTGGCCACCGAGCACACCCCGGGCGCTGTCCGCCGCCTGGACGCCGCGCTGGAGACCGCGTGGCTGCCCTTCACTGCGGAGAACTACTGAGCGGTGGGTGCGGCGCCTGCCGGGGCGCGAGCGCCGCCATCACCAGGACGTCGTGCCACTCGCCGTCCCAGAACAGCGCCTCGCGCAGCCGGCCCTCCACCTCGAAGCCGCACTTCTCGTAGGCCCGCCGGGCGCGCGCGTTGAAGGTGAAGACCTCCAGCTGGACGCGGTGCAGCCGCACCCGCTCGAAGGCGTAGCCGAGCAGCAGCCGGATCGCCTCGCTGCCGACGCCGCGGCCGGTGGCGTGCTCGGCGAGGGAGATACGGAAGCTGCCGTGGGCGTTGTCCTCGTCGATCTGGCTGAGCGCGAGCTCGCCCAGGTAGGCCCCGCTCTCCCGGTCCTCGACGGCGAGGTCGAGACGGTCCGGCCGCCCGGCGGCCTTGGCGCACCAGTCCGCCAGCTCCTCCCGCGTCCAGTCGTGGTGGGTGCCGGTCAGCCGCCGGGTCTCAGGGTCGAGAAAGGTGGCGTGGAAGGCCTCCGTATGACGGGACGACAGCGGGACGAGCCGGATCCGGGCGCCCGTGAGCACCGGCTTTTCGGAGAGTGCGGTGGCGTCGATCATGGCGGGATGATGGCGGGGCCGCGGCCGTCGCGGCAATCGAATTGACCGGGTGGTGAGGCACCGGCCGGGAAGGGGGAGGCGTGGAGCTGCGGCAGGTGCGGTACTTCGTCATGGTGGCGCAGGAGCTGCACTTCGGGCGGGCGGCCGAGCGGCTGCACATCGTCCAGTCGGCGGTGAGTCAGCAGATCAGACGGCTGGAACGGGAGCTGCGGACCGAGCTGTTCGACCGGTCGGCGCGCCAGGTGCGGCTGACCGCGGTGGGCGAACGGTTCCTGCCGGAGGCGCGGGCGCTGCTCGCCGCCGAGGAGCGGGCCCGGGCGGTGGTCACCGAGCTGACCGCCGGGCGCGCCACCACCCTGCGCCTGGGCACGAGTACGGGCCTGGGCACCCATCTGGACCGGGTGCTCGACGCGCTGGCCGGGATCGCTCCACAGACCACGGTGGAGCTGGTGTCCGCGCGCACCCAGGAGCGACTGGACCTGGTGGCGGCGGGGGAGCTGACTGCCGCGTTCCTCCGTGGTGCACCGGACGGCGGCGGACGGGACGGCCTGCGCTTCGTCCCGTTGTGGCAGGACCCGCTGGTGGCGGTCGTCCCGGCCCGCCATCGTCTCGCCGCCACACCCGACGGGCTCGCGCTCGCCGAACTGGCGGACGTCCCGCTGGTGCTGACCGCGCGCCGCAACAACCGTGCCCTGGTCGACCTGGTCGTCAACGCCTGCCACGAGGCCGGCTTCACCCCCGTACCGGGCCCCAGGTACGGCTCGCTGGACGACACCCTGACCGCGATCGGCGCGGCCGGCGGCCCGGCGGAAGGCCTGTGGACCGTCGTCTACGCCGCGCACGCCGCCCGGCTGAGCACTCCCAGGGTCGCCTACCTGCCGTTCCGCGACCCGGGCCTGGAGCTCACCACCTATCTCGCGGTACGCCGTGCCGACCCGCCCGCCGGACTGGAGCAGCTGCTGACGGCGTGTGCGGTGACGGACGGCGGCCCGGACGCCACCCAGCGGTCCGATCTCGATCGGTGATCGCTGTGTGCGCGATCCGCTTCTTGGTCGCACGGCCCGTTCGCGATGGACTGAGTGCACGCCGGTGAAGCACCGGAAACCCGGGGAAAACCCGGGAGCCCCAGGCCGGGGAACCCCGGGATCTCCCTGATCCCGGCCTTCCCGTACGGCCGTACCAGAAAAGGGAGTTCAGCCATGCCGATCGTCACCGTCCAGCAGGGTCCGCGCAGCGTCGAGCTGAAGCGGGAGCTGGTCCGGCAGATCACCGATGCGTTCGTCGACGCGTACCAGATCCCCGCCGAGACCGTCCAGGTGTGGATCCAGGAGGTGCCCACCGACAGCTGGGGTGCGGCGGGCACGCTGACCGCGGACAAGTAGGCGACGGAACCGGGCCGGCCCGTCGGGGGAGGGCCGGCCCCCTCCGGCGGGCCGCTCCCCGCCGAAGCCGTCACTTCGCCCCCTGGCGGCCCCCGCAACCGCCACACTCTCCCTTCAGACATGTCTGTTCCGGATACATCCGAACACAGGAGAGAGCATGCGGACACCGATGACGATCGCGGACTTCCTCGACCGGGCCGAGCTGGGGTTCCGCGACAGCCCGGGCGTGGTCGACGAACCGCGGCAGCCCGCCTCGCCGGTGCCCGAATCGACCTACAGCCGGTTCGGCGAACGCGTCCGCGCGTGGCAGGCGGGACTGGACGCGCTCGGGGTCGGTGAGGGCGAGCGGGTGGCGGTGGCGAGCCACAACTCCGCGCGCCTGCTGGAGTTGCTCTTCGCGGTGCCGATGAGCGGACGGATCTGCGTGCCGGTGAACTTCCGCCTCAAGCCCGAAGAGGTCGCTTACGTCGTGCAGCAGAGCGGATCCTCGGTCCTCCTCGTCGACCCGGAGCTGGACGACGCCCTCTCCGGCGTCAAGGCGCGGCACCGCTTCGTCCTCGGCGAGCAGACCGAGACCGAACTCATGCGCTTCGGCGTCGAGCCGCGCCCCTGGTCGGCCCCGGACGAGGACGCCACCGCGACGATCAACTACACCTCGGGTACGACGGCCCGGCCCAAGGGCGTCCAGCTGACCCACCGCAACATCTGGGTCAACGGCCTGACCTTCGGCCTGCACACCCGCGTCTGGGAGCGCGACGTCTACCTGCACACCCTGCCGATGTTCCACTGCAACGGCTGGGGAATGCCGTACGTGATGGCCGGCCTGGGCGTCAAGCAGGTGGTGCTGCGCAAGGTCGACGGCGCGGAGATCCTGCGGCGCGTCGAGGAGCACGGCGTCACGATCATGTGCGGGGCGCCGGCCGTGTGGAACATGGTGCTCGACGCGGCAGCCACCTGGCAGGGCGAGATCCCCGGCCGGGACCGGGTGCGGCTCGTCTGCGCGGGCGCCCCGCCGCCGACCAGGACCATCCAGCGCGTCGAGGAGGAACTGGGCTGGGAGTTCACCCAGCTCTACGGCCTGACGGAGACGTCCCCGCTGCTCACCTTCAACCGCACCCGACCCGGCGACACGGAACTCCCCGCAGACGAGCGGGCGCGCAGACTCGCCCGCGCGGGACTGCCCGTCCTCGGGGTCACGTTGAAGGTCTCGGAGACCGGTGAGGTGCTGGCCCGCTCGAACACGGTGCTCGACGGGTACTGGGACAAGCCCGAGGAGACGGCGGAGGCGCTGGCGGACGGCTGGTTCCACACCGGCGACGGCGGCACCATCGACGCCACGGACGGCCATCTCACGATCTCGGACCGGAAGAAGGACGTGATCATCACCGGCGGCGAGAACGTGTCGTCCATCGAGGTCGAGGACGCGATCTTCGGCCACCCGGCGGTCGCCGAGGTCGCCGTGATCGGTGTGCCGCACGAGAAGTGGGGGGAGACGATCAAGGCCCTCGTCGTCCTCGCCGAGGGCGCGACCGCGCAGGAGGCCGATATCATCGCCCACTGCAAGCAGCGCATGGCCGGCTACAAGGCGCCGACGTCGGTGGAGTTCCGCGACAGCATCCCCCGCACGGCCACGGGAAAGATCCAGAAGTTCAAGCTTCGCCAGCCGTACTGGTCCGGACGCGACCGAGGCGTCAACTGAGCAGCGGCCCGGCCCCGGTAAGCGCCTTGTGGGGCGTGGCGCCGGGGCCCTGACCGCGTGGGCCAAACGGGTGAAAACTCGCTCGTTCCTTGCGGTGCGCAGCGCAGTAGTGGGTTACTCGTGCTATCCGCACGACGGGCCGCCCATCCCTTCACGGACCGGATCAGTCAACAGCCGATCCCGGGCCGCCCTTTCTTCGACACGCGCCACTGACGGACCGGGCCCCGGGAGTCGACACACCGGGAGTGCCGGGCATGGTTCCCACCCTCACCTTCGTCAGTTCCGCCCCGAACCCTGCGACAGCCGGGCAGACGGTCACCCTCACCGCCCTTGTCCAGCCCCTGTGGTTCGGCACGCCAACCGGAACGGTCACGTTCCGCTTCAGCAGCGGCCTCACGCTGACGGCGCCCGTGGTGGGCGGTCGCGCCACTGTGTCCACCAACGCCCTGGACGCGGGTTTCCACACCGTCACCGCGGTCTACAGCGGCGACGCGAACTTCGGCCCGTCCACCGGCACCGGCCTCCAGGTGGTCTTGAAGAGTCCGACCGTGACCACGGTGACCTCCTCGCCCGACCCTTCGGACCTCGGGCAGCCGGTGACCTTCACCGCGACCGTCACCCCGTCCGCCCCCGGCGTGACCGGCACACCGACCGGCAGCGTCACCTTCGTCATCAGCGGCGGCCCCACGCTGACCGCCCCCGTGGTCGGCGGGCGGGCCACGGTCACCACCAGCGCCCTGCCCGCCGGCAGCCACACCGTCACCGCGACGTACAGCGGCAGCGCGGCCTTCCTCACCTCCACCGGCACCGACGTCCACACCGTCCGCGACCAGGCCGGGACCAGGACCGCGCTCACCTCCTCACCGGACCCTTCCACAGCCGGCCAGTTGGTGACCTTCTTCGCGACCGTCACACCGGTCGCACCGGGGCCGGGCACGCCGACCGGCACGGTCACCTTCACCTTCGGCGACAACACACCACCGGTCACGGCACCGGTGCGGGGCGGCCTGGCGACCGCCACCCACGCCTACCTCAGCCCCGTCGGCAGCCCCTTCACCGCCACCGCGTCCTACAGCGGTGACGCCTCCTTCGCCGCCTCCGCCGGTACGGACACCCAGACGGTCACGCGTGCCGCGTCGTCGACGACGGTGTCCACGTCGCCGGACCCGTCGGTGGTGGGTCAGCCGGTGACCGTCACCGCCCAAGTCGGCCCGGTCGCGCCGGGGTCGGGCACGCCGACCGGCACGGTCACGTTCACTTTCGGCGACGGGTCCGCGCCGGTGACCGTCCCCGTGACGCGGGGGGTGGCCGTCACCTCGCACACGTACACCGGGGCGGCGGGCAGTCCGTTCGTGCTGACCGCGTCCTACAGCGGCGACGGCGACTTCGCCGCGTCCACCGGTACGGATATCCAGACGGTGGGCAGGGCGTCGACGACCACCGTGGTCTCCTCGTCGCCGGACCCATCGGTGGTGGGCCAACGCGTGGCCTTCACCGCCCGGGTCGCACCGGTCGCGCCGGGGTCGGGCACGCCGACCGGCTCGGTCACCTTCACCTTCGGCGACGGCACCCCAGCCGTCACCGTCCCCGTCACACGAGGGGCGGCCGTCACCTCGCACACCTACACCCGCGCGGCCGACAGCCCGTATCCGGTCACCGTCACCTACAGCGGTGATGCCTCCTTCGCCGCGTCCGCCGGTACGGACACCCAGACGGTGGGGAGAGCGTCGACGACCACCGTGGTCTCCTCGTCGCCGGATCCCTCCGTGGTCGGTCAGCCGGTGACCGTCACCGCCCAAGTCGCCACGGCCACACCGGGGTCGGGTACACCGACCGGCACGGTCACCTTCACCTTCGGCGACGGGTCCGCGCCGGTCACCGTCCCCGTGACGCGGGGGGTGGCCGTCACCTCGCACACGTACACCAGCGCGGCGGGCAGTCCGTTCGTGCTGACCGCGTCCTACAGCGGCGACCGCGACGTCAGGCCGTCGTCGGGTACGGACACCCAGACGGTGGGCAGGGCGTTGACGACCACGGTGGTGTCCTCGGCGCCGGATCCGTCGGTGGTCGGGCAGTTGGTGACGTTCACTGCCAACGTCGCGGCGGTTTCCCCGGGCGGGGGCACGCCCACCGGCACGGTGACGTTCGACTTCGGCGACGGGACGGCGCGGGTCACCGCACCCGTCACGGGAGGTGTCGCGAGTACCTCGCACCGGTTCCCGACCACGACGGGCAGCCCGTTCGCGGTCACCGCCACCTACAGCGGGGACGGTGACTTCACGGCCTCCGCCGGTACGGACACCCAGACGGTGCGTCGCGCGCTGTCGGTGACCGTCGTGCGGACGTTCCATGACCCGTCGGTGGCGGGCCAGCGGGTGGCAGCCATCGCGCGGGTGGTGGCCGTTCCGGTGGGAGGGGCGCGCCCCACGGGGACGGTGACGTTCGACTTCGGTGACGGGACGGCGCCGGTGGTCGCGCGGGTCGTGGGGATCGGCTGGGCGTGGGCGGTCCACACCTACCCGACCACGGCGGGCAGTCCGTACGCGGTCACCGCCACCTACAGCGGTGACCGCGACGTCAGGCCGTCGTCGGGCAGGGACACCCACACGGTGGGGAAGGCCGCCACGACCACCGTGGTGTCCTCGTCGCCGGATCCGTCGGTGGTGGGTCAGCCGGTGGACTTCACGGCGACGGTCGGCGCGGTCGCGCCGGGGGCGGGGACGCCGTCGGGCACGGTGACCTTCGACTTCGGCGACGGGACGGCACCGGTGACGGCCCCCGTCTCGGGTGGCGCGGCGACGGTGACGCACGCGTACGTCAGCGCGGCCGGCAGCCCCTACCCGGTGACGGTTACCTACAGCGGGGACGGCGACTTCGAGGCCTCCGTGGGCACTGGGAACCACACCGTGGCCCAGGCGTCGTCGACCACCACCGTCACCTCGTCGCCGGATCCGTCGGTGGTGGGTCAGCCGGTGGACTTCACGGCGACGGTCGGCGCGGTCGCGCCGGGGGCGGGGACGCCGTCGGGCACGGTGACCTTCGACTTCGGGGACGGCTCGCCGGCGGTCACCGTGCCGGTTGAGGCGGGGACGGCGAACGTGGCGCACACCTATGTGAGCGCGGCGGGCAGCCCGTACACCGTCACGGCCACCTACAGCGGGGACGGCGATTTCGGTGCCTCGGCCGGCACGGAGACCCACACCGTGGGACAGGCGTCGTCGGCCACCGTCGTCACGTCGTCGCCGGATCCCTCGGTGGTGGGCGAGCCGGTGACGTTCACCGCCCTGGTCGGCGTGATCCCCCCGGGGGCGGGGACGCCGTCGGGCACGGTGACGTTCGACTTCGGCGACGGCTCCTCCCCCCTGTCGGCGCCCGTCGAGGCGGGGGTGGCGACGGTCACGCACACCTATGTGAGGACGTCGGGCAGCCCCTACCCGGTGACCGCCTCCTACGACGGGGACGGCGACTTCACCGCCTCGGTCGGGACGGACACCCAGACGGTGGGCCAGGCGTCGACGGCCACGACGGTGAGTCTGTCGCCGGATCCGTCGGTGGTCGGCCAGGCGGTGACGGTCATCGCCGAGGTGGCTCCGGTCGCGCCGGGGGCGGGGACGCCGACCGGCACCGTGACGCTCGACTTCGGGGACGGGACCGCCTCCGTGGTGGTGCCGCTGACCGGCGGGGTGGCGGCCGTCACCCACGCCTACGCCGACGTGTCCGCCACCCCCTACACGGTCACGGCCGTCTACAGCGGGGACGGCGACTTCACCGCCTCGGTGGGGACGGAGACCCAGACGGTGGACCAGGCGTCGTCGACCACCACGGTGACGTCCTCGCCGGAACCGTCCGTCGCCGGGCAGCCGGTGACGTTCACGGCCGTCATCGCGGCCCTCCCGCCGGGTGAGGGCCTGCCCACCGGCACGGCGACGTTCGACTTCGGGGACGGTACGCCGGCGGTCACGGCACCGGTCGAGGGCGGGACGGCGACCGTCACCCATACGTTCACCGGCGCGGCCGGCAGCCCGTACCCGGTCACCGTGACCTACAGCGGCGATGCCCGTTTCCACCCCTCCTCCGCCGGGGGCGTCCACACCGTCGGTCAGGCCGCCACGGCCACCACCGTGGTGTCGTCGCCGGACCCGACCGTCGTCGGCGAACCGGCGGAGTTCACCGCGGTGGTCACACCGCTCGCCCCCGGGGCAGGGGCCCCGTCCGGCACGGTGACGTTCGACTTCGGGGACGGTACGCCGGCGGTCACGGCACCGGTCGAGGGCGGGACGGCGACGGTCACCCACACCTTCACCACCACGGTCGGCAGCCCCTACCAGGTCACCGCGACCTACGGCGGGGACCTGGACTTCCTGCCGTCCAACGGCACGGACAGCCACACCGTGGACCGGGCCCAGACCACCACCGCGCTGACGACGTCGCCGAACCCCTCCGCGCCCGGGGACCCGGTGACCCTGGCCGCGCGGATCGCCGTGGTGGCTCCCGGGGCCGGCGCCCCGACGGGGACGGTGACCTTCGACTTCGGCGACGGGACCGCTCCGGTCACCGTGCTGGTGGCGGACGGACTGGCCACGGTCGAGCACGCGTACGCGAGCGAGACCGGCAGCCCGTTCACGGTGACCGCCTCGTACAGCGGCGACGCCGACTTCACGCCCTCCGGCGACACCCGGAGCCATACCGTGGATGCCGAGGTCGCGGTCACGTCGACCGTGGTGACCTCGTCACCCGACCCCTCGGCGGTGGGCGATGCGGTCGCGTTCACCGCGACGGTCACCGCGCTTCCCGCCGGGTCGCCCGAGCCGACCGGAACCGTCACCTTCGACTTCGGCGACGGTACGCCCCTTGTCGAGGTGCCCCTGGTGAATGGGGCCGCCACCGCCGTGCACACGTACGCCACCGCCGTCGGCAGCCCCTATCCGGTCATCGCCACCTTCAACAGCGGGTCCGGATTCGCCGCGCGGACGCTCGCCGCAGCGGAAACCTTCAGCTCCTCCACGGGAGTTGACACCCAGACGGTGGTCCCCGGGGCCTCGACCACGACGGTCACCTCGGCGCCGGACCCCTCGACGGTGGGGCAACCGGTCACCTTCACCGCGACCGTCGCGGCCGCCGAAGCGGGGGCCGGCACCCCGACGGGCGCGGTGACCTTCGACTTCGGGGACGGTACGCAGACGGTCACGGCCTCTGTCGAGGACGGCACGGCGACGGTCACCCACACCTACGCCACCGCGGCCGGCAGCCCGTACCCGGTCACCGCCACCTACAACGGCGACGCCGACTTCACCCCCTCCCTCGGTGCCGACACGCAGACCGTCGACCCGGCCGCGACGACCACCCAGGTGTCCTCCACACCGGACCCGTCGGTGGTGGGCCAGCCCGTGACGTTCATCGCCCGGGTGGCGGCGGCCAACAGCGGGTCCGGCACACCGTCGGGCACGGTCACGTTCGACTTCGGGGACGGTACGCCACCGGTCACCATCCCGATCACCCTGTTCGCGTTCAGCAGCGCCCTGCGGGTCACCCACACGTACACCAGCGCCTCGGGCAGCCCGTACGCGGTCACCGTCACCTATAGCGGCGACGGTGACTTCACCCCCTCCGTGGGCACCGACACGCAGACCGTCGGCCCGGCCGCGACGGTCACCGAGCTCTCCTCGTCACCGGATCCCTCGGTGGTGGGTCAGCCCGTGACGTTCGTTGCCCGGGTCCTGCCGGTCGCCCCCGGAGCGGGGACTCCTGACGGCACGGTTACCTTCGACTTCGGTGATGACTCGCTGCCGGTCACGGTGCCGGTCGACGGTGGGGCGGCCACCGTCACGCACGCCTACGCGAACTCGGCCGCGGACGCCTACACGGTCAGCGCCACCTATAACGCAGCCGCCGACTTCGCCTCGTCGGCCGGTACGGACACCCAGACGGTGCGCCCGGCCGCGACGGTGACCGAGGTGACCTCGTCCCCCGACCCGTCGGTGGTCGGCCAGCCGGTCACCTTCACCGCGACCGTCTCCCCGGCCGAGCCGGGGGCGGGCGCTCCCACGGGGACGCTCCTCTTCGACTTCGGGGACGGCTCCACACCGGTGGCGGCGCCCGTCACCGACGGCAAGGCGACGGCCGCCCACTCCTACACCAGCGCCTCGGGCAGCCCCTACACGGTCACCGCCACGTACGGCGGGGACGGCGACTTCGAGGCCTCGGCCGGCTCCGACACCCACGCCGTCGGCCCGGCCGCGACGACCACCACCGTGACGTCGGCCCCGAACCCCTCGGTGGTCGGCCAGCCGGTGCTGTTCACCGCGAGGGTGACACCGGTACCTCCCGGGGCGGGAGTTCCCACCGGCTCGGTCACCTTCGACTTCGGTGACGGCACCGCAGGCCTCACGGTGCCGGTCACCGGCGGAGTCGCGACGGCGTCCCACACCTACACCAGCACCGCCGCCGGCCCCTACACGGTCATCGGCGCGTACTCCGGAGGCGCCGACTTCGAGGCCTCCGTCGGCACCGACGTCCAGACCGTCACGCAGGCCGAGTCGACCACGACGGTGACCTCCGCGCCGGACCCGTCCGTGGTCGGCGAGCCGGTGGCGTTCACCGCCACGGTGACCACGGTCGCGCCCGGTGCCGGCAGCCCCGCCGGCACGGTGACGTTCGACTTCGGTGACGGCACACCACCGGTCACGACACCGGCCACCGAGGGCCGGGCCACCGTCGGCCACGCCTACGAGCACGCCGCCCTGACGCCGTATCAGGTCACTGCCTCCTACAGCGGCGACGGCGACACCACTGCCTCCGCGGGCGTGGAGCACCACCTCGTCGCCCCGGCCGCCACGATCACGACCGTCAGCTCCCGGCCGGACCCGTCGGTCGTGGGTGAGCCGGCGACGTTCACCGCAAGGGTGCTGCCCGTCGCCCCCGGGGCGGGGGAACCCGCCGGCACGGTGACGTTCGACTTCGGAGACGACACCCCGGCCGTCACGGTGCCCCTCGCGCAGGGGGCCGCGACCGTCACCCACGCCTACACGGGCGCGAGCGCGAGCGCTTACCAGGTCACCGCCACCTACGACGGCAGCGCCGATTTCTCCGGATCGCTCGGTACCGACACCCACGCCGTCGGCCCGGCCGCGACGACCACCACCGTGGTGTCGTCGCCGGACCCGTCGGTGGTCGGCCAGCCGGTGACCCTGAGCGCCACGGTGACCGCCGCCGCGCCGGGCGCCGGCACCCCGACAGGCACCGTGACCTTCGACTTCGGCGACGGCACCCCGCCCGTCACGGCGCTGCTGGCCGGTGACACGGCGACCATCACGCACGCGTACCCCACCGCCGTGAGCAGCCCCTACACCGTCACGGCCACCTACAACGGGGACGTCGACTTCACCGCCTCAGCGGGCTCGGACACCCAGGTGGTCGGTACGGCGGAGACGACCACCGCACTGACGTCGTCCCCCGATCCGTCGGTGGTCGGCCAGCCGGTGACCTTCACCGCCACCGTGGCCCCGGCGGCACCGGCCGACGGCACCCCGGCGGGCTCGGTGACGTTCGCCTTCGGCGACGGCACCCCGCCGGTCACTGTCCCCCTCGACGGCGCGGTGGCCACGGCGACGCACGCCTACCCCGGCGCTGGCCCGTACACGGTGAACGCCCACTACGGAGGCGACCCGGACTTCGCCCCCTCCCAAGCCGCAAAGACCCAGGCGGTGGTCAGGGCGTCGTCCACGACCACGGTGGTGAACTCGCCCGATCCCTCGGTGGCCGGTCAGCCGGTGACCTTCACCGCCCGCATCGCCGTCGCCCAGCCCGGCGCCGCGGTCCCCACCGGCACGGTGACCTTCACCTTCGGCGACGGCACGCCACCGGTCACGGCGCCCGTCACCAACGGGACGGCGACCACCCAACACGCGTACGCCGGTGCGGCCGGCAGCCCCTATACCGTGACCGCGAACTACAGCGGTGACCAGAACGTCACCCCCTCCTCGGCCACCGACATCCACACCGTGGGGGCCAGGGCGGCCTTCACCTCCACCACGGTGACCTCGTCCCCCGACCCCTCGGTGGCCGGCCAGCCGGTGACCTTCACCGCCACGGTCGCACCGGTGCCACCCGCCGCGGGCACCCCCACGGGAACGGTCAGCTTCGACTTCGGCGACGGCACACCGCCCGTCGAAGTCCCCCTCAGCCAGGGCACGGCGACGGTCTCCCACGCCTATCCCGGCGCGGCCGGCAGCCCCTACACGGCCACCGCCTTCTACAGCGGGGACGCGGACTTCAGCTCCTCCGCCGGCTCGGAGAAGCACGTCGTCAGCCGGGCCTCGACGACCACCGCGGTGACCTCCTCCCCGGACCCGTCGGTGGTCGGTCAGCAGGTGGCCTTCACCGCCACGGTCACCCCCGTCGCGCCGGGAGCCGGTACGCCCACGGGCACGGTCACCTTCGACTTCGGCGACGGCACACCACACGTCCTGGCACCGGTCGTTGACGGAGTCGCGCAGGCGGCGCACGCCTACGCGGACGTGCCCGGCGCCCCCCTCACCGTCCATGCCGCCTACAGCGGGGACGCCAGCTTCGGCTCCTCCGGCGGCACCGACACCCAGAGCGTGGTGCGGGCCGCGTCGGCCACCACGGTGACCTCCGTCCCCGATCCGTCGGTGGTGGGCCGGCCGGTGACGTTCACCGCCACGGTCACCCCCGTCGCGCCGGGAGCCGGTACGCCCACGGGCACGGTCACCTTCCACTTCGGCGACGGTAGGACCGCCACCGCCCCGCTCGTGGACAACATGGCCACGGTGACGCACACCTACACCAGCACGACGGGCAGCCCGCTCACCGTCACGGCCGCCTACAGCGGCGACGCGAACATCGCCCCCTCCAGCGGCACCGACATCCACACCGTCGACCGGGCTGCCACGGCCACCACGGTCACCTCGTCACCGGATCCGTCGGTGGTGGGCCAGCAGGTGACTTTCACGGCCTCGGTGGCGCCGGTCGCGCCTGGCGCGGGTACGCCGTCGGGGTCGGTGGCGTTCGACTTCGGTGACGGCACCGCCCCGGCCACGGCCCCGTTGTCGGGTGGCAGCGCCACGGTGACCCACACCTACAGCACCCGGTCCGGCAGTCCGTACGCCGTGACCGCCACCTACAGCGGAGACACGGACTTCGCCTCCTCCACCGGGACGGACACCCAGACCGTGAACGCGGCCGGGACGACCACCACCGTGGTCTCGTCGCCGGATCCGTCGGTGGTGGGCCAGCAGGTGACTTTCACGGCCTCGGTGGCGCCGGTCGCGCCTGGCGCGGGTACGCCGTCGGGGTCGGTGGCGTTCGACTTCGGTGACGGCACCGCCCCGGCCACGGCCCCCTTGTCGGGTGGCAGCGCCACGGTGACCCACACCTACAGCACCCGGTCCGGCAGTCCGTACGCCGTGACCACCACCTACAGCGGAAGCGATGACTTCACGTCCGCCAGCGGCACCGACACCCACACCGTCGACCGGGCTGCCACGGCCACCACGGTCACCTCGTCGCCGGATCCGTCGGTGGTGGGCCAACAGGTGACCGTGACGGCCACGGTGGCGCCGGTCGCGCCGGGTGCGGGTACGCCGTCGGGGTCGGTGGCGTTCGACTTCGGTGACGGCACCGCGCCGGCCACGGCCCCGTTGTCGGGTGGCAGCGCCACGGTCACCCACACCTACACCACCGGGGGCCCGTATCCGATCGCTGCGAGCTACGGCGGGAACACGGACTTCGCCCCCTCCACCGGCACCGACACCCAGACCGTGAACCGGGCCTCGACCAGAACCACCGTGGTCTCGTCGCCGGATCCGTCGGTGGTGGGCCAGCAGGTGACTTTCACGGCCTCGGTGGCGCCGGTCGCGCCGGGCGCGGGTACGCCGTCGGGGTCGGTGACGTTCGACTTCGGTGACGGCACCGCCCCGGCCTCGGCCCCGTTGTCGGCCGGCAGCGTCACGGTCACCCACACCTACACCACCCGGGTCGGCAGTCCGTTCACGGTCACCGCGACGTACGGCGGAAACCCGGGCTTCGCCCCCTCCAACGGGACGGACACACAGGTCGTGAACGGCGCGGGGACGGCCACCACCGTGGTCTCGTCGCCGGATCCGTCGGTGGTCGGCCAGCCGGTGACGTTCACCGCGACGGTGGCACCGGTGGCGCAGGGCGCGGGCACCCCGAGGGGCACGGTGACCTTCACCTTCGGCGACGGCACCGCCCCGGCCACGGCCCAGCTGTCGAACGGGACGGCCACCCTCACCCACACGTACACCACCAGGTCCGGCAGTCCGTACACGGTGAAGGCGACCTACGGCGGGAACACGGACTTCGCCCCCTCCAGCGGCACCGACACCCAGACCGTGAACCAGGCCTCGACCACGACCACGGTTATTTCCTCGCCGGACCCGTCGGATCCCGGCCAGCCGGTCAACTTCACCATGCGGGTCGACTCCGCCCCGCCGGGGGCGGGGACCCCGACCGGTACCGTCACGCTCGAGATCAGCGGCCGCCTGGCGATCACGCTCACCCTGGTCAACGGCGCGGCCACACTGACCACCCAGCCGCTGAGCGTCGGCGTCCACACCATCACCGCGACCTACAGCGGTAGCGGCGACTTCCTCCCCTCCAGTGGGACGGACACGCACACGGTGAGCCCCTGACGGGCCGTCTGCCACGCGCCGGGGAGGGCCGTCTCTGAGTACCCTGGGGCCCGACGCCGACGCGGGCCCCAGGGTTGCGGCGGCGGGAGTTCGCCGACCTGCCGAAGACCGTCTCCGGCAAGATCCGCCGTATCGGACCGCGTGAGGGCACCGCGCAGGGAAACGGCGGCGCCGCGTACCGGGAGGAGAACCACCGATGAGCCGCCACCAGGAGCTGTCGTACGCCAGCGGAGCCGCCGAACGGCCGCTGCTCGGACACACCATCGGCGCCGATCTGACCGGCACCATCGCCCGGTTCGGCGACCGCGAGGCGCTGGTCGAGGTGGCGAGCGGCCGCCGCTGGACCTACGCCGAGCTGGGCCGCGCCGTCGACGAGGTGGCGCTCGGCCTGCTCGCCAAGGGGGTCGCCAAGGGCGACCGGGTCGGTATCTGGGCGCCCAACTGCGCCGAGTGGGTCCTCGTCCAGTACGCCACCGCCAAGATCGGCGCCATCCTCGTCAACGTCAACCCGGCATATCGGGTGCACGAGTTGGCGTACGTCCTCCAGCAGGCCGGGATCACCGTCCTGGTCTCCGCCGTCCATCACAAGACCAGCGACTACCGCCGGATGATCGAGCAGGTGCGCGCCGACAGCCCGGCGCTGCGCGATGTGGTCTACATCGACGACCCGACCTGGGGCGGGCTGCTGGCCGCCGGCGCCGCCGTGCCGTCCTCCCGGCTCGCCGCGTGCGAACGCGCGCTGACCGCCGACGACCCGGTCAACATCCAGTACACCTCGGGCACCACGGGCTTCCCCAAGGGCGCCACCCTCTCGCACCACAACATCCTCAACAACGGCTACTGGGTCGCCGAGACCCTCGCCTACACCGAGCACGACCGGGTGTGTCTGCCGGTGCCCTTCTACCACTGCTTCGGCATGGTCATGGGCAACCTCGGGATCACCTCGCACGGCGCCTGCATCGTCATCCCGGCCCCCGCCTTCGACGCCGCGAGCACCCTGAAGGCCGTCCAGGACGAGCGCTGCACCTCCCTCTACGGCGTCCCCACCATGTTCATCGCCGAACTCAACCACCCCGACTTCGCCGACTACGATCTCTCCTCCCTCCGTACCGGCATCATGGCGGGCTCCCCCTGTCCGGAGGAGGTCATGAAGCGGGTCGTCGCCGAGATGCACATGTCCGAGGTCTCCATCTGCTACGGCATGACCGAGACCTCCCCGGTCTCCACCCAGACCCGCCGCGACGACGACCTCGAACACCGCACCGCGACCGTCGGCCGGGTGCTGCCGCACATCGAGGTCAAGGTCGTCGACCCGACGAGCGGGGTGACCGTGCCCCGCGGCACCCCGGGCGAGCTGTGCACCCGTGGCTACAGCGTGATGCTCGGCTACTGGGAGGACCCCGAGCGCACCGCCGAGGTCGTCGACGCCGCCCGCTGGATGCACACCGGCGATCTCGCGGTGATGAACGACGACGGCTACGTCCGGATCGTCGGCCGCATCAAGGACATGATCATCAGGGGCGGTGAGAACGTCTACCCGCGGGAGATCGAGGAGTTCCTGTACTCCCACCCCAAGATCGCCGACGTCCAGGTCGTCGGGGTCCCCGACGAGAAGTACGGCGAGGAGATCGCCGCCTGCGTCATCCTCCGCGACCCCGAAGACCCGCTCACCCGCGACGAGTTGGCCCGCTACTGCCGCTCCCGCCTCGCCCACTACAAGGTGCCTCGCTATCTGGAGATCGTCGACGCCTTCCCGATGACCGTCAGCGGCAAGGTCCGCAAGGTCGAACTGCGCGAACGACTGGCCAAGGAGGTGGGGGCGGTGTCGTCGCCGTAGGGGCGTCCGCGCGGGCCCGGTTTCCGGGGTGAGCCGGGCCCGTGGGCTGTCGGGCCGGCGTATGCGGTTGCCGGATCGGCCGGGCCGGCGGGCTGCCACGCTCGATTGTCAGACCCGGCAGGCAGGATGGAGGGGTGAGTGAACGGCGGGCAGCTCCGCCGGGCAAGGCCTACGGGGACACGGGGGCAGGAAATGACCGACACTGTCGTGGAGTTGGCGCGGCGGCTCAGGGACGCGGATGCCGGTGGCTGGACACCGCAGGGGGCGCGGGCCCTGGTCGCGGGGCTCGGCTGGACCTGGACGGACGGCGGTGCGGGACCGGTCATCGGCACGGGACGCTCCACCGGTGACGCCCGGCTGCGCCCGGTCGGCTCGATGGAGGAGCGGTTCGCCGACGGGGAGAGCTATGTCGAACTCGCCGTTCCGGTGCGGTCCGCCGGGCCGGACGCGAGGAGTCAGGCGGCGGCCTTCCGCGCGGTGCGGGACGAGCTGACCGCGGCCCTCGGCGAGGCGTCGGTCATGGGGGTGTACGGCGACATGGGCCCGTTCTACGACTCCGGGCCGTTGTGGGGCACTCCGTTCCTGCGCTGGCGCGACCGGCCCGACACGCTCGAACTCCGCGCCGGGAAGGCCGGTCCCGAGCTGATTCTCCAGCCCACGGATCCGGTGGAGAACTGGTTCTGGCGCCAGGGCATCGGCGAGGAGCACGCGATCACCGGCTTCTTCGGCAGCCGTAACGACCCGTCCAACGGGGGCCTCGGTTTCCCGGGCGCCTGGTACGCCCGGAGCTGGAAGACGGTGACCGGAGCGCTCGCCGGCTTCCTGGGTACCCTGCCGGCCGAGACGACCGCGCTCGGCACCTCCGTCTCCATGCCGCTCTACGGGCGGGTGCCCGGGGCCGGCGCCCCGATCCTCTTCGACCTGACCTGCGGCGACCGGCTCTCGCTCGGGTGCTTCGCGGAGGGGCTCGACGGGGGAGCCCTGGGGTGGGGCACCGCCGCCGACCACCCCGGGACGCGTTCGGTGTGGCCCGACGACGAGGACCCGCGGTGGCGTGTTGATGCCGGCGGTCCCGGTGAGCCGAAGGGCCATGAGCTGGCCGAGCTGTTGGTGGCCACGGCCCGGGCGGCAGGGGTGGAGACGCCCGGCGATCTGATAGTCGGCGGTGAGGCCACATACATGGGCCCGTACCACGTCAGCTTCTACGGCCTCGGGCTGAAGACCGGCTGAGCCGCAGGGGCCGGCGAGGCCGAGCAGCGGCGCGGCGCGGGGCCGCCCATGGACGTCCTGGCTCGCTCAGCGCTGCCGCTCTCCGGGCCAGTCGAGCAGCAGCCGCTGAGCGCGTGGCAGTGAGGCCACCACGAGGTCGTAGGAGTCCTCGATCATGTCGAGGACCAGCCGGTCGGGCAGCGCACCGTCCAGTGAAACGGTGTTCCAGTGCCGCTTGTTGAGGTGGTAGCCCGGGACCACCTCCGTATGCGCCGCACGCAGCCGCTCGGCAAGCTCGGGCTCGCACTTGAGGCTCACGGTGAGCGGTGTCTCCGTCAGCGTCGTCAGTGCGAAGATCTTGCCGCCGACCTTGAAGGTGGACACGTCCGGATGCCGGGGAAAGGGGAACTCCTCGGTCGCACCGTTGAAGCCCAGGCAGACGGTTCGTAGAGCCTTTGCGTCGATCATTCCGCCATTATGTCCGGCGCGGCAGGCGGACTGACGGGGCGTCATATGGTGCCCTCCGTACGGAACTCCTCCGGTCCGGATGAAAGCGCTGTGGGCTCCGGGCCGGTTTCGCTAGCGTGGCGGTATGTGGGTACGAGGGTGCGCGGCGGCCCCCTGCGCCATGCTTGCCGTCGACGGCGGAGGGCGTCCTGATTACGCCGTTGTGAGCTATCTGCTGCCGCTGGTGGTCGTGCTTGCTGCGGTCGGATATCTCGTGGCCACCCGGTGGCGGAGACTCCGCGACGCGGGTCTCTCCCGGTCGACACGCCGGGCCCACCGACCCGATGTCGTCAAGAGGCTCCGGCTGACCCGCGCCCAGGCGGCGGACGGTCTCACCACCACTGTGCGGTACCGGGTACGGACCGCCTGCCCCACCTGTGACGGGACCGGCTACCGGGCACAGGGCCGGCCGTGCCAGGCCTGCGCCCGCACCGGGCTCGGGCGGCGCCGCAGCGCGAAGGTCACCCTCAAGGTGCCGCCCGGCGTCCGGCACGGCACCGTGGTGAGGGCACGCGGCAAGGGCACCCCGGCGAGCGGCGGACGGCCCGCCGGAGACGTCCTGCTGGAGGTCGTGGTGCGGGGCGCCGCAGGCCCCAGCGCCCCACCGCCCCAGGCCCCTCCGCCACCCCAGGCCCCTCCGCCACCCCAGGCCCCTCCGGCGCCCCAGGGCCGGGGCCGCGCGCCATGGGCCTTCACCTCCGACGGCATCCGCTTCACGGTGGACCCGACCGGCTTCGGCGTCGACACCCAGCGCCTCGGCGTCACCACCCGGTCATGGTCCACGGAGATCCGGATGGCCTGGTCCGAGGTCCGCGCGATGGAGTTCTCCGCGGGTCCGCACGACCCGGTCCCCGCGCTGTATGTGGTGCCCAGGTCCGGTGTCCGCCGCTTCGTCCTGGACCAACGGCAGTTGAGCGGGGCGACCTGGCGGTCCCTCGCCGAAGCGGTCAGCGGTTGCACCGACGGCCGGGTCTCCTTCCGCCCGCCACGCCACGACGACATCAGCTGACCGGAGGCTCAACGGCGGCCGGCCCGGCGGCCGACCGGACTGCCGGGTCAGAGCCGGACCGGCGGCCGACCGGACTGCCCGGTCAGGCCCGGACCTGCGCCGACCAGCCCGGCTCCCGTCGCATACACATCCGCGGCCAGCGGTCCAGCCCCAGCTCGGCCTCGTGGGCCCGGACGGCCCGCAGTCCCGGGGTGAGTTCGGCATCGGTCAGCACCCGGAACCCGATCCGGGCGTAGTACGGCGCATTCCACGGCACTTCGGTGAAGGTCGTCAGGGTCAGCGCGGCCCCGCCGCCGTCCCGCTCGGCCCGTTCGATCAGCGCCCGGCCGATACCCCGGTGGGCCCGGTCCGGGTGTACGGAGACCTGCTCGACATGGGTGCATCCGTCGACCGGTTCCCAGAGGAGGTAGCCGACCGGCTGCCCGGTCCCGCCCCCGTCCGCCGGTTCGTCGTACGCCGCCAGTGCCCGTCCCGCCTGCTGAAAGGCCATCAGCTGCGCGGGCGACGGCGGCTCGTCGTCCGCGACCGGTCCCATACCGAGGTCGCGGAACGCCTCCCCGGCGGCCCGCTCGATGTCGCGGAGTACGGACAGTTCGGCGGGGGAGGGCGTGTGGATATGCACCGGCTCAGTCTTGCCGTTCCGGCCGGCGCGGGCCACCGGGTTTCCGGGGCCTCGCCGCCGGACGCCTGCGAAGGCCGGATCAGCGGCCTGCCGCGCCGTACTTGATGAGCTCGTCGGCCGGGTCGTTGACCGGCTGCGGGGTGCCCGTGAGGTCCATGACGAACAGCGGGAGGTGCAGCTCGTCCGCGCGGGCCCGGGCGTCCCGGGCATAGCCGGCGAGGGAGAAGAAGACCGCGAGGGCCGAGTCGTTGAGGCCGTTGAGCCAGACGCATTCGATCTCGCGCAGCTTGGTGGCCCGGGTGGTCGGGTCGACCTGGGCGACCACTCCGGTGCCGCGCAGGTCGATACCGGAGGCGGTGCGCTCCTGGGTCCGTGCCACATCGGCGTACCCCAGCCACTTCAGATACTGCTCGGCGGCGGTGACGCAGTCCCGGGCCGTACGGATCGTGACCGGGCGGAACGCGGGCCGCAGGAGGGCGCGCGGCGTATCGTCGGGGGCCGGCGACGGTGCGGGCTTCGACAGCTGCCGGCCGGCCGCGCGGAAGTTCGGCGGCGGAAGGGCGGGCGCCGGGGCGACCGGGACCCGGACGACCGTGCCGCAGGCGCAGCCGGACTCCGGCGCCGGCCACTCGTCCTGCCGCCCGCACACCTCACAGCGCACCTCCACCCAGGAGGCGCGCCAGGTGCGGTGCCGAATCTCGACGGGCACCCCGCCGCGCAGTACGGGCAGGGTCAGCGGGGCACCGCATGCGCACGGGAAGGTGGGCGGGGTGAAGGCGTTCTCCCGGCGGCACGTGGGGCACCGCACCGGCACGCTGTCGGCCATGTTCGGCTCCTGCGGGTAGGGCGGCAGACACCTCGATTCTGCCGCTGACCCCATCGTCCCGCCAAAGCCGGGTGGCCGGGGCCGAATCAGGAGGAGAGCGCCAGGCCGTGGGGAGGAAGCGGGGGAGCCATGGCGCACCTCGGGCAGATGGCGGCGCACAGGGCCCGGTATCCGTGACCGTACGGATTCCGGGCCCTGTGCGGCGTTTTCCGACCGACAGCGCGAGAAGTGGGCGCGACAGGACATCGCGCCGCCGGACGGAGTCTGTGGGGCAGGGGAGGAGGCGGGCTCCGCGGCGGGGGAGGCCGCTCGCCGCTCCCTGTCGGGCGAGCACTGCCACCGCACTGGATCTCCCCGCGGACCGCGGAGCTCGCGCTCCCTCTCCGTGCCGGCCGACCACCCCTCAACGGGCCGGCCGGCACGGATGCGCAAGGCGGCTGACCTCCCGTCAGTCCTCGCGCAGCTCGTGGACCCTGGCCTCGACGCGCTTGCCGTAGTCCGGGTCGGCGGCGTGGAAGTGGGCGAGGTTCTTCTCGATCACATCGTCGCGGCTGACCTGGGAGAGACCGCCGGCGATGTTGTCCACCAGGCGCTTCTTCTCGTCCTCCGACATCAGCCGGTAGAGCTCACCGGCCTGGAAGAAGTCGTCGTCCTTGGTGTGCGCCGGGGCCTCGTGGGTGCCGGTGTGGCCGGAGACGGCGAGCGGGGCGGAGAGCGGCTGGTCCGTCTGCACCGGGCCGCCGTAGGAGTTCGGCTCGTAGTTCTTGGCGTGCCGGTCGTAGCCGTTGGTCGCCATGAGGCCGTCCCGGCCGTAGTTGTTGGCCTTGCCACCCGCGACGGCCTTGGGGGCGTTCACCGGCAGCTGGGTGTGGTTGACGCCCAGGCGGTAGCGGTGCGCGTCGGCGTAGGCGAACAGCCGGCCCTGGAGCATCTTGTCCGGGGACGGGCCGATGCCGGGCACGAAGTTGTTCGGTGAGAACGCGGACTGCTCGACCTCGGCGAAGACGTTGTCGGGGTTGCGGTCCAGGACCAGGCGGCCGACCCGCTGGAGCGGGTAGTCAGCGTGCGGCCACACCTTCGTCAGGTCGAAGGGGTTGAAGCGGTAGTTCGCCGCCTCGGCCGCCGGCATGATCTGCACATACAGCGTCCAGGAGGGGTAGACACCGCGCTCGATGGACTGGAGCAGGTCGGTCTGGTGGCTGTTGGGGTCCTTGCCGGCCAGCTCGGCGCCCTGCTCGCTGCTCAGGCAGCGGATGCCCTGGTTCGTCTTGAAGTGGTACTTGACGAAGAAGGCCTCGCCCGAAGCGTTCGTCCACTGGTAGGTGTGCGAGCCGTAGCCGTTCATATGGCGGTAGGAGGCCGGGATGCCGCGGTCGCCCATGAGCCAGGTGATCTGGTGGGTGGCCTCGGGGGCGTGCGCCCAGAAGTCCCAGACGTTGTCCGGCTCCTGCTTGCCCGTGAAGGGGTCGCGCTTCTGGGAGTGGATGAAGTCGGGGAACTTGATCGGGTCCTTGATGAAGAACACCGGGGTGTTGTTGCCGACGAGGTCGTAGTTGCCCTCTTCGGTGTAGAACTTCAGGGCGAAGCCGCGCGGGTCGCGGGCCGCGTCCGGGCCGCCGAGGTTGTCGGCGACGGTGGAGAAGCGGATGAACGTCTCGGTCCGCTTGCCGACCGTGTCGAGGAAGTCGGCGCGGGTGAAGGCGGTGACGTCGTCGGTCACCTCGAAGTAGCCGTACGCGCCCGAGCCGCGGGCATGGACGACTCGCTCCGGGATGCGCTCGCGGTTGAAGCGGGCGAGCTTCTCCAGCAGGTGCTGGTCCTGGAGGATGATCGGGCCGCCGACGCCGGCGGTGGAGGAGTTCTGGTTGTCGGCGACGGGGGCGCCAGCCTCCGTAGTGAGAAAGCGCGCCGTCGGCGTGGGCTTCGACATGGTGACCTTCCGTACGAGAGCGCGGAAGTTGGCTTCCGCAAGTCGGAGCGTAAGAAGAGCTCCGACCAAACGTCAACAGTTTGTTGAAACAAACCCTGGCGGGTATGCGGGTGGGTATTCCGGGCGGCGGCCGCGCCTGGGCGCGACAGGACAGGTGTCAGCACAGCCACCGCCCGGAAGCTGATGGGAAGCCCTACGCCAGGCCTCCGGCGCCCCGGACCTCCAGGAGGACCGGTCGCCGCGTGGAGACGGCTTCCTTACGCGCCCACTCGGCCGCCGAGCGGAGCTCCGCCGGATCGGCCGGACCCGCGAGGGACCGGCCTGTGCAGCCGTATGCCTCGACGAGCTTGAGGTGATCCGTGAAGCCCGCCTCGTGGTCGAGCGGGGTGAGCATGATCAGTACGAACGGCGTCTCATACTGTGCCGCCGCCGCCAACTCCTCGGCAATAAAGGGGAGTTCGTGGCTGTCGATCACCACGACGACCTCCGTATCCAGCTCGCCCCGGGAGTCCAGCGCCTTGCGCACACCGATCGCGGCGGGCACCTCCCAGCCGGGCGGGCCGCCGCCGGCGCCGTCCGTACCGCCGATGACCTGGGCATCCGGCCCGAAGAGCGCGATGAGCTCCCTGGGCGCCCCGGACGTCGGACCGCGCCCGGCGTCATAGGTGATCTCCGTCGCGGCCGGCCCGGCCGGGACCTCGATCAGTACCGGACCGGGACGTCCCTCCCGCGCGATCCGGAAGGCCTCGCGAAAGGCTCCCGGAATCCGTGCCGGATCCTCGATCCGCTCGGCGCGTTTGGTGACCGCCCCGGCCAGCCGGACGAGATCCGGCAGCCGGAAGGCCTCGTGGTGCGGCGGCCAGGTCCGCTGCGGACCAGGCCCCTCCCGGCCGGTGACGCACACCAGGGGGACCGCCTCCTGCTGGGCCGCGTACAGCCCGGGGACCAGACGGGCCACCCCGGGCCCTGCGGCCACCGCGACGACGCCCGCCGTCCCGCTCGTACGTGCCCAGCCGCGCGCCATGTGCGCGGCGGCCTCTTCGTGGCGCACCGGCAGATGCGCGAGGCCGCCGGCCTCCTCCATCGCCGCATAGAGCGGGAGAAGGGCGGCACCGGGGCAGCCGAAGACGAGCTCGACGCCCTCGTCCCGCATGATCTGGACGGCCGCCGTCCCCCATTGCCCGAACGGCACGGGAGGTACCGCCACGGCGGGAATCCGCTGCACCGCCATGGGCTCAGTTTTCGGTGGTGTGTCCGGAGAGGCGTTCGACGCCGCGCAGGAGGGCGGAGTGGTCCAGGCCGCCGTCGCCTTGGGCGCGGAGGGAGGCGACGAGGTTGGCGACGACTGCACCGACGGGGAGGGCGGCGCCGACGGTGCGGGCGGCGTCGGTGACGATGCCCATGTCCTTGTGGTGCAGGTCGATGCGGAAGCCGGGGGTGAAGTC
>NZ_JBVIST010000004.1:0-543498 GCF_055575375.1 Streptomyces sp. NPDC034111 | reverse complement strand
TACTACGAGAAGCACTTCTCGGCCATCAAGAAGGCCTTCCCGCAGCTGGTGATCCACTCCCTGGGAGCCTCCGAGGTCGAGCACATGGCCCGTATCTCCGGCGTGTCGGTCGAGGAGGCCATCCAGCGCATCCACGCCGCGGGCCTGGACTCCTTCGCGGGCGCCGGCGCCGAACTCCTCCCCGAGCGGCCGCGCAAGGCCATCGCGCCGCTGAAGGAGTCCGGCGAGCGCTGGCTGGAGATCATGGAGGTCGCGCACGGACTCGGGGTGGAGTCCACCTCGACGATGCTGATGGGCACCGGCGAGACCAACGCCGAGCGCATCGAGCACCTGCGGATGATCCGTGACGTCCAGGACCGTACGGGCGGCTTCCGCGCCTTCATCCCGTACACCTACCAGCCCGAGAACAACCACCTGAAGGGCCGGACGCAGGCCACGCTCTTCGAGTACCTGCGGATGATCGCGATCGCCCGCCTCTTCTTCGACAACATCGCCCACATCCAGGGCTCCTGGCTGACCACCGGCAAGGAGATCGGCCAGCTGTCGCTGCACTACGGCGCGGACGACCTCGGCTCGATCATGCTGGAGGAGAACGTGGTCTCCTCGGCCGGCGCCAAGCACCGCTCCAACCGTATGGAGATCATCGACCTGATCCGCAAGGCGGGCCGGGTCCCGGCGCAGCGCGCGACGACCTACGAGCATCTGCTGGTGCACGACGACCCGGCCAACGACCCGGTCGACGACAAGGTCGTCTCGCATCTGTCCTCGACGGCCATCGAGGGCGGCACGGCCCATCCGGAGCTGAAGCTCATCGAGGCCAAGTAGGCGACGGGTGCTGACACTTCACCGGGTGCGGGGGGTCCGGCGGGTGCACGACGGCCCCCTGGACGCCGGGCATGCGGTCGTCGTCGACGGCGCTCGGCTCGCCGCCATCGACCCGTACGAGGAGCTGGCGGCGGAGTACGGCGCGAGGGCGCGGGTGCGGGAGTGGGAAGGCGTCCTGACCCCCGGCCGTCATGAACCGCGGGGCGCGGCGCTGCTGGAGGCCGCCTACCACCCCGATCCACGCGAGGCCGACGCACTGGGCAGCGAGCCGATCACCGGCGAGGCGCTCACCGCACTCGGTATGACCGAGACCCGCTGGGGCGCCAGCGCCCGCCGCGGGCTGCAACGCCTCCTGGCCGCCGGAACGACCTCGCTGACCGGCCCGTTCACCCGGCCCACGGTCCGTACGGCGGTCCAGCGGTCCGGGCTCCAAGAACTGCCGGGCCCCGCTCCGCGCGCACTGACCGTCGACGGCGCTGCCAACTTCGCGGTCTTCGCCGAAGACGGCACCGCGCTAGCCACCGTCCTCGCCGGGCGCCTCGTCCACCGCCGCCGCTGAGGCCTGCTCTGATGTCGCGCCGCCGGTGATGCCGCGCCGCCCGTGATGCCGCGCCCGTGATGTCGCGCCGCTCTGTGGTCTCGCGTCACCCCCGATGTCGTCACGGAGTGTAACGACACAGGGAACTAGCTACTCTCCGTAATCGTTGCTGAGTATAAGGAAGCAGCACGCGAGGCCCTGGGGCTCCCGAGGCCCGGGACTCCCGAGGCGCTGGGCTTCTCCTGTAGGTCTCCGAGGCGCGTACGGCCGTCCCTGACCGGGTGCATCCGACCGTCCCCGACCGAGCGCGTCCGGCCATCCCTGACGGAGCGCACCCGGCCGGCCCCGACGGAGTGCATCCGGCCGTTCCCGACGGAGCGCGTCCGGTCACCCCTGCCGAGGTTGGGCGGCAGGGGGTGCGCCCGGTGCGGGCGTCGGCCTCCGCACGGTGGACAATGGCCCGGTGACCCGAGCATCCCTGGACAAGCAGCCGCACGAAGTCGCCGCGATGTTCGACGACGTGGCGGCACGGTACGACCTCACCAACGACGTGCTCTCCCTGGGGCAGGCGCGGCTGTGGCGCAAGGAGGTGGACCGCGCGGTGGCCGCACGGCCCGCCGAGCGGGTGCTCGACCTCGCGGCCGGCACCGGCACCTCCTCGCTGCCGTTCGCCCGGACCGGTGCGTACGTCGTGCCGTGCGACTTCTCCGTCGGCATGCTGGGGGAGGGCAAGAAGCGGCACCCGTGGCTGCCCTTCACCGCCGGTGACGGCACCCGGCTGCCGTTCGCGGACGGGGTCTTCGACGCGGTCACCATTTCCTTCGGGCTGCGCAACATCCAGGACACGGATGCCGCGCTGGCGGAGCTGTACCGGGTCACCAAGCCCGGCGGCCGGGTCGTGATCTGCGAGTTCAGCGAGCCGACCTGGGCGCCGTTCCGGACCCTCTACACCGAGTACCTGATGCGCGCGCTGCCGCCGGTGGCCCGCGCGGTCAGCAGCAACCCGGACGCGTACGTCTACCTGGCCGAGTCCATCCGCACCTGGCCCAACCAGCCCGAGCTCGCCGCCCGGCTCCAGGGCACCGGCTGGACCAAGGTCGCCTGGCGCAATCTGACCGGCGGGATCGTGGCGCTGCACCGGGGGACGAAGCCGGCCGGGTAGCCGACCAGGGGGTGAAGCGGCCGGGTGGCCGACCGGAAGGCGAAGCGGCCGGGTGGCCGACCGGGGGGCGAAGCGGTGGGGTAGCCGCCCCGGGGGGCGAAGCGGCCGGGGGCGTATCGGCCGGGTGGTCGGCGGGGCCGGCGGGCCCTGGAGTGCGCGCTTGGGTGACGTCCCATCATGGGGCGGGCGCCGGGGGAACCATGCGTACGGCAGTGATGTCTGTACGTTCGTTCGCCCGCGGCAGTGGTTCGTGCTGCCCTTGACCTCCCGGAGCCCGTCGTGTCGTCGTTCTGCCCGGACTGTGGTTCTGCCTCGCCGCCCGAGGCGCGTTTCTGCATGGGCTGCGGCCGGGAGCGGCGGGCCGCCGCGCCACCGGTGCCGGACGGGCCGCCACCACCGGCCCGGCCTCCGGTCCCGGCGGCCCCGCCCGGCCCACCGCAGTCCGCCCTGCCCGCGCCCGCGCCGCCTACACCCGCGTCGCCCGCACCCGTCCCGCCGGCACCCGCGTCGCCCGCACCCGTCCCGCCCGCGCCCGCGTCGCCCGCACCCGCTCCGCCCACGCCCGTCCCGACCACACCCGCGTCGCCCTCGCCGCTCGGCGCCCTGCTCGCCCGTACGGTGAAGGGGGACTGGGGTGCGGCCCTGAAGGTCGCTGCCGGGCCGACGGTGTTGCTGCTGCTCCTGGCTTCGGTGCTGGCGATGTTCTTCTCGGACGACGCGCACGCGGGCGGGCTCGGCTGGGGCGTACGGATGCGGATCGCGCTGGCGGTGCTGCTCCAGAGTGTGGGCGGCGGGTTCACCCTCACCGGCAACGCTTCGGCGTCGCTGGAGGCGTTCGGCCAAGGGCTCGCGGGCGAGGCGACGCTGTCGCTGGTGCCGCTGGTGGTCACGCTCGCCTGGGCGGGGCTGCTTGCGTTCGCGGCCCGGAAGGTGATGGGTGGCCCAAACTCCTTGCGGGGGATGGGCGTTGATGGGGCGGGGGCTGTCGGGCCGGGGGTGGCCGGTGATCGGGGCGGCCTGGTGGAGACCGTGCTGCGGGTTGCCGTGCTCTGCGGCGTCGGCGCCTTCCTCCTCGCCCTGCTGGCCCAACCCTCCTACAGCGGCATCGAGTTGTCGTCCGCGCCGTTCCGCACGCTGCTGTGGTCCTTCCTGCTGGCGGCCGCGGTGTGCGGTGCGGCGGTGGGGCACGGCGAGGCCGGGGCCTGGTTCGCCGCCCAGCCCGCCCAGCTCGGCCGGCAGCGCGCCGTCGGGGCGCTGCGCACCGCGCTGCTCGCACTGCTGACCGTCGTCATGCTGGCCGGCGTCGTCGCGGTCGTGGCGCTGCTCGCCACGGAGAAGCAGGACCTCGACGGCGAGGCGGTCGTCGCGATGCTGGTGCTGTTGCCCAACATCGGTGTGCTGGCGCTCGCCATGGCCTGGGGCGCGCCGGTGACCGCCCAGTGGAACCTTCCCGAGATCCCGTTTCTGCCCACCTCCGGCCGGGGGTCGGTCGGCTATGGCGAGCTGGGGGACGTCGCCGGCGGCTGGCTGCTGTTCGGCGTGATCGTCGGCGGTCTGTGCGGTGCGCTGCTGGTGGGATTCCTGGTCGTACGGCGCAGCGCCGACCGCCGCGAACAGCTGCTGTCCGCGGGCTTCTTCGTCCTCGGGCTGATGGCGCTGGTGCTGGTCGGCGGCGTGAGTGCGAGCGCGGCGTTCCAGCACGGGAGCGGCGGCGAGGGGTACGGGTACGGGGGCGGATACGGCAGCGGATACGGCGACTACGGCGGCTACGGCAGTGGGCACGGCGGCCGGATCGCCGGTGCGCACGCCGAACTGTCCGCGGGCAGCGGGGAGACGCTGCTGTTCGCGTTGTTGTGGACCTTCGGCGCGGTGCTGGTCGTGCCGTACCTGCTGCGGATGGTGGGGCGCCGGGGCGGGCCGGCCGGCCCGGGCACTCCGGCGGCCCCGGCTGCTCCGTACGGCGAGCCGGGGGCTGTTCCCGCTGCTCCGGCCGCTCCGTACGGCGACGGCGACCCGAGGGCCGTTCCCGCCGCCCCGTCTGCGCCTCCCGTACCGACAGCTGCTCCCGCAGCCCCTGACGCCGTTCCAGATGCCGCCCCGGAGGCCGACCCGGGCGCCCCCTCGACCCCCGTCCCTGACGCCGTCCCGAACGCCGTCCCTGATACCGCCCCGGACATCACCCCCCTCATCACCCCCGAGGTTCCCCCACCCGGCGAAGCCCCCAAGTTCCGCCGTCCCGCGCTGAAGTGGGCGGCGCTGGCGCTGGCCGCGTTCCTGGTCGGTGGCGGAGCAACGGCCGGGGCGCTGTACTTCAAGGACCATCGGGGCGGGGGCGCCGACGACCACCGGAACGACAGCCGCGCCGCCCACAAGGCCGACAAGCCGTCGGCGGCCGCCAGCGTGCAGCCCACCCCCGGGCCGGCCACGACTCCGTCCCCGGCCACGACTCCGTCCTCCGCCGCGACGCCGTCCCCGTCCGCGCCCGCCACGTCCACCGCCGGCCTTCCCGACGGCTTCGTCCGGAAGGACGACCCCTACGGGTTCTCGCTCGCCGTGAAGCGCGACTGGACGCGTTCGGCGAAGGGCACCCAGACCGACTACAAGGCGCCGGCCGGCGAGCAGTACCTGCGGATCGGCGTCATCGCCAACGCCCCGCAGTCGTCCTACGACAACTTCCTGAGCATGGAGAAGGGCGCCAGGAAGCGGATCAACTACCAGCGGGCCGAGCTGCGGAAGAACACCTTCCGGGACCGCCCGGGCGCCCGCTGGGAGTTCACCTACGTCAACGACAACGGGAACACCGTGCACGCCATCGACCAGGCGTACCTCGCCGCTGACGGCACCGAATACAGCATCTATTACGAGTGCTTGGAGGTGCTGTACGACCCGGAGAACGACAAGGTCTTCAGCACGGCGCTCAGCACCTGGACCGTCAGCGACGTGGACATCGACTAGGACGTCGACCCAGGGCGTCGACCAGGACGTGTACCAGGCCGGGGGGCCGGCGCGCACCGCAATGCGCGCCGGCCCCCGCCTACAGATCCAGCCGGTGGCAGTACCCGGGCCGCTGCCTGTTCGGCGTGATCACCGTCTCCGCGCGGCGCATCCCCAGCCGCCGGGTCACCGCCAGTGACCGTTCGTTGCGCGCGTCGACCATCGCCACGACATGGCGGACACCGGCCGTCCGTACGGACTCCAGGGCTGCCCGCGCCGCGGCGGTGGCGTACCCCTTGCCCCAGTACGCGCGGCCCAGCCGCCAGCCGATCTCGATCTCGCCCGCGGGGCCCCAGTCCCACGGCCACGGCTGGGCGCCGGTGAAGCCGATGACCTCACCGTCCGCCGGATTCACCAGGGTGTAGAGGCAGAAGCCCCGTTCCGCGTGGTGTTTGCGCTGGCGCGCGGTGAGTTCCTCGTACACCGAGAGTTCGGCGGGGGCGCCGCCGTGGAACTCCATCACCGCGGGGTCGTTGAAGACCCGGTGCCAGTTCAGGGCGTCCTCGTCGGTGGGCACCCGCAGTTCGAAGGCGGGCAGCGGGGTGTTCGGGGGCGGTGTGGCCACAGGCTTCATGGGACAACCCTTCAGGATCTGATCACCAAGGCCCCCATAGACTGCACATGCCCAGTGCCGGTCGGCACCCAGATATCCAGATATCGACTTCCGGGAGACAACGCCGTGACCGAGTCCGAGTCCGCGTCCGTGACCGATTCCGTGACCACCGCCAGCTCGGAGCACTCCGCGGATGTGATCGTCGTCGGTGCCGGGCCCGCCGGCTCGGCCACCGCCTATCACCTGGCCAAGTCCGGTCTGGACGTACTCCTTCTGGAGAAGACCGCGTTCCCCCGCGAGAAGGTCTGCGGTGACGGTCTGACGCCGCGCGCCACCAAGCAGCTGGTCGCGATGGGCATCGACATCTCCGAGGAAGCGGGCTGGCTGCGCAACAAGGGCCTGCGGATCATCGGCGGCGGGTCCCGGCTCCAGCTCGACTGGCCGGATCTGGCCTCGTTCCCGGACTACGGACTGGTCCGTAAGCGCGACGACTTCGACGAGCAGCTGGCCCGTCAGGCGCAGAAGGCCGGTGCCCGGCTGTACGAGCGCTGCAATGTCGGTGCGCCGGTCATCAACGAGCTGACCGGCCGTATCACCGGTGTGCAGGCCAAGCTCGGTGAGGAGAAGGCCCCGGTCACCTTCCATGCTCCGCTCGTGGTCGCCGCCGACGGCAACTCCACCCGGCTGTCGCTGGCCATGGGTCTGCACCGGCGCGAGGACCGCCCCATGGGCGTGGCCGTGCGCACGTACTTCACCTCGCCCCGGCACGACGACGACTACCTGGAGTCGTGGCTGGAGCTGTGGGACCGGCGCGGTGCCCAGGACCGGCTGCTGCCCGGCTACGGCTGGATCTTCGGTATGGGCGACGGTACGAGCAATGTCGGCCTCGGTGTGCTGAACACCTCCGCCGCCTTCCGGGAGCTGGACTGGCGCGAGATCCTCAAGGCGTGGTGTGCGTCCATGCCGGAGGACTGGGGCTACACGCCGGAGAACATGACCGGCCCGATCCGGGGTGCCGCGCTCCCGATGGCCTTCAACCGCCAGCCGCACTACACCAAGGGCCTGCTGCTGGTCGGTGACGCGGGCGGCCTGGTCAATCCGTTCAACGGTGAGGGCATCGCGTACGCCATGGAGTCCGGCGCGATCGCCGCCGAGGTCATCGTGCAGGCGCACGCCCGCGCCACGTACGCCCAGCGCGAGCTGGCCCTCCAGCGCTACCCGAAGATCCTCAAGGACACCTACGGCGGCTACTACTCGCTGGGCCGCGCCTTCGTGAAGCTGATCGGCAACCCCAAGGTCATGCAGATCGCCACCCAGCGCGGTCTGACCCACCCGCTGCTGATGCGCTTCACCCTCAAGATGCTCGCCAACCTCACCGATCCCACGGGCGGCGACGCGATGGACCGGATCATCAACGGCCTGAGCAAGATCGCGCCGAAGGCCTGATCGCGCACGCCAGTTGATCATGGGCGGTTCGCCCACCGCGGGAGCCGCGGCGGGCGGACCTGGTCTCATGCCACGTACAGGCGCTCTGCTTCCGGGCTGACCGTCGTCGCCCTGGCCGGGGACAGCTTGAGGAGTTCCCGGCGGAAGCGGTGCGAGGACGTCAGGTTCTGCCCGTAGGCGGACTTGTTCAGCTCGTCGAGGACGAAGAGCAGGGCCGCACGGTTCTGCTCGACGGCCTCCAGCCGGACCGCCGTGAGCTCGGCCCGGTAGACGACGAGGGTGTTCCACTCGTTCGGCAGGAGAGGCGAGCGGGGGAAGGTCTCCAGTCCCCTCCGGCGGAGCAGTGCGCAGACGGCTTGCAGGCGCTCCAGTCGTAGCCGCTCCCGCCCCTCCAGTGTCGAATGACTGAGTTCCGGACAACGACAGCGCCGTGGTTCTTCTCGACGCGCTTCTCAAGGGCGTCGAGGGTGCTGCGCTGGACATAGATGGCCAACCCGTCCTCCTCATGGGTAAATATGCCCACAGTGAGGGGTTCCTGGCGGCCGCATGGTGAATACGTCTGTTCGTCACCGGATTGCGTGATCAGGTGCTAATGGCGGTGCAACGAGGGTTGCTCCTGTGAGTGCCGCTCCGGCGCGGAGACCGGGCCCGCACCGACGGCGCGGGCCCACCGGAAAGTTTTTCCGGCCGCTGCCGTCACATTCTCCGGCCGGGATCCGTCAGTGCAGTGACTCAGTCAGTGACGACGAGATCTACCGAGGAGCGCAGTGATGGAAGCACGTATGAAGAACCCCGCCGTGGTCCTGCCCGAGGCCATGCAGCCCCTGCTCGAGTTGGTCAAGGCGACGCGGAAGGGCGGGGTGCCGGAGGAGACGCTGGAGCTGGTGCATCTGCGCGCCAGCCAGATCAACGGATGCAGCTTCTGTGTCGACGGGGGTGTCAAGAGCGCCCGGAAGACGGGCGTCGATGACGACAAGCTGTTCGCGGTGGTGGCATGGCGCGAGGCGCCGTACTTCACGGATGCCGAGCGCGCCGCCCTGGCGCTCACGGAGGCGGCCACCCGGCTCGCCGACAGCTCCGACCCGGTGCCGGACCCCGTGTGGGACGCCGCCGCCGACCATTTCGACGAGCAGCAGCTGGCGTCGATCATCCTGACGATCGGCATCACCAACCTCTTCAACCGGCTCAACGCGACCACCCGGCAGCCCGCGGGGGCGGGCTGGTAACAGCCGCTCCGCGAGGGACCGAAAGCCGGCCGGGCCCTCCTCCCCCGGTGCGGGGCCCCGCGTACGGCAAAGGACCGTCCCTCCCGGGCGGCGGGAGGGACGGTCCTTGTGCGCTACGGGTGGGCGGCGGTCCTAGAGGACGCGCACCGCGCCGGTGGGCATGTCGTAGCTGAGGGGGCGCTCGACGATGCCGGTGCTGGGGTTCTGGGCGCCGATGAACTTGCCGTCGCCGATGTAGACGCCGACGTGGTAGGCGCTGCCCGAGCTGCCCCAGTAGAGGATGTCGCCGACCTGGAGGTTGTCCAGGCCGACCTGGGTGCCGGTGGTGGACTGGTCCTGCGACACCCGCGGCAGGTCGACGCCGATCTGGCGGAAGGCGGCCTGGGTCAGACCGGAGCAGTCGTACGCGGAGGGACCGCTGGCACCGAGCACGTACGCCTTGCCCAGCTGCGCCTTGAGGAAGGCGATGAGGGTGGCGGTGGAGCCGGTCGCGGTGGACGCCGGGGCGGACAGGGTCGAACGCTCGCTGGAGCGCGACGCCCGGGCCTGGGCGGCCTCCTTGGCCCTGCGGGCCTCCTCGGCCTTCTTCTTGGCCGCGGCCTTGGCCTTCTTCACGGCCTCGGCCTTGTGCTTCTCGGCGGCCTTGGCGGCCTTGGAGAAGGCGGTGTCCTGAAGCGCCTGCCGCTCGTAGTTGAACGCGACCTGCTCGGCGGTGTCGGCGCTCCGGGCGGCGCTGGTTGCCAGCGCCGTCGTGATCGTCGGCATCTCCTGGGTCTCGGAGACGGGCTTTTCCACGGCGTTGGCCGGCACGGTCGCGCCGGTCACCGCGAGGGTGAGGAAGCCACCGGTCACGCCCGCCCGCAGCGCCCGGGTGGACGCGGAAGGAACACGGGGCTTCCGGTGGCTGGGTATGAGTGCGTTCGGGGACATGGTCCAACGGCTATCAGGAGCCACAGGTTGCTGCCAAGAAAGGTGCACTGCGCCACACTTGACGCGTACGCGATGAACATTTCGGACTTTTAGCCGCCCGTCGATCCGGCGGCGCGATGTCCGGATTTCGCGATCACGTCTCTGTGCACGGCATTTGCCGTTCGCCGAAGCCCCGTACGGCGCCTACCACTTCTCCATGCGCCACGCCAAGGCTTCCCGGGCGTCAAGGACTTAGTACGTGAAATCACGTGGGATAGGTCACTCTTGAGTGTCCGTTATGTTCCCGTAATCCGGTGCGGGCGGCCGCTCGTGAACCGGAGCACGTACGGATGATCACGGGCGGGTCACGGCGAGGTCGCGAGAGGGTCCGCGAGCGAGGTCGCGAGGGGGGCGCGAGGGGCCGTGTCTACGGATGCCGCTCCTATAGCAGTTGGTCTCGTCCAGCGCCAATTTGCTCGCGATGGGCACCACTTGATATTGGCCATCCCTCGCTGACCAGCGGTAACCCGGATGAATGTCACCTCTCGTGATCACTCGCGTGCTTCACGTATGAAGATCACCGCTCATCCGACTTCATGATCCTTCGCCGGGTGGTGAAGATCACAAAGACGTTGTTCACCCCCGTGTCGCAGATCACAGACCAGCAGGCATAAGATGACGGCGGCTCGGGCTTGTGAACTGCCTCACATATGCACGATCTCTACGGGGTGCCCACAGGGCCCGGGCGGACCGCCATCCAGTCATCGTCGACTGAAGGGAGCGAGGACGGTGAACGCTTACGCGCCCATCCTCGTACTGGGAGCCCTCGGAGCAGGCTTTGCGATCTTCTCCGTGATCATGGCCAGCCTGATCGGGCCCAGGCGCTACAACCGGGCCAAGCTCGAGGCGTACGAGTGCGGAATCGAGCCGACGCCAACACCGTCCGGAGGCGGTCGCTTCCCGATCAAGTACTACCTGACGGCGATGCTCTTCATCGTCTTCGACATCGAGATCGTCTTCCTCTATCCCTGGGCGGTCACCTTCGACGCCCTGGGGCTTTTCGGGCTCGTCGAGATGCTCCTCTTCGCGCTCACCGTCTTCGTCGCCTACGCCTATGTCTGGCGTCGTGGCGGCCTGGAATGGGACTAGGGGTCACACATGGGACTTGAAGAGAAGCTGCCGAGCGGCTTTTTGCTGACCACTGTCGAGCAGGCCGCGGGCTGGGTGCGCAAGTCATCGGTCTTCCCCGCGACCTTCGGGCTGGCCTGCTGCGCCATCGAGATGATGACGACCGGCGCCGGGCGCTACGACCTGGCCCGCTTCGGAATGGAGGTCTTCCGCGGCTCGCCCCGGCAGGCGGATCTGATGATCGTGGCCGGCCGGGTGAGCCAGAAGATGGCCCCCGTGCTGCGGCAGGTCTACGACCAGATGCCGAACCCGAAGTGGGTGATCTCCATGGGGGTTTGCGCCTCATCGGGCGGAATGTTCAACAACTATGCGATTGTCCAGGGCGTCGACCACATCGTCCCGGTCGACATCTATCTGCCGGGCTGCCCGCCGCGCCCCGAGATGCTGATGGACGCCATCCTCAAGCTCCACCAGAAGATCCAGAACACCAAGCTCGGCGTCAATCAGCGGCAGGCCGCCCGGGAGGCCGAGGAGGCCGCGCTCAAGGCGCTCCCGCTGATCGAGATGCCCCTCTCGTCCGAGAAGAAGGGGCTGCTGCGATGAGTGAGCAGACGAACCCCGAGCGTCCGGACCGGCCCGACGGCACCGACGAGGCCGTCCCGGCGCAGCGTGACGACACCGGCGAGGTGATCACCACCCGCCGCGGGATGTTCGGCGCCAACAACGGCGGCGACACCACCGGTTACGGCGGCCTCGTCCGGACCGTCCGGCTGCCCGGCGCCTCCCAGCGGCCGTACGGCGGACCGGGCGGCGGTGAGGGATTCGGCGACTTCGACGAGATCGCCGACGAGCTGGAGGGCGCCCTGGAGGAGCAGGGCCTGGTCCCCGAGAACGTCATCGACAAGACGGTCGTGGACCGCGGTGAGCTGACCTTCCACATCGAGCGGGAGTACCTGCCGGCCGTCGCCAGGACCCTGCGCGACGACCCGGCGCTCCGCTTCGAACTGTGCACCGGCGTCAGCGGGGTGCACTTCCCCGGAGACAAGCGCCGCGAACTGCACGCCGTCTACCACCTGCGCTCGATCACCCACAACCGGCTGATCCGGCTGGAGGTCTCCGCCCCGGACGCCGACCCGCACATCCCCTCGCTGGTCGAGATCTACCCGACCAACGACTGGCACGAGCGCGAGACCTACGACTTCTTCGGCCTGATCTTCGACGGCCATCCTGCGCTGACCCGGATCATGATGCCGGACGACTGGCAGGGCTTCCCCCAGCGCAAGGACTACCCCCTCGGCGGCATCCCCGTCGAGTACAAGGGCGCGCAGATCCCGGCTCCCGACCAGCGGAGGTCGTACAGCTGATGACCACAGCACCGCACTCCCACTCCCCGAACGGCCACCGCACGTCCAGCGACTTCGACACGACCGAGTCCCTGGCCCGCGAGACCACCGAGGGCACTGTCTACAACGTCACCGGCGGCGACTGGGACGAGATCGCGGCTGCCGCTGCCAAGTCCGACGACGAGCGCATCATCGTCAACATGGGGCCGCAGCACCCGTCCACACACGGTGTGCTGAGGCTGATCCTGGAGATCGACGGGGAGACCGTCACCGAGGCCCGCTGCGGCATCGGCTATCTGCACACCGGCATCGAGAAGAACCTCGAATACCGGACCTGGACGCAGGGCACCACCTTCGTCACGAGGATGGATTACCTCACCCCCTTCTTCAACGAGACGGCCTACTGCCTGGCCGTGGAGAAGCTGCTCGGCATCACCGACGCCATTCCCGACCGGGCCTCGGTCATCCGCGTGATGCTCATGGAGCTCAACCGGCTCTCCTCCCACCTCGTCGCCATCGCCACCGGCGGTATGGAGCTGGGCGCCACCACGATCATGATCTACGGCTTCCGGGACCGTGAGCTGATCCTCGACATCTACGAGCTGATCACCGGCCTGCGGATGAACCACGCCTACATCCGGCCCGGCGGCCTGGCCCAGGACCTGCCCCCGGGCGCGGTCGACCAGGTGCGCGCCTTCGTCAGGACGATGCGCAAGAACCTCCCCGAGTACGACAAGCTCGCCACCGGCAACCCCGTCTTCAAGGGCCGCATGGAGGGCATCGGCTACCTCGATCTGGCCGGCTGCATGGCCACCGGCGCCACCGGGCCCCTCGTGCGCTCCGCGGGCCTGCCGCACGATCTGCGCAAGGCGCAGCCGTACTGCGGCTACCAGGACTACGAGTTCGACATCCCGACCGCCGACACCTGCGACGCCTACGGGCGGTTCCTGGTGCGGCTGGAGGAGATGCGCCAGTCGCTGCGGATCATCGAGCAGTGCCTGGACCGGCTGGAGCCCGGCCCCGTCATGGTCGCGGACAAGAAGATCGCCTGGCCCGCTCAGCTGGCCCTCGGCCCGGACGGACTGGGCAACTCCCTCGACCACATCAAGAAGATCATGGGCACCTCGATGGAGGCCCTGATCCACCACTTCAAGCTCGTGACCGAGGGCTTCCGGGTCCCGCCCGGACAGGCTTACGCGGCCGTCGAGTCCCCCAAGGGCGAGCTGGGCGTGCATGCGGTCAGCGACGGCGGCACCCGCCCCTACCGGGTGCACTTCCGCGACCCGTCCTTCACCAACCTCCAGGCCATGGCGGCGATGTGCGAAGGCGGCCAGGTCGCCGACGTCATCGTCGCCGTCGCGTCCATCGACCCCGTGATGGGAGGCGTCGACCGGTGACCACTGTGTCTTCTCGGGGGCAGAACCCCGAACCCCCCACCAGTCTGGGGATGCCCGCACTGCCCGCCCCCGACTATCCGGCCGAGGTACGGGCCCGGCTCGAGGCGGACGCCAAGGAGGTGATCGCCCGCTACCCGGGCGCGCGCTCGGCGCTGCTGCCGCTGCTGCACCTCGTACAGGCGGAGGAGGGCCATGTCACCCGCACCGGCATCCGCTTCTGCGCGGAGCTGCTCGACCTGACCACCGCGGAGGTCACCGCCGTCTCGACCTTCTACTCCATGTACCGCCGCAAGGCCGGCGGTGACTACCAGGTCGGGGTCTGCACCAACACGCTGTGCGCGGTGATGGGCGGTGACGCCATCTTCGAGGAGCTCAAGGAGCACCTCGGCGTCGGCAACGGCGAGACCACCGAGGACGGCGCCGTCACCCTCGAACACATCGAGTGCAACGCGGCCTGCGACTTCGCCCCGGTCGTGATGGTCAACTGGGAGTTCTTCGACAACCAGACGCCCGAATCCGCCCGCCGCCTGGTCGACGACCTGCGGGCCGGCCGGGCCGTCGAGCCCACCCGCGGCGCGCCGCTGTGCACGTTCAAGGAGACCGCCCGGCTGCTCGCCGGCTTCCCCGACGAGCGGCCCGGCGCCGTCGAGGCCACCGGCAGCGCCGGCCCCGCCTCCCTGATCGGGCTGCGCCTGGCCAAGGGTGAGGCCGCCCCGGGGCGGGGCGCCGACCACGTCATCGCCCCGCGGACGACCGCCGACGGCCCGGCCGGCGAACCCCCCAGCGGCCACCCCGACGAACAGGCGCCCCCGGGCCACCCCAGTTCGCACGACGCACCGCAGCAGACCTCGGCCTCCGACGCAGACCACCCGGCGGGCCCCGTAGAAGAGGAGGGGGAGTGATGACCGTGGCTGCCGATTACGGGGGCGCCTCCCGGCCGCAGACCGGGGGAGAGGCGAGCCCCGAAAAGCTCCTCGTACCCGTCCTGTCCGCCTTCTGGGACCAGCCGCAGTCCTGGACGCTGGAGACCTACCGCCGGCACGAGGGCTACGAGGGTCTGCGCAAGGCGCTCGCGATGCCGCCGGACGACGTCATCGCCTACGTCAAGGACTCCGGGCTGCGCGGCCGCGGCGGCGCGGGCTTCCCGACCGGAATGAAGTGGCAGTTCATCCCGCAGGGCGACGGCAAGGCGCACTATCTCGTTGTCAACGCCGACGAATCGGAGCCCGGGACCTGCAAGGACATCCCGCTCCTCTTCGCGAACCCGCACTCCCTCATCGAGGGGATCGTGATCGCCTGTCATGCGATCCGGTCGAACCTGGCCTTCATCTATCTGCGCGGTGAGGTCGTACCCGTCCTGCGCCGGCTGCACGAAGCCGTACGCGAGGCCTACGCGGCGGGCTTCCTCGGGAAGAACATCCTCGGTTCGGGACTCGACCTGGACGTGATCGTGCACGCGGGCGCCGGCGCGTACATCTGCGGTGAGGAAACCGCGCTGCTCGATTCCCTGGAGGGCCGTCGCGGACAGCCCCGGCTGCGTCCTCCCTTCCCGGCCGTGGCCGGCCTCTATGCCTGCCCCACTGTCGTCAACAACGTCGAATCCATCGCGTCGGTTCCCGCGATCATGAACAAGGGCAAGGACTGGTTCAGGTCGATGGGCAGCGAGAAGTCCCCGGGCTTCACGCTCTACTCGCTCAGCGGCCATGTCGCCAACCCCGGCCAGTACGAGGCCCCGTTGGGCATCACGCTGCGCCAGCTGCTCGACATGAGCGGCGGCATCCGCCGCGGCCACCGGCTGAAGTTCTGGACCCCGGGCGGCTCCTCGACGCCGATGTTCACCGACGAACACCTCGACGTCCCCCTCGACTACGAGGGTGTCGGCGCGGCCGGCTCGATGCTCGGGACCAAGGCGTTGCAGTGCTTCGACGAGACCACCTGCGTCGTGCGGGCGGTCACCCGCTGGACCGAGTTCTACGCCCACGAGTCCTGCGGCAAGTGCACGCCCTGCCGTGAAGGGACGTACTGGCTGGTGCAGTTGCTGCGCGACATCGAGGCCGGCAATGGCCGGATGGAGGACCTCGACAAGATCGACGACATCGCCGACAACATCAACGGCAAGTCCTTCTGCGCCCTCGGCGACGGCGCCGCCTCGCCGATCTTCTCCTCGCTCAAGTACTTCCGCGCGGAGTACGAGGAGCACATCACCGGCCGGGGCTGCCCCTTCGACCCCGCCAGGTCGACCCTCTGGGCCGACAACGACGCTCACCTGGGGGTGAAAGCATGACCGTCACGACAACGGGGTCGGACAACGGCTCCGCCGCGGTCCCCCCGGAGGACCTGGTCACCCTGACGATCGACGGCATCGAGATCTCCGTCCCCAAGGGGACGCTGGTCATCCGCGCCGCCGAACTCCTCGGCATCGAGATCCCGCGGTTCTGCGACCACCCGCTGCTGGACCCGGCGGGCGCCTGCCGGCAGTGCATCGTCGAGGTCGAGGGCCAGCGCAAGCCGATGGCCTCGTGCACCATCACCTGCACCGACGGCATGGTCGTCAGGTCGCAGCTGACCTCCCAGGTGGCCGAGAAGGCCCAGCGCGGGGTGATGGAGCTGCTGCTGATCAACCACCCGCTGGACTGCCCGGTCTGCGACAAGGGCGGCGAGTGCCCGCTCCAGAACCAGGCGATGCAGGTCGGCGACCCGGAGTCGCGCTTCGAGGGCAAGAAGCGCACCTTCGCCAAGCCGGTGCCGATCTCCTCCCAGGTGCTGCTGGACCGCGAGCGCTGCGTCCTGTGCGCGCGCTGCACCCGCTTCAGCAACCAGATCGCCGGCGACCCGATGATCGAGCTGCTGGAACGCGGCGCCCTCCAGCAGGTGGGCACCGGAGAGGGCGACCCCTTCGAGTCGTACTTCTCCGGCAACACCATCCAGATCTGCCCGGTCGGCGCGCTCACCTCGGCCGCGTACCGCTTCCGCGCCCGCCCCTTCGACCTGGTCTCCTCGCCGTCGGTGTGCGAGCACTGCGCGGGCGGCTGCGCGACCCGTACGGACCACCGGCGCGGCAAGGTCCTGCGCCGGCTCGCCGCCAACGACCCCGAGGTCAACGAGGAGTGGATCTGCGACAAGGGGCGCTTCGCCTTCCGTTACGCGCAGCAGCGCGACCGGCTGGAGCACCCCCTGGTGCGCAACCGCGAGTCCGGTGAACTGGAGCCGGCGAGCTGGCCGGAGGCCCTTCGGGCGGCGGCCGGCGGACTGGCCGCCGCCAGGGGCCGCACCGGTGTGCTGACCGGCGGCCGGCTCACCGTCGAGGACGCCTACGCCTACGCCAAGTTCGCCCGGATCGCGCTGGACACCAACGACATCGACTTCCGGGCCCGGGTGCACAGCGCCGAGGAGGCCGACTTCCTGGCGGCCAGGGTCGCCGGCCGGGGCCGCGACCTCGATGGGGGCGGGGTCACGTACGCCGTCCTGGAGAAGGCGCCGGCCGTCCTGCTGGCCGGCATCGAGGCCGAGGAGGAGGCGCCGGGCGTCTTCCTGCGGCTGCGCAAGGCGCACCGCAAGAGCGGACAGCGCACCTACGGGCTGGCGAGTTACGCCTCCCGCGGTCTGATCAAGGCGGGCGGCACTCTGCTCCCCGCCGCGCCCGGCACCGAGACCGAATGGCTGGACGCCCTCGCGGGCGGCGTCGGCCTGGAGGGCGAGGGGCTGGCCGCGGCCGAGGCGCTGCGCGCGGACGGCGCGGTGATCGTCGTCGGCGAGCGGCTGGCGGCGGTGCCCGGTGCGCTGACCGCCGCGGTCCGCGCCGCGTCCGCCACCGGCGCCCGCCTGGTGTGGATCCCGCGGCGGGCGGGCGAACGCGGCGCCGTCGAGGCCGGCGCGCTGCCCGGTCTGCTGCCCGGCGGGCGGCCGGCCACCGACCCCCGGGCCCGCGACGAGGTCGCCGCCGCCTGGGGCGTGGCCGCGCTGCCGCACCGGCACGGCCGCGACACCGGCCAGATCATCGAGGCCGCCGCGACCGGCGAACTCAGCGCGCTCCTGGTGGGCGGTGTCGAGGTCGCCGACCTTCCGGACCCGGCCCGCGCGCTGACCGCGCTGGCCGAGGTCGGCTTCCTGGTCAGTCTGGAGCTGCGGCCCTCACAGGTCACCGACCGTGCGGATGTGGTCCTCCCGGTGGCGGCCGTCGTCGAGAAGTCCGGAACGTTCCTCAACTGGGAGGGCAGGGCCCGGCCGTTCGAGGCGGCCCTCAAGCCGGACCAGCTCACCAGCCGGCAACTACAGCCGGACGCCCGGGTGCTGCACATGCTCGCCGACGCGCTGGACGTCCACCTGGCGCTGCCGGACGTCCGCTCCGTACGCCGCGAGATGGACCGGCTCGGCGGCTGGGAGGGCCCGTACGCGAACGAGCCCCTGGAGTCCGGCCGGCCGCTGCCCCGCCCGGACACCGGTGAGGCCGTACTCGCCGGACACCGGCTGTTGCTGGACCGGGGGCGGCTCCAGGAAGGCGACGAGGCGCTGGCCGGCACCCGGCACGCGGCCGTCGCCCGGCTGTCGCAGGCCACCGCGCAGGAGACCGGCGTCAAGGACGGTGACCTGCTGGCGGTCAGCGGACCGGCCGGCTCGGTCCACCTGCCGCTCCAGATCACGCCGATGCCCGACCGGGTGGTGTGGCTGCCGCTCAACTCCGTGGGCGGTGGCGTGGCCGCCGACACTGGGGCGCGCCCCGGTGACCTGGTGAAGATCTCCGCCGTCCCGGGCACGCCGGAGCCGGCCAAGGAGGTGGACGCATGATGCAGTTCGGCCAACTGGCCGCCGCGCCGACCGCGCTGGCCCAGGAAGACCTGTCGATGTTCGGCCGCGACCCGTGGTGGCTGATCGCCCTCAAGGCGGTCTTCTGCTTCGCGTTCCTGATGCTGACGGTGCTGTTCTCGATCGTCTGGGAGCGCAAGGTCGTCGCCTGGATGCAGCTGCGCATCGGCCCCAACCGGCACGGCCCCTGGGGGATGCTCCAGTCGCTGGCCGACGGCATCAAGCTGATGCTGAAGGAAGACCTCGTCGTCAAGCGGGCCGACAAGGCGGTCTACCTCCTCGCGCCGATCGTGGCGGCCATCCCGGCCTTCATGGCGATCGCGGTGATCCCCTTCGGGCCGGCCGGCAACGAGGTTTCGATCTTCGGCGTCCGCACCCCGATGCAGCTGACCGACCTGCCGATCGGCATCCTCTACATCCTGGCCACGGCGTCCATCGGCATCTACGGCATCGTGCTGGCGGGCTGGTCCTCCGGCTCGACGTACCCGCTGCTCGGCGGTCTGCGCTCGTGTGCCCAGATGATCTCGTACGAGATCGCGATGGGCGCGGCGTTCGCGTCGGTCTTCCTGTACTCCGGGTCGATGTCGACCTCGACCATCGTGGAGTCGCAGCAGGACCGGTGGTACATCCTGCTGCTGCCGGTGTCCTTCCTCATCTACATCGCGACGATGGTCGGGGAGACCAACCGCGCCCCGTTCGACATGCCGGAGTCCGAGGGCGACCTCGTCGGCGGCTTCAACACCGAGTACTCGTCCATCAAGTTCGCGATGTTCATGCTCGCCGAGTACGTGAACATGGTGACGGTCTCGGCGGTCGCGACCACCCTCTTCCTCGGCGGCTGGCGCGCCCCGTATCCGCTGTCCAGCTTCTGGGAGGGCGCGAACCACGGCTGGTGGCCGATGCTCTGGTTCACCCTCAAGGTGCAGCTGCTGCTGTTCTTCTTCATCTGGCTGCGCGGCACGCTCCCCCGGGTGCGCTACGACCAGCTGATGAAGCTGGGCTGGAAGGTCCTCATCCCGGTCTCCCTGGTCTGGCTGATGCTGGTCGCCACCGTCCGGGCGCTGAAGAACGAGGGCTACGACTTCTCCCAGATCGTGCTGTACGTCGCCGGCGGCGCGATCGCGCTGCTGCTGATCTCCCTGGTCGTGGACTTCCTCCGCGGCGGAGAGCAGGAGGAGGAGACCGACGGCGACGGGGCGTTCGACCCGATGGCCGGCGGTTTCCCCGTACCACCACTGCCGGGGCAGAGCCTTCCGCCGGTGCCGCGCCGACGGCCGCGGGGGCAGCGGGAGTTGATTGTCAGTGGTCGGGTGGACACTGTCAGTGACGGAAATGAGAGCGATGGAAAGGGGGGCGACGGTGCCTGAGTTCCAGAACCCGGTGGCCGGCTTCGGCGTGACCTTCAAGGCCATGTTCAAGAAGCGGCTGACCGAGCAGTATCCGGAGGAGAAGAAGCCGACGGCGCCGCGTTTCCACGGCCGGCATCAGCTCAACCGCCATCCGGACGGGCTGGAGAAGTGCATCGGCTGCGAGCTGTGCGCCTGGGCCTGCCCGGCGGACGCGATCTACGTCGAGGGCGCGGACAACACCGACGAGGAGCGCTACTCCCCGGGCGAGCGGTACGGCCGCGTCTACCAGATCAACTATCTGCGCTGCATTCTGTGCGGCCTGTGCGTCGAGGCCTGCCCGACCCGCGCGCTCACGATGACCAACGAGTACGAACTCGCCGACCGGTCCCGCGAATCGCTCATCTACACCAAGGAAGAGCTGCTCGTGGGCCTGGAGGAGACCATGGTCGACAGCCCGCATGCGATCTACCCCGGCATGACGGAGAAGGACTACTACAACGGGCTGGTGACCGAGGCCGCGCCCGGCACGGTCCGCCAGGCCGCCGTCTCCAAGGGCGAACGGCCCACGGACGAGGGGGTGCAGGCATGATGAGCCTCGCCGCCTCCGCCACCTCCACGGGGGAGGCCGTGCAGTTCTGGATCCTGGGCATCGTCGCCGTCACGGGCGCGCTGTGCACGATCCTGATGAAGCGGGCCGTGCACAGCGCCCTCTCGCTCGCCGGCACCATGATCGTCCTGGCGGTCTTCTACCTCGCCAACGGCGCGTACTTCCTCGGCGTTGTACAGATCGTCGTCTACACGGGCGCGATCATGATGCTGTTCCTCTTCGTCGTCATGCTGGTCGGTGTCACCGCCGCGGACTCCCTCAAGGAGACGCTCAAGGGGCAGCGCTGGCTCGCCGTCGCACTGGGACTCGGCTTCGGCACCCTGCTGATCGCCGGTATCGGCAACGCCTCGCTCAAGGAGTTCAACGGCCTGGGCGAGGCCAATGCGGGCGGCAATGTGCAGGGCCTGGCCGCGCTCATCTTCACCAAGTACGTCTTCGCCTTCGAGGTCACCGGCGCGCTGCTGATCACGGCCGCGGTCGGCGCCATGGTGCTCACCCACCGGGAGCGTACGGAGCGCGCCAAGTCGCAGCGTGAGCAGTCCGAGGCACGCATCCGCGAGGGCAAGCAGGTCCCGCCGCTGCCCGCCCCGGGCGTCTACGCCCGGCACAACGCCGTCGACATCCCCGGCCTGTTGCCCGACGGCACCACGTCCGAGCTGACCGTCAGCCCGACCCTGCGCGAGCGCGGCCAGGTCCGCGATGTCTCCGGCGAGTCGCTCGCCGAGCTGAAGGCCCTGGAGCGGCGCACCGAGGAATGGCTGGGGCGTGAGTCCGGGGGCGAACCCGGGCCCCCGCCGTCCGGTGGCGCGGCGCCGAAGGAGCACAAGGAGGGGGCCAAGAAATGAACCCGGTCTACTACCTCTACCTCGCCGCCCTGTTGTTCACCATCGGCGCGGCCGGCGTGCTGATCAGGCGGAACGCCATCGTGATGTTCATGTGCATCGAGCTGATGCTCAACGCCTGCAATCTCGCCTTCGTCACCTTCTCGCGGATGCACGGCAATCTGGACGGCCAGATCATCGCCTTCTTCACGATGGTCGTCGCCGCGGCCGAGGTCGTGGTCGGCCTGGCGATCATCGTGTCGATCTTCCGCACCCGTCATACGGCCTCGGTCGACGACGCCAGCCTGATGAAGCTGTAAGGGGTCGCACAAAGTGGAGAACTTGATCGCGCTGCTCGTCGCGGCACCGCTGGTCGGTGCGGCCCTGCTGTTGTGCGGAGGGAAACGACTCGACCGCACCGGCCACTGGATCGGCTCGCTGTTCGCGGTGGCCTCGTTCGCCGTCGGAGCGGTGCTCTTCGCCGACATGCTCGGCAAGAGCCCCGAGCACCGTGCCCTGCACCAGCACCTGTTCAGCTGGATCCCGGTCGGCGACTTCCGCGCCGATGTCGCCTTCCAGCTCGACCAGCTGTCGATGACCTTCGTCCTGCTGATCACGGGTGTCGGATCGCTGATCCACATCTACTCGGTCGGCTATATGGAGCACGACGAGCGGCGCCGCCGCTTCTTCGGCTACCTCAACCTCTTCCTCGCGGCGATGCTGCTGCTCGTCCTCGCCGACAACTACCTCCTGCTGTACGTGGGCTGGGAGGGCGTCGGCCTCGCCTCGTACCTCCTGATCGGGTTCTGGCAGCACAAGCCCAGCGCGGCCACCGCCGCCAAGAAGGCCTTCCTCGTCAACCGCGTCGGCGACATGGGCCTGTCCATCGCGATCATGCTGATGTTCACGACGTTCGGGACCTTCGCCTTCGGCCCGGTGCTCTCCGCCACCGGCGACACGTCCGAGGGCAAACTGACCGCCATCGGGCTGATGCTGCTGCTGGCCGCCTGCGGCAAGTCGGCCCAGGTGCCGCTCCAGTCCTGGCTCGGCGACGCGATGGAGGGCCCGACCCCGGTCTCCGCGCTGATCCACGCCGCCACCATGGTCACCGCCGGCGTCTATCTGATCACCCGCTCCGGGGCGATCTTCAACGCCGCACCGGAGGCCCAGCTGGCGGTCGTCGTGGTCGGCGCGGTCACGCTCCTCTTCGGTGCGATCGTCGGTTGCGCCAAGGACGACATCAAGAAGGCGCTGGCCGGCTCGACGATGTCGCAGATCGGCTACATGGTCCTGGCCGCCGGCCTCGGCCCGATCGGCTACGCCTTCGCGATCATGCACCTGGTCACCCACGGCTTCTTCAAGGCGGGGCTGTTCCTCGGCGCCGGCTCGGTGATGCACGGGATGAACGACGAGGTGGACATGCGCCGTTACGGCGGTCTGCGGAAGTACATGCCGGTCACCTTCATCACCTTCGGCCTCGGCTATCTGGCGATCATCGGCTTCCCCGGGCTGTCCGGCTTCTTCTCCAAGGACAAGATCATCGAGGCGGCGTTCGCCAAGGGCGGCACCGAGGGCTGGATCCTCGGCGGCGCGGCCCTCCTGGGCGCCGCGATCACCGCGTTCTACATGACCCGGGTGATGCTGATGACGTTCTTCGGCGAGGAGCGCTGGCGCAAGGCGCCGACCCCGTCCCCGGACCGGCCCTCGGTCGAGCCCGCCGCCGAAACCAGCGGCGCGTACGCCCCACCGCATCCCCACGAGTCGCCGAAGGTCATGACGATCCCCATGGTCCTGCTGGCCGTCGGATCGGTCTTCGCGGGCGGCCTGTTCAGCCTCAACGAGGCCTTCGTGAAGTGGCTGGAGCCGGTGACGTCCTTCGCCCACGGCCACTCCCCGGTCAGCGCCACCACCGTCACCGCCTCGACCATCGTCGTCCTGCTCATCGGCGTCGGCCTCGCCTGGCTGATGTACGGCCGCAAGCCCGTCCCCGCGCTCGCCCCGCGCGGCTCGCTGCTCACCCGGGCCGCCCGCCGAGACCTGCTCCAGGACGACTTCAACCATGTCGTCTTCGTCCGCGCCGGCGGTCAGGTCACCACCACGCTCGTCCAGCTCGACCGCTCCCTGGTCGACGGTGCGGTCAACGGCACGGCGGCCTCCATGGGCGGACTCTCCGGCCTGCTACGCCAGTTGCAGAGCGGCTTCGTCCGCTCGTACGCGGTCCAGATGCTGGGCGGGGCCGCCGTTCTCGTCGCCGCGACCCTGCTGATGAGGGGTGTCTGACATGTCGTTTCCCCTGCTGACGGCAGCGGCCGCGGTGCCGGCGATCGGCGCGATCGCCACCGCCGCACTGCCCGCCGCCAAGCGCAACGCGGCCAAATGGCTCGCGCTGCTCTTCTCGCTGCTCACCTTCGCGCTGGCCCTGGTCATCGCCTTCCGCTTCGACCCCGGCGCCAAGGGCCCGTACCAGCTCACCGAATCCCACGCCTGGATCCAGGACTTCGGCGTCCGCTACGAGCTCGGCGTGGACGGCATCGCGGTCGCCCTGATCGCGCTCACCGCCCTGCTGATCCCCTTCATCATCCTGGCGGGCTGGCATGACGCCGACCCCCTGGAAGAGGCCACCCCCAACCGGCGCTGGCGGCCCACCCAGGGCTTCTTCGCACTGATCCTCGCCGTCGAGGCGATGGTGGTGATCTCCTTCGAGGCCACCGACGTCTTCCTCTTCTACATCTTCTTCGAAGCCATGCTGATCCCGATGTACTTCCTCATCGGCGGCTTCGGGGACGGTGCGGGAGAGGACGGCGAGGAAGAGGCCGCCGGACGGCGCTCGTACGCCGCGGTGAAGTTCCTGCTCTACAACCTCGCCGGCGGTCTGATCATGCTCGCCGCGGTGATCGGGCTGTACGCCGTCACCGCCGACCAGCTCGGCACCGGCACGTTCTCGCTCCAGCAGATCGTCGAGGCCCGGACCGCCGGCAAGCTGGACCTCGCCGCCGGCACCGAACGGCTGCTCTTCCTCGGCTTCTTCTTCGCCTTCGCGGTGAAGGCGCCGCTGTGGCCGCTGCACACCTGGCTGCCCGGCGCCATGGGCGAGTCCACCGCGCCGGTCGCGGTGCTGATCACCGCGGTCGTCGACAAGGTCGGCACCTTCGCGATGCTCCGCTTCTGCCTCCAGCTCTTCCCCGAGGCCAGCAGCTGGGCCACCCCGGCCATCCTGGTCCTCGCGCTGATCAGCATCGTCTACGGCGCGCTGCTCGCGGTCGCCCAGCGGGACATCAAGCGACTGATCGCCTACGCCTCGATCTCCCACTTCGGCTTCATCATCCTGGGCATCTTCGCCATGACGTCCCAGGGCCAGGGCGGCGCCACGCTCTACATGGTCAACCACGGCATCTCGACCGCCGCCCTGATGCTGGTGGCCGGCTTCCTGATCAGCCGCCGCGGTTCGCGGCTGATCGGGGACTACGGCGGTGTCCAGAAGGTCGCCCCGGTCCTCGCCGGCACGTTCCTCATCGGCGGTCTCGCCACTCTGTCGCTGCCCGGCCTGGCGCCGTTCGTCAGCGAATTCCTCGTCCTGGTCGGCACGTTCACCCGCTATCCGGTGATCGGCATCGTCGCCACCCTCGGCATCGTCCTCGCCGCGCTCTACGTCCTCGTCCTCTACCAGCGGACGATGACCGGACCGGTGAAGGCCGAGGTGAAGACCATGCCCGACCTCAGGGTCCGGGAGCTGGTGGTCGTGGCGCCGCTGATCGCGCTGCTGCTCTTCCTCGGCGTGTACCCCAAGCCGCTCACCGCGCTCGTCAACCCGGCGGTCGAACACACCCTGTCGGTCGTCGACAAGAAGGACCCCAAGCCCACTGTGCAGGTGAACGCCGTGCCCGGTGAAGGCCGGCACGGCCACCCCGCGAACGATCAAGACGTGGAGGCCGCGAAGTGAGTTCCGTGGCAAGTGTCCACAGCCTGTGGACAGTGGCGGCCGGCGCACCGGGCAAGATCCCGGGGCCGCATATCGAGTACGCCCAGCTGTCGCCGACGCTGATCGTCCTCGGCGCGGCGGTGATCGGCATCCTGATCGAGGGGTTCGTGCCGCGCCGCAGCCGCTACTACTCCCAGCTGCTGCTGTCCCTGGTGGCGCTGGCCGCCGCGTTCGCCGCGGTGATCGCCCTGGCGGCCGGCGGCTTCGGCTCGTCCAAGGCGCATATCGCCGCGATGGGCGCCCTCGCCGTCGACGGCCCCGCACTCTTCCTGCAGGGCACGATCCTGCTGGTCTCCCTGATCGCCGTCTTCACCTTCGCCGAGCGGCGGCTCGACCCGGCGGCGCACGGCAACCGCGTGGACTCCTTTGCGGCTGAACCCGCCGCCGTCCCGGGTGGAAAGGCCGAACAGGACGCGGTCAAGGCGGGGTTCACCACCACCGAGGTCTTCCCGATCGCGCTCTTCGCGATCGGCGGCATGCTGATGTTCCCCGCCGCCAACGACCTGCTGACGCTCTTCGTCGCGCTGGAGGTCTTCTCCCTCCCGCTGTACATCCTGTGCGCCCTCGCCCGCCGCCAGCGGCTGCTCTCGCAGGAGTCCGCGGTCAAGTACTTCCTCCTCGGCGCCTTCTCGTCCGCCTTCCTGCTGTTCGGCGTGGCCCTGCTGTACGGCTACGCCGGCACCGTCACCTACGCCGGGATCGCCGAGGTGATCTCGGACGGTGCCAAGCAGATCGATCCGGCGCTCGCCGGCTCGATGAGCAGTGACGCGCTGCTGCTGATCGGCGCCGCGCTGGTGCTGATGGGGCTGCTGTTCAAGGTCGGCGCGGTCCCGTTCCACATGTGGACCCCCGACGTCTACCAAGGCGCTCCCACCCCGGTCACCGGCTTCATGGCGGCCGCCACCAAGGTCGCCGCCTTCGGTGCGCTGCTCCGCCTGCTGTACGTCGTTCTGCCGGGCATGCGCTGGGACTGGCGGCCGGTGATGTGGGGCGTCGCGATCATCACGATGCTCGGCGGCGCGATCATCGCCATCACGCAGACGGACATCAAGCGCCTCCTGGCGTACTCCTCGATCGCCCATGCCGGCTTCATCCTCGCCGGTGTGATCGCCACCAGCGAGGACGGCATCTCCTCGGTGCTCTTCTACCTGGGCGCCTACTCCTTTGTGACGCTCGGCGCGTTCGCCGTCGTCACCCTGGTGCGGGACGCGGGCGGCGAGGCCACCCAGCTGTCCAAGTGGGCCGGGCTCGGCCGCCGTTCACCCCTCGTGGCGGCGGTGTTCGCCATCTTCCTGCTGGCCTTCGCGGGCATCCCGCTGACCTCTGGATTCGCCGGAAAGTTCGCGGTCTTCAAGGCGGCAGCGCAGAGCGGCGCCGGCTGGCTCGTGGTGGTCGGTGTCATCTCGTCCGCGATCGCCGCGTTCTTCTACATCCGCGTCATCGTCCTGATGTTCTTCAACGAGCCCAAGACGGAAGGCCCGACCGTCGCGGTGCCCAGCCCGCTGACGACCACCGCCATCGCCGTCGGCGTCGTGGCCACCCTCGTACTCGGCCTGGCACCGCAGTACTTCCTCGACCTCGCCGGACAGGCCGGGGTCTTCGTGCGCTGATCACCAGCGGCGCGGCACGACGGACGGCCGCCGCCGGAGCCCTCGGGGGGGTTCCGGCGGCGGCCGTCTGCGTACGCGTGCCGGCGAGGCGGACCGGGTGGGTCAGCCCTTGGGCATACCGCTCGGCATCTCGGGCATGTCGGGGATCTTCACGCTGCCGTCGCTGGACTTGGTGTACTTCTCGGTGGGGCCGTTCTTCCAGTCGACGGTCAGGGTCTTGCCGTCCGCACCGGGCTTGAGCGTGCCCATGGTGCGAGTGGTGTCCCCGTCGGTGCACTTGAGAGCGGCCATGGTCATCCCGGCCATCTCCTGCACCTTGCCCAGACAGGCGGCCTTGTGGCCGTTGCTGAACGCCACGGTGCCCTTGGTGATCACAAGGATCAGCGGGCTGCTGGTCGAGCCGGACTTCCAGGCACCCTCCACCGCACCGGGGCTCGCAGGCTTCTCGGCGCCTCCCGGAGTCGACGGTGCGGCCTCGGGCTCCTTGCTCGGCTTGCTGTCGCTGCCGGTGCCGCCGCTGCTTCCGCAGCCGCTGAGCAGCATCGCGGCGATGGCTGCCGCCCCGGCGATCTGCGCTGCCTTGCGCACGTACGTCTCCTCCGTTGTGGGTCAGGGAGACGTGAGGCTAGCAGCGCCCCCGCGCCCCTCCGCTCCCTCACCCGGATTGCGGCAGCGCCGGTACGGACTTGGTGTCGGGCTGTAACGAAAGGCGGTACGGCGGGACTGGTGCGGGGCAAACCTACGAGGGGCCTGTGATCCTGGGGCCGCGCCCAGTGACAAACCCGCGGGGCCTTTGACCCTGGTGCCGGCAGCGCCAGCCACCGCCGATCCCCTGCCCCCTTAACCCCCTTAACCCCCTTAACCCCCTTGGTCCCCTGGTCCCACCTCAGTCCCCTGATCTCCCCTCCCGACTAGCCCCCACCCCCCGCCGCGCTCTTGTCGTGCAGTACGGCGCGGAATACGGCATGTGCCGTCCACTCCTGTTTGGCCAGGCGTTTCAGGTCGCGGCGGAGGGGGCGGAAGGCGCCGCCCGGGAGGAGCTTGGCGTCCAGGTCTATGGCGGAGGCGTACGCGGCCAGCAGCCGGGCCCGCTGGTCGGGGAGCCGCGCGTCGACCGCCGCCTTGAAGCGGGCGCGGGCCGGGCCGGTCAGGTCCACCGGGCCGACCGGGAAACGCTCGTACGGGAAGAGGCCCAGGGCGCGGCGGGCCTCTCTGCGCAGTGCGCCGCGTTTCTCCAGTCGGCGCAGACACAGCTCCTGGACGGGCCGGCCGGCGCGGCGCACCCAGCGGTGGGCCTTCACGCTCCGGCTGCCCTTGGCCGGGGCGGGAAGCGCCGCCAGGGCGCCGTCGAGTATCGGGTCGCCCAGCGGCAGCGGATTGGTCACCTCGATCCGGCCGCCGCGCTCGGCCACGATGCGTCCGGACGCCTCCAGATCGGCGAGCGCCGCGCCGGCCAGCCCGTAACAGAGGTACGTGGGCATGGCCAGCGGGCGGCCGCGGACCGGATCGTGGCCGAGGAGGAGCAGTTCCTCGGGGAGGGTGAGCGGTGGGCCGGCCGCCCCGGGGCGCAGGCTGATCATGTCGAGCCGCGGGACGGGACGGTGGGTGCGGGCAGGATGCGGCCGGTGACCTCGCCGAGACCGATCCGGGCGCCGTCGGGTCCCGGCGCCCAGGCGGTGAGGGTGACCTCGTCGCCGTCCTGGAGGTAGGGGCCCTTGCCCTGGGTGAGTTCGAGCAGGCAGCCGAGCTGGTCGGGGTCGGGCCCGGAGACCGTGCCGGAGGCGAACAGATCGCCGGTGCGCAGCGAGGCGCCGTTGACGGTCATATGGGCCAGTTGCTGGGCCGCTGTCCAGTACATGGCGGAGAACGGCGGCCGGGAGACGGTCTCGCCGTTGATGCGCACCTCGATGCGGATGTCGAAGCCGCCCGGCTCCACGCCCGAGTCGTCGAGGTAGGGCAGCAGCGGGAAGTCCCGCCCCGGCGGTGGCGTACGGGCCTCGTCGAGGGCGTCGAGCGGGGTGATCCAGGCGGCGACGGAGGTGGCGAAGGACTTGCCGAGGAACGGGCCGAGCGGCACGTACTCCCAGGCCTGGATGTCGCGGGCGGACCAGTCGTTGACGAGACAGACGCCGAAGACATGGTCGCGGAAGGAGTCGAGCCCGACGGGTTCGTGGAGCGTGGAGGGCGTGCCGACCACGAAGCCGATCTCGGCCTCGATGTCGAGGCGGGCGGACGGGCCGAAGGTCGGTGCCTCGTCCGTGGGTGCCTTGCGCTGGCCGTTGGGCCGTACCACGGGGGTGCCGGTGGCGACGACGGTGCCGGCCCGGCCGTGGTAACCGATCGGCAGATGCTTCCAGTTGGGAGGCAGTGCGGCGCCGTTGGGCCGGAAGATGCGGCCGACGTTGGTGGCGTGGTGCTCGCTGGAGTAGAAGTCGACGTAGTCGGCGACCTCGAAGGGGAGGTGCAGGACGACCTCGTCCAGCGGGTGGAGCAGCGGCGCCACTTCGTCGCGGTGGGTGGGGTCGGTGACGGCGCTGCGGACGGCCGCGCGGATCTGCTGCCAGACGGGGCGTCCGGCGGCCAGCAGGGGGTTGAGCGTCGGCCCGGCGAGCACTTCGGCGTGCGGATGGATGGCGGCGGGCAGGGCGCTGGGCAGTGCGCTCAGGTCGAGGACGTGGGTGCCGTAGCGGACGCCGATGCGGCGCTGGTCGGGCGCGTCGGTGGTACTGAAGACGCCGTAGGGGAGGTTGTGCGGGCCGAAGGGGTCGCCTTCCGCCAGCTCGAACGGGCTCTGCTCGGGCATGGACAGCTCCTCGCATTCGTCGTCGCCGGTGAGCGGCCGGACCTGCCGGGGCTCGGTGGAATCCCCGGCCGGCGGCTGTGTTGATCAGAGTACGGCCGGGCACGTCGCGGCGGAGCAGCCTGTGGATAACTCGCGTCATGGCCGGGCGGGGGCGGGTGTGTGTGGGCCGGTGTGGGCGGCGGTGGGCGAGGACTTCCGCCTCCCCCCCATGCCTTCCAGGACGCCCCAAGCGCTCCCCAGCCCTCCCCAGCCCGCCGGGCGCGAGCGCCGCGTAGGCGTAGGGACACCGTCGACGGGTGCGCCGCCGCGTGCGCCCCAAGACTCGGTAATGTCCGGAAAAGCCTTGCTGCACTACTCAATTCGGGCCTAGCTTCCTTTCCTGGCACGGGCCGGGGAGGGACCGTTCCGTTGGGGGGACACGTGGCTCGCAGTGGCGCACGGCTCGTGGTCGACACGGGGGTTCCAGGACTGATCGTCAAGATCGGGGCGTACCCCCTGCATCACGGCGGGGTGGGGGCGATCCGCAGCCTGGGGCGGCTCGGCGTGCCCATGTATGCCGTCACGGAGGACCGCTTCACCCCCGCGGCGGTCTCCCGCTATCTCAGCGGCCGTTTCGTCTGGCCCACCACCGGGCGCGAGGAGCCGGACCGGCTGGTGGCGGGGCTGCTGCGGATCGGCCGCCGGATCGGCCGGCCGGCGGTCCTGTTCCCCACCGACGAAGAGGCCGCGGTGCTGATCGCCGAGCACGCCGGGGCGCTCGCCGGACCGTTCCTCTTCCCCCGGGCGGCGGCCGGTCTGCCGCGCCGGCTGGCCAGCAAACAGGGCCTGTACGAGCTGTGCGCGGAGCACGGTGTGCCGTCGCCGGCCGCCGCGTTCCCCGCGTCGTACGCGGACATAGAGGTGTACGCCAGGCAGGCGCGCTTCCCGGTGGTGGCCAAGAACCGCGAGGCGTTCGTACGGCGCGCCAGGCCCGCGGTCGCCGGCACGACCCGGATCCACGGTCCCGGCCAACTCCTCGATCTGGCACGGGGCTGGGGCCCGCGGCCGGGCGTGGTCCTTCAGGAGTATCTGCCGGGGGAAGCGGCCGAGGACTGGATCGTGCACGCCTGCTTCGCCGCGGACGGCGCGCCGCTGGCGCTGTTCACCGGCGTCAAGGTCCGCTCCTGGCCGCCGCACGCCGGCATGACGGCCTGCGCGTATGTGGTGGACAACCCCGAACTCGTGCGGCGGACCGAGCAGTTCGTCAGGCGGCTCGGGTTCACCGGGATCGCCGACCTGGACTGGCGGTTCGACCGGCGCGACGGCCAGTACAAGCTGCTCGACTTCAACCCGCGGATGGGCGCGCAGTTCCGCCTCTTCGAGAACACCGTCGGCGTCGATGTCGTCCGGGCCCAGCATCTGCACCTCACCGGCCGCCCCGTTCCCAAGGGCGCCCAACGGGCCGGGCGCCGCTTCGTCGTCGAGAACGTCGATCTGCCGGCGCTGCTCGCCTACCGGCGCGGCGGCGGGCGCCGCTCCCCGCACACTCCGGCGCGGGCCACCGGCACCGAGCTGGCGTGGTTCGCCGGCGACGATCCGCTGCCGTTCTTCACCATGCTCGCGCGGTCCGTCGGGCCGGGCGCCAGACATCTGATGCAGCTGCGCCGGGCGCGCCGCCGGGCGGCCACCGACGCGCCACCGAGGCAAGGGGAGGGACCGAAGTGAGCACTCCGGTAGCGGTCATCGGGGCCGGTCCGTACGGCCTGTCGACGGCCGCGCACCTACGGGCGCGCGGTCTGCCGGTGCGGGTCTTCGGGCGGCCGATGGTGAGCTGGCAGACGCAGATGCCCGCGGGCATGCTGCTCAAGTCGACACCGGCCGCCTCCAGCATCCACACGCCGCAGGCCGGGCACACCCTGGCCGACTACTGCGCGGCGGCGGGGGAGCGGCGCTACGCGTCGGACTGGGACGTCATCCCCGTCGAGACGTTCGTCCACTACGGGCAGTGGGTGCAACAGCGGCTGGTGCCGGATCTGGAGGAGGTCCGGGTGGTCTCGGTGGACCGGCGGGCCGACGGCTTCGAGCTGAAGCTGGACAGCGGCGAGCAGTTCGGAGCGCGGGCGGTGGTCGTCGCCACCGGGCTGAGCGGTCTCGCCCATCTGCCGCCCGAACTGGCCGCCGCCGTCCCCGATGGGCCCTCCGCCACCGGCCCCGTCTCGCACAGCTCGCAGCACCACGATCTGTCGGCGCTGGCCGGCCGGGAGGTGGTCGTCATCGGCGCGGGGCAGTCGGCGCTGGAGAGTGCGGTGCTGCTCGCCGAGGCGGGCGCGGCGTCCGTACGGGTGGTGGCGCGCCGGACCGGCGCGGTGGCCTTCGGGGCGCCGCCGGACCGCCAGCCGCGGCTGCGGCCCGCGTCGCCGTTCGGCAACGCCTGGTCCCTGTATGCGCTCAGCCGCCATGCGGGCGCCTTCCGGTATCTGCCGGTGCCCGCGCGGCGCCATCTGGTGCGGCGGGTGCTCGGCCCGCTGGGCGCATGGTGGCTGCGGGACCGTTTCGCCGGACGGGTGCAGGTCACCCAGGGCCGGCGGATCGTACGGGCGAAGGTGCGCGAGGGCCGCCCCGTACTGGCGCTGCGCGGTGCCGACGGCCAGGGAGGGGAGCTCACCGCCGACCACGTACTGGCCGCGACCGGCTACCGGATGGACCTGGGGGCGCTGGACTTCCTGGGGCAGGGGCTGCGCACCGAGCTCGTGGCGCGGGCCGGCGGGCCCCTGCTGGACGCCGGTTTCGGCTCGTCCGTACCGGGGCTGTACTTCACGGGGCTGCCGGCGGCCGCCTCGTTCGGCCCGGTGATGCGCTTCGTGTGCGGCACGGACTTCGCCTCGCCGCGGCTGGCCCGGGCGGTGGCGCGGATCTTCGGCTGACCACCGGGCGAAACCCCGTCTGCTGACGTCGGAGCCCGGGCCTCAGGCAGCGGTTCGTGGTGGCCCGTATACGGCCCTGTCGCGTCCCGGCTGCCGCCGGCCCGGGTGGCTCAAAAGCGAGCGCCGGGCCACCGGATCCGGCCGCGGGCCCCGGGAGTTCGGGGGTGATCCGCGGGCCGTCGGGCCGACGCCCGCGCCGCCGTGCGCACCCCGTAGGCGATCGGGTACCAGCCGTCCCGTACGGGGAGCTCCGGACCCGGGCCGGTCCGGGAGGATGGCGCGAGAGCGGGTGGTCCGCGGGGGTATTCGGCGCTCCGGGAACCGCTGTGACTCCTGGGGCGTCCGGGAGTGTGCTTGCGTCTGCCGGTCCCGTTCGCGGGCGTCAAACCCGCGTCAAGGGGAGATATGGGATATACCCGCCAGGGCGTCGCCACGCTTCCAGGGCGGTTCGGGGGGCAGGCGCTCACGGTGATCGAACTGCGACCGGATACGCTGGCCAGTGGTGGAGACAGCGACAGATCGACATTCAGTTTGATCGTCAGCAGACAGGAGTACCCCTCGTGACCGTCGTCGGGCCCTTCGGGCTGAGCGTGCGGGACCAGGCTCTTGAGGCCGATGTCCAGGCCGGGTTGGCGGCTGTCGAGGAGGGCCTGCTGGAGGCCACCAAGAGCGACGTGCCGTTCATCACCGAAGCCGCGCAGCATCTCGTGCGCGCGGGCGGCAAGCGGTTCCGGCCGCTGCTGGTGATGCTGGCCGCCCAGTTCGGTGACCCCTACAGCCCGGGCGTGGTGCCCTCCGCCGTCGTCGTGGAGCTGACCCATCTGGCGACGCTCTACCACGACGACGTGATGGACGAGGCCGATGTGCGCCGCGGGGTGGCCAGCGCCAACGCCCGCTGGGGCAACTCCGTCGCGGTACTGACCGGCGACTTCCTCTTCGCGCGCGCCTCGCACATCCTCGCCGACCTCGGTCCCGAGGCGGTCCGGATCCAGGCGGAGGCGTTCGAGCGCCTGGTGACCGGCCAGATCCTGGAGACCGCCGGACCGCGCGACGGCCGCGACCCCATCGACCACTACCTGGACGTCCTGGCGGGCAAGACCGGCTCGCTGGTCGCCGTCGCCTGCCGCTTCGGCGCCATGATGTCGGGCGCCGAGGAGTCCACGGCCAACATCCTCACCCAGTACGGCGAGCGGCTGGGTACCGCCTTCCAGCTGGCCGACGACGTACTGGACATCGCCAGCGACTCGCACGAGTCCGGCAAGACGCCCGGTACGGACCTGCGCGAGGGCATCGCCACGCTGCCTGTGCTGCATCTGCGGGCCCGGGCCGAGAGCGGCTCCGGCACACCCGAGGACCGTGCGCTGTGCGAGCTGCTGGCCGGTGACCTCACCGACGACGGCCGGCACGCCGAGGCGCTGGCCGGGCTGCGCGCCCACCCGGCGCTCGAAGAGGCCCGACGGGACACCGTGCGCTATGCGGAGGAGGCGCGGGCGGCACTGGCGCCGCTGCCGTCGTGCATGGCCAAGGCGGCCCTGGAGGGCCTGTGCGACGCGGTGGTCCACCGCGCCGGATGAGCCGGACGGGCCGGTCCCTCAGGGTCCGGCCGCCCGTTCCCCTAGGGAGCGATCAGACTCCAGTGGTACGTACCCCTCCTCCGCGGTGACCCGGCGTCATACCTCAGCAGTACGACGAGTTGCGCCCGCGGGCGGACGCTTTGCACCGCGCGATTTGGTGAGATGGAAAGCACCACAGCGCGGCGGCGAGGGTCACAGGCAGCCCCAGGGGAGGGCAAGTGGTCAGCACAGCAGCCGCCGCAGACGACGGAGGTAGGCAGATGCCACGGTACGAACCGACAGAGGTCACCGGCGAAGGGGACGGGGCACCCTTCCCGAAGCGCCGTAAGGCGGTGCGGTACGCCGTGCCCGTCGCGGTGGCGGGGGTGGCGGCGGCCACCATCGGGCTGGTCCCGGCGTTCGCCGGCTCCGGTTCCCCGGACCTGCCGAAGATCTCGGCACAGGACCTCATAGCCAAGGTCGCCACGTCGGATGTCCAGCAGCTGTCCGGCACGGTCCGTGTCACCACGGACCTCGGCCTGCCGTCCCTGGCGGGCATGGGCGGAGGCGCCGGCGGCTTCGGCGGCAGCCAGGGCGGCGGCGAAGAGGGCGCGAAGGGCGGGGACGGTGCGTCCGCTTCTCCCCAGAACAAGCTGATGGAGCTGGCGTCCGGTGAGCACACGCTCCGCGTCGCCGCCGACGGCCCCGACAAGCAGCGGCTCTCCATCGTCGACAAGGCCGCCGAGTACAGCCTCGTCCACAACGGCAAGGACGTCTGGGCGTACGACAGCGGCAGCAACACCGCCGTCCACAGCACCGCGCCCGGCGCCGGCCGGCCCGGGACGCAGGGACACAAGCCCAAGGACCTCCCCAAGGACCTGAAGAACGCCACCCCGCAGGACCTGGCGAAGCAGGCCCTGGAGGCGGCCGGTGACACGACCTCGGTCACCGTCGACGGCACCGCCAGGGTCGCCGGGCGGGACGCCTACCAGCTGCTGATCAAGCCCAAGCAGGCCGCCTCGACGGTCGGCTCGATCCGGATCGCGGTGGACGCCGACAACGGCACCCCGCTGAAGTTCACCCTCACCCCCAAGAGCGGTGGCGCGGCGGCCATCGACGTCGGCTACACCAGCGTCGACTTCGGCAAGCCCGACGCGGGCCAGTTCTCCTTCGCCCCGCCCAAGGGCGCCAAGGTCGTCGACGGCGGCAAGGCGCGGGCCGAGGCCGAGCGCGAACACGCCAAGGGCGCCCACGACTTCGCCGCCGGCAAGGGCGCGAAGGACCTCGAGAAGGACCTCGGCGGACTGAACGTCATCGGCAAGGGCTGGACGTCCATCGCCACGATCAAGGGCGCCGGCGCCGGCCTGCCCTCCGGCAAGGACCAGGGCCCCGCAGGCGACGCGGGCAAGTTCCTGGACAGCCTCGGCGACAAGGTCAGCGGCTCCTTCGGCTCCGGCCGGATCTTCAGCACGCGCCTGGTCAACGCCCTGATAACCGACCACGGCACGATCTACGTCGGCGCCGTCGACAAGCAGGCCCTGATCGACGCGGCCAACGCCGCCAAGTAACGGGCAACCGCAGCGAACGAGGGCCCGCCGCGCCGCCGTCTCCGGTGGCGTGGCGCGGCCCGCAGGCCTTGCGCAGACCATGGGGGAGCCGATGCCACAGCCGCCCGCGACGCGGCCCGACGGCGCGCGCCCACCCCTGCCCGCGGGCGCGCCCGGGAGCGCGCCGGCCCAGGACCCGGCGATCGAGACGCGGGGGCTGACCAAGGCCTACCGCGGCGGCCAGCTCGCCGTCGACCGCCTCGATCTGGTCGTACCGCGCGGCAGCGTCTTCGGCTTCCTCGGCCCCAACGGCTCCGGCAAGACCACCACCATCCGCATGCTGATGGGCCTGATCGACGCGACCGCCGGCACCGCCCGGGTGCTGGGGCAGCCGATGCCCGCCGCGGGCCGCCGGGTGCTGCCCAGGGTCGGCGCCCTGATCGAGGGCCCGGCGCTCTACGGCTTCCTCAGCGGCCGCGACAATCTCCGGCGCTTCGACGCCGCGGACCCGGCGGCCGACCCCCGCACCCGCGAGGAGCGGGTCGGCCGGGCGCTGGAGCGGGTGGGCCTGGCCGCAGCGGCCGGCAAGAAGGCACGCGCCTACTCCCTCGGGATGAAGCAGCGCCTCGGGCTGGCCGCCGCCCTGCTCCAGCCCCGCGAGCTGCTGGTGCTCGACGAGCCGACCAACGGCCTGGACCCGCAGGGCATGCGGGAGATCCGGGCCCTGGTCCGCGAGCTGGCGGCGGACGGCACCACCGTCTTTCTCTCCTCCCACCTCCTCGACGAGATCGAGCAGGTCTGCACCCATGCCGCGGTGATGGCGCGCGGCCGGCTGATCACCCAGGGCACGGTCGCCGACCTCTCCGCCACGGTCCTCGGCCCGCGGGGCAGCGGCCGGCTGACGGTGACCACCCCGGACCCGGCGGACGCCGTCCGGGTGCTGAAGGAGCAGGGCATGACCGATCTCCGGACCGCCGGCGAGCGGGTGACGGGGGAGCTGCCGGGCACCCCGGACGGCCAGGCGCCGCCCGAACTCGCCGACCTCAACGCCGCGCTGGTACACGCCGGGGTCCGCGTCCGGGCCTTCGGTACCGAGCGCGCCTCGCTGGAGGACATCTTCGTCGAGCTGACCGGGGAGGGCTTCGATGTCGCAGGCTGAGGTGTCGCAGGCCGAGGCGGTGTCGCGCCGGCCCCGACCGCTGTGGTCGCTCGGCCTGCTGCGCAACGAGATCACCACGACCTTCCGGCGCTGGCGCACCCTCGCACTGCTGGCGGTGCTCGCGGGCGTACCGGTCCTGGTCGGTACCGCCGTCAAGATGGAGACCGGCGACGGCGGTTCCACGGGCGGCGGTGGCGGCGAGGCCGGCCCGGCGTTCATCTCCCAGGTCACGAACAACGGCCTCTTCCTGGTCTTCACCTCGCTCGCAGTGACGCTGCCGTTCTTCCTGCCGATGGCCATCGGTGTGATCGCGGGCGACTCCATAGCCGGCGAGGCGCACACCGGAACGCTGCGCTACCTCCTGGTCGCCCCTGCGGGCCGGACGCGTCTTCTGCTGGTCAAGTACGCCACCACGCTGACGTTCTGTCTGGTGGGCACCCTGGTCGTGGCGCTCTCCGCGCTGGTGACGGGGGCGCTGCTCTTCCCTCTGGGCGAGGTCACCCTGCTGTCCGGGACCTCCATACCCTTCACCGAGGGGCTGCTGAGGGCGCTGGCCATCGCCGGGGTGGTGGCGCTGTCGCTCATCGGGGTGGCCGCCGTCGGCCTGTTCCTCTCCACGCTCACCACCAGCGGTGTCGCCGCCATGGCGACGACCGTCGGCCTGCTGATCACCGTGCAGATCCTGGACACCATCCCGCAGTTGGAAGCCGTCCAGCCGTACCTCTTCCCGCACTACTGGCTGTCCTTCGCGGATCTGCTCCGCGACCCCGTCTACTGGGACCAGTTGCAGAAGAACCTCGGCCTTCAGGCGCTGTACGCGGTGGTGTTCGGCTCGGCGGCCTGGGCGCGGTTCACCACGCGGGACATCACTGCGTGACGCCGGGGTTCCCGGGTGCCGCGGTCTGCGCGGCGGGGGCCACACCACCGGTCGAGGCCTCGACACCACCGGTCGCGGCCTCCCGCGCCCCGGCCGCGGCCGCCTCGCCCGCCCGGTCCGCGGCCCTGGCCAGCTCCGTCCGCGCCCGGCGCGCCGTCCGCAGCGCATCCCAGGTCAGCACCGCGAGGGCGCCCCACACCAGCGCGAAACCGGCCCAGCGCTCCGGCGGCATCTCCTCGTGGAAGACCGTGAGCCCCAGCAGGAACTGAAAGGTCGGCGCCAGGTACTGCATCATCCCGATCACGGTCAGCGGCAGCCGCATCGCCGCGGCGCCGAAGCAGATCAGCGGCACCGCCGTGGCGATACCGCAGCCCGAGAGCAGCAGCGCCTGGCCCACCCCGCCGCTGAGGAAGCTGGACTCGCCGTGTGCGCCGAGGAAGACCAGATAGCCCAGCGCGGGCAGCAGCTGCATGGCGGTCTCGGCGCTGAAGCCCTCGATGCCGTCGAGCTTGATGCCCTTCTTGACCAGCCCGTACGTCGCGAAGGTGAAGGCCAGCGCGAGCGCGATCCAGGGCACCTTGCCGTAGGCGATGGTCATCACGACGACGGCCAGGGCGCCGATGCCCACCGCGGTCCACTGGAGCGGACGCAGCCGCTCCCGCAGCACCAGGACCCCGAAGGCGATGCTGACCAGCGGGTTGATGAAGTAGCCGAGCGACGCCTCCAGGACGTGCCCGGCGTTGACCGCCCAGATGTAGAGAAACCAGTTCGCCGAGATGACCAGGGCGCAGACGAGAATCAGCCCCAGCTTCTTGGGTCGCCGCAGCAGCGGGCCTATCCAGGACCAGCGGCGCAGCACGGCCAGGATGACGAGCGCGACGGGCAGTGACCACGCCATCCGGTGGGCCAGGATCTCGGACGGCGAGGCGGCGTCCAGCAGATGCCAGTAGAGCGGCAGCAGGCCCCACATGGTGTAGGCGGCGAAGCCATAGGCGAGTCCGGTGCGCTGATCGGATCGAGGCTGCAAGAGGACCCTCCCGGTGTGCTCCGTCGTTCCTGCGACGGTAGCGCCCTGCGACCCGCCTGTCATGTGCGTTCCGATATACGGTCATGACATCCGGAGGGCGACCCGCGTGCCCTCAGAGGGGCGGCCGGTTCAGCGCCTCCGCGACCGCCCCGGGCGGGCGGTGCGGTCGGGCCCGTGGACGACGAAACGGGTGCCCCCGGGAGCGCGTACAGCACTCCCGGAGGCACCCGTGGGGACCGAGTGGCCGGGTGGCCGGGCCGTCAGCCGACGACCGTCCAGGTGTCGTTGCCGGCCAGCAGCGCGGCGAGGTCGCCCTTGCCCTTCTGCTCGATGGCGGTGTCCAGTTGCTCGGACATCAGGGTGTCGTAGACCGGCCGGTCGACGCTGCGCAGCACACCGATGGGGGTGCGGTAGAGGGTGTCGGGGTCGGCGAGGCGGGAGAGGGCGAAGGCGGTGGTGGGGGAGGGGTTGTGGGCGTCGTGCACCAGCACGCCGTCCGTGCCCTCCTCCTGTACGTCGATGACCTTGAGGTCGCCGGTGGCCGGGTCGCGGACCACGCCCTTGGAGCCCATACCGTCGGGGGCCAGGGCACCGAAGCGGATCGGCTGCCCGTGCTCCAGGCGGATGACGGCCTCCTGGGCCTTCTCCTTGTCCTTGAGGACGTCGAAGGCGCCGTCGTTGAAGATGTTGCAGTTCTGGTAGATCTCCACCAGCGCCGTGCCCGGGTGGGCGGCGGCCTCGCGCAGCACGGAGGTCAGGTGCTTGCGGTCGGAGTCGACCGTGCGCGCCACGAAGGAAGCCTCGGCGCCGAGCGCCAGCGAGACCGGGTTGAACGGCGCGTCCAGCGAGCCCATCGGCGTCGACTTGGTGATCTTGCCGACCTCGGAGGTGGGGCTGTACTGGCCCTTGGTCAGCCCGTAGATCCGGTTGTTGAACAGCAGGATCTTGAGGTTGACGTTGCGCCGCAGGGCGTGGATGAGGTGGTTGCCGCCGATGGACAGCGCATCGCCGTCGCCCGTGACGACCCATACGGACAGATCGCGCCGCGAGGAGGCCAGGCCGGTGGCGATGGCCGGGGCGCGGCCGTGGATGGAGTGCATCCCGTAGGTGTTCATGTAGTACGGGAAGCGGGAGGAGCAGCCGATGCCGGAGACGAAGACGATGTTCTCCTTCGCCAGGCCGAGCTCGGGCATGAAGCCCTGCACGGCGGCGAGGACGGCGTAGTCACCGCAGCCGGGGCACCAGCGCACTTCCTGATCGGACTTGAAGTCCTTCATGGACTGCTTGGCGTCGGCCTTGGGCACCAGGGAGAGCGCCTCGATCTGCGAGGGCCTCTCCGAGATCGCCTCAGTCATTGATGGCCTCCTTAAAGACCTCCGCGAGCTGCTCGGCCTTGAACGGCATTCCGCTGACCTGGGTGTGCGAGCGCGCGTCCACCAAGTACTTGGCGCGCAGCAGAGTGGCGAGCTGTCCGAGGTTCATCTCCGGCACGATCACCTTGTCGTAACGCGCCAGGACCTCGCCGAGATTCCGTGGGAAGGGGTTGAGGTGGCGCAGGTGGGCCTGCGCGATGCGCTCCCCCGCGCCCCGTACGCGCCGTACCGCCGCGGTGATCGGCCCGTACGTCGACCCCCAGCCGAGGACGAGGGTGCGGGCACCCTGGCCGCTCTCGCCGGCGGGGTCGTCGACCTCGAGGTCCGGTACGGCGATGCCGTCGACCTTCGCCTGGCGGGTGCGCACCATGAAGTCGTGGTTGGCCGGGTCGTAGGAGATGTTGCCGGTGCCGTCCTGCTTCTCGATGCCGCCGATGCGGTGCTCCAGACCCGGCGTGCCCGGCACCGCCCAGGGGCGGGCGAGCGACTGCTCGTCGCGCTTGTACGGCCAGAACACCTCGGTGCCGTCCGCCAGCTCGTGGTTGGGGCCGGAGGCGAACTGGACGCGCAGGTCCGGGAGTTCGTCGAGGTCGGGGATCCGCCAGGGCTCGGAGCCGTTGGCCAGGTAGCCGTCGGAGAGCAGGAAGACCGGGGTGCGGTAGGTGAGCGCGATACGGGCCGCGTCCAGCGTCGCGTCGAAGCAGTCGGCGGGCGTGCGGGGCGCCACGATCGGCACCGGGGCCTCGCCGTTGCGCCCGTACATCGCCTGGAGCAGATCGGCCTGCTCGGTCTTCGTCGGCAGACCCGTCGAGGGCCCGCCGCGCTGGATGTCCACGACCAGCAGCGGCAGTTCGAGGCTGACCGCGAGACCGATGGTCTCCGACTTCAGCGCCACACCGGGGCCGGAGGTGGTGGTCACCGCCAGCGCACCGCCGAACGCCGCGCCCAGCGCCGCGCCGATGCCCGCGATCTCGTCCTCCGCCTGGAACGTCCGCACACCGAAGTTCTTGTGCTTGGACAGCTCGTGCAGGATGTCGGAGGCCGGGGTGATCGGGTACGAGCCCAGATACAGCGGCAGATCCGCCTGCTGCGAGGCGGCGATCAGGCCGTAGGACAGCGCGAGGTTGCCGGAGATGTTGCGGTAGGTGCCGGTCGGGAAAGCCTGGGTGGCCGGGGCGACCTCGTACGAGACCGCGAAGTCCTCGGTGGTCTCGCCGAAGTTCCAGCCCGCCCGGAAGGCGGTGACGTTCGCCTCCGCGATCTCCGGCTTCTTGGCGAACTTCGACCGCAGGAACTTCTCGGTGCCCTCGGTGGGCCGGTGGTACATCCACGACAGCAGACCCAGCGCGAACATGTTCTTGCTGCGCTCGGCCTCCTTACGGGAGAGCCCGAAGTCCTTCAGCGCCTCGATCGTCAGCGTGGTCAGCGGCACCGGGTGGACGTTGTAGGCCGACAGCGAGCCGTCCTCCAGCGGGCTGGTGGCATAGCCGACCTTCGCCATCGGGCGCTTGGTGAACTCATCGGTGTTGACGATGATCTCCGCGCCCCGCGGCACATCGGCGATGTTCGCCTTGAGCGCGGCCGGGTTCATCGCGACCAGCACGTTCGGAGCGTCACCGGGCGTGAGGATGTCGTGGTCGGCGAAGTGCAGCTGGAAGCTGGAGACACCCGGCAGCGTGCCGGCAGGCGCCCGGATCTCGGCGGGGAAGTTCGGCAGCGTCGACAGGTCGTTACCGAACGACGCCGTCTCGGACGTGAACCGGTCCCCGGTGAGCTGCATTCCGTCGCCGGAGTCACCGGCGAACCGGATGATCACCCGGTCCAGGCGCCGGACTTCCTTGCCCTCCCCGCCATGACCGGAAGAGCGCTGTTCCCCGACAAGCGCTGCGTCGGTCTGCTCGGCTGGGCTACTGACCTGGCTGGTCACTGCTTCGGACCTCCCTCGAGGGGTGCGGCGTCCCCGCCGGAGGCAGGGCTCGGGACGTGTCGTACCGACCGGTTGTCCCATAACCATCGTACGTGGGTAAGGGTGCCCTTCCCTGGGTCGGTCACATGGTGGACGTGGAGATGAGACAGTGATCTGGTGCGTTTTGTCATGAAATCATCGCCCCCGTGCCCCCCTCTTCATGACGCTCCGGACTCGTCCCTTGGTTCTACGACCGAAGTCCTGGACCCGGGCGGTACCGCCCTGACCAGTCCGTCTGACAGGGTGTCAGACGGTCAGGAGTTGAGGTAGGTCAGGACGGCGAGCACTCTGCGGTGATCCCCGTCACTCTGCGCCAGCCCCAGCTTCAGGAAGATGTTGCTGACGTGCTTCTCCACCGCACCGTCGCTGACCACCAGCTGCCGGGCGACCGCGGAGTTCGTCCGGCCCTCGGCCATCAGCCCCAGCACCTCGCGCTCCCGTGGCGTCAGATGGGCCAGCACGTCCTGCTTACGGCTGCGGCCCAGCAGCTGGGCCACCACCTCCGGGTCCAGCGCGGTCCCGCCCCCGGCGACCCGGACCACCGCGTCGACGAACTCCCGCACCTCGGCCACCCGGTCCTTGAGCAGATAGCCGACGCCCCGGCTGGAGCCGGCCAGCAGCTCCGTGGCGTACTGCTCCTCGACGTACTGCGACAGCACCAGGACCCCGAGGTCCGGGTGGTCGCGGCGGAGCCGGATGGCGGCCCGAACCCCCTCGTCGGTGTGCGTCGGCGGCATCCGTACGTCCGCCACCACCACATCCGGCAGCGCACCCTCGTCGGCCAGCTCCCCGATCGCCTTGATCAGCGCCTCGGCGTCCCCCACACCCGCCACGACCTCATGGCCACGGTCCGTGAGCAGCCGGGTCAGCCCCTCCCGGAGCAGCACCGAATCCTCGGCGATGACCACCCGCACCTTGTCCTCCACGGTTCAGACTCCCCCTGCCTCGTCGCGCCCACCCTGCCGGCCCCAGCATCCCAGCATCCGGACGGAACGGGCCCGGGGGATGCGGGGCGCGGGTGCCGATGAGGCGGTACGGACCCGTGCCGGCCGGAGACCATGAGGCGCCCCGTGGCTCGCATCAGAGGGCCCGCGGCCGGCCCTGCTCCGGGGCGCCGGTGGTCATCCGCGCCAGGGGAGTTCGGCGGTGACGGAGGTCGGACCGCCGGCCGGGGAGTCGACCATCAGCAGGCCGTCCACGGAGTCGAGCCGCTCGGCGAGACCGGCCAGGCCGGTACCGGCGTCGGTGTGGGCACCGCCCCGCCCGTCGTCCGTCACCAGCAGCATGATCCGGTCCCCGGTGCGCCAGATGTCCAGCGTCGCGCCGGTGGCACGGGCGTGCTTGGAGACGTTCTGGAGCAGCTCGGAGGCGGTGAAGTACGCGATGCCCTCGATCGCCGCGGCCGGCCGGTGCTCCAGGTCCACGGTCACCCGCACCGGAACCGCGCAGCGCGCGGCCAGCGCCGAGAGGGCCGGGCCGAGCCCCCGGTCGGTGAGGATCGCCGGGTGGATGCCCCGGGCCAGGTCCCGCAGCTCCTGGAGCGCGATCTTCACCTCGCCGTGTGCCTCGTCGACCATCTTCGCCGCGGCCTGCGGGTCCTCCGCCAGCTTCTCCCTGGCCAGGCCCAGATCCATGGCGAGCGACACCAGCCGGGCCTGCGCGCCGTCGTGCAGATCGCGCTCGATCCGCCGCAGATCGGCCGCCGCGGTGTCCACCACCACCCCGCGGTCGGACTCCAGCTGTGAGACCCGGGTGGCGAGCGAGGAGGGGCCCAGCAGACCGCGCACCATGACCCGGTCCACCTGCGTCAGCCCGTGGATCAGCCACGGCCCGGCCAGTACGAGCAGCAGTCCGGCCCCGCTGGTGAACCCGATCTCCGCCGGGGTGTCGAGAAAGAAGCCATGGCCGTTGCCGTCGCCCCACATCTGGAGGCCGGGCCGGCCGAGGTACGCGGGGAACGTCCACCGCCACAGCGGATAGGCCAGCAGCGTCCAGCCGATGGCCCAGAAGGTCACCGACAGGACGAAGGAGAAGAGCGCCCACGGGAAGTGCAGCAGCGCGTAGAGGAGGTGCCGCCAGGACACCCCGCTCTTCAGCACCGCCGCGATCCACCCCATGGGGCCGGGCTTCGCGGGGCGCACCGGCTCCGGATCGGCCACGCCCACACCCAGCAGGCCCCGGGCCCGCGCCCGCTCGACGCTCCCCAGCGCCCGGCTGCCGGCCAGACCGGCGGCCAGCACCGGAATGCCCAGGAACGTCACCAGCAGGCCGGCGCCGAGCGCGAGCACGGCTGTCGCGTACGCGAACATCACGACGGACATCGGGAGGCCGAGGAAGAGGTACAGGAACTCCCGCCAGGTGCGCCCGGAGAAGGGGGCGCGCAGCCCCATGGGCACCATCGGGCCGTGGGGCCGGGGTGCGTAGGCACTGTCCATCGTCGCGTCGTCCGTTCTGCCGTGTGCGGTCCCTGCCTGCCGGCGCCGCTGCCTGAGCGCAGGTCCTCCGCGGGCCCTGCGGCTCTTTCCGCCACGCCAAGCCTCCGCGAGCCGGGCCTCCCGCACCATGAGGGTCCTCGCAGTCCTTCCCGGGGGTTTTCCCCACCCCCGCCACCGGGGGAAGGGCCCGCCCGGCGGGTCAGCGCCCCCGCGGTACCGGCCGGGCCCCGCCGCCTGCTCTCCCTCTCACCCGCGCACCCGCGTCTCGGTACGCGCCCGCCACGGCAGCTCCGCCGTCACCCGGGTCGGCCCGCCGGCCGGCGAATCCAGCACGAACAGCCCGTCCACCGACCCCAGCCGCTCGGCGAGCCCGGCCATCCCGCTGCCGCCGTCCAGCCGCGCCCCGCCCCGCCCGTCGTCCACCACCTGGATCAGCAGCCGGTCCCGCGCCCGCCACACCTCGACGGACGCCTGCCGCGCCGCACTGTGCTTGGAGACGTTCTGGAGCAGCTCGGAGACGGTGAAGTAGACGATGCCCTCGATGGCGGGCGCGGGCCGCTCGTCCAGATCCACGGCCGTCGTCGTGGGCACCGTGCAGCGCCCGGCCAGCGAGGCCAGCGCGGGGCCCAGTCCGCGGTCGGTGAGGATCGCCGGGTGGATACCCCGGGCCAGGTCCCGCAGCTCCTGAAGTGCCAGCTTCACCTCGCCGTGCGCCTCGTCCACCATCGCCGCCACGCTCTCGTCGGCCTGACCCTCCAGCAGCTTCTCCTTCGCCAGGCCCAGCCCCATGGCCAGGGCCACCAGCCGGGCCTGCGCGCCGTCGTGCAGATCCCGTTCGATGCGCCGCAGATCGGCGGCCGCGGTGTCGGTGACCGTCACCCGGTCCGACTCCAGCTCGGCGATCCGCCGCTCCAGCTCGTCGGACGGCGACAGCAGCCCGCGCGCCATCGCCCGGTCCGCATTCGCCAGCCAGCGCGCCGTCCACGGCAGCACCGGCCACCCCACGAAGAGCGAGACCAGGACGACCGCGAAGGTGAACAGGGACCACGGCAGCCGGATGAAGGTGAACAGCGCATGGCGCCAGGCGACCGGATCCTTCAACCGCGTCCACAGCCACGGGAAGAACCCGCGCTCCCGCGGCCGCAGCGGACTGGGCTCCTCGATCCGCACCCCCAGCAGCGCCCGCGCCCGGGCCCGCTCCAGCTTCCCGTACTGCCGGCACATCCCCAGCCCCGCGGCCAGCAGCGGCAGCCCGACCACGGTCACCGACAGCCCGGTGCCCAGCGCCAGCCACACCACCAGCACCACGAACGCCACGACGCCCACCGGGAGATTGGCCAGCAGATATCCGATCTCCCGCCATGTCGCCCCGCTGAAAGGCGCGCGGGGCGGTGGTGGTGAAACGCCGTCAAGGCCGTCGTCGGTGGCGTGGGACCGGGAACTCTCCGTCATGTGCCCAGCCTGCCCGGCCACGACCGGCGGGTGCCATGGGGCAGCTGGGGTGGTAGGGGTGGGGTTTGCCCTACCTTCGGTGGGCGCGGTACGCCCCGCCGCAGGTCAACGCCCTGGCGCGGGGCGGGGCGCCGCCGCTGGAGCGGTGGCCGTCTCGTTATCCACAGCGGTGGACACGGCGCGCCGGCGGGACCGTATTGTGTGGCGGTGCACAACGGGAGGGGCGAGGGGCGATGGCGGGGAGTTACGACGGCCGGCTGCTGAAGCCGGAGTTCGCCGCGCGGCAGCCTGACGCCATGGCGTGTGACCTCACCGACGCCGTGGCCGGCCCCCTCGAAGTCCGCGGCTGGGGCTGGGGCGAGCACAGCAGGAACTGGACCGCGATGACGGCGAGTGTGCTGCTCGCGGCGGTCGCCGGCTCCTGCGCGCACACCTGGTACGCGGACGGTGCCGCCCTGGGACTCGGGATTGCCGCCGTCGTGGTCGCGGGCGCGGGGGTCGCGGTGGGCGCGCTCGCCGGGCGCGGTGGACGGCCCGCGCCGGCTGCCGCCCTGGTGCTGCTCGGTGGTGTCCTCGGTGTGGCCGCCGCGTGGCAGGGCGCCCCGGGCGCCGGTGCCAGGCTCGCCGCCGTCGGACTGACCCTCGCGGCGGTGCTCGCCCTCCTCGGATTCTTGACGGGCCTGGGACGCGCCGGCCTCATAGGCGCGGTGTCCGTCGCGCTCGCCGTGGGCGCATGGGAGGCGGGGCTCGCCCTGACCACCGTCGCACGTACGGGAGTTGCGCTCGGCTTCGCCTCCGTACTCGTCCTCGGCTGGCTGCCGCGGCTCGCCCTGAGGACGGCCGGTCTGACCCGGCTCGACGACCAGCGCTCCGGCGGTACGCCCGTCAGCAGGCACCAGGTTGGTGCGGCGTGGGGCGCCGCCCACCGGGAACTGGCCCTGGCCACGGTCGCGATGGCGGCCTCGGCGGGCGCGGCCGGGGTGCTGGCGGTGCGGACGCCCGGTCTGTGGACGGTGCTCGGCGCACTGCTGCTGTGCGTCGTCCTCTGGTCGCGGGCGCGTGCGTATCCGCTGGCGGTGGAGGTCGTCGCGGTGCTGGCGGCCGGGCTGGCGGTGTGCGTCCGCCTGGTGCTGCTCTGGGCCACCGACGGCGGGGCGCCGGCGCTCGGCCTGGCCGCGCTGGGTCTGCTGGCCGCGCTGCCTGTTGTGGTGCTCGCGGTGCGGGTACCGGAGCCGTTGCGGGACCGGCTGTGGCGGTGGCTGGATGTGGTGGAGTCGGTGAGCGTGGTGGCGCTGATCCCGGTGGCCCTCGGGGCCTTCGGGCTCTACGGCCCGCTGTTCGGCGGGTCCTGACCCGGAGGGTGGTGGAGGGGCCGTGACGTCGTCGGGAGCGTATGGCGAGGGAGTTGGCGCCGGCGCAGAAGCAGGCGCGGGAGCAAGCGCGGGAGCAGAAGCAGGAGCAGGCGCGGAAGAGGGAGCTGGAAGCGGAGTGGGAGGAGGTGGGGATGCGATGAGCGCGAAGGACGGGGCGTCCGGGCCAGGTGTTGGTGCCCTCCCCACCGCGGGGCCGATGCCCGCTGCCCCGGGGCCGGCTGCCACACCGATACCGGCCGCCGGGGCGATGCCGTCGCCCGCCGGAACGATGCCGCCGTCCGCCGGGTCGATTTCGTCTTCCGCAGGGTCGATGCCGTCGTCCGCGCCCCCGCCACCGGCCGGGCCGCCTCCTGCCCCGGCACCGCCCGCGGCCCCCCAGCCGCAGGCGTCCCCGGCCGCACCGCAGCCGCATATCGGCATGCCCCAGCCGTCCGCGTCCGCTCCTTCGGCCCCCGCCGCCCCCGCCCACCAGGCTCCGGCCCCCGTGGGCGAGGCCCCCGCGCCCAGCCGTTACGGCCGGCCCGGGCTACCGGCGCGGACACCGATCTCGGTACCCCTTCTGCCGCCCGAACTGGCCGACGGACAGCCCAGGCCCCGACGCGGTGACCCACTGGCCCGCCGGGCCGGCCGCGCGCTGCGCCGGGTGTTCGCCTCGTCCCCGGCCGCCGAGACGGCCGCCGTCACCCAGGCCGCGCACGCCATCCAGCAGCCCGTGACGTCCGGCCGGCAGATCGCGGTGTCCAGCATCCGCGGCGGCGCCGGCAAGTCCACCGTTGCCGCCCTCCTGGCGCTCACCTACGCGCACTTCCGCTCCGACCCCGTGCTCGCCGTCGAGGCGGATCCGGCGCTCGGCACGCTGCCGCACCGCCTCGGCGCACGCGAGGTGCGCTGGTCCGGCAGCGATCTGGCGCAGATCGTCGATCCGTCGATGCTGATCACGGACCTGACCGGCTATCTGCTGCCGTTCGCCGGCGGCGGCTGGCTGCTGCCCGGCAGCCAGGGCGCCATCGGCACCCGGCTCGACCTCGACACCTACCGGGTCGTGATGACATCGCTGCGCCGGCACTTCGCGGCCACGGTCGTGGACTGCGAGACGCTGCCCGCCGAGGTGGCGCGCACCGCGCTGGTGACGACACAGGCGCGGGTGCTGGTGACCCCGGCCACCCCGGAGGGCGTGGCGGCCACCCGTTCCGTACTGAACTGGGTCGGCGGTCTGCACCCAGGCCTGCTGCCGACCACGGTGGTCGTGCTCACCCACTCCTCACCCGACAGCGGCGTCGAGGTACGCAAGGCCGCCGAGCATCTGGGCGCCGGCGGTGCGGCGGTGCTGCCGCTGCCGTACGACCGTCATCTGGCGGCCGGCGGCGCGATCCGTACGGAGCTGCTCGGCGAGCGGACGCGGGAGGCGGCGGCGCGGATCGCGGCCGAGGTGATGGACCGCGCGGTCTCGCGGGACCCGGGCCGGCGGCAGCATCGGCAGCCGGGGACGACATCGGTGCAGGGCCCGGCGGGGGCGACGTACGTGCACGGCCCGGCGGGGACGACGTACGTACCAGGTCCGGCGGGGGCGACGTATGTACAAGGCCCGGCGGGGGCGACGTATGTACAAGGCCCGGCGGGGACGACGTATGCGCAAGGCTCGGCCCCGGCTCCCGCTCCGGCCCAGTCCCCCGCCCCGGTGCGTCCTCCCGTACCGCCGCACACGGCGGCTCCACAGGGCCCGGGCGCCCCTGGTGCCCCCGCGGGCCCCGCCCCCGCGAGCCCCGGCCCCGCCGATCCCGGGAGCCGGAGTCCCTTCGATGGCGGCCCGCTCCGCTGAGCCGCCGCTCCGCGGTGCCTCCCGCCCCGCCTCGCCCGCCCTGCCCCGCCGGTCCGGTCCGTCCGTCCGCTCCGTGAGACACACTCTGAGACAATCGAACAGGGCGTCTACGCTGCCTGCCGCCCAGGTAGGGCGAAGTAGGGACAAGCTCACCGTCGGCGACGACGCGGCTGCTCGGGGCGGCCTGGGCAGGGCCTAGACTCCCGTCCGTACAGATCGTCGAAGTCGTTGAACAAGCGCAGTCAGGGAGCGAGGGGCGGACGTGCCGGACGCGACCGTACGCACTACCGTCGCCGCGGACTATTTCCAGGGCTATTCGGTCGTCGGGATCATCGCCGTGATCGGTGTGCTCTTCGTCGCCGTGGCCTTCGGGGCCGGGCGGCTGCTGCGGCCTGTCGTGCCGACGCCCGAGAAGATGCTGACGTACGAGTGCGGAGTGGACCCGGTCGGCGAGGGCTGGGCGCACACCCAGGTCCGCTACTACGTCTACGCCTTCCTCTACGTCATCTTCGCCGTCGACTCGATCTTCCTGTTCCCCTGGGCGACGATCTTCGCCGCCCCCGGCTTCGGCGGGGTGACGCTGGTGGAGATGTTCATCTTCCTCGGCTTCCTCGCCGTCGGCCTGCTCTACGCATGGAAGAAGGGCGTCCTGGAATGGACGTGACCCCCGCCTCCAACAGCTCCGCAGCCGCGGCCGAGGGCGCCGCGCCCCAGTTCCTGCCGGAGCCGCGCCGGCTGGGCACCCTCGCCCGGCTCGCGCCCGAACCGATGAAGGTGGTCCTCAACTGGGGCCGCCGCTACAGCCTGTGGGTCTTCAACTTCGGTCTGGCCTGCTGCGCCATCGAGTTCATCGCCGCGTCCATGGCGCGCCATGACTTCATCCGGCTCGGCGTGATCCCGTTCGCGCCCGGCCCGCGCCAGGCCGACCTGATGGTCGTCTCCGGCACCGTCACCGACAAGATGGCGCCCGCGGTCAAGCGGCTCTATGAGCAGATGCCCGAGCCGAAGTACGTGATTTCCTTCGGGGCCTGCTCCAACTGCGGTGGTCCCTACTGGGACTCGTACTCGGTCACCAAGGGCGTCGACCAGATCATCCCGGTCGATGTGTACGTACCGGGCTGCCCGCCGCGGCCCGAGGCGCTGCTCCAGGGCATCCTCAAGCTCCAGGAGAAGATCGCGCGCGAGTCGCTGGGGGAGCGGTACAAGAAGGGCGGCGCCGGCCGGCCTTCGGCGGCCGCACTGCGCAGCGGGCTGGTGACGCCGCCCGCGCCGAAGACGGCGGAGCAGCCGGAGACGGCGGAGCAGCCGAAGGCTTCGGGGAGGAGCTCCGATGAGTGAGCAGCAGCCCGAGCAGGCTCAGCAGCCCGAGCAGGCTCAGGGGGCCGAGAGCGCCGCGGAGCCCGTCGTCGGCTGGCTGCCGCGGCCCGCGAGCGAGCTCTTCGGAACCGGCGCCACCGCCGAGCTGGCGTACGACCTGCTGACCGTCGACGTTCCGGTGGACGGCTGGCTCAGCGCGCTGACGGCCGCCCGTGACGACCTCGGCTGCACCTACTTCGACTGGCTGAGCGCCGTCGACGAGCCCGGCACCGGCTTCCGGATCTGTGCGCACCTCGCCGATGTGGCGCACCCCGGCACCGTCCGCCGGCTGGTCGTACGGACGACGGTCCCGCACGAGACGGCCGCGCTGCCCAGCGCCGTGGGGGTGTACGCGGGCGCCGGCTGGCACGAGCGCGAGACGCACGAGATGTTCGGTGTGGACTTCACAGGACACCCCCACCTCGTGCCGCTGCTGCTCCCGGAGGGCTTCGAGGGGCACCCGCTGCGCAAGGACTTCGTACTGGCGGCGCGGGTCGCCAAGGCGTGGCCGGGAGCCAAGGAGCCAGGGGAGTCCGAGCACGGCGGGCCCAAGCGCCGGCAGATGCTGCCCCCGGGTGTCCCGGACCCGAACGAGTGGGGTCCGTTGAAGGGCCAGCTGCCGCCCGCACCGGCGCGTCCGGCGCGGGGTGCGCGGGCGGCCGGCGGTGCCCGTGCGGCCGGAGCCGCGGCGGGCGAGCGTCCGGCCCGGCGTACCCGCACCGCGAGCGCGGGTTCGGCGAGCCAGCAGACGGCGGGGGAGGCGGCGGGAACCCCCGAGGCTCCGGCGGCCGCACCGGCGCGTGCCGAGCGGCCGGAGCGCCCGGAGCGCCCGGTACGTCGTACCCGCTCGGCGAGCGAGGGATCGGCCGGTCAGCGGCCGGCGGCGACGGACGGGGCCAAGGCCGAGGAGGCTGAGGCTCCGGCGACGGGCGCCCCGGCGCCGGCGCCGCGTTCCTCCGATGCGCCGTGGCACCACGCCCGCCCGGCCTTCGAGGAGCCGGCGAAGCCGACGGAGCCCACGCCGGAACCGCAGCCTGAGCCGGAACCGAAGCCCGAGCCCGAGCAGCGCCCCGCCCCCGCGACGGAGCCCGCCCCCGACGAGAAGACCGAGCCCGAGCACCCGGCAGGAGGCGACACCCCATGAGCGACGCTCTCGACATCGCGCTGCGCCTCCTCGCCGTCTTTGCCGTCTTCCTGGTGTTCCCCCTGGTCATCGGGCAGACCGAGCACAAGGTCATGGCCCATATGCAGGGCCGGCTCGGGCCCATGTACGCGGGTGGGTTCCACGGCTGGGCGCAGCTGGTCGCCGACGGTGTGAAGTTCGCGCAGAAGGAAGACATCGTGCCGGCCGGCGCCGACCGGCGGATCTTCCAGCTCGCGCCCGCCGTCGCCCTGCTGCCGTACCTCCTGGTCCTGGTCGCCATCCCGATAGGGCCGCACAACGCCGTCGGACAAGACCTGGACGCGGGGATCTTCTTCGTCCTCGCGGTCATGGGCGTGGGCGTGCTCGGCTCGCTGATGGCGGGCTGGGCCTCGGCGAACAAGTTCTCGCTGCTCGGTGGTCTGCGGACCGCCGCGCAGCTGCTCGCGTACGAGCTGCCGATGCTGCTCGCCGCGGCGTCGGTCGCGATGGCGGCCGGCACGCTGTCGCTGCCCGGCATCATCGAAGCCTTCCACTGGTGGTGGGTGCCGTGGCAGATCGTGGGCGGCGTGGTCTTCTTCACCGCGGGGCTCGCCGAGCTCCAGCGGCCGCCGTTCGACATGCCGGTCGCCGACTCGGAGATCATCTTCGGTGCGTACACCGAGTACACCGGGCTGCGCTTCGCGCTCTTCCTGCTCGCCGAGTACGCGGGCATCGTCGTCCTCTGCGCGCTGACCTCCGTACTCTTCCTCGGCGGCTGGCACGGCCCGTTCGGCGCCGACGGCCTGGGCTGGCTGTGGACGCTGCTGAAGACCGCGATCCTCGCCTTCGGCGTCATCTGGCTGCGGGTGACCTATCCGCGGCTGCGCGAGGACCAGTTGCAGAAGCTCGCCTGGACGGCCCTCATCCCGCTCGCCCTCGCCCAGATCGCCCTCACCGGCATCGTCAAGGTGGTGATCTCCTCATGAGCTTCCCCGGATCCGGCCTCGCCAAGGGCCTGGCCGTCACCCTGCGGACGATGACGAAGCGTTCGGTCACCGCGCAGTACCCGGACGTCCAGCCCGACCTCGCGCCTCGTACGCGCGGTGTCATCGGGCTGTTCGAGGAGAACTGCACGGTCTGCATGCTGTGTGCGCGGGAGTGCCCGGACTGGTGCATCTACATCGACTCCCACAAGGAGACGGTGCCGCCCGCCGCGCCCGGAGGCCGTGAGCGCAGCCGCAATGTGCTGGACCGCTTCGCGATCGACTTCGCGCTGTGCATGTACTGCGGGATCTGCATCGAGGTCTGCCCCTTCGACGCGCTCTTCTGGTCGCCGGAGTTCGAGTACGCCGAGACGGACATCCGCGACCTGACCCATGAGCGCGACAAGCTCCGGGAGTGGATGTGGACGGTGCCCGAGCCGCCGGCCCTCGACCCGGCGGCCGAGGAGCCCAAGGAGATCGCCGCCGCCCGTAAGGCCGCGGACAAGCTCGCCGCCCAGCAGGCCGCGGAGGCCGAGGCACAGGCCCAGGCCGAAGCCGCGGCCCAGGACGGGGACCAGGAACGACCGGAGAACCCAGGGGAGGGCACGTGACGCTCGCCGCCACCGCAGCAGGCCACGGCTTCCTCTCGCCCACCGGTGTCGAAATCGCCTTCCTCCTCGTCGGTATCGGCACGCTCGGCGCGGCCGTCATCACCGTCACCACCCGGCAGCTGGTGCACGCCGCCCTCTGGCTGGTCGTCGCCCTCGGCGGGGTCGCGATCGAATACCTCCTCCTCACGGCCGAGTTCATCGCCTGGGTGCAGGTACTGATCTACGTCGGTTCCGTCGTCGTCCTCCTGCTCTTCGGGCTGATGCTGACGAAGGCGCCCATCGGCCGCTCCCCGGATGCCGATTCGGGCAACCGCTGGGCCGCGCTCGTGGTGGCGCTCGCCTCGGCCGGCGCCCTGGTCTGGGTCGTCGTCGACGCCTTCCGCGCCACCTGGATCAACCTCGACGGCGCCGCCCAGGGCTCCACCGAGGTCTCCGGGCGCAGCCTCTTCCAGTACTGGGTGCTGCCCTTCGAGGCGCTGTCGGTACTGCTGCTCGCCGCGCTCGTCGGGGCGATCGTGCTGTCCCGCAAGGGCGGTGAGGGTAAGGCCCCCGCGGCGGCCCTCAGGGACGGCGCCCGCGCTTTTGATGCCCCCGCCCCGCGAGAGGAGCAGCGCTGATGCACCTCGCTTATCCGGCCGTCCTCGCCGTCCTCCTCTTCTGCACCGGTCTGTACGGCGTGCTCGCCCGCCGTAACGCGATCCTGGTGCTGATGTCCGTCGAGCTGATGCTCAACGCCGTCAACCTCAACCTCGTCGCCTTCGACGTCTGGCTGCGCGACACCCTGCACGCCGGCCAGGCGCTCACCCTCTTCACCATCGCCATCGCCGCCGCCGAGATCGGCATCGGCCTGGCGATCGTGCTGCTCGTCTACCGCAACCGCGGCAGCTCCGACATCGACCGGCTCCGTGACCTCGCCGAGCGGCCGGACGGGACGGACGCCGCCGAGGCGACAGCGCAGCCGGACACCAAGGCGGAGGCCACCGCGTGACGCTCACGACCACCGCCGTTCTCGTTCCCCTCCTGCCCTTCCTCGGGGCCGTCGCCGGCCTCCTCCTGGGGCGCACCGCGCCCGGTTTCGTACGGCCGCTGGCCGTGCTGCCGACGCTGGCCGCGGCCGCGCTGACCGTGGTCGTCGCCGTCGGCCAGGGCGGCGGCCCGGCCACCGACGTCGCCACCCGGCTCACCCCGACCGGCTCGGTCCCCATCGACCTGGCCCTGCACATCGACGGCTTCGCCGCACTGATCGCCGTGCTGGTCGGGCTCGTGGCGACCTGTGTGCAGCTCTACTCCACCGGCTATCTGCGTGACGACCCGCGCTACCCCTCCTACGCCGCGCTGGTCTCGCTGTTCACCGCGGCGATGCTGCTGGTCGTCTACACCGGCGACCTGATGGTGCTGCTGGTCGGCTGGGAAGTCATGGGCATCTGCTCCTACTTCCTCGTCGGCCACTACTGGGAGACCGAGACCGCCCGCGCCGCCTCCCTCAAGGCCTTCCTGGTCACCAAGCTCGGCGATGTCCCCTTCCTCTTCGGCATCTTCGCGCTGGCCGCCGACACCGGCACCTTCCGCATCACCGGCATCCTCGGCTCGGTCGCCAACGGCGGACTGGAACATCCGACGCTGATCGCCCTGCTGCTGCTCGGCGGCGTCGCGGGCAAGTCGGCGCAGTTCCCGCTGCACACCTGGCTCCCGGACGCGATGGCCGGCCCGACGCCGGTCTCCGCGCTGATCCACGCCGCGACGATGGTGGCGGCCGGTGTCTATGTCGTGGCCCGTCTCCTCCCGGTCTTCGCGGCCTCCGCGGCCGCGCTGGTCGTCCTCGCCGTCATGGCCGCGGTCACCATGGTCGGCTCCGGTCTGGCCGCGCTGGCCCAGGACGACATCAAGCGGGTCCTGGCCTATTCGACGGTCGGCCAGCTCGGCTACATGCTCGGCGCGCTGGCCGTCGGCGACCGCGGCGCCGCCATGTTCCACCTCATGACGCACGGTGCGTTCAAGGCCCTCCTCTTCCTCGGCGCGGGCGTGATCATCCACGCCGCCGGCACCAACTCGCTGGCCGCCATGTCCCGGATGAGCGGTCTGGCCCGGCGCATCCCGGACGCGTACTGGACCGTCACCGTCGCGCTGCTCGCGCTCGCCGCGATCCCGCCGTTCGCCGGCTTCTTCTCCAAGGAAGCCGTCCTGGGCGCCGCCGAGCACGCCGCCACCGGTGGTGCGCACGGCATCCCCGGCGCCGCCGGCTGGACCGTGCTGCTCTCCGGACTGCTCACCGCCCTCCTCACCGCGGCCTACGCCACCCGCCTGTGGCTGCTCGCGTTCAAGGGCAAGGGCGTCGAAGCCCCCGACCACGGCCCGCAGCCGGTGGTCATGAACGCCGTCCTGTGGGTGCTCTTCGTCCCCACCCTCGCGCTCGGCCTCGCGGCCCCCCTCCTGCCCGACTGGTTCGACGGGCGCTCGCTCGCTCCGACCCTGACCACCTCCGTCCTGGGCACCGGTGTCGCCCTCGTCGGCGGCCTGGTCACCTACGCCGCCTGGCGGCACACCACGGCCCTCGCCGCCCGCACCCCGATGGGGGCGGTCGTCGTCGACCCGGACGCGGCCCCCGGCCTCGCCGAGGAGACGGCCATCGCCACCCACGCCCCGGTCTACGGGAACATCGCCGGCGCCGCCGACCCCGCGGACCCCGGCCGCCTCCTCCTCGGCCCGCTGCACCGCCACGCGGCCGTCGGCTTCCACCTCGACGCCGTCTACTCCGCGCTGTTCGTCCGCCCCGTACGCGCCGCCGCCACGCTCGTCCGCTTCCTGGACCGCGAGGTCGTCGACGCCTACGTCCGCGGCGCGGGCGCCGCCCCCCGCCTGCTGGGCGCCGCGGTCCGCCGCGCCCAGACCGGAAACGTGCAGACCTACCTCGGCGCGCTGCTCGCGGGCTCGCTCGTCCTGGCCATCGCCGCCGTCCTCGTCGCTACGGGCACGGGAGCCTGACCGATGCACCTGACTCACACCGCCATGCAGATCCTCCTCGCGGCCGTCGTCGTCCTCCCCCTTGTCGGCGCGCTCGCCGCGCTGCTGCCGGCCCCGCCCGGCCTGAAGGGCAAGAACCCCGACCAGGCCGTCCTGCGCCACGGAGTGACCGTCACCGGCGTTGTGCTCGCCGCCGCCGTCGCGCTGGCCGCCGGCTTCGACCACGCTCACCCGGCCCGTATGCAGGCCACCACCGACCTCAGCTGGATCCCGGCGCTCGGCGTCCATATCCACCTCGGCGTCGACGGCATCTCGCTTCCCCTCGTCGTCATGACCGCGCTGCTGACCTTCCTCTGCGCGCTCTATTCGTACTTCCACATGCCAACGGGCCCGTCTCCCAAGGCATTTGTAGCCCTGCTGCTCGTCCTGGAGGCCGGCACCCTCGCCACCTTCGCCGTCCTGGACCTGATGCTCTTCTTCCTCGCCTTCGAGATGGTCCTCATCCCGATGTACTTCCTCATCGCCCGCTGGGGCGGTGCGGGAAAGCAGGCGGCGGCCTGGAAGTTCATCCTCTACACGCTGCTCGGCTCCGTCGTGATGCTGCTCGGCCTCCTCCTCATCGGCGTGAAATCCGGCACGTTCGACATGGTGGCACTCGCCACTGACAACGGCCCGAAAGCCCAGCTCAGCCACACCGTTCAGCTTCTCGCGGTGCTCACCATCGGCATCGGACTGGCCGTCAAGTCCCCGCTGTGGCCACTGCACAGCTGGCTGCCCGACGCGCACACCGCCGCCCCCACCGTCGGTTCGGTGCTGCTGGCCGGCGTCCTGCTGAAGATGGGCACGTACGGGTTCGTCCGGATCGCGCTGCCGATCACCCCCGAAGGCATGCACACCTTCGCGCCGTACCTCGCCGCACTGGCCGCCGTCGGCATCATCTACGGCTCGCTCGCCTGCCTCGCCCTGGTCCGCAAGGGTGCCCAGGGCGACCTCAAGCGCCTGATCGCCTACAGCTCCGTCGGCCACATGGGCTTCGTCCTGCTCGGCATCGCCAGCATGACCCCCACCGGCGTCAACGGCGCCCTGTTCGCCAACATCGCCCACGGTCTGATCACCGGGCTGCTCTTCTTCCTGGTCGGCGCCCTCAAGGACCGCACCGGCAGCACCGACCTCGACACCCTCGCCGGCACCACCGGCGCCGCCCTCTACGGCAAGGCCCCCCGCTTCGGCGGCCTGCTCGCCTTCGGGGCCGTCGCCTCGCTCGGCCTCCCCGGACTGGCCGGCTTCTGGGGCGAGATGCTCGCCATGTTCGGCGCCTTCCGGCCGGCCGCCGGCCTGAGCCGCCCCGCCTTCCTGACGTTCATGGTCCTGGCCGGCCTCGGCACCCTGCTGACCGCCGCATATCTGCTGCTGGTCGTCCGCCGGGTCTGCATGGGCGGCACCCCGCACCTCGCCACGACCGCGCCGCTCGGCGCCGGGAGCGACCCGGACGACCCCGCCCCGGGAGAGTCCGCGCCGGTCACCGCTGCCGTCCTCCCCGACCTCGCGCGCTACGAGTACGCGGCCTGGAGCCCCCTCGCCGTCCTGACCGTCCTCGCCGGACTGTGGCCCGCGGCCCTCCTCGGCCTCACCGACCCGGCCGTCCAGCAGCTCCTCGGAGGCGGTAAGTGATGAGTCAGGTCACCTCTCTGGTCCAGTCCGTCGACTGGCTCGCCATCGCGCCGCCCACCCTCGCCGCGACCGTCGCCCTGGTGGTGCTCGTCGCCGACCTCTTCCTCCCGGCGGCCCGCAAGCCGCTGCTGGGCTGGATCGCCACGGCCGGCCTCGCGCTCGCGGCCCTCTCGCTCCTGCCCCTCCTGAACGGCGACCGCCGCACCTTCTGCCTCACCGGGCAGCCCGACGTGTGCAGCTATGTGGCGGACCCGTTCACCTTGGTCATCCAGTTCCTGGTGCTCGCCGGCGCGCTGCTGACCGCCCTGCTGTCCATCGACACCATCAAGGACCACGACCTGCCCACCGGCGAGTACTGGTTCCTGCTGCTGTCGTCGGCCGCCGGCGCCGCCCTGCTGCCCGCCTCCCGGGACCTCGCCACCCTCGTCATCGCCCTGGAGGTGGCCTCGCTGCCCGCGTTCGCCCTCGTAGGGCTGCGGCGCGGGGACCGGCTCTCCTCCGAGGCGGCGCTGAAGTTCTTCCTCTCCTCGGTGGCCGCCACCGCCGTGATGCTGCTCGGCGTGAGCTTCCTGTACGCCGCCACCGGCAGCCTGTACCTCTCCAAGGTGGCGCACGCCCTCACCGGCCTGCCCGACCCGCGGCTGGCCACCCTGGCGAGCGCCGGCGTCGCGCTCACCCTGGTCGGCTTCGCCTTCAAGACCGCGGCCGCCCCGTTCCACTTCTGGGTGCCGGACACCTACGTCGGCGCGCCGCTGCCGATCGCCGGCTACCTCTCCGTGGTCGGCAAGGCCGTCGGCTTCTCCGGCCTGATCCTCGTCACCGTCCAGGGCTTCCCCGCGTACGCCGACGTCTGGGGCCCGGCGCTGGCCGTGCTCGCCGCGCTCACCATGACCGTCGGCAATGTCGCGGCCCTGCGCCAGGACCCGCAGCGTGCGCACAGCGCGGTACGTCTGCTCGCCTGGTCCTCGGTCGGCCAGGCCGGCTACCTCCTGGTCCCCCTCGCGGCGGCCGGTTACGCGCACCGTCCGGCGCACGCCATCGGCGCCACCGTCGCCTACGCCCTGATGTACGCGGCGGTGAACCTCGGCGCCTTCGCGGTCGCGGCCCTGGTGGCCCGTACGCGCCCCGCCAACCGCATCGCCGACTACCGGGGCCTGTACCACCGGCGCCCCCTGGTGGCGCTCGCCCTCGGCTTCTTCCTGCTCTGCCTGGCCGGTCTGCCGCCGGGCATCATCGGCCTGTTCGCCAAGGTCGTGGTCTTCTCCGCGGCCGTCGACGCCGGACTGGCCTGGCTCGCCGTGCTCATGGCCGTCAATGTCGTGATCGCGCTCTACTACTACCTCCAGTGGACCGCGGTGCTCTTCCGGGGCGCCGAGGAGGCCGGGGCCGCACCGGAGGCCCAGCGGCCGCCGCACGCCAGGATCCCGGCCCCGCTCGCCACGGCCATCGGCCTCGCCACCGTCCTCGGCGTCGCCCTCTCCGGCGCCCCGCAGCTCGTCCTGCGGTTCGCGTCCGGCGCGCTGCTCTAGGGGGAAGGACCCGGGAGCCTCCCGGGCCCCTCGCCGTGCACAAGGGAACCAGGCCCCTTCATCTCGCGTTGACCAGTGCGTAAGGGTCCACTGAGAGTGGAGCAACGAAGCACAGGGTTCCCCTGCCGCACCGCTTGGAGGGCGTACCGTGCACCGCCGGCACAACGGGCTCAGGACGGCCGTACTCCTCGGGGGGCTGTCCGCACTCATCATCGTCATCGGCAGCTTCTTCGGCCGTACGGGCCTGATCGTCGCCGTCCTGATCGCCCTGAGCACCAACGCCTACGCGTACTGGAACAGCGACAAGCTGGCCCTGCGGGCCATGCGGGCCCGCCCGGTCAGCGAGTTCGAGGCGCCACAGCTCTACCGGATGGTCCGCGAGCTCTCGACGGCGGCCCGCCAGCCCATGCCGCGGCTCTACCTCTCCCCGACCCAGGCACCCAACGCCTTCGCCACCGGCCGCAACCCCCGCAACGCCGCGGTCTGCTGTACGGACGGCATCCTCCAGCTCCTCGACGAGCGCGAACTGCGCGGCGTCATCGGCCATGAGCTCAGCCATGTCTACAACCGCGACATCCTCATCTCCTCCGTCGCGGGCGCGCTGGCCTCAGTCGTGATGTTCCTGGTCAACTTCGCCTGGCTGATCCCGATAGGCCGCTCCGAAGACGACGAGGGCCCCGGCATCCTGGGCATGCTGCTGATCATGATCCTCGGCCCGGTCGCCGCCGCGCTGATCCAGCTGGCCGTCAGCCGCTCCCGCGAGTACCAGGCGGACGCCTCGGGCGCCCAGCTCACCGGCGACCCGCTCGCCCTGGCCTCCGCCCTGCGCAAGCTGGAGATCGGCACCCAGCAGCTCCCGCTGCCGCCCGAGCCGCGTCTGGAGAACGCGGGACACATGATGATCGCCAACCCCTTCCGGGCCGGCGAGGGCAGGTCCCGGCTCTTCTCCACCCACCCCCCGATGCGCGAGCGGATCACCCGCCTCGAACGGATGGCGGGCCACCACCGCCCCTGAGACCCACGGGCCGGCCGGCCGGTGGCAGCCCCCTCCCGCCCGTCGCATCATGAGTGCAACGATTCACCGGTCCCGGTGCGTCTAGCAGGGCAGTTACGTTCTCCGCCGTGCCCGTGGAAGGCTGCCGATCATGAAAACCCTCCTCAACGTCCTCTGGCTGGTCCTCAGCGGCCTCTGGCTGGCGCTCGGCTATGTCGTCGCGGGCATCATCTGCTGCATCCTGATCATCACGATCCCGTTCGGCATCGCGTCGTTCCGGATAGCCGGCTACGCCCTCTGGCCCTTCGGTCGTACGACCGTCGTGCGGCACGACGCCGGCGTCGGCTCGGCGATCGGCAATGTCATCTGGATCATCTTCGCGGGCTGGTGGCTGGCCCTGGGCCATATCGTCACCGGTCTCGCCCTGTGCGTGACGATCATCGGCATCCCGTTCGGCATCGCCAACTTCAAGATGATCCCGATCTCCCTCGTCCCCCTGGGCCGCGACATCGTCCCCACGGACCAGCCGTTCGCCACCCGCTGACGCCGAGCCCGGCCGCCGGCCGTACGGGTCCCCCCGTGGTCACACCCGTACGAGCCCCCGCGGGGTCACGAACCGCTTGAACCCGGCCGGCTCGACCCCGGGCAGGCTCGCGATGAGGTTCTGCACCTCGCCGCCTGCCCGGAGCGAGGTGTCCACCACCCGCTGGTGGGCCTCCGGGGACGTCCACTCGCTGTAGTTGACGACCCGGGTGCCGTCCTCGCTGAGGTGGAAGTGCGAGCCGATCCCGCCCGTTCCCTGCTGCCGCTCGCCGAGCAGGCCGAACAGGCCGTCGACGAGCTCCCGGGCCGCTTCGTGCCCCGTGGTCCGGAAGGCCACGCGGACGACGCAGCCCGGGACCTCCGGCTCCCCCTGGGGCAGCATGCTGCGGTACAGCCGGTAACGGCCCGGCCCGGCATTGCCGACGTCCCCCACGGCGTCCAGCACCGCCGCGATCCGCCCGCTCAGCCCGGTGTCCTCGCTCCGTACGAACTCCCGGTGCGCCACGTCGCTCGTCCACTGCGCGTAGTTGAGCACGCTGCGCCCGTCCGTCCCGGCGAACAGCACCCGCGACAGAAAGCCCGCGGGCAGCGGCGTCTGCGCCCACGCCCGGGCGACACCGTCCAGGACGGCCCGCTGCCCCTCGGGGCCGCCCGCGTCCCACTCACTGATCAGTACGGTCCCGGCATCCGGCCGCCGCACCTCGGGGAACACATCCACGAGAAACCCGTCCTGAGGGGCGGCCACCGGCCCGCCCTGCGCACCACGCGAAGAAGTCCGTGAAGAAGTCATGGCCCGAGCCTGCAACCTCAACCGCGATCGAGGTCAACCTTCGCCCGGGCACCGGACCGCCCCCGAACGCCGGTGGGGCGGCACGCCGAAGCGCGCCGCCCCATCCATGGCACCCGGAAACCGGGCTGCTACCGGTAGTTCACGAACTGAATGGCGAAGTCCAGGTCCTTGCCCTTGAGCAGCTGCTGCACCGCCTGAAGGTCGTCCCGGCTCTTCGAGCTGACCCGCAGCTCGTCGCCCTGCACCTGCGCCTTGACGCCCTTGGGGCCCTCGTCGCGGATGATCTTGGCGACCTTCTTCGCGTTCTCCTGGGAGATCCCCTCCTCGATGGAGGCGAAGATCTTGTACTCCTTGCCCGAGGCCTGCGGCTCGCCGGCGTCCAGCGCCTTCAGCGAGATCCCGCGCTTGACCAGCTTGGACTGGAAGATGTCGAGCACGGCCTTGACGCGCTCCTCGGCGTTGGCCCGCATCTCGATCTTCTCGCCCGACCATGCGATCGAGGCGTCCACGCCCTTGAAGTCGTAGCGCGTCGAGATCTCCTTGGCGGCCTGGTTGAGGGCGTTGTCGACCTCCTGCCGCTCTACCTTCGAGACGATGTCGAAACTGGAGTCGGCCATGTTGAGTTGGCTCCTCGTACGTAGATCCGTCAGGGGTGCGGACCGTCCCCGGACCGCCTGCCAAGCCTAGCCACCCGGCCAAGATCCAGCGCTCTCGAATCGAGTGGCGAACCACCCCCAGCCATCGGGTATGGTTTACGTCGTTGCCACGGAGCACCGCCCCCAAGCGGCTCTCCCGGCAGCAAACCCTGGCGGTGTGCCCGAGCGGCCAAAGGGAGCAGACTGTAAATCTGCCGGCTTCGCCTTCCCAGGTTCGAATCCTGGCGCCGCCACAGGTGTGAAGGGGCCCCTGAATCGTAGAAATACGGTTCAGGGGCCCCTTTCGTTACCCCTGCCTCATGGGCCCGGGCCCCTCAGGACCCCGCCACCGCCCGTACCGCGTCCGCGACCGGTACGTCCCCGCTGATCAGCTCCAGCGTGCGGCCGATGGTGCCCGGCTCGGCGAGCAGCTCCGCCAGGACGGCCGCCACATCGTCGCGGGACACCGGTCCCCGGCCGGTGGCGTCGGCCAGGGTGACCAGGCCGGACCCGGCGTCGTCGGTCAGCCGGCCGGGCCGCAGGATCGTCCAGTCCAGGCCCGCGCGGGCCCGTACGTCCGCGTCCGCGGCGCCCTTCGCGCGGAGGTACGCGGCGAAGACCGGGTCGGTGCCCTCGGGGGGCTCGCGGTCCGCGCCCATGGCGGAGATGACGAGGAAGCGCCGTACGCCTGCGGCCTCGGCCGCGTCCGCGAAGAGCGCCGCCGCGCCGCGGTCCACCGTGTCCTTGCGCTCGATGCCGCTGCCCGGCCCGGCGCCCGCGGCGAAGACGGCCGCGTCCGCGCCGTCCATGTGCCGGGCGACGTCCTCCACGGACGCCGACTCCAGGTCGCAGACCACCGGCTCGGCGCCCGCGGCCAGCACGTCGCCGGCCTGCTCCGGCCGCCGGATGATGCCCGCGACCTCGTCCCCGCGCTTGGCGAGCAAACGCTCCAGCCGCAGCGCGATCTGACCATGTCCACCTGCGATGACAATGCGCATGATCCCGACCGTACGCCGAAGCGCCGTCGGCGGATGCGGGACCGGCCGGTCGAGGGGCGCCTTCCCGCCCCCGGCCCCTCCCCGGAATCAGCCGCTCAGCGCTGCGACTGCCGGGGCAGTTCCAGCGCCACCTCCGCCGCCGAGTCGCAGTACTCGCGCACCGCGCTGGTGCGGGCGACCACCCGCCCGCGGTGGATCACGATCCGGCTGTACGCGAGCGAGAGCACCCCGGCGATCCGCTCACCGCGTACGGCCAGCAGCTCCGCCGGGAAGCCCGCCTCGACGCGTACCTCCGGCAGGCCCAGCGTCATGCGCGCCGCCGAGCTCACCGTCTCGTAGGCGGCCTCCGGGGTCGCCTCGCCCAGGGATGCCAGAAGGTACGCGGCCTCCAACGGGTCGCCGCGCCCCACCGGGTTCGCCACGTCCCGCAGCGCCCCGCTGCCGGCCGCCACCCGCACCCCGGCGGCCCGCAGCAGCCGTACCGGAGCCGGCCGCGCCACCCGTGAGCCGTACCGCTCCAGCCCCGTGCAGTCGCCCTGCGGCAGGCATACGACGGCGACATCGGCGGCGGCCAGCTGCTCGGCGACCCGGCCGGCGACACTGCGCGGCATCCGCGCCATACCGGCGCACGGGCCGAGCGCCACACCCGGCCGCAGCCCGCCGGACATCGCTGCGAAGCGGGCCAGCCGGGCCGGGTCGTCACCGTCGGTGTGCAGATCCACCGGGCAGCCGTGTTCATCCGCCAGCTCCAGGACCGTCTCGACATAGCCGGCCGGATCGGGGTCCAGGTCCGGGCAGCCGCCGATGACCGAGGCGCCCATCTTGACGGCGTCGCGGAGCATCGCCAGGCCGTCGGCGCCGGCGACGCCGGTCAGCACCCGCGGCACCGCGACCGCCGCCAGATCGGCGAGCCCGCGCAGCGAACGGCGCGCCTGGAGCACCGCCTCCAGGGAGCGCAGGCCCTGTACGTCGCCGATCCTGACGTGGCTGCGGGAGGCGGTGGCGCCGTGCCCCAGCTGGAGCAACGCGGCCTCGGTGGTCCGCCGCTGGACGTCCTCGGGGGAGCCGGAGGCGGGGCCGTCGGAGTCCGCGGTCAGTGCGGTGTCGCAGTGCGCGTGCGGCTCGGCGGGGGCGGGGAGCAGCAGATAGCCGGCGAGGTCGACCCGGGCGCCCTGCGGGGCGAGGCTGCCGGCCGTCCCCACGGCCTCGATGCGCCCGCTGCCCAGCCGTACGTCCACGGTGCGGCCGTCGGCGAGCCGGGCGCCGCACAGGACCAGTGCGCCGCTGTCCGACCTGGTGAACCGGCCGGTGCCGCCCGGCTTTCCCGGCTGCGGCTGCGGCGAACTGCTGTCGGACATCGCGCTCCTCGAAGGCACCCGGGCGTGCAAGATCACGCAGCGTGCTTCCGAGACTAGGGCGCCGCCGGGAGAGCTTCGCGCAGGCGCGAAATAGTCGTACCGGTGTGGTGCGCGGGGCTGTTGGGGCGTTGCCGGGATACGGATTTCACGTTTGGCGGCGGGCCGTGTAATGTCTTCATCGCTCGCCCCAATAGCTCAGTCGGCAGAGCGTCTCCATGGTAAGGAGAAGGTCTACGGTTCGATTCCGTATTGGGGCTCTGATGTGTGAGGTTCCCGCCTTCGGGCGGGGTCCCCTCGCATCACAGCGGTGTAGCTCAGTCGGTAGAGCAAGCGGCTCATAATCGCTGTGTCACCGGTTCAAGTCCGGTCACCGCTACTGACAGTAGCCGATTGTGGGGTCGGTCCTTCGATCGGCTACTCTTTTCTGCGTTCATCCGTCCATCCGTCCGTCAAGGAGCACTCACGTGGCTGCCACCGACGTCCGCCCGAAGATCACGCTGGCCTGCGTGGAGTGCAAGGAGCGGAACTACATCACCAAGAAGAACCGGCGTAACGACCCGGACCGTCTTGAGATGAAGAAGCACTGCCCGCGCTGCAACTCGCACACTGCGCATCGCGAGACGCGATAACACAGGCTAGTCCGTGAGGCCGTCCCCATTCGTGGGGGCGGCCTCACGGCGTTATCACCATCAGTACACGGAGGTTGCGAGCCCATGGCGCTCGACCAGTCTTTTGTCGGCCGCACATACCCGCCCACCGAGCCCTATGAGGTCGGCCGGGAAAAGATCCGCGAATTCGCCGAGGCGATCGGGGACCCCAACCCCGCTTACACCGACGCCGAAGCGGCCAAGGCTCTCGGTCACCCCGATGTGATCGCGCCGCCGACTTTTGTGTTCGCGATCACTTTCAAGGCCGCCGGACAGGTCATCGAGGACCCGCAACTGGGCCTGGACTACAGCCGGGTGGTGCACGGCGACCAGAAGTTCGCCTACACCCGGCCGGTGCGCAGCGGTGACCGGCTGGCCGTCACCTCCACCATCGAGGCGGTCAAGACCATGGCGGGCAACGACATCATCGACATCCGCGGCGAGGTGCACGACGAGGCGGGCGAACACGTCGTGACCGCCTTCACCAAGCTGGTGTCCCGTCGCGCCGAGGAGGCCTGAAATGACCGCGAAGATCTCTTACGACGACGTCGAGGTCGGCACCGAACTCCCGGCGCAGACCTTCCCGGTGACCCGCGCGACGCTCGTGCGCTACGCGGGCGCCTCCGGCGACTTCAACCCGATCCACTGGAACGAGAAGTTCGCCAAGGAGGTCGGACTGCCCGACGTCATCGCCCACGGGATGTTCACCATGGCCGAGGCGATCCGGGTGGTCACCGACTGGGCCGGTGACCCGGGCGCGGTCGCCGAATACGGGGTGCGCTTCACCAAGCCCGTCGTCGTCCCCAACGACGACGAGGGCGCGCAGATCGAGGTCAGCGGCAAGGTCGCGGCCAAGCTCGACGACGACGCCCGTACGGTCCGGGTCGACCTCACCGCGATGAGTGCCGGCCAGAAGGTGCTGGGCATGTCCCGCGCCGTGGTCCGTCTGGCCTGAGCCGGCCGCGGGCGGGTGCCGGGGGCGGCCGGAGGGGACTGTCCGACCGCCCCCGTACTCTTGGGCGCGTGCAGGAACGCCACGTAGAACACGACGCCCCCCTCGCCCCGCTGACCACCTTCCGCCTCGGCGGCCCGGCGAGCCGCCTCGTCACGGCCACCACCGACGACGAGGTGATCGCCGCCGTCCGCGCGGCCGACGACGCCGGCACCCCGCTGCTGATCATCGGCGGCGGCAGCAACCTCGTCATCGGCGACAAGGGCTTCGACGGCACCGCCCTGCGCATCGCCACCAGCGGCTTCACGCTCGACGGCACGGCGCTGGAGCTCGCCGCCGGCGAGAACTGGTCCGAGGCGGTCGCCCGTACGGTCGAGGCCGGACTGGCCGGCATCGAGTGCCTGGCCGGCATCCCCGGCTCGGCGGGCGCCACCCCGATCCAGAACGTGGGCGCGTACGGCCAGGAGGTCTCCGCCACGATCACCGAGGTGGTCGCCTACGACCGCCGGTCCGGCGAGACGGTCACGCTCCTTGGCGAGGAGTGCGGCTTCTCCTACCGCCACAGCCGTTTCAAGGCCCACCCCGACCGGTTCGTGGTGCTGCGGGTGCGCTTCGCCCTGGAGGACGCCGGCGGGCTCTCCGCGCCCCTGAAGTACGCCGAGACCGCCCGCGCCCTCGGCGTCGAGCCCGGGGACCGGGTCCCGGCCGCCGTCGCCAGGGAAACCGTCCTGGCCCTGCGCGCGGGCAAGGGCATGGTGCTCGACGCGGCGGACCACGACACCTGGTCGGCCGGCTCCTTCTTCACCAACCCGATCCTCACCGAGGCCGAGCACGCCGCCTTCCTGGAGCGCGTCCGGGAGCGCCTGGGCCCCGAGGTCGCCCCGCCGGCCTTCCCGGCCGGTGACGGCCTGGTGAAGACCTCGGCGGCCTGGCTCATCGACCGGGCCGGCTTCACCAAGGGCTACGGCAGTGGCCCGGCCCGTATCTCCACCAAGCACACCCTCGCGCTCACCAACCGCGGCACGGCCACCACCGAGGACCTGCTCGCCCTGGCCCGCGAGGTCCGTGACGGCGTCCACGCGGCCTTCGGCATCACCCTCGTCAACGAACCGGTGACGGTCGGCGTCAGCCTCTAGCCACCCCGCCCGGCCGCACCGCCCAGGCACGCCGCTCAGGGCCCCAGGCGCGCCGCTCAGGGCCTACGAGGCCAGCCAGGCGTCGATCTCCGCCAGCAGCCGCTGCTGCTCGTCCTCGGGCGCGCGTGAGCCGCGGACCGACTGGCGGGCCAGCTCGGCCAGTTCGGCATCGGTGAAGCCGTGCGTGGTGCGGGCGATCTCGTACTGCGCGGCCAGCCGGGCGCCGAACAGCAGCGGGTCGTCCGCGCCCAGCGCCATCGGCACCCCGGCGTCGAAGAGCGTCCGCAGCGGCACGTCCTCGGGCTTCTCGTAGACCCCCAGCGCCACGTTCGACGTCGGGCAGACCTCGCAGGTCACCCCGCGCGCGGCCAGCCGGCGCAGCAGTACGGGGTCCTCCGCGGCCCGTACGCCGTGCCCCACCCGCCCGGCGTGCAGATCGTCCAGACAGTCCCGGACGCTGGCCGGCCCCGACAGCTCACCGCCGTGCGGCGCCGCCAGCAGCCCGCCCTCCCGGGCGATGGCGAAGGCGCGGTCGAAGTCCCGGGCGAACCCCCGGCGTTCGTCGTTGGAGAGCCCGAAGCCGACCACGCCCTGGTCCGCGTAGCGCACCGCGAGCCGCGCCAGCGTACGGGCGTCCAGCGGGTGCTTCATACGGTTCGCCGCGACCAGCACGCGGATGCCCAGACCGGTGTCGCGCGAGGCGCTGCGCACCGCGTCCAGGATGATCTCCAGCGCCGGGATCAGCCCGCCCAGCCGGGGGGCGTACGACGTCGGGTCGACCTGGATCTCCAGCCAGCGCGATCCGTCGCGGACGTCCTCCTCGGCGGCCTCGTGCACCAGCCGCTGGATGTCCTCGGGCGCGCGCAGACACGAGCGCGCGATGTCGTACAGCCGCTGGAAGCGGAACCAGCCGCGCTCGTCGGTGGCCCTCAGTCTGGGTGGTTCACCGCCCCGCAGGGCCTCCGGCAGATGGACGCCGTACTTGTCGGCGAGGTCCAGCAGGGTCGCGGACCGCATCGAGCCGGTGAAGTGCAGGTGCAGATGGGCCTTCGGCAGCCGGCGCAGGTCTCGCGCGGCGGCTCCGTCGCGGGCACGAATGCTCTCCATCTGAGGATCTTGCCGTATCGGGCGGCACGCCGGTAGGCCCTTTCCCGATGAGGTGTCCGGGAGAACGGATGAGCGGGCGGCCGGAATCCTCCGACCGCCCGCTCCGATCACCTACCGAAATGGGGAGGTGCCTACTTGGCCTCCGCCAGCAGCTTCTGGATCCGGGACACGCCCTCGACCAGGTCCTCATCGCCCAGCGCATAAGAAAGCCGCAGGTAGCCGGGGGTACCGAAGGCCTCACCCGGGACGACCGCGACCTCCGCCTCCTCCAGGATCAGCTCGGCCAGCTCGACGCTGCTCTGCGGGCGCTTGCCGCGGATCTCCTTGCCCAGGAGCTCCTTCACCGACGGGTAGGCGTAGAACGCGCCCTCCGGCTCCGGGCAGAGCACCCCTTCGATCTCGTTGAGCATCCGCACGATGGTCCTGCGGCGCCGGTCGAAGGCGACCTTCATCTCCTCGACGGCCGCGAGGTCACCGGAGACCGCCGCGATGGCCGCGGCCTGCGCGACGTTGGAGACGTTGGAGGTGGCGTGCGACTGGAGGTTCGCGGCGGCCTTGATGACGTCCTTGGGACCGATCGCCCAGCCCACCCGCCAGCCGGTCATCGCGTACGTCTTCGCCACGCCGTTGACGATGATGCACTTGTCGCGCAGCTCCGGCACGACCACCGGCAGTGACGAGAATGCGGCGTCGCCGTAGACCAGGTGCTCGTAGATCTCGTCGGTCAGCACCCACAGGCCGTGCTCGGCGGCCCAGCGGCCGACCGCCTCGACCTGCTCGCGGGTGTAGACCGCGCCGGTCGGGTTCGACGGGGAGACGAACAGCAGCACCTTGGTGCGCTCCGTACGGGCCGCCTCCAGCTGCTCCACGCTCACGCGGTAGCCGGTGGTCTCGTCGGCGACAACCTCGACCGGCACACCGCCCGCGAGCCGGATCGACTCGGGGTAGGTGGTCCAGTACGGCGCCGGGACGATGACCTCGTCGCCCGGGTCCAGGATCGCCGCGAACGCCTCGTAGATGGCCTGCTTGCCGCCGTTCGTCACCAGGACGTTCGCGGGCTCGATCTCGTAGCCGGAGTCACGCAGCGTCTTCGCGGCGATCGCGGACTTCAGCTCGGGGAGGCCGCCGGCCGGGGTGTAGCGGTGGTACTTCGGGTTGCGGCAGGCCTCGATCGCCGCCTCGACGATGTAGTCGGGCGTGGGGAAGTCGGGCTCACCGGCGCCGAAGCCGATCACCGGGCGTCCGGCGGCCTTGAGGGCCTTCGCCTTGGCGTCGACGGCGAGGGTCGCGGACTCGGAGATCGAGCCGACGCGGGCCGAGACCCGGCGGTCGGTGGGGGACGGTACGGGAGGGGTTGCAGCGCTCATAGATGCATCGTTGCAGACCCCTCACGAGCCCGGCACACGGGTTTGCGGGGCGTCACCGGGACAATCCTGTTCGACGCCCGGCCCGGAAACACGTACACTCGCTGACCGTTGGCTCCTAACAGGTCGCCGCGACGAACGCACGTAGTGCAGTCGGCCGCATGCGGTAGGTTGGGGGAACCACAAAGGGTCGTAGCTCAATTGGTAGAGCACTGGTCTCCAAAACCAGCGGTTGGGGGTTCAAGTCCCTCCGGCCCTGCTACACGCACTCTCACCGCAGTGCGTGCACGCGTACGTATGCACCGCCGTGCGGCTCCACCGGGCGCGGCACGGCCACGACCCGGATTCAGGTGAGGACGAGTGACGGACGCCCTGGGCTCCATCGACATGCCTGAGCGCGGTCGCTCCGAGGACGAGACCGCGGCGGACCGGAAGAAGCCCCGTCGTGGCGGCAAGCGCGGCAAGAAGGGCCCCTTCGCTCGTCTCGCGCTCTTTTACCGTCAGGTCATCGCGGAACTCCGCAAGGTCGTCTGGCCCTCGCGCAACCAGCTGTCGACGTACACCAGTGTGGTGATCGTCTTCGTTGTCATCATCATCGGTCTCGTAACCGTGATTGACTTGGGACTCAACCGAGTCGTCGGGTACGTCTTCGGCTGATCCCGCGGAGGGCGCCTGCGCGGGCGCCCATTTCGCATGTTCAACCCCTTGAAGCCAGGAAGAAGCAGCCACCGTGTCTGACCCGAACCTGAACGACGCCGCCGAATCCGTCGAGGCGGCAGAGGCTGACGTTGACGCGGCTGCCTCGGCCGAGGTCGAGGGCGACGACACCTCGGTTGAGATCGTCGAGAACGCCGACAACGTCGATGAGCTCGACGCCGAGGACGCTGCCGCCGGCGAGCCCGCCGAAGAGGCCGCGGTGAACGTCGAGGAGGAGGCCGAGGCCACCGCCGAGGTCGCCGAGGACGAGTCCGCAGAGGAGCAGGAGCCGGTCGACCCGGTCGCTGCCCTCCGCGACGAACTGCGTGGCCTGCCCGGTGAGTGGTACGTCATCCACACCTACGCGGGCTACGAGAACCGTGTGAAGACCAACCTTGAGCAGCGCGCCGTCTCGCTGAACGTCGAGGACTACATCTTCCAGGCCGAGGTGCCGCAGGAAGAGGTCGTCCAGATCAAGAACGGCGACCGCCGTACCGTCCGCCAGAACAAGCTCCCGGGCTATGTGCTCGTGCGCATGGATCTGACGAACGAGTCGTGGGGCGTCGTCCGCAACACGCCGGGTGTCACCGGCTTCGTCGGCAACGCCTACGACCCGTACCCGCTGACGCTGGACGAGATCGTCAAGATGCTCGCCCCGGAGGCCGAGGAGAAGGCCGCCAAGGAGGCCGCCGCGGCCGAGGGCAAGCCGGCGCCGTCCCGCAAGGTCGAGGTCCAGGTGCTGGACTTCGAGGTGGGCGACTCGGTCACCGTCACCGACGGTCCGTTCGCGACGCTCCAGGCCACGATCAACGAGATCAACGCCGACTCGAAGAAGGTCAAGGGCCTGGTCGAGATCTTCGGCCGGGAGACCCCGGTCGAGCTGTCCTTCGACCAGATCCAGAAGAACTGATCGAGCAGATCTGATCCGGAAGGGCCGCGGTCCTTCCGGACAACCAGCTACCGAACAGGTCAGACGGGCTGAATGCCGGTCTGACCTGCTCGGTTTTTGGCCGCGCGAGGATACCCGTTATCGTTGTGCGGTATGCCTCCATCCGGATGACCGGGTGGATCGGCGAAATACCTCTCACTAGGACCCGGAGAGAGCATGCCTCCCAAGAAGAAGAAGGTCACGGGGCTTATCAAGCTCCAGATCCAGGCCGGTGCCGCAAACCCGGCTCCGCCGGTCGGCCCCGCGCTGGGTCAGCACGGCGTCAACATCATGGAGTTCTGCAAGGCCTACAACGCCGCGACCGAGTCGCAGCGTGGCATGGTCGTGCCGGTGGAGATCACGGTCTACGAGGACCGTTCCTTCACCTTCGTCACCAAGACCCCGCCGGCCGCGAAGCTCATCCTGAAGGCCGCGGGCGTGGAGAAGGGCTCCGGCGAGCCGCACAAGACCAAGGTCGCCAAGATCACCCGCGACCAGGTCCGTGACATCGCCACCACCAAGATGCCCGACCTGAACGCCAACGACCTGGACGCCGCCGAGAAGATCATCGCCGGCACCGCCCGCTCCATGGGCATCACGGTCGAGGGCTGATCCCAGCCCTACAGGCACCCCGTGGCAGGACCAGGCGCTGGTCCGCACCACGACTCCACCCCACTGCATCAGGAGCAGAAGTGAAGCGCAGCAAGACTCTTCGCAACGCGGACGCGAAGATCGACCGGGAGCGTCTGTACGCCCCCCTCGAGGCCGTCCGTCTCGCCAAGGACACCGCCTCCGTCAAGTTCGACGCGACCGTCGAGGTTGCCATGCGTCTGGGTGTCGACCCGCGCAAGGCCGACCAGATGGTCCGTGGCACCGTGAACCTCCCGCACGGCACCGGTAAGACCGCCCGGGTCCTGGTCTTCGCGACCGGTGACCGTGCTGCGGCCGCGGAAGCCGCCGGCGCCGACATCGTCGGCTCGGACGAACTGATCGACGAGGTCTCCAAGGGCCGTCTGGACTTCGACGCCGTCGTCGCCACCCCGGACCTCATGGGCAAGGTCGGCCGCCTCGGCCGCGTGCTCGGTCCCCGTGGTCTGATGCCGAACCCGAAGACCGGCACCGTCACCCCGGATGTCGCCAAGGCTGTCACCGACATCAAGGGCGGCAAGATCGAGTTCCGCGTGGACAAGCACGCGAACCTCCACTTCATCATCGGCAAGGTCTCCTTCGACGAGACCAAGCTGGTGGAGAACTACGCCGCGGCGCTCGAGGAGATCAACCGCCTCAAGCCGTCCGCCGCCAAGGGCCGTTACATCAAGAAGGCCACCATCACCACCACGATGGGCCCTGGCATCCCGGTGGACGCCAACCGCACCCGCAACCTCCTCGTCGAGGACGAGGCCGTCTGATCTCCCTGATCGACGCCTCGTAGCGCGTAGCTACCGTCAGGCCCCGTTTTCCGTACGGAGAACGGGGCCTGACGCATGCGGTGTCACCCATCTGGTCTAGAGTCACCCCGAGGTCCGTAAGGAAGATCTAAAGGGGGAGCCTCAGTGCGCAGCACGCGTATCGCCGCCGTCGTGGCGGGAGTTGTCATGGTGGCCGGTCTGACGGCCTGTAACGGCAAGACCGACAACGCCGGCGGGAGCGGCGGGGGTTCGGGATCGGACTCACACCAGTCTCCGCTGGAGGCGGCGCTGGCGTCGCTGAAGCAGGCCTCTCAGCAGACGGACGGCAAGAAGTCCGCGAAGGTCGACGGCACGGTCAAGAACGCCACCTCCACCCAGACGATGAAGGGTGCGATGGACTGGTCCCAGGGCATGCGGATGACCGTCGACATCACGCAGTCCGCCGGGGCGATGGCCGGCAAGCCGATGAAGGCGCTGTACACGCCGGACGCGATGTACATGAACATGGGCATGCCGATGGGCGGCAAGACCTGGATCAAGTACGACTACGACGCCCTGGCGAAGAAGATGGGCCCGAGCGGCGCGCTGCTCAAGGACCAGATGAACAACAACAACCCGAACCGCGCGATGCAGCTGCTGATCGCCTCGGGCAAGGTCAAGGAAGCCGGCAAGGAGGACGTCCGCGGCGTCCAGGCGACCCACTACACGGGCACCCTCTCGGTGTCCGAGCTGACGCGGATGCAGTCCAAGGACATCAGCGAGTCGGACATGCAGGCGCTGGAGCAGCAGCTGAAGCAGTCCGGCGCGAAGAACGAGACCATCGACCTGTGGATCAGCTCGGACAACCTGCTGGTCAAGAAGCGCGAGCAGATGACCGGAGGCTCGGTCGCGTACGACTCGACGGTCTTCTACTCGGACTACGGCACCAAGGTCACCGTCACGGAGCCGTCGGCCGGTGACACGGTGGACTTCGACAAGGTCGGCAAGCAGTAAGTGAGCCGCTGAACGGCGGGCGGGGGGCGCGGCCGGCGCCCCCCGTCGGCCGATTTGCCTGACGCGGGTCGCTCCCGTACCGTATCCGGGAAGCCAAAGACCGCTGGTTGTCTCTGCGCGTCCGTATCGCGGGCGTGTGGTGGCCGAAGGATCCGCTAGCTGCGGACGGCCTGCGCAGGTGAATGAGGAAGAACTCCCGGGTACATGCCTGGTTGAGTCTCGCCCCGTGCGCCTGCGCCGGGGCGTTTGTTTTGCCCAGCCCCTTCTGCGCGGTCCTCATCACCCGGAAGGAGGCCGAGGCTCATGGCGACGTCCGACAAGATCGCAGCTGTTGAGGAGATCACGGAGAAGCTCCGTAACTCCAACGCAGCTGTTGTGACCTCTTACACCGGACTGACTGTGGCGCAGCTCAAGCAGCTGCGTCGTTCGCTCGGCGAGAACGCTCAGTACCGTGTGGTGAAGAACACGCTGACCAAGATCGCGGCCAATGAGGCCGGGATTCAGCTGGACGAGCACCTCAGTGGCTCGACGGCTGTCGCCTTTGTGACCGGTGACCCGGTCGAGGCGGCGAAGGGTCTTCGTGACTTCGCCAAGGAGAACCCCTCTCTCGTCATCAAGGGCGGTGTCCTTGACGGCAAGGCGCTGTCCGCCGACGAGATCAAGAAGCTTGCGGACCTCGAGTCCCGCGAGGTTCTGCTCGCCAAGCTGGCGGGCGCCATGAAGGGCAAGCAGTCCCAGGCTGCCGCGCTCTTCCAGGCGCTTCCCTCGAAGTTCGTCCGCACCGCGGAGGCGCTTCGTGCCAAGCAGGCCGAGCAGGGCGGTGCCGAGTAATTCGGCTCGCACATTGGTCGCTCTCGCCTAGTCACGTCTAGGCGGAGAGGCCACAGCGGGCCCGACGTACGCCCGCCTCACATGTACATCCGGCACCAGCCGAATTAGTGGAAGGACCGCCCATCATGGCGAAGCTCAGCCAGGAAGACCTGCTCGCGCAGTTCGAGGAGATGACCCTCATCGAGCTCTCCGAGTTCGTGAAGGCGTTCGAGGAGAAGTTCGACGTCACCGCTGCCGCCCCGGCCGCCGTCGTCGCCGCCGGTGCCCCGGGTGCCCCGGCCGCCGCCGCCGAGGAGGAGAAGGACGAGTTCGACGTCATCCTCACCGGTGCCGGCGACAAGAAGATCCAGGTCATCAAGGTCGTGCGTGAGCTGACCTCCCTGGGCCTGAAGGAGGCCAAGGACCTCGTGGACGGCACCCCGAAGCCGGTCCTGGAGAAGGTCGCCAAGGACGCCGCCGAGAAGGCCGCCGAGTCCCTCAAGGGCGCCGGCGCCTCCGTCGAGGTCAAGTGACCCCGCTGAGTCTCTGACTCACGTCCGCAGCACCTGAGGTGTAACGGACACCAAGCCAAGGGCGATCACCCATGCGGGTGGTCGCCCTTCGGCGTGCTCGCCACGGCTGCATTGCCCCGCGCCGGAGTGCGAGTATGGTGATCTTCGTTGCCCGGACCTGCTCCCATGTGACGATCTCGCAGAGGTGGGGGGCCTTGACGAACCGGACGCGGCGCGCAATTCTCGGGACGCGACGCAGAAGCGATCCAGGGTTCGAGGCATGGATCGCCGACGAAGAGGGAAGCATCGGTGTGCGCCACCACTGGCGCAGGGCTTTCGGCAGGCGCAGGGCATTGAGAAGAACAACGAGGGGATCCTCCGCCGCGGAGGATGCGAACTCCCGGAGGGAGAAGATCGGTATCACGGTGCTGAACCGGTCTTCGGAAACTCGCTCTGGACATCAGTGGGCCTTGTGGCTACACTGACCCTTTGCGCTGCCTGTTAGCTGCTCCCTGCCCGTCACCAGGGGCATATCCGAGCCCGAGCAAAGCTGGATGATCCGCCCTGACCTGGGCTTTCCCTCAGTCTGCTCGATTCGGGACCGGTACGCGCGTAGTGAGTCCGAGCCCTCGGAAGGACCCCCTCTTGGCCGCCTCGCGCAACGCCTCGACTGCCAATACGAACAACGGCGACAGCACCGCCCCGCTGCGCATCTCCTTTGCGAAGATCAAGGAGCCCCTCGGGGTTCCGAACCTCCTTGCGCTGCAGACCGAAAGCTTCGACTGGCTGCTCGGCAATGCCGCATGGAAGGGTCGCGTCGAGGCTGCGCTGGAGAGTGGGCAGGAAGTCCCCACCAAGTCCGGTCTCGAAGAGATCTTCGAAGAGATCTCCCCGATCGAAGACTTCTCCGGGTCGATGTCGCTGACGTTCCGCGACCACCGCTTCGAGCCCCCGAAGAACTCCATCGACGAGTGCAAGGAGCGCGACTTCACGTACGCCGCCCCGCTCTTCGTCACCGCCGAGTTCACCAACAACGAGACCGGCGAGATCAAGTCCCAGACGGTCTTCATGGGCGACTTCCCGCTCATGACCAACAAGGGCACCTTCTGCATCAACGGCACCGAGCGTGTCGTCGTCTCGCAGCTGGTCCGCTCGCCGGGCGTCTACTTCGACAGCTCCATCGACAAGACGTCCGACAAGGACATCTTCTCGGCCAAGATCATCCCGTCCCGGGGTGCCTGGCTGGAGATGGAGATCGACAAGCGCGACATGGTCGGTGTCCGTATCGACCGCAAGCGCAAGCAGTCCGTCACCGTCCTGCTCAAGGCGCTCGGCTGGACCACCGAGCAGATCCTCGAGGAGTTCGGCGAGTACGAGTCCATGCGCGCCACCCTGGAGAAGGACCACACCCAGGGTCAGGACGACGCGCTGCTCGACATCTACCGCAAGCTGCGTCCGGGCGAGCCGCCGACCCGCGAGGCCGCGCAGACGCTGCTCGAGAACCTGTACTTCAACCCCAAGCGCTACGACCTCGCCAAGGTCGGCCGCTACAAGGTCAACAAGAAGCTCGGTGGCGACGAGCCGCTCGACGCCGGTGTGCTCACCACCGACGACATCATCGCCACGATCAAGTACCTGGTGAAGCTGCACGCCGGCGAGACCGAGACGATCGGCGAGAACGGCAACACGATCGTCGTCGAGACCGACGACATCGACCACTTCGGCAACCGTCGTCTGCGCAACGTCGGCGAGCTCATCCAGAACCAGGTCCGCACGGGTCTGGCTCGTATGGAGCGCGTCGTGCGTGAGCGCATGACCACCCAGGACGTCGAGGCGATCACGCCGCAGACCCTGATCAACATCCGGCCGGTCGTCGCCTCCATCAAGGAGTTCTTCGGCACCAGCCAGCTGTCCCAGTTCATGGACCAGACCAACCCGCTGTCGGGTCTGACCCACAAGCGCCGTCTGTCGGCGCTGGGCCCGGGTGGTCTCTCCCGTGAGCGGGCCGGCCTCGACGTCCGTGACGTGCACCCGTCGCACTACGGCCGCATGTGCCCGATCGAGACCCCTGAAGGTCCCAACATCGGTCTGATCGGCTCGCTCGCGTCCTACGGCCGTGTGAACGTCTTCGGCTTCATCGAGACGCCGTACCGCAAGGTCGTCGACGGCCAGGTCACGGAGGAGGTGGACTACCTCACCGCTGACGAGGAGGACCGCTTCCTGATCGCCCAGGCGAACGCGAAGCTCTCCGACGACATGCGGTTCTCCGAGCAGCGTGTCCTGGTCCGTCGCCGTGGTGGCGAGGTCGACCTCGTCCCCGCCGACGAGGTGGACTTCATGGACGTCTCGCCGCGCCAGATGGTGTCGGCCGCGACCGCCATGATCCCGTTCCTCGAGCACGACGACGCCAACCGCGCGCTCATGGGATCGAACATGATGCGCCAGGCCGTTCCGCTGATCAAGGCGGAGTCGCCGCTGGTCGGCACCGGCATGGAGTACCGCTGTGCGGTCGACGCCGGTGACGTCATCAAGGCGGAGAAGGACGGTGTGGTCCAGGAGGTCTCCGCGGACTACATCACCGTCGCCAACGACGACGGCACGTACACCACGTACCGCGTCGCCAAGTTCACCCGCTCCAACCAGGGCACCTCCTTCAACCAGAAGGTCGTCGTGGACGAGGGCGCGCGGGTCGTCGAGGGCCAGGTCCTCGCCGACGGTCCGTCCACGGACCAGGGCGAGATGGCGCTCGGCAAGAACCTGCTCGTCGCGTTCATGCCGTGGGAGGGCCACAACTACGAGGACGCGATCATCCTGTCGCAGCGCCTCGTGCAGGACGACGTCCTCTCCTCGATCCACATCGAGGAGCACGAGGTCGACGCCCGTGACACCAAGCTCGGCCCCGAGGAGATCACCCGGGACATCCCGAACGTCTCCGAGGAGGTCCTCTCCGACCTCGACGAGCGCGGCATCATCCGTATCGGTGCCGAGGTCGTCGCCGGCGACATCCTCGTCGGCAAGGTCACGCCCAAGGGTGAGACCGAGCTGACCCCCGAGGAGCGCCTGCTCCGCGCGATCTTCGGTGAGAAGGCGCGCGAGGTGCGCGACACCTCGCTGAAGGTGCCGCACGGTGAGATCGGCAAGGTCATCGGCGTCCGCGTCTTCGACCGCGAAGAGGGCGACGAGCTGCCCCCGGGCGTGAACCAGCTGGTCCGCGTCTACGTCGCCCAGAAGCGCAAGATCACCGACGGTGACAAGCTCGCCGGCCGTCACGGCAACAAGGGCGTCATCTCGAAGATCCTGCCGGTCGAGGACATGCCGTTCCTGGAGGACGGCACCCCGGTCGACATCATCCTCAACCCGCTGGGTGTCCCGTCCCGAATGAACCCGGGACAGGTCCTGGAGATCCACCTCGGCTGGCTCGCCAGCCAGGGCTGGAAGGTCGAGGGCAACGAGGACTGGCAGCAGCGTCTCCAGGCGATCGGCGCCGACGACGTCGCGCCGCGCACCAACGTCGCGACCCCGGTCTTCGACGGTGCGCGCGAGGACGAGCTGGCGGGTCTCTTCGACTCGACGCTCCCCAACCGCGACGGCGAGCGGATGGTCAAGGGCTCCGGCAAGGCGCAGCTGTTCGACGGCCGCTCCGGTGAGCCGTTCCCGGACCCGATCTCGGTCGGGTACATGTACATCCTCAAGCTGCACCACCTGGTCGACGACAAGCTGCACGCGCGTTCGACCGGTCCGTACTCGATGATCACCCAGCAGCCGCTGGGTGGTAAGGCTCAGTTCGGTGGTCAGCGGTTCGGTGAGATGGAGGTGTGGGCGCTGGAGGCTTACGGCGCCGCATACGCCCTCCAGGAGCTGCTGACGATCAAGTCCGACGACGTGACCGGCCGCGTGAAGGTCTACGAGGCCATCGTCAAGGGCGAGAACATCCCCGAGCCCGGCATTCCCGAGTCCTTCAAGGTGCTCATCAAGGAAATGCAGTCCCTGTGCCTCAACGTGGAGGTGCTGTCCTCGGACGGCATGTCCATCGAGATGCGCGACACCGACGAGGACGTCTTCCGCGCAGCGGAGGAGCTCGGCATCGACCTGTCCCGGCGCGAGCCGAGCAGCGTCGAAGAGGTCTGACGGGTCTGGTCGGGACCGCCTCGTGCAGAGGAGGTCCCGGCCCCGCCCCGGACCCCGTACAGACCATAGAGACACGACCCTGAGAGGGATTGACGCATAGTGCTCGACGTCAACTTCTTCGACGAGCTGCGGATCGGCCTTGCCACCGCTGACGACATCCGTCAGTGGTCCCACGGCGAGGTCAAGAAGCCGGAGACCATCAACTACCGCACCCTCAAGCCCGAAAAGGACGGACTCTTCTGCGAGAAGATCTTCGGTCCGACCCGGGATTGGGAGTGCTACTGCGGTAAGTACAAGCGCGTCCGCTTCAAGGGCATCATCTGCGAGCGCTGCGGCGTCGAGGTCACTCGCGCCAAGGTGCGACGTGAGCGGATGGGCCACATCGAGCTGGCCGCTCCCGTTACCCACATCTGGTACTTCAAGGGCGTGCCGAGCCGGCTGGGCTACCTGCTGGACCTCGCGCCCAAGGACCTCGAGAAGGTCATCTACTTCGCCGCCTACATGATCACGTGGGTGGACGAGGAGCGCCGTACGCGCGACCTGCCCTCGCTGGAGGCCCATGTCTCCGTCGAGCGTCAGCAGATCGAGCAGCGCCGTGACTCCGACCTGGAGGCCCGCGCCAAGAAGCTCGAGACCGACCTGGCCGAGCTGGAGGCCGAGGGCGCCAAGGCGGACGTGCGCCGCAAGGTGCGCGAGGGTGCCGAGCGCGAGATGAAGCAGCTGCGTGACCGTGCGCAGCGCGAGATCGACCGTCTCGACGAGGTCTGGAACCGCTTCAAGAACCTCAAGGTCCAGGACCTGGAGGGCGACGAGCTGCTCTACCGCGAGCTGCGGGACCGCTTCGGCACGTACTTCGACGGTTCGATGGGTGCCGCTGCGCTGCAGAAGCGCCTGGAGACCTTCGACCTCGAGGAGGAGGCCGAGCGCCTCCGCGAGATCATCCGTACCGGCAAGGGCCAGAAGAAGACCCGTGCGCTCAAGCGCCTCAAGGTCGTCTCCGCCTTCCTGCAGACCCGCAACAGCCCCAAGGGCATGGTGCTGGACTGCATCCCGGTGATCCCGCCGGACCTGCGTCCGATGGTGCAGCTGGACGGTGGCCGCTTCGCGACCTCCGACCTGAACGACCTGTACCGCCGTGTGATCAACCGCAACAACCGCCTGAAGCGGCTTCTCGACCTCGGCGCGCCCGAGATCATCGTGAACAACGAGAAGCGCATGCTCCAGGAGGCCGTCGACGCGCTCTTCGACAACGGCCGCCGCGGCCGCCCGGTCACGGGTCCCGGCAACCGTCCGCTGAAGTCGCTGTCCGACATGCTCAAGGGCAAGCAGGGCCGCTTCCGTCAGAACCTGCTCGGTAAGCGAGTCGACTACTCGGCGCGTTCCGTCATCGTCGTCGGCCCCCAGCTCAAGCTGCACCAGTGCGGTCTGCCCAAGGCCATGGCGCTGGAGCTCTTCAAGCCGTTCGTGATGAAGCGCCTGGTGGACCTCAACCACGCGCAGAACATCAAGTCGGCGAAGCGCATGGTCGAGCGCGGCCGCACGGTCGTCTACGACGTGCTCGAAGAGGTCATCGCCGAGCACCCGGTGCTGCTGAACCGTGCGCCCACCCTGCACCGCCTCGGCATCCAGGCCTTCGAGCCGCAGCTGGTCGAGGGCAAGGCCATTCAGATTCACCCGCTCGTCTGCACCGCGTTCAACGCGGACTTCGACGGTGACCAGATGGCCGTCCACCTCCCGCTGTCCGCGGAGGCGCAGGCCGAGGCCCGCATCCTGATGCTGTCCTCGAACAACATCCTCAAGCCGGCCGACGGCCGTCCGGTCACCATGCCGACCCAGGACATGGTGCTCGGTCTCTTCTTCCTCACCACGGATGAAGAGGAGCGCGAGGTCAAGGGCGAGGGCCGGGCCTTCGGCTCGGTCGCCGAGGCGATCATGGCCTTCGACGCCCGCGAGCTCTCGCTCCAGGCGAAGGTCGACATCCGCTTCCCGATCGGTACGGTTCCGCCCCGCGGCTGGACCCCGCCGGTTCCGGAGGAGGGCGAGCCCGAGTGGCAGCAGGGTGACAGCTTCCGGCTGCGGACGACCCTGGGCCGTGCGCTCTTCAACGAGCTGCTGCCCGAGGACTACCCGTTCGTCGACTACTCGGTGGGCAAGAAGCAGCTCTCCGCGATCGTCAACGACCTGGCCGAGCGCTACCCGAAGGTCATCGTGGCGGCGACGCTCGACAACCTGAAGGCGGCCGGTTTCCACTGGGCGACCCGTTCCGGCGTCACCGTCGCCGTCTCGGACATCGTCGTGCCGGAGGCCAAGAAGGCCATCGTCGCGGGCTACGAGGCCCAGGACGAGAAGGTCCAGAAGCAGTACGAGCGCGGTCTGATCACCAAGGACGAGCGCACTCAGGAACTGATCAACATCTGGACCAAGGCGACCAACGAGGTCGCCGAGGCGATGAACGAGAACTTCCCCAAGACCAACCCCATCTTCATGATGGTTGACTCGGGTGCCCGAGGAAACATGATGCAGATGCGGCAGATCGCCGGTATGCGTGGTCTGGTGTCGAACGCGAAGAACGAGACCATCCCGCGTCCGATCAAGGCGTCGTTCCGCGAGGGTCTGTCCGTGCTGGAGTACTTCATCTCCACGCACGGTGCCCGTAAGGGTCTTGCGGACACCGCCCTTCGTACCGCCGACTCCGGTTACCTCACCCGTCGTCTGGTCGACGTCTCCCAGGACGTCATCATTCGCGAGGAGGACTGCGGCACCGAGCGTGGCCTCAAGCTGCGGATCGCCTCGAAGGGTGCGGACGGTGTGCTGCGCAAGGCGGACGACGTCGAGTCCAGCGTCTACGCCCGCATGCTGGCCGAGGACGTCGTCGTCGACGGCAAGGTCGTCGCCCCGGCGAACGTCGACCTCGGTGACGTGCTCATCGACGCGCTGGTCAACGCCGGCGTCGAGGAGGTCAAGACCCGCTCGGTCCTGACCTGTGAGTCCGCGGTCGGCACCTGTGCCTACTGCTACGGCCGTTCGCTGGCCACCGGCAAGCTGGTCGACATCGGTGAGGCGGTCGGCATCATCGCCGCCCAGTCCATCGGTGAGCCCGGCACCCAGCTGACGATGCGTACCTTCCACACCGGTGGTGTGGCCGGTGACGACATCACCCTGGGTCTGCCGCGTGTCGTCGAGCTCTTCGAGGCCCGTACGCCCAAGGGTGTCGCCCCGATCTCGGAGGCGGCCGGCCGCGTCCGGATCGAGGAGACCGAGAAGACCAAGAAGGTCATCGTCACGCCGGACGACGGCAGCGACGAGACGGCCTACGGCGTCTCCAAGCGTGCCCGTCTCCTGGTGGGCGAGGGCGATCACGTCCAGGTCGGCCAGCCGCTGACCGTGGGTGCGATCAACCCGCACGACGTGCTGCGGATCCTCGGCCAGCGTGCCGTCCAGGTCCACCTGGTCGGCGAGGTCCAGAAGGTCTACAACAGCCAGGGCGTGGCGATCCACGACAAGCACATCGAGATCATCATCCGGCAGATGCTGCGCCGTGTGACGATCATCGAGTCCGGCGACGCGGAGCTGCTGCCGGGCGAGCTCGTGGAGCGCACGAAGTTCGAGGGTGAGAACCGTCGGGTCGTGGCGGAAGGCGGCCACCCGGCCTCCGGCCGTCCGCAGCTGATGGGTATCACCAAGGCTTCGCTGGCCACCGAGTCCTGGCTGTCGGCGGCGTCCTTCCAGGAGACGACCAGGGTCCTGACCGACGCGGCGATCAACGCCAAGTCGGACTCCCTGATCGGCCTCAAGGAGAACGTCATCATCGGTAAGCTCATCCCGGCCGGTACGGGCCTGTCCCGCTACCGCAACATCCGGGTCGAGCCCACCGAAGAGGCCAAGGCCGCGATGTACTCGGCCGTCGGTTACGACGACATCGACTACTCGCCCTTCGGCACCGGCTCCGGCCAGGCGGTCCCGCTGGAGGACTACGACTACGGCCCGTACAACCAGTAATCCCGGTCCGTACGCAGCAACAGGGCGGCCATCCCTCACGGGGTGGCCGCCCTGCGGCATTGGTGGCCGCGCAGGGGAACTTGTGCTCCCATCTCTGCGTCTCTGATGAGAAGATGGGGAGAACTGTCGAGCGGGGGGAGGGGCGCGAAGTGGCATTCCAGCCGTGGCAGGGTGGGCAGCCCGTTCAGCCGGCGAATCAGGTGCCGGCCATGCGTGCCTCGCACGCCGATCGTGAGCGGACGGTCGATGTGCTCAAGGCGGGGTTTGCCGAGGGCCGGCTGCAGCAGCCGGAGTACGAGCAGCGGATCACGCGGGCCTACAAGGCGCAGACGCATGCCGAGCTTCAGATGCTGGTCTCGGACCTGCCGATGGGGCCGGTGCCGCAGGCGCAGTTCGTCCCGCAGCGGCCGGTGCCTGCGACGTTCATGCCGATGCACATGCCGGCGCCGGTGACGACGAACAGCTCGGCGACCGGCTCGCTGGTCTGCGGGATCATGACGCCGGTGACGTGGGGGCTCACCGCGATTCCGGCGGTCATCCTGGGCCACAAGGCGCGGGCCGAGATCCGTCGTACGGGCGAGCGCGGGGACGGGCAGGCCATTACGGGCCTGATCCTGGGCTGGCTGGCGATCGGCGGCTGGGCGCTGTTCCTTCTGGTGTTCATTCTGTCCGCGGTGGTCCTCTGACCGGTTCACGGGGGTGCCGCGGTTGTGTTGCGGGGGTGCGGCGCCTTCTTCCGTACGGCGGTCGATCGCACTACGGTGGCCGCAACGCCGTGACGAGTCCGGCGTGTCCTTCGCGTGTGCATTTGTTTTGACCGCAGCCAATGCGGTAGGTACGCTCTGACCTTGTGCCTGGGGTGTCCCTGGGCTGCCGTGCGCGCAATCCTCCCAAGTTCCGACCGGGAGGGCCATCAGTACGGAAGCCAGGTTTTGACACCGCAATCTGCCGCCTCACTCGTTCCAGCGAGGGACCGGACTGCAGCATTCGACACACCCGACCGCGTGGGTCGGGGATGTTCCAGGTTAGCTTTACCGAGACTGGCACACAGAAACCGGAGAAACGGTGCCTACGATCCAGCAGCTGGTCCGCAAGGGCCGGCAGGACAAGGTCGAGAAGAACAAGACGCCCGCGCTCGAGGGTTCCCCCCAGCGCCGTGGCGTCTGCACGCGTGTTTTCACGACCACCCCGAAGAAGCCGAACTCGGCCCTGCGTAAGGTCGCGCGTGTGCGTCTGACCAGCGGGATCGAGGTCACCGCTTACATTCCGGGTGAGGGCCACAACCTCCAGGAGCACTCGATCGTGCTCGTGCGTGGCGGCCGTGTGAAGGACCTGCCGGGTGTTCGGTACAAGATCATCCGCGGCTCCCTCGACACGCAGGGCGTCAAGAACCGCAAGCAGGCTCGCAGCCGCTACGGCGCCAAGAAGGAGAAGTAAGAATGCCTCGTAAGGGCCCCGCCCCGAAGCGCCCGGTCATCATCGACCCGGTCTACGGCTCTCCTCTGGTGACCTCCCTCATCAACAAGGTTCTGCTGAACGGCAAGCGCTCCACCGCTGAGCGCATCGTTTACGGCGCCATGGAGGGTCTGCGCGAGAAGACCGGCAACGACCCGGTCATCACGCTCAAGCGCGCGCTCGAGAACATCAAGCCGACCCTTGAGGTCAAGTCCCGCCGCGTCGGTGGCGCGACCTACCAGGTTCCGGTCGAGGTCAAGCCCGGCCGTGCCGCCACCCTCTCGCTCCGCTGGCTCGTGGGCTACTCCCGCGCCCGCCGCGAGAAGACCATGACCGAGCGCCTCATGAACGAACTGCTCGACGCCTCCAACGGCCTCGGCGCTTCGGTCAAGAAGCGTGAGGACACGCACAAGATGGCCGAGTCCAACAAGGCCTTCGCGCACTACCGCTGGTAGTCGCAACCCACATCGAGACCGAGAGAAGATTGAGCCACTATGGCTACCACTTCGCTTGACCTGGCCAAGGTCCGCAACATCGGGATCATGGCCCACATCGACGCGGGCAAGACGACCACCACCGAGCGGATCCTGTTCTACACCGGCGTTTCGTACAAGATCGGTGAGGTCCACGACGGCGCTGCCACGATGGACTGGATGGAGCAGGAGCAGGAGCGCGGCATCACGATTACGTCCGCCGCGACGACCTGCCACTGGCCGCTGGAGAACGTCGACAACACCATCAACATCATCGACACGCCGGGCCACGTCGACTTCACCGTCGAGGTGGAGCGTTCGCTGCGCGTGCTCGACGGTGCGGTGACGGTGTTCGACGGCGTTGCCGGTGTCGAGCCCCAGTCCGAGACCGTTTGGCGTCAGGCGGACCGCTATGGCGTTCCGCGTATCTGCTTCGTCAACAAGCTTGACCGTACGGGCGCCGAGTTCCACCGCTGCGTCGACATGATCACGGACCGCCTTGGCGCGACCCCGATCGTGATGCAGCTGCCCATCGGCACCGAGATGGACTTCAAGGGTGTCGTCGACCTCGTCAAGATGAAGGCCCTGGTCTGGTCGGCCGAGGCCGCCAAGGGCGAGATGTACGACACCGTCGACATCCCGGACACGCACATCGAGGCCGCCGACGAATGGCGCGGCAAGCTCCTCGAGGTCGTTGCCGAGAACGACGAAGAGATCATGGAGCTCTACCTGGAGGGCCAGGAGCCCACCGAGGAGCAGCTCTACGCGGCGATCCGCCGGATCACCATCGCCTCCGGCAAGGCTGACACCACCACTGTCACGCCGGTGTTCTGCGGTACCGCGTTCAAGAACAAGGGTGTTCAGCCGCTGCTCGACGCGGTCGTGCGCTACCTCCCCTCCCCGTTGGACGTCGAGGCCATTGAGGGCCACGCGGTCAACGACCCGGAGGAGGTCGTCAAGCGCAAGCCGTCCGAGGACGAGCCGCTGTCCGCCCTGGCGTTCAAGATTGCGAGCGACCCCCACCTGGGCAAGCTCACCTTCATCCGGGTGTACTCGGGCCGCCTTGAGGCCGGCTCGCAGGTGCAGAACTCGGTGAAGGGCAAGAAGGAGCGCATCGGCAAGATCTACCGGATGCACGCGAACAAGCGTGAGGAGATCGACTCGGTGGGTGCCGGTGACATCGTCGCCGTCATGGGTCTGAAGCAGACCACCACCGGTGAGACCCTCTGCGACGCCTCGAACCAGGTCATCCTGGAGTCGATGGAGTTCCCGGCCCCGGTCATCCAGGTCGCCATCGAGCCCAAGTCGAAGGGCGACCAGGAGAAGCTGGGTGTCGCCATCCAGCGTCTCGCCGAAGAGGACCCCTCGTTCCAGGTGCACACCGACGAGGAGACCGGCCAGACCATCATCGCGGGTATGGGCGAGCTGCACCTCGACGTGCTGGTCGACCGTATGAAGCGCGAGTTCCGGGTCGAGGCCAACGTCGGCAAGCCGCAGGTCGCCTACCGCGAGACCCTGCGCAAGCCGGTGGAGCGCCTCGACTACACGCACAAGAAGCAGACTGGTGGTTCCGGCCAGTTCGCGAAGGTGCAGATCGCGCTCGAGCCGCTCGAGGGCGACGGGTACGAGTTCGAGAACAAGGTCACCGGTGGCCGTATCCCGCGGGAGTACATCCCGTCCGTGGACGCGGGCTGCCAGGAGGCCATGGAGTTCGGTGTTCTCGCCGGCTACCCGCTGACCGGTGTCAAGGTCACGCTCCTCGACGGTGCGTTCCACGAGGTCGACTCGTCCGAGATGGCCTTCAAGATCGCCGGTTCGATGGCCTTCAAGGAGGCCGCCCGCAAGGCCTCCCCGGCCCTGCTCGAGCCGATGATGAAGGTCGAGGTCACCACGCCCGAGGACTACATGGGCGATGTGATCGGCGACATCAACTCCCGCCGTGGTCAGATCCAGTCCATGGAGGACCGCAGCGGCGCCAAGCTCGTCACGGGCCTGGTTCCCCTCTCGGAGATGTTCGGCTACGTCGGAGACCTCCGCAGCAAGACGTCGGGTCGCGCAAGCTACTCGATGCAGTTCGACTCCTACGCCGAGGTTCCGCGGAACGTCGCCGAGGAGATCATCGCGAAGGCCAAGGGCGAGTAAGTCCGGTCTCGTAAGAGTCGGACCGCAACACGCTTTAGGCTTGACACCGTCTGACGGGGCAATCCCCGCAATCCGTGAGGATTGCCCCGGCAGCCGGCACCCCAGCAAAGATCACCTGGCGCCGATGAGTAAGGCGTACAGAACCACTCCACAGGAGGACCCCAGTGGCGAAGGCGAAGTTCGAGCGGACTAAGCCGCACGTCAACATCGGCACCATCGGTCACATTGACCACGGTAAGACGACCCTCACGGCCGCCATTACCAAGGTGCTGCACGACGCGTACCCGGACCTGAACGAGGCCTCGGCCTTCGACCAGATCGACAAGGCTCCTGAGGAGCGCCAGCGCGGTATCACCATCTCCATCGCGCACGTCGAGTACCAGACGGAGAACCGTCACTACGCCCACGTCGACTGCCCGGGTCACGCGGACTACATCAAGAACATGATCACGGGTGCGGCGCAGATGGACGGCGCCATCCTCGTGGTCGCCGCGACCGACGGCCCGATGCCGCAGACCAAGGAGCACGTGCTCCTGGCCCGCCAGGTCGGCGTTCCGTACATCGTTGTCGCCCTGAACAAGGCCGACATGGTGGACGACGAGGAGATCCTGGAGCTCGTCGAGCTCGAGGTCCGTGAGCTCCTCTCCGAGTACGAGTTCCCCGGCGACGACGTTCCGGTCGTCAAGGTCTCGGCGCTCAAGGCGCTCGAGGGCGACAAGGAGTGGGGCGACTCCGTCCTCAAGCTCATGGCCGCCGTCGACGAGTCGATCCCGCAGCCCGAGCGTGACGTCGACAAGCCGTTCCTGATGCCGATCGAGGACGTCTTCACGATCACCGGTCGTGGCACCGTCGTCACCGGTCGTATCGAGCGTGGTGTCCTCAAGGTCAACGAGACCGTCGACATCATCGGCATCAAGACCGAGAAGACCACCACCACGGTCACCGGTATCGAGATGTTCCGGAAGCTCCTCGACGAGGGCCAGGCCGGTGAGAACGTCGGTCTGCTCCTCCGTGGCATCAAGCGCGAGGACGTCGAGCGCGGCCAGGTCATCATCAAGCCGGGCTCGGTCACGCCGCACACCTCGTTCGAGGCCCAGGCCTACATCCTGTCGAAGGACGAGGGTGGCCGCCACACCCCGTTCTTCAACAACTACCGCCCGCAGTTCTACTTCCGTACCACGGACGTGACCGGCGTCGTGACCCTCCCCGAGGGCACCGAGATGGTCATGCCGGGCGACAACACCGAGATGTCGGTCGAGCTGATCCAGCCGGTCGCCATGGAGGAGGGCCTGAAGTTCGCCATCCGTGAGGGTGGCCGGACCGTCGGCGCCGGCCAGGTCACCAAGATCAACAAGTAATTGTTGATCCGGTTGATCCGGTAGCAGTTCGGCAAGGAGCCCCGTCCACCATCAGGTGGGCGGGGCTCCTTGACAGTTGGGGCCCGATTGGCCTTGGGCGTCCCGGGTGTGGCACACTGTCCAGGTTGCTCGGTTGAGTGCCGATGCTGCGCGCCTCCCGCCGGGAGGACTGGAAGCGAGTCCCAGGTATTCGTCGTCCCTTCTCAGGGGCGGAAGTACGGGAATCTTCCGGGAAGCGTCAGCGGGGTGCCTCGGCCAGGCGCCCGGTGGGTGTTCTTCCCCTGCCTTCTCCTTCTTGAAGGATCTCTCGTGCGGAGATTTACGAGAAGGGGTGCGACACGCCCGACCGCGTGGGTCGGAGAAGAACGGGAACGCACCGGGTCCCAGAGCGTTACGAGAGACAGGACTACGAAGTAGCCATGGCGGGACAGAAGATCCGCATCCGGCTCAAGGCCTACGACCACGAGGTCATCGACTCTTCGGCGAAGAAGATCGTCGAGACGGTGACCCGTACTGGTGCGTCGGTCGCGGGCCCGGTGCCGCTGCCCACTGAAAAGAACGTGTACTGCGTCATCAAGTCGCCGCACAAGTACAAGGACTCGCGCGAGCACTTCGAGATGCGCACGCACAAGCGCCTGATCGACATTCTCGACCCGACGCCCAAGACCGTTGACTCGCTGATGCGCCTGGACCTTCCGGCCGGCGTTGACATCGAGATCAAGCTCTGAGAGGCGCGGAAGAGATGGCTAAGCAGATCAAGGGCATCCTGGGCGAGAAGCTCGGCATGACCCAGGTCTGGGACGAGAACAACCGTGTCGTCCCGGTCACTGTGGTCAAGGCCGGCCCCTGCGTCGTTACCCAGGTGCGCACCAATGACCAGGACGGTTACGACTCCGTCCAGATCGCCTTCGGCGAGATCGACCCGCGCAAGGTGAACAAGCCCCTCAAGGGCCACTTCGCGAAGGCCGACGTCACCCCCCGCCGGCACCTCGTCGAGGTCCGTACTCCCGATGCCGGTGAGTACACCCTCGGCCAGGAGCTGACCGCCGAGACCTTCGAGTCGGGCGTCAAGGTGGACGTGACCGGCAAGAGCAAGGGCAAGGGCTTCGCCGGTGTCATGAAGCGTCACGGCTTCGGCGGCGGCAAGGCCTCGCACGGTGCCCACCGCGTGCACCGCAAGCCGGGCTCCATCGGTGGCTGCGCCACCCCGGGCCGCGTGTTCAAGGGCATGCGGATGGCCGGCCGTATGGGCAATGAGCGGGTCACCACCCAGAACCTGACCGTCCACGCCGTTGACGCGGAGAAGGGTCTGCTGCTCATCAAGGGCGCAGTTCCTGGTCCGAACGGCGGCCTCGTCCTGGTCCGTACCGCGGCCAAGGGGGCCTGAGGTAACCGATGAGCACCATTGACATCCTTTCGCCGGCAGGCGACAAGGCCGGGTCCGTCGAGCTCCCCGCGGAGATCTTCGACGCCAAGGTCAGCGTTCCGCTGATCCACCAGGTCGTTGTCGCACAGCTGGCCGCGGCCCGTCAGGGCACGCACAAGACCAAGACTCGCGGCGAGGTCCGCGGCGGTGGCAGGAAGCCTTACCGCCAGAAGGGCACCGGCCGGGCGCGTCAGGGTTCGACCCGTGCGCCGCAGTTCGCCGGCGGTGGCATCGTCCACGGCCCCGTGCCGCGTGACTACAGCCAGCGGACCCCGAAGAAGATGAAGGCCGCCGCCCTGCGCGGTGCCCTCACCGACCGGGCCCGCAACAGCCGCATCCACGTCGTTTCCGGCGTGGTCGAGGGCGACATCTCCACCAAGGCCGCCAAGGCTCTTCTCGGCAAGGTCAGCGAGCGCAAGAACGTGCTCCTGGTCGCCGAGCGCAGCGACGAGGCCGCGTGGCTGTCCGCCCGCAACCTGCCCCAGGTGCACATCCTGGAGCCGGGCCAGCTGAACACGTACGACGTGCTCGTCTCCGACGACGTGGTCTTCACCAAGGCCGCCTTCGAGTCCTTCGTGTCTGGCCCCAAGGCCAACGCTGAGACCGAAGGGAGCGACGCCTGATGACTGAGGCCGTCGTCACCAGCAAGACCTTCACGGACCCCCGCGACGTTCTCGTCAAGCCGGTGGTTTCCGAGAAGAGCTACGCGCTGCTGGACGAGAACAAGTACACGTTCATCGTCGCGCCCGGCGCGAACAAGACCCAGATCAAGCAGGCCGTCGAGGCGGTCTTCTCGGTCAAGGTCACCGGGGTCAACACGATCAACCGGCAGGGCAAGCGCAAGCGCACCCGCACCGGTTACGGCAAGCGTGCGAACACCAAGCGCGCCATCGTGACCCTCGCCGAGGGCGACCGTATCGACATCTTCGGCGGCCCGGTCTCCTAACGGAGTCCGAGTCGTCCGGAATCGGACGAGGACTGAGAAATGGGTATCCGCAAGTACAAGCCGACGACCCCGGGCCGTCGTGGCTCCAGCGTCGCCGACTTTGTCGAGATCACGCGGTCCACGCCGGAGAAGTCGCTGGTCCGCCCGCTGCACAGCAAGGGCGGCCGTAACAACGCCGGTCGTGTGACCGTTCGCCACCAGGGCGGTGGCCACAAGCGCGCCTACCGCGTGATCGACTTCCGTCGTCACGACAAGGACGGCGTGCCGGCCAAGGTCGCGCACATCGAGTACGACCCGAACCGCACCGCGCGCATCGCGCTGCTGCACTACGCAGACGGCGAGAAGCGCTACATCATCGCGCCCCGTGGCCTGGTCCAGGGTGCTCGGATTGAGAACGGCCCTGGCGCCGACATCAAGCCGGGCAACAACCTGCCGCTGCGTCACATCCCCGTGGGTACGACGATCCACGCGATCGAGCTGCGTCCGGGCGGCGGTGCGAAGTTCGCCCGCTCGGCCGGTGCCTCCGTGCAGCTGCTGGCGAAGGAGGGCGCGATGGCCCACCTTCGTATGCCGTCCGGTGAGATCCGCCTGGTCGACGTGCGCTGCCGCGCCACCGTCGGCGAGGTCGGCAACGCCGAGCAGTCGAACATCAACTGGGGCAAGGCCGGCCGTATGCGCTGGAAGGGCGTCCGCCCGACCGTGCGTGGTGTCGTGATGAACCCGGTCGACCACCCGCACGGTGGTGGTGAGGGCAAGACCTCCGGTGGTCGCCACCCGGTCTCGCCCTGGGGCCAGAAGGAGGGTCGTACTCGCTCGCCGAAGAAGGCCAGCAACAAGTACATCGTCCGCCGCCGCAAGACGAACAAGAAGCGCTAGGAGCGGGTTTAGATGCCGCGCAGTCTCAAGAAGGGGCCCTTCGTCGACGACCACCTCGCCAAGAAGGTGGACGTACAGAACGATGCAGGCACCAAGAACGTCATCAAGACCTGGTCCCGCCGCTCCATGATCGTCCCGGCCATGCTCGGCCACACGATCGCGGTGCACGACGGCCGCAAGCACGTCCCGGTGTTCGTCACCGAGTCGATGGTCGGCCACAAGCTCGGCGAGTTTGCGCCGACCCGCACCTTCCGCGGCCACGAGAAGGACGACCGCAAGTCGCGTCGTCGCTGATCGACCGGAGTGCGAAGACTATGACTGACACCGAAGGGACAACCATGGAAGCCAGGGCCCAGGCGCGGTACATCCGCGTCACGCCCATGAAGGCCCGCCGCGTGGTGGACCTTATCCGTGGCATGGATGCCACGGAGGCTCAGGCGGTCCTGCGTTTCGCCCCGCAGGCCGCGAGCGTGCCCGTGGGCAAGGTGCTTGACAGCGCCATTGCCAACGCCGCGCACAACTACGACCACACTGACGCCTCCTCGCTGGTCATCAGCGAGGCCTACGTCGACGAGGGCCCGACCCTGAAGCGGTTCCGTCCGCGTGCCCAGGGCCGTGCCTACCGGATCCGCAAGCGGACCAGCCACATCACCGTGGTCGTCAGCAGCAAGGAAGGAACCCGGTAATGGGCCAGAAGGTAAACCCGCACGGGTTCCGGCTCGGCGTGACGACGGACTTCAAGTCCCGCTGGTACGCCGACAAGCTGTACAAGGACTACGTCAAGGAAGACGTCGCCATTCGTCGCATGATGACGAAGGGCATGGAGCGCGCCGGTATCTCCAAGGTGGAGATCGAGCGCACCCGTGAGCGCGTCCGCGTTGACATCCACACCGCTCGTCCGGGCATCGTCATCGGCCGCCGCGGCGCCGAGGCCGACCGCATCCGCGGCGAGCTGGAGAAGCTGACCGGCAAGCAGGTCCAGCTGAACATCCTCGAGGTCAAGAACCCCGAGACCGATGCTCAGCTCGTGGCCCAGGCCGTCGCCGAGCAGCTCTCGTCCCGCGTCTCCTTCCGTCGCGCCATGCGTAAGAGCATGCAGTCGACGATGAAGGCCGGCGCCAAGGGCATCAAGATCCAGTGCGGTGGCCGTCTCGGCGGCGCTGAGATGTCCCGCTCGGAGTTCTACCGCGAGGGCCGTGTGCCCCTGCACACGCTCCGTGCGAACGTCGACTACGGCTTCTTCGAGGCCAAGACCACCTTCGGCCGCATCGGTGTGAAGGTCTGGATCTACAAGGGCGACGTCAAGAACATCGCCGAGGTGCGCGCCGAGAACGCTGCCGCCCGTGCGGGTAACCGCCCGGCGCGTGGTGGCGGCAACGACCGCCCGCGCCGCGGTGGCGAGCGTGGCGGCCGCGGTGGCCGCAAGCCGCAGCAGCAGAGCGCCGCTGCCGAGGCCCCCAAGGCCGAGGCCGCTGCCGCTGCTCCGGCGGAGACCCCCGGAACGGAGGCCTGACCGACATGCTGATCCCTCGCAGGGTCAAGCACCGCAAGCAGCACCACCCGAAGCGCAACGGCATGGCCAAGGGTGGCACCGAGCTGGCCTTCGGTGAGTACGGAATCCAGGCCGTCACCCCGGCCTACGTGACGAACCGGCAGATCGAGTCCGCTCGTATTGCCATGACCCGTCACATCAAGCGTGGCGGCAAGGTGTGGATCAACATCTACCCCGACCGTCCGCTGACGAAGAAGCCGGCCGAGACCCGCATGGGTTCCGGTAAGGGTTCTCCGGAGTGGTGGGTCGCGAACGTCAAGCCCGGTCGGGTGATGTTCGAGCTGTCCTTCCCGAACGAAAAGGTTGCCAAGGAGGCGCTGACCCGCGCCGCCCACAAGCTTCCGATGAAGTGCCGCATCGTGCGGCGCGAGGCAGGTGAGTCGTGATGGCGGCCGGTACCAAGGCGACCGAGCTGCGCGAGCTGAACAACGAGGACCTCGTTGCCAAGCTGCGTGAGGCCAAGGAGGAGCTGTTCAACCTCCGCTTCCAGGCGGCGACCGGACAGCTCGAGAACCACGGCCGGCTGAAGGCCGTCCGCAAGGACATCGCCCGGATCTACACCCTGATGCGTGAGCGTGAGCTGGGCATCGAGACGGTGGAGAGCGCCTGATGAGCGAGAAGAATGTGACTGAGACGAACGAGCGCGGTTTCCGCAAGACCCGTGAGGGTCTCGTCGTCAGCGACAAGATGGACAAGACCGTCGTCGTCGCTGTCGAGGACCGCGTCAAGCACGCGCTGTACGGCAAGGTCATCCGCCGTACCAACAAGCTCAAGGCGCACGACGAGCAGAACGCTGCCGGTGTCGGCGACCGCGTCCTCCTGATGGAGACCCGGCCGCTGTCCGCCACCAAGCGCTGGCGCATCGTCGAGATCCTCGAGAAGGCCAAGTAATCCCTCCTAGGGGGACCCCCTAGGAACAGTTCCGCCAGGCTCGGCGAGAAGCGCGAAGCACTCGCGCTTCTCGCCGGGAACCGGCAGACATTCAGGAGATAGACGTGATCCAGCAGGAGTCGCGACTGCGGGTCGCCGACAACACTGGTGCGAAGGAGATCCTTTGCATCCGTGTTCTCGGTGGTTCCGGTCGCCGCTACGCGGGCATCGGTGACGTCATCGTTGCCACCGTCAAGGACGCGATCCCCGGTGGCAACGTGAAGAAGGGTGACGTCGTCAAGGCGGTCATCGTTCGCACCGTCAAGGAGCGCCGCCGTCCGGACGGCTCGTACATCCGCTTCGACGAGAACGCGGCCGTCATCCTCAAGAACGATGGCGACCCCCGCGGCACCCGCATCTTCGGCCCCGTGGGCCGGGAGCTGCGCGAGAAGAAGTTCATGAAGATCATCTCGCTCGCGCCGGAGGTGCTGTAACCGATGAAGATCAAGAAGGGCGACCTGGTCCAGGTCATCACCGGTAAGGACAAGGGCAAGCAGGGCAAGGTCATCCAGGCCTTCCCCCGCGAGGACCGCGTCCTGGTCGAGGGTGTCAACCGGGTCAAGAAGCACACCAAGGCCGGACAGACCGCTCGTGGGTCGAAGACCGGCGGCATCGTGACGACCGAGGCCCCCATCCACGTCAGCAACGTTCAGCTGGTTGTGGAGAAGGACGGCCAGAAGGTTGTCACCCGCGTCGGATACCGCTTCGACGACGAGGGCAACAAGATCCGCGTTGCCAAGCGGACCGGTGAGGACATCTGATGACTGCCACCACCAACGCGCCGCGTCTCAAGACGCGCTACCGCGAAGAGATCGCCGGGAAGCTGAAGGACGAGTTCTCCTACGAGAACGTCATGCAGATCCCCGGTCTGACCAAGATCGTGGTCAACATGGGTGTGGGCGACGCCGCCCGCGACTCCAAGCTGATCGAGGGCGCCATCCGCGACCTCACCACGATCACCGGCCAGAAGCCGGCCGTCACCAAGGCCCGTAAGTCCATCGCGCAGTTCAAGCTGCGTGAGGGCCAGCCGATCGGTGCCCACGTCACCCTCCGCGGTGACCGCATGTGGGAGTTCCTGGACCGCCTGCTGTCGCTCGCGCTGCCGCGCATCCGCGACTTCCGTGGTCTGTCCCCGAAGCAGTTCGACGGTCGGGGCAACTACACCTTCGGTCTCACCGAGCAGGTCATGTTCCACGAGATCGACCAGGACAAGATCGACCGTACCCGGGGTATGGACATCACCGTGGTCACCACGGCGACCAACGACGATGAGGGCCGCGCTCTCCTTCGTCACCTCGGCTTCCCGTTCAAGGAGGCGTGAGCGAGATGGCGAAGAAGGCTCTGATTGCCAAGGCCGCCCGCAAGCCCAAGTTCGGTGTGCGCGCGTACACCCGCTGCCAGCGCTGCGGCCGTCCGCACTCCGTTTACCGCAAGTTCGGCCTGTGCCGCGTGTGCCTTCGTGAGATGGCTCACCGTGGCGAGCTGCCGGGCGTGACCAAGAGCTCCTGGTAATCCCCCAGTTGGGGATTACCGGAGGCTCTCGGTAAGCAATCGGCCGGCGGGCACCCCCGCCCTTTGTCCCGTAGGGTAGAAGGGTTTGGGTGTCCCGCCGCCCGAGACCGACCGCGGGCCGAGCCCGCATAACGTCGCTTACTACGCCGTAGGTCCCCGCGCCGCACCCGTCCCGACTCTGCTCGGGGAGAGGGATGGCGCACATAGGAAACCCCGGCGAGAGAGGCCGAAGGCCAATTCATGACCATGACTGACCCCATCGCAGACATGCTGACCCGTCTGCGGAACGCGAACTCGGCGTACCACGACACCGTCGTGATGCCGCACAGCAAGATCAAGTCGCACATCGCGGAGATCCTCCAGCAGGAGGGTTACATCACCGGCTGGCGTGTCGAGGACGCCGAGGTTGGCAAGAACCTCGTCCTCGAGCTGAAGTTCGGCCCGAACCGCGAGCGCTCGATCGCCGGCATCAAGCGGATCTCGAAGCCGGGCCTGCGGGTCTACGCAAAGTCCACCAACCTGCCGAAGGTGCTCGGCGGCCTGGGCGTGGCGATCATCTCCACGTCCCACGGTCTGCTCACCGGCCAGCAGGCGCAGAAGAAGGGCGTGGGTGGGGAAGTCCTCGCCTACGTCTGGTAACCCGGGAACGGAGGAATAGCTAATGTCGCGCATTGGCAAGCTGCCCATCCAGGTTCCCGCTGGTGTGGACGTCACCATCGAGGGCCGCACGGTCAACGTGAAGGGTCCCAAGGGTTCCCTGTCGCACACCGTTGCTGCCCCCATCGAGGTCGCCAAGGGTGAGGACGGCGTCATCAACGTCATCCGCCCGAACGACGAGCGTCAGAACAAGGCCCTGCACGGCCTGTCCCGCACGCTGGTGGCGAACATGATCACCGGCGTGACCCAGGGCTACAGCAAGGCGCTCGAGATCAGCGGTGTCGGTTACCGCGTCCAGGCGAAGGGCTCCAACCTGGAGTTCTCCCTGGGCTACAGCCACCCGATCCTGATCGAGGCCCCCGAAGGGATCTCCTTCAAGGTCGAGTCCCCGACCAAGCTCAGCGTCGAGGGCATCGACAAGCAGAAGGTCGGCGAGGTGGCGGCGAACATCCGCAAGCTGCGCAAGCCTGACCCGTACAAGGCCAAGGGCGTCAAGTACGCCGGCGAGGTCATCCGCCGCAAGGTCGGAAAGGCTGGTAAGTAAGCCATGGCATACGGTGTGAAGATCGCTAAGGGCGACGCGTACAAGCGCGCCGCTGCCAAGCGTCGCCACATCCGCATCCGTAAGCGGATTTCGGGTACCCCGGAGCGTCCGCGTCTGGTCGTGACGCGGTCCAACCGCGGCATCACGGCACAGGTCATCGACGACATCGCGGGCCGCACTGTGGCCTCGGCGTCGACCCTGGACGCGTCGATCCGTGGTGGCGAGGGCGACAAGAGCGCTCAGGCCAAGAAGGTCGGCTCCCTGGTTGCCGAGCGTGCCAAGGCCGCCGGTGTCGAGGCTGTCGTGTTCGACCGTGGTGGCAAGCAGTACGCCGGGCGGATTGCCGCTCTGGCCGACGCCGCCCGCGAAGCCGGGCTGAAGTTCTGAGCCCCGGTTCCGGAGCTAGCGGACGTAACAGAGAGAGGTAAATCCAATGGCTGGACCCCAGCGCCGCGGAAGCGGTGCCGGTGGCGGCGAGCGGCGGGACCGGAAGGGTCGCGACGGTGGCGCTGCCGCCGAGAAGACCGCGTACGTTGAGCGCGTTGTCGCGATCAACCGCGTCGCCAAGGTTGTCAAGGGTGGTCGTCGTTTCAGCTTCACCGCGCTGGTCGTGGTGGGCGACGGTGACGGCACCGTAGGTGTCGGTTACGGCAAGGCCAAGGAAGTTCCGGCTGCCATCGCCAAGGGCGTGGAAGAGGCCAAGAAGAACTTCTTCAAGGTCCCCCGTATCCAGGGCACCATCCCGCACCCCATCCAGGGCGAGAAGGCTGCGGGCGTCGTCCTGCTCAAGCCGGCTTCCCCCGGTACCGGTGTGATCGCCGGTGGCCCGGTGCGCGCCGTTCTGGAGTGCGCGGGCATCCACGACGTGCTGAGCAAGTCGCTCGGTTCGTCGAACCCGATCAACATCGTGCACGCCACGGTGACCGCGCTTCAGGGCCTTCAGCGCCCCGAGGAGATCGCGGCCCGTCGTGGCCTGCCGCTGGAGGACGTGGCTCCCGCCGCTCTGCTGCGGGCGCGTGCTGGGGTGACCGCATAATGGCGCACCTCAAGATCACGCAGACCAAGTCCTACATCGGTAGCAAGCAGAACCACCGCGACACCCTTCGTTCGCTGGGCCTCAAGCGGCTCCACGACGTGGTTGTCAAGGAGGACCGCCCCGAGTTCCGCGGCATGGTGCACACCGTCCGCCACCTCGTGACGGTTGAGGAGGTCGACTGACATGGCGGAGCAGAACCCGCTGAAGGTCCACAACCTCCGTCCTGCCCCGGGTGCCAAGACCGCCAAGACCCGTGTCGGTCGTGGTGAGGCGTCCAAGGGTAAGACCGCTGGTCGTGGTACCAAGGGCACGAAGGCCCGTTACCAGGTTCCGGAGCGCTTCGAGGGTGGGCAGATGCCCCTCCACATGCGCCTCCCGAAGCTGAAGGGCTTCAAGAACCCCGCCCACAAGCAGTTCCAGGTCGTGAACCTGGACAAGCTGGCCGCGCTCTACCCGCAGGGTGGCGAGGTCACGGTGGCCGACCTGGTCGCCAAGGGTGCGGTGCGCAAGAACGAGCTCGTCAAGGTGCTCGGCACCGGCGAGGTCTCCGTGGCGCTTCAGGTGACGGTTGACGCCGTCTCCGGCTCCGCCAAGGAGAAGATTGCCGCTGCCGGCGGCACCGTCACCGAGCTCCTCAACGCCTGAGCTCGCTGACTGCACGGCATCAGGGCCGGTCCTCTTCGGAGGGCCGGCCCTTTGCGTTGTCCGGGGGCGCTCCGCGCGCTTCGCCGGGCCGCCACTGTGGTTCGACATTCAATCGAACGGCCGGTCGAATCAAGCCAAGCTTGTGCCGGGGGTGGCCTTCTGATGCCCGGGGGACCGCCGAGATGCGTGTGGCGTGATGCCGGGCGAGTTCCCGCGGCGTGCTGCGAATGTCGTGATCCGTGCCACAAACGCAATGAACCATTCCGCTGACTGAGACTGATCGACCGACGTTGACCGCGGTAATGCGCCGGGGAGAAGGTATTCAGGTCATATTCCACTTCCACGGGGAGTTCGAAATGAAGAAGGTTCGTTACGTCAAGCCGCAGCTGACCCGTCTCGGCAAGGTGGAGGAGCTCACCGGTTTCGGTGTGGGTAACCTGCCGGACTTCGGTGGCGCTTTCCTCCACTTCTGAGGAAAACGGCGGAATGAAAACGGGCTTGCCGGTGCTCTGGTCGGCAAGCCCGGTTCATTCGCGCCGGATGTGAGAGGCACAAGGTACTCACGACGGGGGGATCGTGCGGCACGCAGCACTGGTCAGCGATTTCATGGGGGCCGCCGGGCGGGTCGGGCTCCCGGCGGAAATCGACCGTATCGAAACACATCATTCCGCAATCACCGACGCCTTTACGCCGCCGGAGCGGGGTTACGTATGGCAGTGGTGCCGGCCGCACGGCCCCGCCGAGTCGGCCGTACAACTCCCTTACGTGGTGCCCGGAAAGGGCATTCTCCAGCTCACCGGCGTCGTCATGGAGCCGGTGAACGAACGGTTGTGCCGGCTGCTCGTCGACGCCTGTGCACGGGGGGACTACCAGCGACTGGCCTGCCTTGAGGGCGATGTGGCCGGCTGTGTGGTGACCGAGGACGGGGTCCACCTCTTCAAGAGCATCAACAGCCGCGACACCCTCTTCTACCGCCGGCAGGGGCGGGTCGTGCACTGGTCCACTGACCCGTCCATGGTCTCGGAACAGGACGTGGACGGGCTGGACCGGGAGGCGATCTGGCGCAGCTGCCGGGGCGACGATGTCTTCGTCTACGGCGACATCGGCCTCGTACGGCCCGGCCATGTGACGGTCCTGAAGGCCTCGGGCGGCGAGTCCTGCGTCCGGTACGACCGGGTGCTGCCGACGGGGATGCCGCGCCGGGCCGGTCTGCGGGAGTACGCCGAGGTCGGCTACGACCACCTCGTCGAGGCCATGCGGCCGTATGCGCGGCACGGGGAGAAGACCGGTGTGCTGCTGTCCGGCGGCCTCGACTCGGTCGCGGTGATCACGGCGCTGGCGGACGCCGGGGCCGATGTGGTGGCCTACCACGTACAGGCCGACGACCCGGTCGCCGACGAGTCCGGCTACGCCGCGGCGACCTGCCGGCATCTCGACGTCCCGCTGGTACGGGTGCACGCCGATACCGGCGACGGCTATCTGAACGAGGACTGGCGTTTCCCGCACCCCTACAACCACTCCTGGCACCGCTGGATGGAGCAGACCGCGGAGCGGATCCGTCAGGACGGGGTCTCTCACGTCCTGTGGGGCCGCGAGGGGAATGTGATCTTCGGGGCCGAGCACTACGGCGTACACGGAGTGCTCACCGACGACATCCGCTGGCCGGACAAGGTGAGCATGCTCCGCGGGATCATGAGTTCCCGTTGGGACCTCGCGACCGTCCTGCGGAGTGTGCGGCCGGGGCGGTCGCTGCTGTCGGACTCGGAACCGGTCGGGGACAATGCGCGGCCCGCCGAATTCCTGGCCCGTATGCCGGGGGTCCGGGACGATGCGCTGAATCATGAATTCGGAGCGCAGGAGCACGCCTCCGATCTCGTGGTCTGGCGCCCGCGCGGTATCCATATCGGAAATCCCCTGGGCAGCCGGAATCTTCGGGCGCTGTCGAAGCGTATGCCGACGTCGTACAAATTGATTCCGTACGCCGGCCGGCTCATCTGGAAGCCGGTACTCCGGCAGATGCTGATCGGCCGCGTCCCGGATTCCGTGTGGCGGCGTCCCGGCCCGGTGTGGCTCCAGGCGCCGGATCAGCGGTACTGCCTGGAGCACACGGATGTCCTGGAAAAGCTGCTCGGCGGGCCGCAGAGCGTGCTTTCCCGTATGGGAATCGTCGAGCCGTCGCGGCTGAGTGAGGTCCTGGCCGACCCGGTAAAGGTGCGGGCCAATGCGTCCACCCTGGTGTGTTCCGCGATGACGGAACTGTTTCTGCGAAGCAGGGAAGAGAACGGAAAGGGAGTCGGGTGACATGGCGCTCGTCGAGCTGCTGCCCACCGTCGTACTGAATGAGACCGACGGGGCCGGGGTGATCCTGGATACCAAGAAAGGCGTGTACTACAGCCTCAACGCGGTGGCCGTGCTGATGCTGCGGGCCGCACTGGAGCTGGACAGCCTGGACGAGGTCGTCGGCCATGTGCAGGAAAGGGTGGACGCACCCGCGGACACCCTCCGCGAGGACGTCGAGGAACTGCTGGCGGACCTCCGTACGCAAGGCCTGCTCGCCGACGGTGCGGGGGTGCGGCCGGCGTGACCGCGGCCTGGGCCCGCTGGGAGTACTTCCTCTCCGACGTCTCCGGGCTTCCGCATCCGCCGCCGGTGAAACCGCTGTTGAGGGCCCGTGCGATGCGGGAGACCGCGCGCGGCGCCCGGCTGATGAAGGCTCAGGGCTGGGGCGTGGCGCATGAGTTCCTGCGCGATCTCGCCCCGGCCGACGGGGCGTTCGCACGGCTGCCGCGGGAGGCCGCGGTCCGGTTCGCCCGGCGGGAGATCTTCTACAGCAACCTGGCGCTGCGGGCGTTGGACCCGCGGGGCCTGTGTCTGGCGCGTTCCTTCGCGCTGGGGGTGTACCTGTCGGCGCTGGGGCTGCCTGCCGAGGTCGTGGTTGCCGTGGCGAAGGTCCACCGGGACCCCCGCTACCGGTTCCACGCCTGGACGGAGCTGCACGGGGAGGTGCTCAACGACTATCCCGAGACACCGATGGGGTTCCTGCCGCTCCAACGGGTCGGCTGCGCCGCCCTGGCGGAGCGGAGCTGAACGTCTCCTGTATCGGGGCGCATCGCGCGATGCGCCCCGATCTTGCCGGGTGATCTCACCGTTCCCCAGGCGCGACCCGGTAGGGTAGCCCAAGCTGTCATCTGTTATCTCGGGGAATCCCGGGATAACTTCACCCAGCTCTGTCACTGAGATCGACACCGTCGTTTGCCCACACGGGACGTGTGAGGTGCAGGAGGCTCCGTGTTCACCGCGTTCGCCCAGGCGTTCAAGACGCCCGACCTGCGCAAGAAGCTGCTGTTCACGTTGGGCATCGTGCTGATCTACCGGCTCGGCACCCACGTACCCATGCCTGGCGTGAACTACTCGAACGTTCAGCTGTGCATGAAGCAGGCCGGTTCCAACACCGGTCTCTTCGGGCTGGTGAACATGTTCAGCGGCGGCGCGCTGCTGCAGGTCACCATCTTCGCGATGGGCATCATGCCGTACATCACGGCAAGCATCATTCTCCAGTTGCTGACCGTGGTGATCCCCCGGCTGGAGGCCCTCAAGAAGGAGGGGCAGTCGGGACAGGCCAAGATCACGCAGTACACCCGCTACCTGACCATCGCGCTCGCCGTGATGCAGGGCACCGGCCTGATCGCAGTGGCCCGCAACGGCGCGCTCTTCCAGGGCTGCCCGGTCGCCAGCGAGATCATCCCCAGCGACTCGATCTTCACCACCATCACCATGGTCATCACGATGACCGCCGGCACCTGCCTGATCATGTGGCTCGGTGAGCTGATCACCGACCGCGGTATCGGCAACGGCATGTCGATCCTGATGTTCATCTCGATCGCGGCCGGCTTCCCGGGCGCCCTGTGGCAGATCAAGCTCACCGGCAAGCTCGCCGACGGCTGGATCGAGTTCTTCTCGGTGATCCTGGTGGGTCTGGCGATGGTCGGCCTGGTGGTCTTCGTCGAGCAGGCCCAGCGGCGCATCCCGGTGCAGTACGCGAAGCGGATGATCGGGCGCCGGTCCTATGGCGGTACGTCCACCTACATCCCGCTCAAGGTGAACCAGGCGGGTGTGATTCCCGTCATCTTCGCGTCGTCGCTGCTCTACATTCCAGCCCTCATTGCACAGTTCAGCGGGTCGAAGGCGGCATGGGCGACGTGGATCGCCACCAACTTCACCAAGGGGAATCACCCGGTTTACATCGTTACGTACTTCCTGCTGATCGTCTTCTTCGCGTTCTTCTACGTCGCCATCAGCTTCAACCCCGAAGAAGTTGCCGACAACATGAAGAAGTATGGTGGCTTCATCCCGGGTATCCGGGCTGGTCGCCCGACGGCCGAGTACCTCAGCTACGTGCTCAACCGGATCACGTGGCCGGGCTCGCTGTACCTGGGGCTGATCGCGCTCGTACCAACAGTGGCGTTGGTGCTTTTCAACGCGAACCAGAACTTCCCGTTCGGCGGGACGAGCATCCTCATCATCGTGGGTGTGGGCCTGGAGACCGTGAAGCAGATCGAGAGCCAGCTTCAGCAGCGCAACTACGAAGGGTTCCTCCGCTGATGCGAATCGTCCTCGTCGGACCCCCGGGGGCCGGCAAGGGTACGCAGGCTGCGTACCTTGCCAAGAACCTCGCGATCCCGCACATCTCCACGGGGGACCTGTTCCGCGCCAACATCAGTCAGGGCACGCCCCTGGGTGTCGAGGCGAAGTCGTACATGGACGCCGGCAACCTGGTGCCCGACTCGGTCACGATCGGCATGGCCGAGGACCGCATGGAGCAGGCCGACGCCGCCGAGGGTTTCCTCCTGGACGGCTTCCCGCGGAACCTCGGCCAGGCCGAGGCGCTGGACGAGTACCTCAAGGCCAAGAACCTCAAGCTGGACGCCGTCCTGGACCTGGAGGTCCCCGAGGACGAGGTCGTCAAGCGGATCGCCGGCCGGCGGATCTGCCGCAACGACAGCAGCCACGTCTTCCACGCCGAGTACAACAAGCCGAAGGCCGAGGGCGTTTGTGACGTCTGTGGCGGCGCTCTGTACCAGCGTGACGACGACCGCGAGGAGACCGTCCGCAAGCGGCTGGAGGTCTACCACACGGAGACCGAGCCGATCATCGACTACTACAAGGCCCAGGACCTGGTCGTGACGATCCCGGCCCTCGGCAAGGTCGAAGAGGTCACCGAGCGCTCCATGGCGGCGCTCCAGCCCGGCGAGTAGCCGACAGCTTCCTACGGCCGCGGTGTCCACCATGGGCACCGCGGCCGTACTGTTGGTCAAGCACGACAGACGCAGGACGAGAACGAAGGCGGAAGGCGCCCGGCATGGTGGAGATCAAGACCCCCGAGCAGATCGCGAAGATGCGCGAGGCGGGGCTGGTGGTCGCCGCCATCCACGCGGCGACCCGGAAGGTCGCGGTGCCCGGCGCCACGACCAAGGACCTGGACGACGCGGCCCGCAAGGTGCTCGCCGAGCACGGTGCGAAGTCGAACTTCCTCGGGTACGGCGGCTTCCCCGCGACGATCTGCACGTCGGTGAACGACGTCGTCGTCCACGGCATCCCCGACACCGACACGGTGCTCCAGAACGGGGACATCATCTCCATCGACTGCGGCGCGATCATCGACGGCTGGCACGGCGACGCCGCGTACACCGCCTTCGTCGGCTCCGGTCACTCCGCGGAGCTGACCGAGCTCAGCCGGGTCACCGAGGAGTCGATGTGGGCCGGCATCGCGGCGGTCGCCAAGGGCAACCGTCTGGTGGACATCTCCAAGGCGATCGAGGGCTACATCCGGCGCCAGCCCCGGCCGACGAGCGGTAAGTACGGCATCGTCGAGGACTACGGCGGCCATGGCATCGGCTCGCAGATGCACATGGACCCGCACCTGCTGAACTACGTCGACCGCAAGCGCGGCCGCGGTCCCAAGCTGGTGCCGGGCTTCTGCATCGCGATCGAGCCGATGGTCAATCTCGGCACGCCCAAGACCCACGTCCTCGAGGACGACTGGACGGTCAAGTCGAACGACGGCAGCTGGTCCTCGCACTGGGAGCACTCGGTCGCGCTGACCGAGGACGGCCCGCTGGTGCTGACCGCGCCGGACGGCGGCAAGGCCAAGCTGGCCGAGCTGGGGATCACCGCAGCGCCCGATCCGCTGGCGTGACACCCGGCCCCTTGGCGTAAGGATCTCCGCCGGTGGGCAATAATCCAGGATTCGTCTTTTCCCAGGCACTGACGTAGACTGACGCGTCGGCTCTCGTGCATCCGTATGCCTGTAAAAGGGTGAGCGGCTGAAGCGAGAGTTGATCAAGGTAGCCGATTCGAAGGGCGAAGCGTGGCCAAGAAGCAAGGTGCCATCGAGATTGAGGGCACCGTGATCGAGTCCCTGCCGAACGCCATGTTCAAGGTGGAGCTCCAGAACGGTCACAAGGTCCTCGCGCACATCAGCGGCAAGATGCGGATGCACTACATCCGTATTCTCCCGGATGACCGGGTCGTCGTGGAGCTGTCCCCGTACGACCTGACGCGTGGCCGGATCGTCTACCGCTACAAGTAGATCTTGTCGGCGCCCCGCTCCCGTGGGGTGACGGCACTGACCCGGAGAACCTCACATCCCATGAAGGTCAAGCCGAGCGTCAAGAAGATCTGCGACAAGTGCAAGGTGATCCGCCGCCACGGCCGGGTCATGGTCATCTGCGACAACCTGCGCCACAAGCAGCGCCAGGGCTGACGCACGCCGACCACCTGCAATTTCGCAGTTCGCGCGACGCAAGCACATACGTACATACGCAGTCACCCGACCCCCGCATCACTCGCGTGGGGACGACACCCCCGGCTCGGAGGCCGGGGACCCGGCTCGTAATTCTTCAGAGTCTTACGGGAACGGTGCTGCGGAAGACCTCCGAATAGCCATCAGGAGCCACATCAATGGCACGCCTCGCAGGCGTTGATCTCCCGCGCGAAAAGCGTGTGGAGGTCGCCCTCACCTACGTCTTCGGTATCGGGCGGACGCTGTCGCAGCAGACTCTCGCCGCCACCGGCGTGAACCCGAACACCCGTGTTCGCGACCTGGCCGAGGAAGACCTCGTCAAGATCCGCGAGTACGTGGACAACAACCTCAAGACCGAGGGTGACCTCCGTCGCGAGATCCAGGCCGACATCCGCCGCAAGGTCGAGATCGGCTGCTATCAGGGTCTGCGTCACCGCCGCGGTCTGCCGGTGCACGGTCAGCGCACCAGCACGAACGCCCGTACCCGCAAGGGTCCGCGTCGCGCGATCGCCGGCAAGAAGAAGCCGGGCAAGAAGTAGTCCTCAGCAGGACGCTCACCAGCGGTCTTCGCTGTAGGACCGACCACCTCCACGGGAGAAATTCATGCCTCCGAAGGGCCGTACGGCCGGCGCCAAGAAGGTGCGCCGCAAGGAGAAGAAGAACGTCGCCCACGGGCACGCTCACATCAAGAGCACGTTCAACAACACGATCGTCTCGATCACCGACCCGACCGGGAACGTGATCTCTTGGGCCTCGGCCGGCCACGTCGGCTTCAAGGGCTCGCGCAAGTCCACCCCCTTCGCCGCGCAGATGGCCGCCGAGTCGGCCGCCCGCCGCGCGCAGGAGCACGGCATGCGCAAGGTCGACGTCTTCGTCAAGGGTCCCGGCTCCGGCCGTGAGACCGCGATCCGCTCCCTCCAGGCCACCGGCCTCGAGGTGGGTTCGATCCAGGACGTCACCCCCACCCCGCACAACGGATGCCGCCCGCCCAAGCGTCGCCGCGTCTGACCACCTGAAGTAGGAGACAACTAGACAATGGCGCGTTACACCGGGGCCGACTGCAAGCGTTGCCGTCGGGAGAAGCAGAAGCTCTTCCTCAAGGGGAGCAAGTGCGAGAGCGCGAAGTGCCCGATCGAGATCCGTCCTTACCCCCCGGGTGAGCACGGTCGCGGGCGCACCAAGGACAGCGAGTACCTGCTTCAGCTTCGTGAGAAGCAGAAGTGCAGCCGTATCTACGGTGTCCTTGAGAAGCAGTTCGTGAACTACTACAAGGAAGCGAACCAGAAGACCGGCAAGACCGGTGAGAACCTTCTGCGCATCCTTGAGACCCGCCTCGACAACGTGGTCTACCGGGCCGGCTTTGCCAAGTCCCGCGACCACGCCCGTCAGCTGGTGCGTCACGGACACATCACCGTGAACGGCCGCAAGACCGACATTCCGTCGGCCCGCGTCGCCGTGAACGACATCATCGAGGTCCGCGAGAGCTCTCGGAACCTGACCCCCTTCCAGGTGGCACAGGCCGAGGCCGGCGAGAAGACCGTTCCGGCGTGGCTGGAAGCGATCCCGTCGAACCTCCGGATCCTCGTGCACAGCATGCCCGAGCGCCAGGTGATCGACACCCAGGTGCAGGAGCAGCTGATCGTCGAGCTCTACTCCAAGTAAGAGCTCGCGGGTGGGGGCGGTACGGAGCCTTCGGGCGCCGTACCGCCCGTACCCTTGTCAGTACAGCGGGCGTCAAATAGCGGGCGCCCACGACTGAAGGACCGAAAACATGCTGATTGCTCAGCGTCCCTCGTTGACCGAAGAGGTCGTCGACGAATACCGCTCCCGGTTCGTGATCGAGCCGCTGGAGCCGGGCTTCGGCTACACCCTCGGCAACTCCCTGCGTCGTACGCTCCTCTCCTCGATCCCCGGCGCTGCTGTCACCAGCATCCGGATCGACGGTGTCCTGCACGAGTTCACCACCGTGCCGGGCGTCAAGGAGGACGTCACCGACCTCATCCTCAACATCAAGCAGCTGGTCGTCTCCTCCGAGCACGACGAGCCGGTCGTGATGTACCTGCGCAAGCAGGGCCCGGGTCTGGTCACCGCCGCCGACATCGCCCCGCCGGCCGGTGTCGAGGTGCACAACCCCGACCTGGTCCTCGCCACCCTGAACGGCAAGGGCAAGCTGGAGATGGAGCTGACCGTCGAGCGCGGTCGCGGCTACGTCTCCGCCGTCCAGAACAAGCAGGTGGGCCAGGAGATCGGCCGTATCCCGGTCGACTCCATCTACTCGCCGGTGCTCAAGGTCACCTACAAGGTCGAGGCGACCCGTGTCGAGCAGCGCACCGACTTCGACAAGCTGATCGTCGACGTCGAGACCAAGCAGGCCATGCGTCCGCGTGACGCCATGGCGTCGGCCGGTAAGACCCTGGTCGAGCTGTTCGGTCTGGCCCGCGAGCTCAACATCGACGCCGAGGGCATCGACATGGGCCCGTCCCCGACGGACGCCGCGCTCGCCGCCGACCTCGCGCTGCCGATCGAGGAGCTGGAGCTCACGGTCCGCTCGTACAACTGCCTCAAGCGTGAGGGCATCCACTCCGTGGGTGAGCTCGTGGCGCGCTCCGAGGCCGACCTGCTCGACATCCGCAACTTCGGTGCGAAGTCGATCGACGAGGTCAAGGCGAAGCTGGCCGGCATGGGCCTGGCGCTCAAGGACAGCCCGCCCGGATTCGACCCGACCGCCGCCGCCGACGCCTTCGGCGCGGACGACGACGCGGACGCCGGGTTCGTGGAGACCGAGCAGTACTGAGTCTGACCGGCTGGGGTCCGGGGCGTCGCCCCGGACCCCAGCCGTGTGAAATCTTCCGCGGGGCGGCCGCCTCGTGGGAACTGACACCGGTACCTGATACGGCCGGTGCAGCAAAGAAGGAGAAACACCATGCCGAAGCCCGCCAAGGGTGCCCGTCTGGGCGGCAGCGCCGCGCACGAGCGTCTGATGCTGCGCAACCTGGCCACCGCTCTCTTCGAGCACGGTCGCATCACCACGACCGAGGCCAAGGCCCGTCGTCTGCGTCCGTACGCGGAGCGTCTGGTGACCAAGGCGAAGAAGGGCGACCTTCACAACCGCCGTCAGGTCATGCAGCTGATCTCGGACAAGAGCGTCGTCCACACGCTCTTCACGGAGATCGCCCCGCGCTTCGAGAACCGCCCGGGTGGCTACACCCGTATCACCAAGGTCGGTAACCGCCGTGGCGACAACGCGCCCATGGCCGTCATCGAGCTGGTCGAGGCGCTGACCGTGGCCCAGCAGGCCACCGGTGAGGCCGAGGCGGCCACCAAGCGTGCCGCCAAGGACGCCGAGGCTGCTGCCGCGGCCGAGTCCACCGAGGCCCCGGCCGAGGAGAGCAAGGACGCCTGAGGCGTTGCCTGGCTGTGAGCGGGTCCGTCCCTTCGGGGGCGGGCCCGCTTCGCGTTGCCGGGGGCCTGAGAGGATTGAGGGCGTGAGTGACGAGGTGGAGCCCGGCTACGTCCGGGTGCGGCTGGACCTTTCCTATGACGGCAAGGAATTTTCGGGCTGGGCCAAGCAGGCCGGCGGGCAGCGGACGGTGCAGGGGGAGATCGAGGACGCGCTGCGTACGGTCACCCGCTCGCGGGAGACCTACGAGCTGACCGTGGCCGGGCGGACGGACGCGGGGGTGCATGCGAGGGGGCAGGTGGCGCATGTGGACCTGCCCCGGGAGATCTGGGCCGAGCAGAGCGGGAAGCTGCTCAAGCGGCTCGCCGGGCGCATGCCCAAGGACGTACGGGTGTGGGCCGTCAGGGAGGCGCCCAGCGGCTTCAACGCCCGTTTCTCCGCCGTCTGGCGGCGCTATGCGTACCGGGTCACCGACAACCCGGGCGGCGTCGACCCGCTGCTGCGCAGCCATGTGCTGTGGCACGACTGGCCGCTCGACGTGGACGCCATGAACGAGGCGGCCGGCCCGCTGCTCGGGGAGCACGACTTCGCGGCGTACTGCAAGAAGCGGGAGGGCGCCACGACCATCCGTACGCTCCAGGAGCTGAGCCTCGAACGGGGCGCGGACGGGATCATCACGGCGACCGTGCGGGCCGACGCCTTCTGCCACAACATGGTGCGTTCGCTGATCGGCGCGCTGCTGTTCGTCGGCGACGGGCACCGGCCGCCGGACTGGCCGGGCAAGGTGCTGGCGGCCGGTGTACGGGACTCCGCGGTGCATGTCGTACGGCCGCACGGGCTGACGCTGGAGGAGGTCGGCTACCCGGCCGACGAACTGCTGGCGGCGCGCAACAAGGAGGCGCGCAACAAGCGGACGCTGGGTCCGGCCTCCGGGGCCGGCTGCTGCTGAGCCGGGTGCGGACCGGGAGGGCCGGTGGTGGCGCCGTCGGAGGGCGGCGCCACCGGAGGCGTCAGGACTACTGGCCGGCCTTCTTCCGGGCCTCCGCCAGCTGCTTCTCGGCGGCCTTCGCGGCCTGGTCCTTGCCGCGCTGGGTGATCTGGCTGAAGGCGTAGGCGCCGCCGTCACGGGCGATCTGCCGGGCCTTGGTCTCGGACAGGACGACGTCCTTGCCGTTGAGGTAGCCGGCGATGGTGAAGTAGGCGTAGCGGCCGGTGGCGTTGGTGGCCATCCGGCACTTGTGGCCCTGGCAGAAGTCCGAGGGGACCCCGCCGCCGGGCAGCGGCATCAGGTTGGTCTTCGCCTCGTTCATGACCTTGGTGGCCTGGGCGGGCGAGTTGAACACCGCGACGCCGATGGTGACCGCGACGCCGCCCTTGGAGTACGTGGCGCGCAGCAGCTGCTTGCACCCGTTGTGGGAGAGCGAGGAGACCAGTGCGCCCTGTGCCCCCGCGGTGCAGTCCTTGGTGGCGGCGGTGTTGGTGCGCGGGTAGCTGTGCTCGCCGACGATCATGCTCTTCTGCGGGAAGAGGGTGGCGGGGGTGAGCGGCGCGGTGTCCTTCTTGGGGTCGGAGATGTAGTCCTGCGGGTTGGGCGGGGGCGGCACCGACACGTCGGGGAAGGACGGCTTGGCGTCCGGCGGGGCGGCCTGGCCGGACGAGCTGGCCGCGGCCGTGGGGTTGCCGCTGGGGGAGCCGCCACCGGCCATCACCGCGGCGGCGACGATGCCGGCCACCGCGAGGGTCGCCAGCACGCCGCCGCCGATCCACATCCAGCGTTTGCGGCGGGACTGCGCCTCGCTCTCCTCGGCGAGTGCGTCCCAGTCCGGAGTGGACGATGATCCCCCGGGGCCGTCGAAGGGCCCGCCTTGCCCAAAGCTCATGGCGCGCATCTTAATCAGGTTGGTGGAACGCCCGGCGGCCGGTCACAATCCCGCCCATGGGACATCTCGAAGCGGGGCATCTGGAGTACTACCTCCCGGACGGGAGGGTCCTGCTGGGGGACGTGTCCTTCCGGGTGGGGGAGGGGACCTCGGTCGCGCTGGTGGGGGCCAACGGCGCGGGCAAGACGACGCTGCTGCGGCTGATCGCCGGGGAGCTCCAGCCGCACGGCGGGGCGGTGACGGTCAGCGGCGGGCTGGGCGTGATGCCGCAGTTCGTGGGCTCCGTACGGGACGACCGTACGGTCCGTGACCTGCTGGTCTCGGTCGACCGGCCGCGGATCCGGGAGGCGGCGGCCGCGGTGGACGCCGCCGAGCTGGCCCTGATGACGGCCGAGGACGACGACGAGGCCGCGCAGATGGCGTATGCGCAGGCGCTCAGCGACTGGGCCGAGGCGCGGGGCTACGAGGCCGAGACGGTCTGGGACATGTGCACGACGGCGGCGCTGGGGATGCCGTACGAGAAGGCCCAGTGGCGGCAGGTGCGCACGCTCAGCGGCGGGGAGCAGAAGCGGCTGGTGCTGGAGTCGCTGCTGAGGGGCACCGACGAGGTGCTGCTGCTGGACGAGCCGGACAACTATCTGGACGTGCCGGGGAAGCGCTGGCTGGAGGAGCAGCTGCGGGCCACCCGTAAGACGGTGCTGTTCGTCTCGCACGACCGGGAGCTGCTGGCCCGGGCCGCGGAGAAGATCGTCAGTGTCGAGCCGGGTCCTGCGGGCTCCGACGTCTGGGTGCACGGCGGCGGCTTCGACACCTACCACCAGGCGCGCAAGGAGCGCTTCGCCCGCTTCGAGGAGCTGCGCCGGCGCTGGGACGAGAAGCATGCCCAGCTCAAGAAGCTGGTGGTCTCGCTGCGGCAGGCGGCCTCGGTCAGCCATGAGATGGCCTCGCGCTATGCGGCGGCGCAGACCAGGCTGCGGAAGTTCGAGGAGGCCGGGCCGCCGCCCGAGCCGCCGCGCGAGCAGGAGATCACCATGCGGCTGCGCGGCGGGCGTACCGGCGTACGGGCGGTGACCTGCGAAAACCTGGAGCTGACCGGTCTGATGAAGCCGTTCTCCCTGGAGATCTTCTACGGCGAGCGGGTCGCGGTCCTCGGCTCCAACGGCTCCGGCAAATCGCACTTCCTGCGGCTGCTGGCCGGGGACACCGAGAATCCGGTGGCCCACACGGGCAGCTGGAAGCTGGGCGCCCGCGTGGTGCCCGGCCACTTCGCGCAGACCCATGCCCACCCCGAGCTGATGGGCCGCACCCTGCTCGACATCCTGTGGACCGAGCACGCCAGGGACAAGGGGCAGGCGATGTCCGCGCTGCGCCGCTACGAGCTGGAGAAGCAGGCCGAGCAGCGCTTCGACCGGCTCTCGGGCGGTCAGCAGGCCCGTTTCCAGATCCTGCTGCTGGAGCTGGCGGGCACCACGGCGCTGCTGCTGGACGAGCCGACCGACAACCTGGACCTGGAGTCGGCGGAGGCGTTGCAGGAGGGGCTGGAGGCGTATGAGGGGACGGTGGTGGCGGTGACGCACGACCGGTGGTTCGCCCGGTCCTTCGACCGCTTCCTGGTGTTCGGTGCGGACGGGGTGGTGCGTGAGTCGCCCGGGCCGGTCTGGGACGAGCGGCGGGTCGCCCGGGAGCGGTAGGCGGGGCGACGGGGCGGTGGGGAGGTGACTCCCGGCCCGCGGGTGGTGACAATGGAGGGGACCGCGGAGCATACGGCGGGTCGCGACCGGACGCTTGTCCGGGTGCGTTTTGACCCGGCTGGGCAAGGCCCGGTATTCTGCCAGTTCGTTATGCGTATTGGCTTGCTCTATCTCACGTGAGGGGCCCTTACGCCGGCCACCGGGCCGATGACCAGCGGCGGACGATCGGGTTGCGTCACCCGTAGTGCCGCCCTGCTGTGTGATCAGCCGTGGTGACCAGTACAGGACCCATTCACTGAAGAAGCGAAGGCTAAGACGTGCGTACGTTCAGCCCCAAGCCCGGCGATGTCCAGCGCCAGTGGCACATCATTGACGCGCAGGACGTTGTCCTGGGCCGTCTGGCCAGCCAGGCCGCGTCCCTCCTGCGGGGTAAGCACAAGCCGGTCTACGCGCCGCACGTTGACATGGGTGACTTCGTCATCATCGTCAACGCCGACAAGGTGCACCTGTCCGGCAACAAGCGGACCCAGAAGATGGCCTACCGCCACTCCGGTTTCCCGGGTGGTCTGCGCTCGGTCCGCTACGACGAGCTGCTCGACAAGAACCCCGAGAAGGCCGTCGAGAAGGCCATCAAGGGCATGCTCCCCAAGAACACCCTCGGCCGTCAGATGCTCTCGAAGCTGAAGGTCTACGCGGGCGCCGAGCACCCGCACGCTGCGCAGCAGCCGGTCCCGTTCGAGATCACCCAGGTCGCGCAGTAAGTCCGGCCACCCCCTAAGACGACAGAGAGAATCTGAGGAGCATCGTGGCTGAGACCACCCCCGAGACCCCGCTGGACGAGGTCGAGGAGTACACCACCGAGACCGAGGTCGTGGAGTCGGAGTACACCTCCGAGTCCCTCGCTTCCCGCTTCGGTGACCCGCAGCCGGCCGCCGGCCTGGGCCGCCGCAAGAACGCCATCGCCCGCGTCCGGATCGTCCCGGGCACCGGCCAGTGGAAGATCAACGGCCGCACCCTTGAGGGCTACTTCCCCAACAAGGTGCACCAGCAGGAAGTCAACGAGCCCTTCAAGGTGCTCGAGCTCGACAACCGCTACGACGTCATCGCCCGCATCTCCGGCGGCGGCATCTCCGGCCAGGCCGGTGCGCTGCGCCTGGGCGTGGCCCGTGCGCTGAACGAGGCGGACGTGGACAACAACCGCCCCGCGCTGAAGAAGGCCGGGTTCCTCAAGCGTGACGACCGTGCGGTCGAGCGCAAGAAGGCCGGTCTGAAGAAGGCCCGTAAGGCGCCGCAGTACAGCAAGCGCTAATCCGCGCGCTGCACCATGCAGCTCTCGGCGTACGCCCCGGTGGCACCTCCGTGCTGCCGGGGCGTTCGGCTATCCGGGACCAGGGGCGTATACCTGGATTCAACGCTCTGGTCCAAGCTCGACAACTCGGAGGACACCAGTGGGACGACTCTTCGGCACGGACGGTGTGCGTGGCGTCGCCAATGCGGACCTGACGGCAGAGCTGGCGCTCGGTCTGTCGGTCGCGGCGGCACACGTACTGGCCGAAGCGGGCACCTTCGAAGGGCACCGCCCGGTGGCGGTGGTCGGACGCGATCCACGCGCGTCCGGGGAGTTCCTGGAGGCAGCGGTCGTCGCCGGGCTGGCCAGTGCCGGTGTGGATGTCCTGCGGGTGGGCGTCCTGCCGACCCCGGCGGTCGCGTATCTGACCGGGGCGCTGGGGGCGGACCTCGGCGTGATGCTCTCCGCCAGCCACAACCCGATGCCCGACAACGGCATCAAGTTCTTCGCCCGTGGCGGCCACAAGCTCGCCGACGAGCTGGAGGACCGGATCGAGAAGACCTACCGCGCGCACAGCTCCGGTGAGCCGTGGGAGCGGCCGACCGGTGCCGGCGTGGGCCGGGTCACCGTCTACGACGAGGGCTTCGACAACTACGTCGCGCATCTGGTCGGCGTACTGCCCAACCGGCTCGACGGGCTGAAGATCGTCATCGACGGTGCGCACGGCGCGGCGGCGCGGGTCTCGCCCGAGGCGTTCGCCCGGGCCGGCGCCGAGGTCATCACCATCGGCACCGACCCCGACGGCCTGAACATCAACGACGGCTGCGGCTCCACCCACCTCGCGCAGCTGCGCGCTGCGGTCGTCGAGCACGGCGCTGACCTGGGTGTCGCCCACGACGGCGACGCGGACCGCTGCCTGGCCGTGGACGGCGCCGGCAACGAGGTCGACGGTGACCAGATCCTGGCCGTGCTCGCGCTGGGCATGCGCGAGGCGGGGGCGCTGCGCAAGAACACCGTCGTGGCCACCGTCATGTCCAACCTGGGCTTCAAGCTGGCCATGGAGCGCGAGGGCATCGACCTCGTACAGACCGCGGTCGGCGACCGGTACGTCCTGGAGGAGATGAAGGCGCACGGCTTCGCGCTGGGCGGCGAGCAGTCCGGGCACGTCATCGTGCTCGACCACGCCACCACCGGCGACGGCACGCTGACCGGTCTGATGCTGGCGGCCCGGGTCGCCGCCACGGGCCGTTCGCTCGGCGAGCTGGTGGGCGTCATGGAGCGGCTGCCGCAGATCCTCATCAACGTCCCCGACGTCGACAGGTCGCGGGTCGCCACCTCGCCCGAGCTGACCGCGGCGGTCGCCGAGGCGGAGCGGGACCTGGGCGCCACAGGCCGGGTGCTGCTGCGCCCGTCCGGTACGGAGCCGCTGGTCCGCGTCATGGTGGAGGCCGCGGACATCGAGCAGGCCCGGTCGGTGGCGGAGCGCCTGGCCGATGCGGTGAAGTCCGCGCTGGGGTAGTGCTACGGGGCCCGGCTCTCCGCTAACTGCGGGGTGCCGGGCCCGTGTCGTGCCGGGCCCAGAGGGCCTTCTGGGTGGCCAGGGTCAGCGTGCCGGCGATGACGATGCCCGCCAGGTTCAGCAGCAGCTGCTCCATGGAGTGCCAGGCCTGGCCGTACTCCCCGTAGCCGAGGGCGACCGCGGCGTTGGCGGCGGCCGGGACGGTGGTCACGGAGATGGCCACGCCGACCAGGGCGCCCGATTTGGCCGAGGTCAGCGAGAGCACCCCGGCGATGCCGGCGAGCACCGCGACGACGAACGAGAACCAGTCGGGCCGGTAGATGAAGTTGGTGTTCGGCCGCTTGGCGTCCAACGCCTCGATGTGGAACAGCCCCACCGCATCCATGAACAGACTGAAGCCGACGGTCACCGCCATCGCCACCGCGAACCCGACGAGCAGCGCCGTCAGAGAGCGCCAGGCCAGCCGCGGTGCGCGCTGGACCAGTGCGGTGCAGAAGCCGGCCAGCGGACCGAACTCCGGCCCCACGGCCATCGCGCCGACGATCAGGATCGCGTTGTCGAGGACCACACCGCAGGCCGCGATCATCGTGGCGAGCGTCAGGAACGCCAGGTAGGTGACGGAGAGCGTCGACTCCTCGTGCGTGGCGTCGGTCAGCGACTCCCACAGCACGGCGTCGACGCCCTCGCCGGGGGCCTCCTCCTCCGCCCGCTCCGCGCGCAGCGACAGCGACAGATCGATGTGCTCGATCGCGATCGAACCGGTCTTGTCCAGGTCCATCGCCCGCAGCTTGGCCAGCAGCCCGTCCCCGGCCTCCCTGGCCACGTCGCACAGCACGACATCGCCCTGCGGATCCCTGGCGGCTCCGGCCAGCACCGCGAGATGGGTCGTTCCGACGGTCGACTCCAGCAGCCTGACCACGTCGTCCGTACGGTCGGCGGGCACCATCAGGCGCAGATGCAGCATGCGTACGTCCCTCTCAGAGCTTCCGCAGCGACAGCCGCTGCACCTTGTGGTCCGGGCCCTTGCGGAGCACCAGGTTGGCGCGGCCGCGCGTGGGGGCCACGTTCTGCTGGAGATTGGGCTTGTTGATGGTCCGCCACATCATCCGCGCGTAGTCCAGCGCCTCCTCCTCCGACACCTGGGTGTACTTGCGGAAGTACGAGAACGGGTTCTGGAAGGCGGTCTCGCGCAGTTTCCGGAAGCGGCCGAGGTACCACTGCTCGATGTCCTCGGTGCGGGCGTCGACGTAGACGGAGAAGTCGAAGAAGTCGGCGAGACCGAGGCGGGTGCGGCCGTCCTTGCCGGGCAGTGCGGGCTGGAGGACGTTGAGCCCCTCGACGATGAGGATGTCGGGGCGGTGCACGGTGAGCCGTTCGCCGGGCACGATGTCGTAGATCAGGTGGGAGTAGACGGGGGCGGTGACCTCCGCCCTGCCCGCCTTCACATCGGCGACGAAGCGGGTCAGCGCCCGGCGGTCGTACGACTCGGGGAAGCCCTTGCGGGACATCAGCCCCCGCCGGTGCAACTCCGCATTGGGGAACAGGAACCCGTCGGTGGTGACCAGCTCGACACGGGGGTGCTCGGGCCAGCGGGCCAGCAGCGCCTGGAGCAGCCGGGCGGTGGTGGACTTCCCGACCGCGACGCTGCCCGCCACCCCTATGACGAACGGGGTACCGGGCTGGGAGCCCTGGCCGCCCCCCGCGTCGCCCAGGAAGGTGTTCAGGGCGCCGCGCAGATTGCTGGTCGCGCCGACGTAGAGATTGAGGAGCCGGGAGAGCGGGAGGTAGACGTCGCGTACCTCGTCGAGGTCGATGACGTCGCCCAGTCCGCGCAGCCGTTCGACCTCTTCGGCCGTCAGGGGCAGGGGGGTCTTCTCCCTGAGGGCGCTCCATTGCGCGCGCGTCAGATCGACGTACGGCGAGCTGTCGGCGCGGCGTCGCTGCTGCGGATCGGTCGTCGAGGGCACGCGCCCATTGTGCGCAGCTGCAATACGCCGTTCATCTCGGGGTGTCCGTCGGGGCGTCGATGCGGGCCTATGTCCGTCGAGGCGGGCTTGGGTGCTTCACCACCTGCGTGTCTGTACCCGAGGGGGTTTGCCCGGTACCGTCGGCGGCGGGGAGGCCCCCGCGGGGGGCCGCGGACAAGACAGGGGGTGGGTGTGCGAGCGCGCAAGGCCGGTCTGCTGCGACTGCGGACCCGGGGGAGGCAGATGAGCGCGGCCGAGGGCCAGGGGGTGTGCACCGCGTCGGAGGGTTTTGCCGCGCGGGTCTACGCCGAACTGGCCGAGGAGCTGCCGGACGAGGATCTGGGCGAGGACCTCGCCGACTTCCTGGAACGCTACGAGCCGCCCGGCGGCCCCGGCACGGACACCGAGGCCGACGAGGAGTTCCTGGAGACGGTGCGCGAGGCGCACCATCGGATAGCTCGGGGGTATTGAGGGCGCGAGGCGGCCGACACCCTCAACTCGGTGTCGGATCAGTCAGGGGTGTGACCGGCCCGGGCGATCGCTGAGCAGTCGATCCGCGAGGAGGCTGCGACGAAGCACCGCCCGGCTGACCGGCATGTGCTGCAATGGTTGAGTGAAGTTTGAGCATGACAACATGGTCGGGGTCCACCTGGCCGTGTCGCTGGTGAATCTCGAGTCGAGTGGTTCCTGGGAGTCCGGGGCACTGGAACGGGCACTGCAGGAGCATGCGATCCGGCGTTCGCGTGTTACTGGCCCGGCCGGTGAGGAGATCAGGGCGTGGTCGCGGCGGTTGCGGCTCGTTTTCGAGGCTGCCTCGCAGGACGAACGGTGCGAGATGATCAACGCTCTGCTCGCCGACGGCGCCGGCAGCGTGTACCTGACCACGCACGACGACTTGCGGCCGCATCTGCACTTCGCACCGGACGGCAAGGATGTCCAAAGCCGTGTGAAAGCCGTGACCGCGGGAGCTCTGGCCATCTTCACCATGGAGGCCGTGGGGGAACGGCTGGGCGTCTGCGCGCTGGACTCCTGCCGGACCGCCTTCGTCGACACCAGCCGCAGCGGTCGCCGCGCCTACTGCTGCGCGCGCTGTGCCAACACCGATGCGGTCCGCCGCCACCGCATGAAGCGGCGCTAGGTTGCCGCCGCTATGCCGAGACCAGTGCCAGGACGAGCGGGACGGCGGCGATGCCCAGAAGTGTCTGTGTCGCGGTTATCCCGGCCATCAGCGGTGCGTCGCCGCCGAGTTGCCTCGCCATGATGTACGAGGACGATGCCGTGGGCAGAGCCTGGAAGAGCACGGCGATGATCAGCGCCTGGGAGCCCAGGCCGACCATCTGAGCCGCCAGGAAGGTCGCGGCAGGCATGAGGGCGAACTTGACGGACGATGACGTGAGGATCGGTGCCGCCCACGACCGTGCCGCACCGAAACGCAGCGCGGCGCCGATGCACAGCAGCCCCATCGGCATCGAGGCGGCTCCGAGTGACTGGAGCGCCGGCTCGATGCCCGGCGGCGGGCGCAGATCGAGTGCCTGAAGGAGGATGCCTCCGGCGCAGGCGAGGATGAGCGGGTTGGTCACGAGCTGTTTGACGATGCTCGTAAGGCGCAGGCGTGCGCTCCCGAACCGCGCGAAGACCAGCACGCACAAGACATTGACCGTGGGCACGATCGCCGCATTGCAGACCGCGGCGGTGGCGACGCCCTGGGTGCCGTACAGGCCCGCGGCGATCGTCACGCCGATGTAGTTGTTGAACCTGACGCTGCCCTGGAAGACCGAGGTAAAGCCGTCGTCCTTCAGTCGCATCATGGGCCTGAAGGCGATGACCAGCACGGCGACTGCCACCGTGGACGCGACCAGAGTGCCTGCCAGAGCCGGTACCGGCAGATCGCCGGTGTCGGCCGTCGCCAGGCTGTGCAGGAACAGAGCCGGCAGCAGCACGTGATAGCTGAGGCGCTCGGCTTCGGACCAGAAACCCTCGGACGTGATCATCAATCGCTTGAGCACGTAGCCCAGCGCAATCAGCAGGATGACCGGAATCAGCGCCTTGACGGTCAGTGCGATCACGCCGGGATCCCGCAACCGGTGGCCGATCTGTCTCGCTGGTGGGGGTGGGAAGAGTCAGTGCCTTGGGCACTGGGTGTCGAAGAGTGCATGCCGACAGGCTGATGTAATACCGCGAGGCATGACAACCATTACAGGATTACCGTGCAGGGACTCAGCAGGCCGGACTCCCGACATGTGCTGAAGGAAGGCCGCTTCGGCGGCTGATCCGCAGTACGCGCGGTACGCCGCGGACCCTGCGAAGGCCCGCGGCGTAGGCTGCCTCCATGTGCGGAATCGTGGGATATGTGGGTGGGCAGAGCGCCCTTGACGTCGTGCTGGCCGGGCTGAAGCGGTTGGAGTACCGGGGGTATGACTCGGCGGGGGTGGCCGTACTGGCCGATGGTGGGCTGGCGGCGGCCAAGAAGGCCGGGAAACTCGCCAACCTGGAGAAGGAGCTGGCGGACCGTCCGCTGCCGTCCGGGTCGACCGGGATCGGGCACACCCGGTGGGCCACCCACGGCGGGCCGACCGACGAGAACGCCCATCCGCATCTGGACAACGCGGGGCGGGTCTCGGTCGTGCACAACGGCATCATCGAGAACTTCGCCGGGTTGCGCGCCGAACTCACCGACCGCGGGCACCAGTTGATGTCCGAGACGGACACCGAGGTGGTCGCGCACCTGCTCGCCGAGGCCTACTCGTCGTGCGGTGAGCTGGCCGAGGCGATGCGGCAGGTGTGCCGGCGGCTGGAGGGTGCGTTCACGCTGGTCGCGGTGCATGCGGACGAGCCGGACGTGGTGGTCGGGGCGCGGCGGAACTCGCCGTTGGTGGTGGGCGTGGGGGACGGTGAGGCCTTCCTCGCGTCGGATGTGGCGGCGTTCATCGCGCATACGAGGGAAGCCGTCGAGCTGGGGCAGGACCAGGTCGTCGAGCTGCGCCGGGACGGGGTGACGGTCACCGACTTCGACGGGGCGCCGGCGGAGGTACGGGAGTACCACGTCGACTGGGACGCGTCGGCCGCCGAGAAGGGCGGTTACGACTACTTCATGCTGAAGGAGATCGCGGAGCAGCCGAAGGCCGTCGCGGACACGCTGTTGGGGCGGATCGACGCGTCGGGGGTGCTCTCCCTGGACGAGGTGCGGATCCCGCCGGAGGTGCTGCGCGAGGTCGACAAGGTCGTCATCGTGGCGTGCGGGACGGCGTACCACGCGGGCATGATCGCCAAGTACGCGATCGAGCACTGGACGCGGATCCCGTGTGAGACGGAGCTGGCGAGTGAATTCCGCTACCGGGACCCGATCCTGGACCGGCGGACGCTGGTGATCGCGATCAGTCAGTCCGGCGAGACGATGGACACGCTGATGGCGTTGCGGCATGCGCGTGAGCAGGGCTCGAAGGTGCTGGCCATCTGCAATACGAACGGGTCGACGATCCCGCGGGAGTCGGATGCGGTGCTCTACACGCACGCCGGGCCCGAGGTCGCGGTGGCGTCCACGAAGGCGTTTCTGACGCAGCTGGTGGCCTGCTATCTGGTGGCGCTCTACCTCGCGCAGGTACGGGGCACGAAGTGGGGCGACGAGATCCGGGCCGTGGTGCGGGAGCTGGCGGCGATCGGGACGCAGGTCGAGCAGGTGCTCGCGACGATGGAGCCGGTGCGGGAGCTGGCGCGCGGCCTCGCCGACAAGAACACCGTGCTGTTCCTCGGCCGGCACGTGGGCTACCCGGTGGCGCTGGAGGGCGCGTTGAAGCTCAAGGAGCTCGCGTACATGCACGCCGAGGGGTTCGCGGCCGGTGAGCTCAAGCACGGCCCGATCGCGCTGATCGAGGACGATCTGCCGGTCGTCGTCGTGGTGCCGTCGCCGCGCGGGCGGTCCGTGCTGCACGACAAGATCGTGTCGAACATCCAGGAGATCCGGGCGCGGGGGGCGCGGACCATTGTGATCGCGGAGGAGGGGGACGAGGCGGTGGTGCCGTACGCCGACCACCTCGTACGGATCCCGCGTACGCCGGTGCTGCTCCAGCCGCTGGTCTCCACCGTCCCGTTGCAGGTCTTCGCCTGCGAACTGGCCACCGCCCGCGGCAACGAGGTCGACCAGCCGCGCAACCTCGCCAAGTCGGTGACGGTGGAGTGATCATCGGGGTCGGGATCGACGTCGCCGAGATCGACCGCTTCGGCGCCGCGCTGGACCGTACGCCGGAGCTGGCGCACCGGTTGTTCATCCCCACGGAGCTGACGCTGCCGAGCGGTGAGCGGCGCGGTATCGCCTCCCTGGCCGCGCGGTTCGCCGCCAAGGAGGCGGTGGCCAAGGCGCTCGGGGCGCCGGCCGGGCTGCACTGGACGGATGCCGAGGTGTACGTCGAGGACAGCGGGCGCCCGCGGCTGCGGGTACGGGGCACGGTGGAGGCGCGCGCGGCCGCGCTGGGTGTGCGGTCGTGGCACGTCTCGCTGAGCCATGACGCCGGGGTCGCTTCCGCCGTGGTGATCGCCGAGGGGTGAGACTGGCGGTATGAGGACTGCCTACAGCGTTCAGACCGTGCGGGCCGCCGAGCGTGAGCTGATGGCCCGGCTGCCCGAAGGAGCCCTGATGCATCGGGCGGCGGCCGGACTGGCCGTCGCCTGCGGGGAGTTGCTGGGGCGGGTGTACGGCAGCCGGGTGGTGCTGTTGGTGGGCAGCGGGGACAACGGCGGGGACGCGCTGTATGCCGGCGCCCGGCTGGCGCGGCGGGGCGCCGGGGTGGTCGCGGTGCTGCTCTCGCCCGAACGGGCGCACCAGGGCGGGCTCGCCGCGCTGCGGGCGGCCGGCGGACGGGTCTCGGGCGATCCGCTGCGGGACATCGCCCGGTGTGATCTGGTCGTGGACGGCATCGTGGGGATCGGCGGGCGCGGCGGGCTGCGTCCCGACGCCGCCGGACTCGCCCGGGCGGCACGGGAGTCGGCGCCGGTGGTGGCGGTCGACCTGCCCAGCGGGGTGGATGCGGACAGCGGCGAGGTGGCCGGGGACGCCGTATGGGCCGATGCGACGGTGACGTTCGGTGCGTACAAGCCGGGGCTGCTGATCGATCCGGCGCGGGAGCGGGCCGGTGCGCTGCGGCTGGTGGACATCGGGCTCTCGCTGCCCGGGGACGCCGAGTTCGAGGCGTTGCAGCATGCGGACGTCGCGGAGCTGCTGCCGCGGCCGGTGGCCGAGAGCGACAAGTACCGCCGGGGCGTGGTCGGTGTGGTCGCCGGGTCGGCGCGCTATCCGGGGGCCGCGGTGCTGGCGGTGGCCGGTGCGCTGCGGGGCGGTGCGGGGGCGGTGCGGTACGTCGGTCCTGCCGCGGAGGCGGTGCTGGCGCGCTTCCCGGAGACGCTGGTGCACGCCGGACCGCCGCACAGGGCGGGCCGGGTGCAGGCGTGGGTGATCGGCCCCGGCCTCGGCGAGGAGTCCGATGCGCTGGACGACGTCCTGGCGTCGGACGTGCCGGTCCTGGTGGACGCCGACGGGCTGCGCTTCCTGACGCCGCAACGGGTCCACGAGCGGACCGCCGCGACGCTGCTCACCCCGCACGCCGGGGAGGCGGCGGCGCTGCTCGGCCGCGGCCGCGACGAGGTCGAGGCGGCACGGCTGGCATCCGTACGGGAGCTGGCGCGCCGCTACGCCGCCACGGTGCTGCTCAAGGGCTCGACGACACTGGTCGCGGAGGCGGACGGGCCGGTCCGGGTGAACCCCACGGGAACGAACTGGCTGGCGACGGCCGGAAGCGGTGATGTGCTGTCCGGGCTGACCGGGTCGCTGCTCGCCGCCGGCCTGACGGCGCGCGACGCCGGTTCGGTCGGCGCGTATCTGCACGGCCTCGCGGCGCGCCGGGCCGCCGGGCCGGGCGGTGCGCCGATCCTCGCCTCGGAGGTCGCCGCGCATCTGGACGGGGCCTGGCGGGATGTGACGGACTGACAGCTGCCGTGCGGGGAGCCGGCGGAGGCGTTACGCCCCGCGGGGGAATGCCGCGGGCACCAGGGCGAACCTCGTCCCGGGCGGGCGGTGCGGCGCCCCGGTCACGGCATGCGTGAGGGCATGAAACGCACCTTTGTGGCGCTGCTGGTCTGCGCCTCGCTGTTCCCCCTTGCCGGTCCGCCCGCAGCGGCCGTGGTGTCGGCTCCCGCCGCGTACGCGGTCTCCGACCTGGTTCCCGGACGCAGCTCCCAGGGGCCGGTGCCCCGCCGTCCCCGGGGGCGGCAGCTGCACATCGAGTACGTACCGCGGTCCGAGGCGGGGCGCGGAGCGCGGGCGGCACGTTGCAGCAGCGCCACCGGACCCTTCCAGCGGCAGGCCGAGAGCTATCTGGGGCGGGAGGTGGACGGGCGGCAGAGCGCGGGGGACTGCCGGGCGATCCGGCGCTTCCAGCGGGCCCACCGCATCGCACCGGCGACCGGCTTCGCGGGCCCGGTGACCGGTGCCGTGGTGCGGCTGATGCGGGCGAGGAAGGACCCCAACCGGGCCGGAAGCTGCCCGGACCGTGTCGAGCGGACCGTCTGCGCGGATCTGAACCGGCAGCTGCTGTGGGTGCAGCAGAACGGGCGGGTGCTCTTCGAGCCGGTCGCGATCCGCTCCGGCCAGCCGACGATGGAGACCCGTACGGGGACGTACCGGATCTATCTGCGGCGCCGGAGCCACGTCTCGAACCTGTACCACACGCCGATGCCGTTCGCACAGTTCTTCGACCGCGGGGAGGCGCTGCACGGCGTCTACGACGACATCTACTCGGGCTCCGGCTCGCACGGCTGTATCAACCTGACATGGTCGGATGCCCGCAAACTATGGGATCTGCTGAAGAAGCAGGATGTGGTGTACGTCTGGGGGCGGAAACCCGTCGGGTGAGGGCGGTTTCCCCGCCGGTCCCTCGGGGCGCCGCGGCAGCGCCTGCAACACTGAGGGGGATGAACGAGACAGCGAAGCGCGCCCGTGCCGCCATCGACCTCGCCGCCGTGCGGTCGAACGTCCGCGCCCTGCGGGAGCGCGCACCCCGGGCAGAGCTGATGGCCGTGGTCAAGTCCGACGGCTACGGACACGGTGCGGTGCCCTGCGGCCGCGCCGCCCGTGCGGCCGGTGCGGGCTGGCTGGGCACCGCGCTGCCCGAGGAGGCCTTCGCCGTGCGCGCGGCCGGTGACACCGGGCGGCTGCTGTGCTGGCTGTGGACGCCGGGCGGGCCCTGGCGGAAGGCGATCGAGCAGGACATCGACGTCGCCGTGAGCGGGATGTGGGCGCTCGACGAGGTGACCGCGGCGGCCCGCGCCTGCGGCCGGACCGCCCGCGTCCAGCTCAAGATCGACACCGGACTGGGCCGCAACGGCTGCCAGCCCGCCGACTGGGCGGAGCTGACCGCCGCGGCCCGCGCCGCCGAGGCCGAGGGCGCGCTGACCGTCACCGGCGTCTGGTCGCACTTCGCCTGCGCCGACGAGCCGGGCCACCCGTCGATCGCCGCCCAGCTCACCGCCTTCGAGGAGGCGCTGAAGACCGCCGAGGTGGCCGGGCTGCGCCCCGAGGTGCGACACCTCGCCAACACCCCGGCGACGCTCACCCTCCCCGAGTCCCACTACGACCTGGTCCGGACCGGCATCGGCATCTACGGCATCTCGCCCAGCCCCGAGGTCGGCACCTCCCAAGACTTCGGGCTGCGGCCCGCGATGACCCTGGAGGCCTCGCTCGCCTCGGTCAAACGCGTCCCGGCAGGCCATGGTGTGTCGTACGGGCACCTGTACACCACGTCCGGCGAGTCCACCCTCGCGCTGGTCCCGCTGGGCTACGCCGACGGCATCCCGCGGCACGCCTCCGGCAGCGGCCCCGTGCTGGTCGCCGGTGCGTGGCGGAGAGCCGCCGGGCGGATCGCGATGGACCAGTTCGTCGTCGACCTGGGCGGCGATCACGCCGAACCGGGCGATGTGGCGGTGCTCTTCGGGCCCGGGGACCGCGGCGAGCCGACCGCGGAGGACTGGGCCCGGGCGGCCGGAACCATCGGCTATGAAATCGTCACACGGATCGGAACCCGGGTGCCGCGCGTCTATGTGGACAGCGACACACGGAACGGAGCCACAGCAGCCGACGGAGAGACCGCGCTCACGGGGGGCACCGCATGACCGAAGGCAAGGAAGCCGCCGTGCAGGCGGTCGAGGCGGCCGCGGAGGCCGCGGAGGCAGCGACCGAGGTCGCCACCAACTGGGCCAAGGCGGGCCGGCACGCGGGCATCGCCGGCGCCGCGATCGGCGTGGTCGCGGCGGGTGCCGCGGCCGGTGTGGCGATAGAGCGGATGACGGTCGGCCGCGGGATGCGCCGCCGGGCCCGGCTCGCACTGGACGCGGCAGGACCGTACGGCACGCTGCGTGGCACACCGGGCGCGGCGATCGCCGAGGACGGCACCGAGCTGTACTACGAGGTCGACGAGGTGGGCGGCCCGGAGACGGGCGGCCAGGCGGCCAAGAACGGCAAGGACGGCAAGCACGGCAGGAACGGCGCGCCCGACCGGTCCGCAAAGCCCGCCCGCGGCAAGCCGGCCCGCGCCGCGCAGGAGGCCCACAGCGGCCTGCGCAAGCGGCTCACGGCGGCGCTGGGGCGGCGTTCGGCGGCCCCCACGGTCGTCTTCAGCCATGGCTACTGCCTCAACCAGGACTCCTGGCACTTCCAGCGGGCCGCGCTGCGCGGCACGGTGCGCACCGTGCACTGGGACCAGCGCAGCCACGGCCGCTCGTCGCGCGGCCACGGCCAGATCGACGGCACGGAAGAGGTCACCATCGACCTGCTGGGCCGCGATCTGAAGGCGGTGCTGGACGCCGCGGTGCCCGAGGGGCCGATCGTGCTGGTCGGGCACTCCATGGGCGGGATGACCGTGATGGCGCTGGCCGACCAGTTCCCCGAGTACGTCGCGGAGCGGGTGGTCGGGGTGGCCCTGATCGGCACCTCGGCGGGCCGGCTCAGCGAGGTCACCTACGGGCTGCCGTCGATGGGCATGAAGGCCTTCCACCGGCTCGCCCCGGGCGTGCTCAAGGCGCTCGGCTGGCAGCGCGAGCTGGTCGAGCGGGGCCGGCAGGCCACCGCCGATCTGTTCGCCGGACTGGTCAAGCGCTACTCGTTCGGCACGCCGGAGGAGGTGGACCCGGCCATCGCCCGGTTCGGCGAGCGGCTGATCGAGGGGACCCCGATCGATGTGGTCGCCGAGTTCTTCCCGGCGTTCGCGGTGCACGACAAGACAGAGGCGCTGGTGGCGTACGACGCGGTGCCCGCACTGGTGCTCGCCGGGGAGAACGATCTGATCACCCCCGCCGACCACAGCCGGACCATCGCCGAGGTGCTGCCGGACGCGGAGCTGGTGTGCGTCCCGGGCGCCGGGCACCTGGTGATGCTGGAGCGGCCCGAGCTGGTCAACGAGCATCTGGTGTCGCTGGTGGAGCGCGCCGGCGCGACGGCCGCCCGCGGCTCCCGTCACGCGCGGGCCTGAGCCGTGGGCGCCCTGCCGGTCAGGAGCCCGGCGGGGCGGCCAGCCGGTACATTTGCGGCATGAGCACCACCGGCGCCATTGCGCATGTCACCGTCAAGTCACCCGAGCAGATGCAGGAGTTGGGCCGCAGGCTGGCCCCGCTGCTGCGCCCCGGCGACCTGGTTCTGCTCACCGGTGAGCTGGGCGCGGGCAAGACCACACTGACCCGCGGGCTGGGCGAGGGCCTGGGCGTACGCGGGGCGGTCACCTCGCCCACCTTCGTCATCGCCCGGGTGCACCCCTCGCTGGCCGGCGGCCCCCCGCTGGTCCATGTCGACGCCTACCGGCTCGGCGGCGGGCTGGACGAGATGGAGGACCTGGACCTCGATGTCTCGCTGCCGGAGTCGGTCGTGGTCGTGGAGTGGGGCGAGGGCAAGGTCGAGGAGCTGTCCGAGGACCGGCTGCATGTGGTGATCGGCCGGGCGGTAGGGGCCGACGCGCCGGGCGGCGTGCTCGGGCATCCCGAGGAGGACGTGGTCGACGTGCGCGAGGTGACGGTCACCGGCTTCGGTGCGCGCTGGGCGGACGCCGGGCTGCCGGAGCTGGAGCTCTGCTGACCGGAGCGGGCCAGCCCCCGGACGCCGGGCGTCCGGTAGTTTCCGACAAGCCGTCGGTAAGATGTTGCGCAGCTGGTGCCGGGCGTGGTGACATGGGTGGAGACCCCAGTTAGGTCAGCCTAAGTAGCGAGCCTAGCTTCTGTCGCTTGCCCCAGGAGCCCCGGGAGGCGTCCATGCCGGCCCACCACGATGCGCGCGAGACGCCGCCGACGATGACCGAACTGCTCGCCGCCTGCGCCGCGGCCAGCGCCGTCTCCACACCCCCCGACGCCGATGAGGAGACCCGTAAGGGCAGGCCGGCCGGGCAGGGTGACGAGCCGGAGACAGGGACCGGGGGCACCGCCCCGTCCACCGGCGGCCGCGACGCGGCGTAGCCCGTAGGGGCGAAAAATGCGACCGGGCCGCGGTCCGGTCAGGAGACCACGACGACCTTGGTGCCGTGCAGGGCGAAGTCCCACATCGCCTTGCCGTCGGCCCGCGACTCACGGATCCCGCCGGTCTTCTTCGACGGGCCCGTATCGGGCCGCGAGCCGTCGACCGCCGCACTGAAGCCGACCGTGACGGCCTGGACGCTGGCGAACCGCACCACATGCTCGATCGCGATGCCGTCCGAGCCCGTCACGCTCACCGAGCGCGAGCCGACCGCGTACGTTCCCGGCGGCGGGCTCACCGTGCTCGGCGCGACCGTGAACGTCCGCAGCGCCTTGTCCTTCGCGTCGACCAGCCAGACCCGCTTGGCGCCGAGCGAGTAGACCACCCGCCGGCCGGCGCCGGAGCCGGCCGGAACCGCGACCGGGGCGGGCGGCTTCGCCTTCTTGCCCGGCTGCTCCCGGTGGCCCTTGGCGGCGCTGTGGTGGCCGTCACTCCGGGCCTGGGTGAGGGTGTCCGGGGCGGACGCCGCGGCCTGGTAGCCGAGCACCCCGACCCCGATGAGGGCGGCCGCGGTCAGCGCGGTGACGATCGTGCTGCTCTTAGCGGGCACCGCTGTGCCACCTTTCCCTCTACCCCGGCTTCCCCGGCTTCCCTGCTCCGGGGCGACGGTAGCAGGGGACGGGGCACCACCGGCCGCGCCGTAGGCTTGAGGACGTGCTGCTGCTAGCTCTTGACACCGCCACCCCCGCCGTCACGGTCGCTCTCCACGACGGAACGGCCGTCCTCGCCGAGTCCCGTCAGGTGGACGCGCGCCGGCACGGCGAGCTGCTGCTGCCCGCCGTCGACCGGGTGCTGGGTGAGGCAGGCCGGAAACTCGACGAGGTCAGCGAGATCGTGGTCGGGGTGGGCCCGGGGCCGTACACCGGTCTGCGGGTCGGCCTGGTGACCGCCGCCACGTTCGGCGCGGCCCTCGGCGTCCCCGTCCACGGCCTGTGCACGCTGGACGGCCTCGCCCACGCCTCCGGGCTGACCGAGCCCTTCGTCGTGGCCACCGACGCCCGCCGCAAGGAGGTCTACTGGGCGCGCTACGCGGATGCCCGTACCCGCCTGACCGAGCCGGCCGTCGACCGCCCCGCCGATATCGCCGACCAGGTCGCCGGCGTCCCGGCCGTGGGTGCCGGCGCGCTGCTCTACGACAGCGTCTTCACCGGCGTACGGCGCGAGGGGCCCGAGCACCAGTCCGCCGCCGCGCTCGCCGAGCTGGCCGTCGCGAAGCTGGCCGCGGGCGAGGAACTGCCGCCGCCGCGGCCGCTGTACCTGCGCCGCCCGGACGCCCAGGTGCCCGCCAACTACAAGGTGGTCACCCCCAAGTGACTGCCCGCCCGTCGCCCGACCACCGCCCCTCAACGGCGCCGCTGCGCGACGGCAGCTTTGATGTGGCGCTGCGCGAGATGCGCTGGTGGGACATAGCGCCGGTGCTGGAGCTGGAGCGCGAACTCTTCCCCGAGGACGCCTGGTCGGCCGGCATGTTCTGGTCGGAGCTGGCGCACGCCCGCGGCCCGTTCGCCACCCGCCGCTACCTCGTCGCCGAACTGGAGGGCCGGATCGTGGGATACGCCGGGCTGGCCGCCGTCGACGGCACCGGCGATGTGCAGACCATCGCCACCGCCCGGGACCAGTGGGGCACCGGCCTCGGCGCCCGGCTGCTGACCGAACTCCTCGGCGCCGCAACGGACTTCGAGTGCCACGAGGTGCTGCTGGAGGTCCGCGTCGACAACCTCCGCGCCCAGCGCCTCTACGAGCGCTTCGGCTTCGAGCCGATCGGCTTCCGCCGCGGCTACTACCAGCCCGGCAACCACGACGCCCTCGTGATGCGCCGCACCACCCAGACCTCCTCCGAAGCACCCTCCGTACAAGGAACTTGAGAATCATGGCTGACTCACGCGGCGGACCGCTCGTCCTCGGCATCGAGACCTCCTGCGACGAGACCGGTGTCGGCATCGTCCGCGGCCACACCCTGCTCGCCGACGCGGTCGCCTCCAGCGTCGACGAGCACGCCCGCTTCGGCGGTGTGGTGCCGGAGGTGGCCTCCCGGGCCCACCTGGAGGCGATGGTGCCCACCATCCAGCGGGCGCTGAAGGAGGCCGGGGTCGCGGCGAGCGATCTGGACGGCATCGCGGTCACCGCGGGGCCCGGCCTGGCCGGTGCGCTGCTGGTCGGCGTCTCGGCCGCCAAGGCGTACGCCTACGCCCTCGGCAAGCCGCTCTACGGCGTCAACCACCTCGCCTCGCACATCTGCGTCGACCAGCTGGAGCACGGCCCGCTGCCCGAGCCGACGATGGCCCTGCTGGTCTCCGGCGGTCACTCCTCCCTGCTGCTGGCGCCCGACATCACCGCCGACGTCCGCCCGCTGGGCTCGACGATCGACGACGCGGCCGGCGAGGCCTTCGACAAGATCGCGCGGGTGCTGCACCTCGGCTTCCCGGGCGGCCCGGTCATCGACCGCTACGCCCGCGAGGGCAACCCCGACGCGATCCGCTTCCCGCGCGGGCTCACCGGCCCCCGCGACCCGGTCTACGACTTCTCCTTCTCCGGTCTGAAGACGGCGGTGGCCCGCTGGATCGAGGCCAAGCGGGCGGCCGGCGAGGAGGTCCCGGTGGCGGATGTCTCGGCGTCCTTCCAGGAGGCCGTGGTGGATGTGCTGACCCGTAAGGCCGTACGGGCCTGCAAGGACAACGGGGTCGAGCATCTGATGATCGGCGGTGGGGTCGCGGCCAACTCCCGGCTGCGGGCGATGGCCGAGCGCCGCTGCGAGGACGCCGGTATCACCCTGCGGGTGCCGCGGCCCAAGCTGTGCACCGACAACGGGGCGATGGTGGCGGCCCTGGGCGCGGAGATGGTGGCGCGCGGTCGCGCGGCCTCCGCCTGGGACCTCTCCGCGGACTCCTCGCTGCCGGTCACCGAACCGCATGTGCCCGCGCAGGACCCCGATCACCACGGTCACGGTCACGACCACGGCCATGATCACGTCCACGAGATGAGCAAGCAGAACCTCTACCAGTGAGCAGCTTCTGAGGATCGGTGACAACCGCACCTCCCTCCGGCCCGGCGGCCGCCCAGAGGTCTTACCCTGGAGCGGCACCGGGGGCGCGCGTGGGGAGGCGGCAGGCTGTGGACTGGTTCTGGTGGGTCTTCATCTTCTTCATGGCGGGCGGATTCGCGAAGGTCGCCGACACCGCCCGTACGGCCCTGCGCACCCGCCATGAGCGCAAGATGGAGCGCCTGGAGTCCGCCCGGCTGGAGCGGCAGGCGCTGGAGGCCGCCCAGAAGCCGCCGGAGCCGGTGTGTGGCTGCACCCACCACCTCGCCAAGCATGACAAAAAGGGCAAGTGTCATGAGCTGGTGGAGTTCGCGGTCGCCTGGGACGCCGACCACAAGCCGGTCCAGTACGAAGCCGGCCAGTGCACCTGCCAGCAGTACATCGGCCCGCAGCCGCTCTCGCAGATCTACGCCGAGGACCTCACCGACCTGGCCTGAGCACCCGTCAGCAGGCGTCCGCCGGGTGCCCCAGCAGCATCGTCGGCGCGCCCGCGACCCGGGTGAGGAAGACCGTCACCGAGTTGCGGCCGCCGCCCAGCTTCAGCTTCTTGCGCAGCTCCTCCGGCTCGACCGCGGAGCCCCGCTTCTTGATCACCGCGATGCCGACCTCGCGCTCGCGCAGCAGCGCCCTGAGCTTCTTGACGTTGAACGGCAGGACATCGGTGATCTCGTAGGCGGTGGCGTACGGCGTCGGGCGCAGCGCATCGGAGGTGAGGTAGGCGATGGTCGGGTCGATGAGACGGGCGTCGAGACCGGCGGCGGCCTCCGCGACGAGGTGGGCGCGGATCACGGCCCCGTCCGGCTCGTACAGATAGCTGCCCACGGGGCCGGGCTCGGGGTCCGGCAGGCCGGCGCCGAGCAGTGAGTCACCGGCCGGCAGGAGCGTGGCGCGGCGGGCGCCCGGCCGGGTGCCGAACCACAGCACCGCCTCCTTGACCTCGCCCCCGTCGGAGATCCACTCCGTCTCGGCGTCCTCGGGCAGCGCCTCGTGCGGCACCCCCGGCGCGATCTTCAGCGCCGCGAACGGGGCCGTACGGGCCGCCTCGACGGCCCAGGACAGCGGCGGCGAGTACGCCTCCGGGTCGAAGATCCTCCCGCCCCGCACTTTGCTCCGCCGCGCCGGATCGACGAACACCGCGTCATACCCGGCGGTGTCGACCTCCGTGACGTCCGTGCAGCGCACCTCGATCAGCCCGTCCAGACCCAGCGCCTCGGCGTTCGCCCGCGCCGCCGCGCAGGCCAGCGGGTCGCGGTCGACGGCCAGTACCCGGATCCCGGCCCGTGCCAGCGCCAGCGCGTCCCCGCCGATGCCGCAGCACAGGTCGGCCAGCGTACCGACGCCCAGCGCGGCGAGCCGGGCGGCGCGGTGGGCGGCGACCGTGGTGCGGGTGGACTGCTCGACGCCGTGCGGCGTGAAGTACATCCGCTGGGCGTCCGCCCCGAACTTCGCGGCCGCGCGCTGCCGCAGCCGGGCCTGGCCGAGGGCGGCGGAGACCAGCGGCGCGGGGTGGTCGCGGCGCAGCCGGGTGGCGGTCGCGAGCTCGTCCGCGGGGTCGTAATCACGCAGTGCGGCCAGCAGTGCCTGCCCCTCGGGGGCGAGCAGCGCGGAGAAGGTGTCGAGGTCGGTCACCTGCACCATTGTGGGCCAGCGCGGGGGCCGCTACGACGCCCGGCGGCCGCGCCGGCGGCGGGGGCGGCTGCCGCCCGCGCCCTCCGGCTCCCGGCGGCGCTGCGCATGGTCGCTGATCCGCAGCAGCAGCGCCACCATCACCCAGTTGGCGACGAGTGACGAGCCGCCCTTGGCCAGGAAGGGCAGCGCCTTGCCGGTCAGCGGGATCAGGCCGGTGACCCCGCCGGCGACGACGAAGACCTGGAGCAGCAGCGCCCCGGCGAGCCCGACCGCGAGCAGCTTGCCGAACGGGTCGCGGGCGCTCAGTCCCACCCGTAGTCCGCGCTGCGCCAGCAGCACGTACAGCATCAGTACGGCCATCACCCCGGCCAGGCCCAGCTCCTCGCCGACGGTGGTGAGGATGAAGTCGCTGTTGCCGGCGAAGCCGATCAGTTCGGGGTGGCCCTGGCCCAGGCCGCTGCCGCCGACGCCGCCGCTGGCGAAGCTGAACAGCGCCTGGCCGAGCTGGTCGGACATGTGCTCCGCCCGGCCCTCCGCGGTGAAGGCCCGCATCGGGTCCAGCCAGGCGGTGACCCGGCCGTGGACATGCGGTTCGAGGGAGCCGACGACGGCCGCGCCGACGGTGGCCATCAGCAGACCGCAGATCACCCAGCTGGTGCGGTCGGTGGCCATGTAGAGCATGATCACGAAGACGCCGAAGAAGATCAGCGAGGTGCCCAGGTCCCGCTCGAAGATCAGCACCAGCAGGCTGATCGCCCAGATCGTGAAGATCGGCCCCAGCTGCCGGCCCGGGGGCAGCTGGATGCCCATCACCCGGCGTCCGGCCAGCGCCAGCGCATCACGGTTGACGGTCAGATAGCCCGCGAAGAACACCGAGATCATGATCTTCACGAACTCGCCGGGCTGGAGCGACAGCGGCCCGAGCAGAATCCAGCGCTTGGCGCCGTACATGTCCGCGCCGAAGAACGCCGGCGCCATCAGCAGCACCAGCGCGACCACCATCGTCAGATAGATGTAGCGCTGAAGGATGCGGTGATCGCGCAGCACCAGCAGGATGACGATGCAGACCGCCACCCCGATGACCGTCCACACCAGCTGGCCGCTCGCCGCCTCGGCGATCTTCAGCCGGGGGTCCTGGGCGTAGGTGAGGTCCAGCCGGTGCAGCAGCACCAGACCGACCCCGGTCAGCAGCGTCGCCAGCGGCAGGATCAGGGGATCGGCGCGCGGCGCGAAGCGGCGCAGGACCAGATGCGGCACCAGCGCCACGAAGAGCATGCTCACCGCGAAGCCGGCCAGCCCGCCGGGCAGCCGGGCGGTCATCGACAGACCGGTGTAGGCGTACCCGAAGACCGCGATCAGGACGACGAGCGCGAGCAGCCAGGCCTCGGTCCGGCGGCGGTCCGGAGCCTGGGCGAGCGCGGCGAACGTCATGGTGCGTTCGACGTCGCTCTCCCGCTCCCGGGCCTTCCGGAGAGCGCTGGTCAGTCCACGCACGGGTTCCTCCGCCATCGATGGTCAAGGCCGCGGGCGATCCGGGCTGATCCATAAGACATGCCCGGGTGCGGTTCACGGACCGGGCAGTCGGGGAGGTAGACGAGGCAGCTGGTGGCCTGGTTGCGAGAAAACCGGAAGGTGTGTCCGATTTGGCAGGGAACACGCCCTGACGGCCGGGCGGTTGCCGCGGTCCGTCAACCGGCGTCGCAGAACGGGCACCGGCGCGCTGGCACTCCGCTTGACCGAGTGCTAACCGCGTCATAGTCTCAGCGTTGGCACTCTCCACCGGGGAGTGCCAGACACAGCGACGGGCAGGTCCGGCACCCGCGACGACGGATCCACCTGGTCGCCACCTCAGACAGTTAACCCCGTGAGATCTCCGAAGGGGGAGGTCGGATCGTGACGACCGCCAGCTCCAAGGTTGCCATCAAGCCGCTTGAGGACCGCATTGTGGTCCAGCCGCTCGACGCCGAGCAGACCACGGCCTCGGGCCTGGTCATTCCGGACACCGCCAAGGAGAAGCCCCAGGAGGGCGTCGTCCTGGCCGTGGGCCCGGGCCGCATCGAGGACGGCAAGCGCGTCGAGCTCGACGTCACCGTCGGCGACGTCGTTCTCTACAGCAAGTACGGCGGCACCGAGGTGAAGTACAACAACGAGGAGTACCTCGTTCTCTCGGCTCGCGACGTGCTCGCGATCGTCGAGAAGTAATTCACCCGGAATTGCCGTGATCTGCGCCCCTGGTTCCCGCGTCTAAACAACCCGGGGCAGGGGCGCAGTTCCGTTTGAGACAGCGGTCCCCACTGCGTGCCGAGGATCGCAATGAGAGGACTTGAAGCAACCCATGGCGAAGATCCTGAAGTTCGACGAGGACGCCCGTCGCGCCCTTGAGCGCGGCGTCAACAAGCTTGCCGACACGGTCAAGGTGACGATCGGCCCCAAGGGCCGCAACGTCGTCATCGACAAGAAGTTCGGCGCCCCCACCATCACCAACGACGGTGTCACCATCGCCCGTGAGGTCGAGGTCGACGACCCGTACGAGAACCTGGGCGCCCAGCTCGTCAAGGAGGTGGCGACCAAGACCAACGACATCGCGGGTGACGGCACCACCACCGCCACCGTGCTGGCCCAGGCGCTGGTCCGCGAGGGCCTGCGCAACGTCGCCGCGGGTGCTTCCCCGGCCGCCCTGAAGAAGGGCATCGACGCCGCGGTCAAGGCCGTCTCCGATGAGCTCCTCGCGGTCGCCCGTCCGATCGACGACAAGGCCGACATCGCCGCCGTGGCCGGCCTGTCCGCGCAGGACAAGCAGGTCGGTGAGCTGATCGCCGAGGCCATGGACAAGGTCGGCAAGGACGGTGTGATCACCGTCGAGGAGTCCAACACCTTCGGTCTGGAGCTGGACTTCACCGAGGGCATGGCCTTCGACAAGGGCTACCTCTCGCCGTACATGGTCACCGACCAGGAGCGTATGGAGGCCGTCCTCGAGGACCCGTACATCCTGATCCACCAGGGCAAGATCGCCTCGATCCAGGACCTGCTGCCGCTGCTGGAGAAGGTCATCCAGGCGGGTGGCTCCAAGCCGCTGCTGATCATCGCCGAGGACGTCGAGGGCGAGGCGCTCTCCACCCTCGTCGTCAACAAGATCCGCGGCACCTTCAACGCGGTGGCCGTCAAGGCCCCCGGCTTCGGTGACCGCCGCAAGGCGATGCTCGGCGACATGGCCACCCTCACCGGTGCCACCGTCATCGCCGAGGAGGTCGGCCTCAAGCTCGACCAGGCCGGTCTGGACGTGCTGGGCACCGCCCGCCGCGTGACCGTCACCAAGGACGACACCACGATCGTCGACGGTGGCGGCAAGGCCGAGGACGTCGCCGGTCGCGTCGCCCAGATCAAGGGCGAGATCGAGACCACCGACTCCGACTGGGACCGCGAGAAGCTCCAGGAGCGCCTCGCCAAGCTCGCCGGTGGCGTCTGCGTCATCCGTGTGGGTGCGGCCACCGAGGTCGAGCTCAAGGAGAAGAAGCACCGTCTGGAGGACGCCATCTCCGCGACCCGCGCCGCGGTCGAGGAGGGCATCGTCTCCGGTGGTGGCTCCGCGCTGGTCCACGCCGCCAAGGTGCTGGAGGGCTCCCTCGGCAAGGAGGGCGACGAGGCCACCGGTGTCGCCGTCGTCCGCCGCGCCGTCGTCGAGCCGCTGCGCTGGATCGCGGAGAACGCGGGCCTCGAGGGCTACGTGATCACCGCCAAGGTCGCCGAGCAGGACAAGGGCCAGGGCTTCAACGCCGCCACCGGCGAGTACGGCGACCTGGTCAAGGCCGGCGTCATCGACCCGGTCAAGGTCACCCGCTCCGCCCTGGAGAACGCCGCCTCGATCGCCTCGCTGCTGCTCACGACCGAGACCCTGGTCGTCGAGAAGCCGGCCGAGGAAGAGGCCGAGGCCGGTCACGGCCACGGTCACGGCCACGCGCACTGACGCATAGCCGCCGGGTAGCCGTGCAGTCGGCCGGGTAACCGGCAGAAAGGCCCCTGTTCCCGCTCGTGAGCGACGGGAACAGGGGCCTTCCGCTTTGCCGTCTGCTGTCTCGATGGCCTGGTCAGAGCGCGCCGAGCTGCCGCATCAGGCGTATGAGGTCGTAGTGCCACCAGCCTTCCTGGATCTTTCCGTCGTGGAACCGGAAGGTCGTCACCCCGGTCATGGTGCACACCGTGCCGGTCGGCTGGATGCCCATGAATGCGCCCTTGTGCGTGCCGGTCCAGGTCCAGCGCGTAGCAACGTCGTCGCCCTCGGCGATCTGGCTTTCGAGGTTGAAGGTGAATTCGAAGGCGGCCCGCCAGGAGGAGACGTCGCCGCGGATGACGTCGGACCCGACCGTGGTCTCCTCCTCCTTGATGATGTCGTGGTCCCGGTAGTCGGCCGCGAACACCTCGTCGATGGCGTTGAGGTTGCCCCCGACGGCGATCTCGTGGAAGAACCGGCGGGCAGTTGCGGTGTTCAACTGTTCGTCCCGGACCACGTCGAGGTCGGTGAACGACGGCATTCCGTCGCAGAGCTCGGTCATCTCCCGGAAGATCCGGTCGGTCTCCGGCAGCTGGGAGTTCTTCACCGCCTCTTCGTGCGAAGGAAATTCGACGATCTCGACGTAGTGGGACGCGTCGGTCCGGTCCTTGCCGATGAGGCTGTGGGTGGCGGTCCGCTTGCCCTTGGTCTGTTCGACCCACTTGTCCATGAGCGCGTTCATGCCCTCGGGCCGCTCGGTCTTGTAGTCGATTATTTGTACGAATTTCATGGCGCCTCCCTTATGGGCTGGGCGCGATGCGCGGGGTCAAGATGCATCGATACGTCCATCTTAGTGAGGAATGCGGCTCTTGACGGTGTCAGGCCGAGCGGTTCCGGTCCGCCGGGTGCACCGGGTCCGTGAAGGGCAGGCCGGACGCGAACCGCGCCACCTCGTCGAGCGCCCGGTCGGCCATGCGGTGGAGTTCGCCGCCCAGGGAGCCGGCGATATGCGGGGTGAGTAGGACGTTCGGGAGGTCGTACAACGGGGAGTCGGGGGGCGGCAGTTCGGGATCGGTGACGTCCAGGACTGCGTGGAGACGGCCGGTCACCAGCTCGGCAAGCAGGGCCGTTTCGTCGATGAGCGAGCCGCGGGCGGTGTTGATGAGGGTGGCGCCGTCCGGCATCAGCGCGAGTTCGCGGGCGCCCAGCATGTGGTGGGTGGCGGGCAGCTGGGGAGCGTGCACGCTGACGATGTCGCTGTCGGCGCAGAGGGTGCCGAGGGGGACCGGCGTCGCGCCCAGCCGGCCGGCCTCGGCGGCGTCCACGTACGGGTCGTACAGCAGGACGCGCAGATCGAACGGCCGCAGCAGTTCGATGACCCGGCGGCCGATGCGGGAGGCGCCGATGATGCCGACGGTGCGGCGGTAGTTGCCGGCGCCGGCGAGCTCCTGCTGCCAGTCGTGCGGGGCGCGCAGGGTGCGGTAGCGCTGAGCGGAGTGCAGTACGCGCTTGTTGGCGAAGAGGATCGCGGCGAGGGTGTATTCGGCGACGGGCAGCGCATTGACGGAAGCCGTCGAGGTGACGGCGATACCGCGTTCCCAACAGGCGTCGGTGATGTGGTGTTTGACCGATCCGGCGGCGTGGACGACGGCGCGGAGCCGGGGCGCCGCTTCCAGGACCCGGTCGGTGAGCGGGGGCGCGCCCCAGCAGGTGAGGAGCACTTCGGCGTCGGCGAGGGCGGCGGCGACGGCGGGGGTGGGGTCGGCCAGCTCGTGGGCGACGAGGCGGGAGTCGGTGCGGACCAGCGCGGCGAGGCGGGTGTGGTGGCGGGCATCGAGGAGCCGGTCGGCGATACCGGGGCCCATCGACAGCAGCAGGGCGGGCCGCTTTCCGGGGGGCCTTCCCGTGGGGGCTGGTGTGGCCATATGAGCTTCCCTTGACGGTTGGTGGGGAAGAGATACCCGAGTGCGTTCCTTCCCCCTCCCGCCCGAGGACCGCAGGCTCAGCCCCTGCACCGGCTGGACCCGCGCCCACTGGGAGGCCACGGCCGACGGTCTGCTGTGTGCCACCCGCCCCCACTTCTCCCCACGGCACGGCCTGCTCACCCTCCCCGGCCCTCGCCCCAGCTGCTCCGGCCCCCGCTCCGACGGCCTCGAAGGCTTCGCCCGGACGTTCCTGCTCGCCGCGCTCCGGGTCGCCGGCAGCAACGGCCACGATCCGCACGCCCACCTCCCGCGCTATGCCGAAGGGCTGGCCTCGGGAACCCGGAAGCCCACCACCGCAAGGGAGTTGACCACCGCCGACCCCGACTCCTGGCCCCGAATCGACACCATCCGCCAGGCCTACGTGGAAGCCGCCTCACTCGCCCTGGGCCTGCGGCTGACCCGCCCCTGGCTCTGGGACACCCTCGACGGGCCCACCCGCACGCGCCTCACCGACTGGCTGCTGCCCGCCCTCGGGCCGTCCCCCGTCGACAACAACTGGTGGCTCTTCGGCCTCACCGTCGGCGGCTTCCTGTTCGACGCGGGCATCGAACCGGTACGCGCCCGGGCCGCCGTCGACCGCGCGCTGACCCGCATCGAGGACTGGTACGGGGGCGCCGGCTGGTACTCCGACGGCGCCAACCGGGCCTTCGACCACTACAACGCCTGGGCGCTGCACCTCTACCCGGTCCTCCACGCCCACCTGGGCGCCGACCCCGCCCTCCTGGCCCGCTACGGCGACCGGCTGCACGCCCAACTCGACGACTACGCCCGCCTCTTCGACGCCAACGGCGCACCGCTGCCCTTCGGCCGCTCGCTCACCTACCGCTTCGCCGCCACCGCCGCCCCCTGGCTCGGCGCCCTCACCGGCCACACCCCGCTCACCCCCGGCGCCACCCGCCGCCTCGCCTCCGGGGCGCTGCGCCACTTCCTCGACCACGGCGCGGTCACCGAGGACGGTCTGCTGCCGCTCGGCTGGTACGGGCCGTACCCTCCGATGCTCCAGGACTACTCGGGCCCGGGGTCCCCCTACTGGGCGGCCAAGGGATTCCTCGGCCTCCTGCTCCCCGCCGGGCACCCCGCCTGGACCGCCACCGAGGAACCCCTCCCCGCCGAAACCGCCGACACCGTCAAGCACTTCGGCCCCACCGGCCTGCTGCTCCAGTCCACCGCATCCGACGGCCTGGTCCGCCTGCACAACCACGGCAGCAACTCCACCTCGGCCGCCCCCGACCCGTACTACGCCCGCTTCGCCTACTCCACCCGCACCGGCCCCACGGCACCCACCCCCGCCGGCCCGGACCTCCCCGACAACCACTTCGCCCTGCTCATCGACGGCCGCCCCACCACCCGCGGGCCGGCCACCCCGCACACCACCGGCCCCGACTGGGCCTCCTCCACCCACACCCCACGCCTCGCCGACGGCACCGGCCTCCCCGGCGTCCGGATCCTGTCCGCCACCGTCGCCCACGGCCGCGCCGAACTCCGCGCCCACCTGGTCACCGGCGCCGCCCCGGGCACCCCCGTACGCCAGACGGGCTGGGCCACCACCCCCGATGGCCCGTCAGCCCAGCTCCATCCGGTCCACGGCTACGAGGGGCCGCCCCGCCGAACCCCTACGGGGAGCACGCCCTTCGGCCCGCGCACCGGAACCGCCGTCCTGGAGGCGCGACCACGGCAGACCCCCGGGGCACGCTCTTCGTGGCCCTGACCTCCCTGACGGGGGACCCGGAGCCCGCACCCGTACAGGCCCTGGCAACAACGCACGTCACCGGCCACGAAATCCGCGTCACCTGGCACGACGACGGCACTTCCACCCACCTGGCCCTACCCCACCCACCCACGGGAGGGGACGGGCCTCCGGGGTCTTGTTTGTGGACGTAGAGCGAAGCAGTCCACAAACAAGACCCCGGAGGCCCGTCACCGCACCCGACAACCACCCAGCCCGCCGCAGGCGCCACGGTGAGAAACCCACACGGCGGGACGGACGAACACGTGGGCAGCACAACCTCTAGCGCGGCCCGTACTTCCGCCCCGTACGGGACGTCAGTCCGCTCAGCACACCCCGGGGTGCCAGCTTCACCGCACCCATCAGCGCCTTGTACCGCGGATCGGGGATGGACAGCGACTTCCCGCGCACCAGGTCCTTCATCGCCGCGTCCACCAGCTTGTCCGCGTCCAGCCACATCCAGCCGGGGATGTTGTCCGTCCCCATGCCGGCCCGCTGGTGGAACTCGGTCCGTACGAACCCCGGGCACAGTGCCATCAGCCGTACCCCGCTGCCCGCCAGATCGCGCGCCGCACCCTGGGTGAACTGCACGACCCACGCCTTGCTCGCGCCGTACGTGCCGCGCGGTACGAACGCCGCCACCGACGCCACATTGACCACCGCGCCGCGCCGCCGGTCCCGCATTCCGCGCACCGCGGCCGTGGTCAGCCGGAGCACCGCCTCACAGTGCACCTTCAGCATCGTCAGCTCGTCGGCCATCGGGACTTCGAGGTATTCGCCCTTGTTGCCGAAGCCGGCGTTGTTCACCAGCAGATCGACCGGGTGCCTGGCGTCCGCGAGCCGGGCCTCGACGGCGGCGATGCCCTCCTCGGTGGACAGATCGGCGCTCAGCACCTCCGCCTCGATGCCGTGCCGGTCGTGCAACTCGGTGGCCTGCTCGCGCAGTCGCTTCTCGTCGCGCGCCACCAGCACCACGCTGTGGCCGTCGCTCGCGAGCCGCCGGGCGAACGCCGCCCCGATGCCCGCCGTCGCTCCCGTGATCAGTGCAGTCGTCATACGGGGCACGCTATCCGCCCCGTATGACGACCGCACCGGAGGCCCAGGCTCCGCCCGGGTCACGCCGGTCCGGTCAACCCCCGGTCCGCTCCAGGTGCTTCATGACCTTCCGGCGCGCCTCCTCCGGCAGCGCCCGCCCCGCGTCCAGCAGCTGGGGCAGCAGCTCCCGCCGGGTCGTCAGCGCCCGGAACATCAGCCCGATGGTCACCTCGTGCTCCGGGCGGTGCACCCGCGTCACGGCGTCCCCGGCGCGGATCTCGCCCGCCTCGATCACCCGCAGATAGGCGCCGGGCACCCCGGCCTGGGTGAACCGCCGCAGCCAGCCGCGCTCGCCGAGCCATCCCTGGAACGTGCGGCAGGGGATCCGCGGACTGCTCACCTCCAGCAGCAGCTCCGGACCGATCCGCCAGCGTTCGCCGATACGGGCGCCGGTGATCTCGATGCCCGAGGTGGTGAGGTTCTCGCCGAAGGCGCCGTTGGCCAGTACGCGGCCCAGCTCCCGCTCCCAGACGTCCAGGTCCTCGCGGGCGTAGGCGTACACGGCCTTGTCGTCGCCGCCGTGGTGGCGCAGATCGACCACCGCGTCGCCGGCCAGCCCGCTGCCGCCGGTGCCCCGGGGTCCGGGGGCGCTGACCGCCACCGGGCCGTTCACGGGCCGCTTGTCGATGCCGGTGCCGCCGGGGGCGTCGGTGTGCGCGGACGGGACGGGCCGCCCCAGATTCACGGTCAGCAGCTTCATACGACGCTCCGTTGCTTGATCGGCGTGGTCCGTGGACCCGTCCCCGCCTGCGGTTCTGCCGCCCCGCACACGGCGCACCAACGCCACCGAACCACGCTAACTACCCCTACCCAAAGGGGGCGAACCCATTTTCCCCGAAAGCCCCAAGACTCGCTTATGCTCGAAGCATGATCGAGGCCCGTCATCTCCGTGTGCTGCGCGCCGTCGCCAGGACCGGCTCGTTCTCCGCCGCAGCACGCGAGCTGGGCTGCACCCAGCCGGCCGTCAGCCAGCAGATGAAGGCGCTGGAGCATTCCGCCGGTACCCCGCTGCTGGTCCGCGCGGGCCGGGAGATGCGGCTGACGCAGGCGGGCGAGGCGCTCGTACGGCACGCCGTCGGCATCCTGGCCGGCCTCACCGCCGCCGAGGAGGAGGTCGCGGCCATCGCGGGCCTGCGGGCGGGGCGGGTGCGGCTGGTGTCGTTCCCCTCGGGCAGCTCGACGCTGGTGCCGACAGCCCTGGCGACGATGCGCGCCCGGCACCCCGGCACCAGGGTCTCGCTGGTCGAGGCCGAGCCGCCGCGCTCGATCGAGATGCTGCGCAACGGCGACTGCGAGATCGCGCTGGCCTTCCGTTACCCGGAGGTGCGCGGTGCGGACCCGGCGGCCGCGGCCGAGTGGGACGACCTGGTGGTGCGGCCGATCCTGGCGGACCGGCTGATCGGGCTGGTGCCGGACGGCCACCGGCTGGCGAAGGCCGGTGTCGCGCGGTTCGCCGAGCTGGCCGACGAGCCGTGGATCGCGGGCTGCCCGCGATGCCGCCGGCACCTGGTGGAGGTCTGCGAGAGCGCGGGCTTCACCCCGCGTATCGACTTCGCGACGGACGACTATCCGGCCGTGATCGGTCTGGTCGGGGCGGGGCTGGGGGTCGCCGCGCTGCCCGAGCTGACGCTGGAGTCGGTGCGCCCCAAGGGGGCCACCGCGATACGGATGGAGCCCGCGGTGCACCGGGAGATCGTCGCCCTCACGCTGCCGGATCTGGCCCATGTCCCCGCCGTCGCGGCGACGCTCGACCAGCTGGCGGACGCCGCGGGCCGCGGCGCTCCCACGCCCTGAGGGGCAGGACGGCGAGGGGCGCCGGGCAGGCGCCCGACGTGCAGGAATCCGCCGGCACGTGCCGACGGACAGACGGAACTGCCGCTCCCGGCAGCCGTTCACTGTGCAGGAACGTTTCTTCAGGGACGGCGTGCTCGTGGGTGTCAGGCGCCCTGCGCGCCCGAGTGACCCGTCATGGAGCTTGCGGGGATCAGCCGGTGGCGGGCCCGGCCCATCAGCTCCTCGCGTTCGTCCTCGGTCAGTCCGCCCCAGACCCCGTAGGGCTCGCGAACGGCCAGCGCATGCGCCGCGCACTCGGCCCGCACGGGGCAGCGCATGCAGACTTCCTTCGCCGATGTCTCACGCGCGCTGCGGGCCGCTCCGCGCTCGCCCTCGGGGTGGAAGAAGAGAGAGCTGTCCACGCCGCGGCAGGCGGCCAGCAGCTGCCAGTCCCAGAGGTCTGCGTTCGGGCCCGGGAGGCGGGAGAAATCTGCCATTGCTTGTCCCCTCGAAGCGATGCGGATTCGGGCTCGGTGCTCACGACCGTACATCTACTGTCGAAGTAGATGTAAATATGACTCATTGCGAATCTAGCCGCAGTCCACGCGAAAATGGAAGAAAGAGAGCCAAATAGGGCATAGGGTGCACGCGCGGATGCCGGCCGCCCGACGAGTCGTCTGCGTATCCGGCTCCTCACGGAGCGTGCTGAACTCGGTCATCGAAGCCGTAACTCTTTCGAGTGACCGTCGTTGAGTGTGCGGAGGCGATTGGCAGAGGTAGCCCTCGGGCAGGTGTCCGAGCGGCCGTCAATCGCACAGGTGACGATACGTACCAGCCTGGAGGCTCAAGGTGACGCGCATCAGCTGCGGAGGGCGGTCATGACATCCGTCCTCGTCTGCGACGACTCCCCGCTTGCCCGAGAGGCGCTCCGTCGGGCGGTTGCGACCGTGCCCGGCGTCGAGCGTGTGACGACCGCGGCCAACGGCGAGGAAGTCCTCCGCCGCTGGGGTGCCGATCGTTCGGACTTGATTTTGATGGACGTACGGATGCCCGGTCTCGGCGGGGTCGAGACCGTGCGCCGACTGCTGTCCGCCGATCCCGGCGCCCGGATCATCATGCTCACGGTGGCCGAGGACCTCGACGGTGTCGCGCTCGCGGTCGCCGCCGGTGCCCGCGGCTATCTGCACAAGGACGCCTCGCGCGCCGAGCTGCGGGCGACGGTGACCCAGGCGCTGGCCGACCCGACGTGGCGGCTCGCCCCGCGCCGGCTGCGGTCCGCCGAGATGGGCGCCGCACCGACGCTCACCGCGCGCGAGATCCAGGTGCTGGAGGGCATGAGCCACGGCCGGTCGAACGCCGAGATCGGCCGTGAGCTGTTCCTCTCGGAGGACACGGTCAAGACCCACGCACGGCGCCTGTTCAAGAAACTCGGCGCCTCCGACCGGGCGCATGCGGTGGCGCTCGGCTTCCGCTGGGGACTGGTCCGCTAGGCGTTGTGACGTGCAGCGATGCGGGGGAGTGAAGATCCCCGCCCGCCCTGTGGCGGGCGGGGTGGCATGGTGCCCCGCAACCGCCCGCGTACGACGGCGGTCCGATTCGCCGCGCGGTGCCGCATCCTTGGAGGTATGGAGTTCCTCGGGGACGGGTCGGTCGGGCACGAGGGGAGGGCGCAGGAGATGACAGCCGGCGCACCTGCCGCTCATAACGCTTCGGTGCACAAGTGCGGACCTGATGCCGCGGATCGAGCGGCACCAAGGCACCATGGTCCGATGCGTGAGGACGGGAAGCAGGAGATCGGCGATCTCGTCGCACGCGCCGTAGAGGGAGACCAGCGGGCCACTCATGACCTGCTGGCCCATGTGCACCCCCTCGCCCTGCGCTACTGCCGTACCCGTCTGTCGAGGCTGCCGGGCGATGCCCGGCACTTCGTCGAGGATCTGGCGCAGGAGGTGTGTGTCGCGGTGCTCTGCGCGCTGCCGCGCTACCGCGACACCGGCAAGCCCTTCGAGGCGTTCGTCTTCGCGATCGCCGGCCACAAGGTCGCCGATCTTCAGCGCGCCGCGATGCGGCATCCGGGCAGCACGGCAGTGCCGTCCGACGAGATGCCAGAGCAGCCGGACGACTCCCTCGGCCCCGAGGAGCGGGCGCTGCTGAGCAGTGATGCCGAGTGGGCCAAGAAGCTGCTGGCGAATCTTCCGGAGAATCAGCGTGAGCTGGTGCTGCTGCGGGTCGCCGTCGGGCTGACGGCCGAGGAGACCGGGCAGATGCTGGGGATGTCGCCCGGGGCGGTCCGGGTCGCCCAGCACCGTGCGCTGAGCAGACTGCGGGCGCTCGCCGAGCAGTAGCCGCGGGCCCTCTCGGTGACGACTCGATGTCGCCGTAGAAACGCACAAGTGACGAGGCCCTCATCGCTCGTGGATTGGGACACTTCTCTAGGCCGTTAGCATGGGAGTCCGCGCTGAGGCAAGAGCATTGGGGAAGGTGTCATGAGTGACAACGTCGACGGTATGCCCGCCAAATTCGCCATGCTCGGGCTGACGTACGACGACGTGCTGCTGCTGCCCGGTGCGTCGGAGGTGCTGCCGAACGCGGTCAGCACCGCGTCCCGGGTCTCGCGCAACGTCACGGTCAACATCCCGCTGCTGTCCGCGGCGATGGACAAGGTCACCGAGGCGCGGATGGCCATCGCCATGGCGCGGCAGGGCGGGGCGGGCGTGCTCCACCGCAACCTGTCCATCGAGGACCAGGCCAACCAGGTCGACCTGGTCAAGCGTTCCGAGTCCGGCATGGTCACCGACCCGATCACGGTCCGCCCGGACGCCGATCTCGCCGAGGCCGACGCGCTGTGCGCCAAGTTCCGCATCAGCGGGGTGCCGGTCACCGATGCCGCGGGCAAGCTGCTGGGCATCGTCACCAACCGCGATATGGCCTTCGAGATGGACCGCAGCCGGCAGGTCCGCGAGGTCATGACGCCGATGCCGCTGGTCACCGGCAAGGTCGGCATCTCCGGTGACGACGCGATCGAGCTGCTGCGCCGCCACAAGATCGAGAAGCTGCCGCTGGTCGACGACGCGGGCGTGCTCAAGGGCCTGATCACGGTCAAGGACTTCGTGAAGGCCGAGAAGTACCCGAACGCCGCCAAGGACGCCGAGGGCCGGCTGGTCGTCGGTGCCGCGGTGGGCGTCGGCGATGCGGCCTACGAGCGGGCGCAGGCGCTGGTCGAGGCCGGTGCCGACTTCCTCGTCGTGGACAGCGCGCACGGCCACAGCCGCGGCATCCTCGACATGATCGCCAAGATCAAGTCCAACATCAGCGTCGATGTCGTCGGCGGCAATGTCGCCACCCGCGACGGCGCCCAGGCGCTGATCGACGCGGGCGCCGACGGTGTGAAGGTCGGCGTCGGTCCGGGCTCGATCTGCACCACCCGTGTGGTCGCCGGCATCGGCGTACCCCAGGTCACGGCCATCTACGAGGCGGCGCAGGCGTGCCACGCGGCCGGTGTGCCGCTGATCGGCGACGGCGGGCTCCAGTTCTCCGGCGACATCGCCAAGGCCATCGCGGCCGGTGCGGACACCGTCATGCTGGGCTCGCTGCTGGCCGGCTGCGAGGAGTCGCCGGGCGAGATGGTCTTCATCAACGGCAAGCAGTTCAAGTCCTACCGCGGCATGGGCTCGCTGGGTGCGATGCAGTCCCGTGGCCAGGGCCGGTCGTTCTCCAAGGACCGCTACTTCCAGGACAACGTGCTCTCCGAGGACAAGCTGGTGCCCGAGGGCATCGAGGGCCAGGTGCCCTACCGCGGCCCGCTGGCCTCGGTCGCCCACCAGCTCGTCGGCGGTCTGCGCGCCTCCATGGGCTACGTCGGCTCCGCCGACATCCCCGAGCTCAAGGAGAAGGGCCGCTTCGTCCGGATCACCGCCGCGGGCCTCAAGGAGAGCCACCCGCACGACGTCCAGATGGTCACCGAGGCGCCGAACTACTCCCGGCGCTGACCGCGGGGCCGGCGTCGTACGGCCTTACCGTGGAGCCCGCGGCCGCACCCCGGCCGCGGGCTCCAACGCGTCGGGGATACTGGAGACGCAGACGTAGAGGGAAAGGCCACACACGTGACTGAGATCGAGATCGGGCGCGGCAAGCGCGGCCGCCGGGCATACGCATTCGACGACATCGCCGTCGTACCCAGTCGCCGCACCCGCGACCCGAAGGAGGTCTCGATCGCCTGGCAGATCGACGCCTACCGTTTCGAGCTGCCCTTCCTGGCCGCTCCCATGGACTCGGTGGTCTCCCCGAAGACCGCGATCCGCATCGGTGAGCTGGGTGGCCTCGGCGTCCTCAACCTGGAAGGGCTGTGGACCCGCTACGAGGACCCGGAGCCGCTGCTCGCCGAGATCGCGGAGCTGGACGAGGCGACGGCGACCCGTCGCCTCCAGGAGATCTACGCCGCGCCGATCAAGGAAGAGCTGATCGGGCAGCGCATCAAGGAGGTGCGCGACGCGGGCGTCGTCACCGCCGCCGCGCTCTCCCCGCAGCGCACGGCGCAGTTCTCCAAGGCCGTGGTGGACGCGGGTGTCGACATCTTCGTGATCCGGGGAACCACGGTCTCGGCGGAGCATGTGTCGAGCGCTGCCGAGCCGCTGAACCTCAAGCAGTTCATCTACGAGCTGGACGTCCCGGTCATCGTCGGCGGCTGCGCCACGTACACCGCGGCGCTGCACCTGATGCGGACCGGCGCGGCCGGTGTGCTGGTGGGCTTCGGCGGCGGTGCCGCGCACACCACCCGTAACGTCCTGGGCATCCAGGTCCCGATGGCGACCGCGGTCGCCGATGTCGCGGCCGCCCGCCGTGACTACATGGACGAGTCCGGCGGCCGCTACGTCCACGTCATCGCCGACGGCGGCGTGGGCTGGTCCGGCGACCTCCCCAAGGCGATCGCCTGCGGCGCCGACGCGGTGATGATGGGCTCCCCGCTGGCCCGCGCGACGGACGCGCCGGGCCGGGGCCACCACTGGGGCATGGAGGCGGTCCACGAGGACGTGCCGCGCGGCAAGCGGATGGACCTGGGTGCGGTCGGCACGACGGAGGAGATCCTGCTCGGCCCGTCCACGATCCCGGACGGCTCGATGAACTTCTTCGGCGCGCTGCGCAGGGCGATGGCCACCACGGGGTACTCGGAGCTCAAGGAGTTCCAGCGGGTTGAGGTCACGGTCGCGCCGCGGCGGTAGTTCCTCCCGCGTCGAAACGACCGGAAGCCCGGCCACACCACGGTGTGGCCGGGCTTCCGGCTTACAGGCGGTGGGCGGCGCCCGTTGGGGTGGCTCCTCTTGTGTCGAGGAGGAGTTGGGCTTTTACGGACAGGCCCTGGAGGTCGTAGGTCCGGTGGGCCTGGAGGAGGACGGTGAGGTCCGCGGCGGCCGCGGCCTCGTAGAGGGAGTCGGCGCGGGGGACTTGGCGGTCGAGGACGGTCCAGCGGGGGACGTAGGGGTCGTGGTACGTGACGTGCGCGCCGAGTTCCCTCAGGCGGGAGGCGATCTCCCAGGCCGGTGAGCCCGCCTGGTCGCCGACGTCCGGCTTGTAGGTGACGCCGAGCAGCAGGACGCGGGCGCCGCGGGCGGACTTGCCGTGTTCGTTCAGCAGTGTGGCGCAGCGCTGGATGACGTAGCGGGGCATACGGCCGTTGACCTCTTGGGCGAGTTCCACCATGCGCAGCGGGTGGTTCGGTGAACGGCCCTTGTAGGAAAGGTGGTTGGGGTCGATGGGGGCCGCGTGGCCGCCCACGCCGGGGCCGGGGCGGAAGGCCTGGAAGCCGAAGGGCTTGGTCTCGGCGCAGCGGATGACGTCCCACAGGTCGACGCCGATGTCATGGCAGAAGACCGCCATCTCGTTCATGAAGGCGATGTTGATGTGGCGGTAGTTGGTTTCGAGGAGTTTGGCCGTCTCGGCCTCGCGGGTGCCCCGGGCGCGTACGACCTTGTCGGTGAGGCGGCCGTAGAAGGTGGCGGCCGCCTCGGTGCAGGCGGGGGTGAGGCCGCCGATGACCTTGGGGGTGTTGGCGTAGCGGTGGGTGCGGTTGCCGGGGTCGTGGCGGCCGGGGGAGCAGGCGAGGTGGAAGTCGCGGCCGGCGGTGAGGCCTGAGCCCGCCTCAAGGAGGGGGCGCAGGAATTCCTCGGTGGTGCCCGGGTAGGCACTGGATTCCAGGATCACCGTGGTGTGCGGGCGCAGCTGCGCGGCGAGGGTGCGGGCGGCGTCGGCGATGGCCGTGAGGTCGAGGGCGCGGTCCTCGTTGAGCGGGGTGGGCGCGCAGATGACGGCGGTACGGACCCGGCCGAGGGCGGCGGGGTCGGCGGTGGTGCGGAAGCCGGCCGAGAGCAGACGGCGGAGTTCGGTGGCGGACAGCGGACCGTCGGCGCCGGTGAGGGCGGCGTGCGGGTCGGGGTCGTAGCCGAGGGTGCCGATACCGGCGGTGGTGGCGGCCTGGGCGAGGGGGAGGCCGAGGTGACCGAGTCCGATGACGGCGAGATCTGCGGGCATGCTGCGGCCGTCCTTCCCGAGCGGATGGGGTGTGCGGATGACGGGAGGCGCCGTACGTGAACGCACGACGTATGCGATTGGTGCATAAGTAGACTAAGCGGATATTTGGCCCAGAATAGGGATTGGTGGATCAAGGTGGCCGGGTGTTGCCGTACTGAGCGGAGGGTGGATAGCGGCTCATAGCGCGGTCAGAATCGACGGACGGGGCAGGGCCCCCGATCACAGTGGCCCCGACGGCAGCGGGAGGCAGCGGTGAAGACAGCGATACTGGGACCGGCGCAGCGGGCCGAGGCGCTCGCCCGAATGGCGGAGCGGGAGCTGGACATTCTCGTGGTCGGCGGCGGGGTCGTCGGCGCGGGGACCGCTCTGGACGCGGCGACGCGCGGTCTGTCCACGGGGCTGGTGGAGGCGCGCGACTGGGCATCGGGCACGTCCAGCCGGTCGAGCAAGCTCATCCACGGCGGTCTGCGGTATCTGGAGATGCTGGACTTCGCGCTGGTGCGGGAGGCGCTCAAGGAGCGGGGGCTGCTGCTGGAGCGGCTGGCGCCGCATCTCGTCAAACCGGTTCCGTTCCTCTACCCGTTGCAGCACAAGGGCTGGGAGCGCTGGTACGCCGGCTCCGGTGTGGCGCTGTACGACGGGATGTCGGTGTCGTCGGGGCACGGCCGCGGGCTGCCCGTACACCGGCATCTGTCGCACAGGCGGGCGCTGCGGGTGGCGCCCTGCCTGAAGAAGGACGCGCTGGTCGGCGCGCTCCAGTACTACGACGCCCAGATGGACGACGCGCGCTATGTGGCGACGCTGGTGCGGACCGCCGCCGCCTACGGCGCACAGGTCGCCAACCGGGCCCGGGTGGTGGGGTTTCTGCGCGAGGGGGAGCGCGTCGTCGGGGTGCGGGTGGAGGACGTCGAGGGCGGTGGCGACTACGAGATCCGGGCGCGGCAGATCGTCAATGCCACCGGTGTGTGGACGGACGACACCCAGGCGCTGATCGGTGAGCGCGGGCAGTTCCACGTGCGGGCGTCGAAGGGGATTCATCTGGTGGTTCCCAAGGACCGGATCCACTCGTCGACCGGGCTGATCCTGCGGACCGAGAAGAGCGTGCTGTTCGTCATCCCGTGGGGACGGCACTGGATCGTCGGGACGACGGATACCGGCTGGGATCTGGACAAGGCGCATCCGGCGGCGTCCAGCGCGGACATCGACTATCTGCTGGAGCATGTGAATGCGGTGCTGGCCACCCCGTTGACCAGGGATGATGTGGAGGGGGTGTACGCCGGGCTGCGGCCGTTGCTGGCGGGGGAGTCGGACGCCACCAGCAAGCTGTCGCGTGAGCACACCGTGGCGCATCCGGTGCCGGGGCTGGTCGTGGTCGCGGGCGGCAAGTACACGACGTACCGGGTGATGGCCAAGGACGCGGTGGACGAGGCGGTGCACGGGCTCGACCAGAGGGTCGCGGAGTGCGTGACGGAGGATGTGCCGCTCGTCGGGGCCGAGGGCTACAAGGCGCTGTGGAACGCCCGGGCCCGGATCGCGGCGCGCACCGGGCTGCATGTGGCGCGGATAGAGCACCTGTTGAACCGCTACGGCTCGCTGACCGAGGAGCTGCTGGAGCTGGTGGTGGCCGATCCCGCACTGGGCGAACCGCTGACCGCGGCCGACGACTACCTGCGCGCCGAGGCGGTCTACGCCTGTACGCACGAGGGGGCGCGGCACCTCGACGACGTGCTGACGCGCCGAACCCGGATCTCGATCGAGACCTTCGACCGGGGCACCCGCAGCGCCCGCGAGGTGGCCGAGTTGATGGCGCCCGCGCTGGGCTGGGACGGCGACCAGATCGAGAAGGAGATCGCGCACTACCAGAAGCGGGTGGAGGCGGAGCGCGAATCGCAGCGGCAGCCCGACGATCTGACGGCGGATGCGGCGCGGCTGGGGGCGCCGGACATCGTCCCCCTGTAGGCCGTACGTGGCCGGGGGGGTGTCCTAGGAGCGCGGGGCCGCGCAGAACTCCGCGGTCAGGACCTCCGTACCGTGTGCCTGGTCGGCCAGGACGTCGGTGTTGACGCGGTAACTGACGAGGTGACGGCCGTCGGCGGTGCCCGCGGTCTGGGCGAAGGAGCCGTTGATGTCGCCGTTGTGGCCCCAGACCGTGACACCGCAGGGCAGGCGGGTCGCGTAGAGGCCGAGGCCGTAGGCGCCGCCGGTGTGCTTCTCGCTGCGTATCTCGGCCATCTGGCGCGGCGCCAGGAACCTGCCGCCGAGCAGTGCGGCGAAGAAGCGGTTGAGGTCGCCCAGGGTGGTGACCATCTCGCCGGCCGCGCCGGCCCGGCTGGGGTCCAGCGAGGTGGCGTCCACCCGCCGGTCGCCGATGCGGGTGTACGCGCGCCCGTGCGGTGTGGGCAGCGCCGGATCGGTCCCGGGGAAGGAGGTGTGGTCGAGCCGGGCGGGGGCGAGGAGGCGGCGGTGGATCTCGGTGGCGTACGGGTGGCCGGTGACCGCCTCGATGAGCAGGCCGAGCACCAGGTAGTTGGTGTTGGAGTAGAGGTAACGGGTGCCCGGTGCGGCGGTCGGCGGATGGCTGAGGGCGATCCGCAGCAGCTCGGCCGGGGTGTGGCTGTCGTAGCGGTGGGTGCCGAAGCCCTTGCCGTACAGCTGCCGGGAGAGCCGGGGGTCGTCGGTGTAGTTGTACAAGCCGCTCGTGTGGTCCAGCAGCTGGCGGACCGTTACCTTGCGCAGATCGCTGCGGTCGCCGCTTCCCGTGGCCGGCACACCCGGCGGGAGGTGGGCGGCCGCGGTGTCGTGCAGGGTCAGCCTCCCCTCGGCGACGAGCTGGAGGATGACCGTGGCGACCAGGGTCTTGGTCAGGCTGCCGGCCCGGAAGTGGTCCCCGGCGGCCATTCTGCGGCCGCTGCGCAGATCCGAGACGCCGGCCGTGGAGAACCGCGAGGCACCGAACCGTCCGTCGCGGGTGACGAGGGACGCCGCACCCGGAGCGCCGTCCTCGACCAGCCGGTGCAGCGCCGGCACCGTCGTCGCCGGTGGCCGGTGGGCGTCTGCCGCCGGCGGGACGCGGGCGGTGGCGCCCTGACCGCCGCAGGCCGTCAGCGCCAGCGCGGACAGCGCGGCCACTACGGCCGGCCAGTGCGGGCACATCGTCATCGGGACTCCCGTTCGTCGGGGCCATCATGACGGGTACGCGGTGTCGTCCGGCACCGACCCGGGCCTTCCGCACGGGCGCGGATGAGAGAGAATGAAGGCTCTGCCAGGGTGGGTTGTCCGAGTTGGGCCGGTTTGACGATCGATGGGACGTCGAAGCTGCCAACTCGGCTGGATTGCCGAGGGGATTCAGTGGGCGACGAGGTCGAGATGGACGGCAAGGAGGGCAGGCTGCTCGCCGGCCGGTACCGGCTCGCCGATGTTCTCGGCCGGGGCGGCATGGGCACCGTCTGGCGGGCACGTGACGAGGTCCTGGGCCGTACGGTCGCAGTCAAGGAGCTGCGCTTCCCGGGCGGGGTCGAGGAGGACGAGAAGCGCCGCCTGATCACCCGCACGCTGCGCGAGGCCAAGGCGATCGCCCGGATCCGGAACAACGGCGCGGTGACGGTCTACGACGTGGTCGACGAGGACGACCGGCCGTGGATCGTGATGGAGCTGGTCGAGGGCCGCTCGCTGGCCGAGGTCGTCCGCGACGACGGCCCGCTCACCCCGCGCCGCGCCGCCGAGGTGGGCCTGGCCGTGCTCGATGTGCTGCGTGCCGCGCACAGTGCGGGCATCCTGCACCGCGATGTGAAGCCGTCCAACGTCCTGATGTCCGACGACGGCCGGGTCGTGCTCACCGACTTCGGTATCGCCCAGGTCGAGGGCGACCCGTCCGTGACCTCGACCGGCATGCTCGTCGGCGCCCCCTCCTACATCTCCCCGGAGCGCGCCCGCGGCCAGAAGCCGGGCCCGCCGGCCGACCTGTGGTCGCTGGGCGGGCTGCTGTACGCCTGCGTGGAGGGCGTGCCGCCGTACGACAAGGGATCGGCGATCGCCACGCTGACGGCGGTCATGACCGAGCCGGTCGAGCCGCCGAAGAGCGCCGGTGCGCTGGAAGAGGTCATCTACGGCCTGCTGGTGAAGGACCCGGAGGCCCGGCTGGACGACGCGGGCGCCCGGGCGCTGCTGCTGGACGTCGTACACGCCCCGGAGAACACCGCGCCCGAGCCGCCGATGGACGCGACGCGGGCGATGGTGCTGCCGACGGTGCCCAAGGAGCGGGCCACCGCCAGACCCAAGGCCGCGCCGAAGCCGAAGTCCGCCCCGAAGCCGCGGGTAACGCGCGCGCCGAAGGCGAAGCCGGCGGCCGCCACGGTGGCGGAGGAGGCGGCCGGGAGCCAGGCCGCCAAGAGCGGGACCAAGAACGGGAAGACCGGGAGCAAGGCCGGGGAGGCGAAGGCGAAGGCCGGCGCCGCGGCGAGCGCACCGGAGCGCCCGAAGAAGAAGGCCGCGGGCGCGGCTTCCGGCGCGGCGGGCGCGGGCAGTGAGCCGGCCGGCCGCCCCTCGCCCGCCCGTCCCACCCTCGACACCGACGCCGTCAAGGAGCGGCTGCGCGGCGCCTTGACGGCCGTGCGCAACGCCGCTGCCGCCGCCGCGGCCCGTACGGACTCCGGATCCGGTGACGGGGACCGCCCGTTGCCCGCGCGCGCCTCGCTGACCGATGTCGTCCCGCGCCGCACGCTGATCATCGTGGCCGGGGTCGTCGTGCTCGCCGTGCTGGGCACCATCCTCGCCCTCGCGCTGAGCGGCGACGACTCGACGCGGAACAGCGGCAAGCCGGACGCCAAGAGCGACCGGACGGCGTCCGCCGGACGGGCGAAGCCGTCCACCGACGCGGCCGGCACGAACGGTGACGAGACGTCGGACGGGCCGGCCACGCCGGGCCCGCGGACGCCGAGCGCCACCCCGGTCGACGCCAAGGGCGGTAAGGACGGCAAGAACGGCAAGGACCTGCCGGACGGCTTCGCCGAGCTCTCCAACGGCCGGTTCCACTTCCGTATGGCGATGCCCAAGGGCTTCAAGCAGACCGACACTGCGGGGCAGAACTCCGGCGCCATCTACAGCGTCTCGGGCGGCTTCCCGCGGATCCAGGTCGACTACAACGCCGAGCCCGGCACGGACGCGGCGGCCGCCTGGCGCAGCCTGGAGCCGAGCGTGCGCAACTCCAGCGAGGACTACCACCTCATCGGCATCAAGTCGGTGAAGTGGCGGAACTACCCGACCGTCGCCGACTGGTCGTTCACGCGCAAGCAGAACGGCACGAAGGTGCGGATCCTCAACCGCGGTTTCCGGGCCGACGACAACCACGGCTACGCCATCATGATCACCTGCAAGGCGGACGCCTGGTCGGACAAGGCGTGCCAGGAGCTGATCTCGACCGCGTTCAAGACCTTCACGGTGCAGGACTGAGCCGGGGAGCGGATGCGGGGCCCGGCGCCGGACCGGGACGACGCGCGTCGTTCGGCCGAGCGGGCCCCCACCGCCGGTGCGGACACGTATCGTGAGACAACTGAGACATCAAGGACCGTACGCATCCGCAATCGGCGGGAAGACGACCGGAAGTGACCAACGGCGACGGCGCCGGGGGTCGGCTCCGGCGCGACGGTAGACACAGTGCGCGCTGCGGGGAGGCGTCGTGGACGAGTACGCAGGAAGGGTGCTCGCCGAGCGCTACCGCCTGCCCGCGCGGCCCCTCGGCGAGGACGACGTCACCGAGACCCGGGCCTTCGACACCTACAGCGGCCAGGAGGTGCTGGCCCGTCAGGTGCCGCTGCCGGAGGTCGTCGAGGCGGAGGTGGTGGGCGCGGAGGCGGCCGCGTTCGCCGAGGCCCGCCCGGGCGCCGGCCGCCTCGGCGGTGCCCGGGCCACCGGGGTGGCCGACCGCAGCCCCCGGGACCCCGCCGTACGGCGCGCCTTGGAGGCCGCCACGACCGTGGCGCAGTTGCCCGACCACCCCCGGCTGGAGCAGGTCTTCGATGTCTTCGTGCAGGACGGCAGCCTGTGGGTCATCGGCGAACTCCTCGCCGCCCGCCCGCTGTCCGCGCTGCTCGCCGAACGGCCGCTGTCCCCGCACCGCGCCGCGGAGATCGGCGCCGATCTGCTGACCGCGCTGCGCGTGCTGCACGCGCAGGGCCGGCTGCACCGCAACATCACCGCCCGTACGGTCCTGATCTGCGACGACGGCCGGGCCATCCTGACCGGTCTGGCGGCCGGCGCGGCCCAGGAGGCGCTGTGCGGGGACGAACCGCCCACCGCAGCCGCGGTCCCGCTGACCAAGGAAGCGGCGGCCGGATCCGCCTCGGGCACCACCACCGCATACGGCCGGCCCTCCAGCGCGCTCGCCGCCGAACGGGCACGGCAGGCGCGGCTGACGGTCGTCGGCCCGGTCACCGAACGCTGGGCGCCGGAGCAGGCCGGACCGGTGCGGGAGGACGGGCAGCCGTCGCCGCAGGTCGGCCCGGCCACCGATCTGTGGGCGGTCGGCGCGCTGCTGTTCCGCAGTGTGCAGGGCCATCCGCCGTTCCCCGAGGAGAGCGCCGTCGAACTGGCGCGGCTGGTCCGCGCCGAGCCGCCCGCGGCCGCCGAGGGCTGCGGGGCGCTGCAACCGGTCGTCGAGTCCCTGCTGCGTCAGGACCCCGCCGAGCGCCCGGTCTTGGCGGAGCTGCGCGACCGGCTGGACGCGCTGGTCCGTACGGCGCCCGAGCCGGAGGTGGGCCGCCGGCTGGTGACGATGCCGGCGCTGGAGCAGGGCGGCGATCCACGGCGGCTGCCGATCCTGCGGCGCCGCGGGGAACTCGTCCACAAGGGCCGGCACAAGAAGCCCCGGGCCTCCCGGCGCGCCGGCGCCCCGCAGCCCGTCCCGGCCGCAGCGCGGGCGTCCGCCGCCGCGCTGGCACCGCCCGCCCCGCGGACGCCGGACCGCGGCCGTACGACGCCGTCCGCCGAGCAGACCTTCCCTCCCCCAAGCTCGAAGGAGCAGGGGCGACCCCCCTCGCCCCCGGCCCGCCTGCCGCGCCCCCCGAAGCAGCCCAAGCCGCTCCGGCAGCCCCGGGCCGCCCGCCCGGCCAAGCGGCAGTCGGCCGGAGGGGCCAGGACCTCGGACCGGGACGCGTACGAGCAGCAGTTGCTGGGGCAGGTCGGCGTCGACACCGCCGCGCGCCCGGCCCGTCCGGCGCGCGGCGCCCCGCGCAACCTCGGCCGGCTGCTGCTCACCGCGATCATGCTGCTCCTCGTCGGGGCGGTCCTCTATGCGATGGCGTTCATGCCGAAGGCCGGCCAGGACTCCAAGGCCGGCAAGCGCGGCGCGGACCACGCGGCCACGGCCGACGGCAGCCCCACCCCGTCCGGCGGTCGGGACGGCAGCCAGGACGGCCGTCAGAACGGCGGTTCGCCCGGCACCGCGGACCCACGGGCCACCACGCCCGCGCAGGTCGCCGAGGGCTTCGAGCTGCGCACCGACCCCAAGGGCTTCCAGATCGCGGTCCGCAAGGGCTGGCAGCGGCGCGGGCCGAACGGCCAGGGCCAGGTGCGCTATGTCGGCGGCGACCATGAGCTGCTGGTCGTGCCCGGCCGCGACACCACGGCGGCCTTCGGCGCGGACCCGATGGCGTACCTCCAGAACAAGGAGCCCGAACTCGCCCCGTACCGCAGCTCCGGCTGGGCCACCGCCTCCGGTCTGCGGCGGATCGACGTCGGCCGGACGGCGATGGCGGAGGGCACCTTCAGCTGGCGCGACACCAGCGGCCGCGAGGTCTATGCGCGCAACCTCGCGATGATCCACAACGGCCGCTACCACCTGGTCCTGGTCATCGGCCCGGACAGCGGGCGCCGCGAGGTGGACCAGCTCTACGAGCAGGCGACGAGCTCCTACCGGCCGGGGTGAGCCGCCGGGCCCCCGGCTCGCTGTGCGCCGGCGTAAGCGGAGGCAGCCCGGCCGGCTCACCCGTAGCGCTCACCCGCTCAACTCCCGCTCCAGCGGCGTCCGGAAGCGCGGGGTGATCCGGACCCCGCCGACCCAGGACGCCAGCCGGGCGGCCTCGGACTCCACCGCCGCGGCGGCCTCGCTACCCCCACCGTCCGTCAGCAGCCGCCAGACGATCTCGCCGTCCGGGCGCTGGGCCCAGCCGCCGATGATCCGGCCGTTCCACCACACGGTCGGGCCGATGTTGCCGCTGCGGTCGAAGAGGTGCGGTACCTGATCCGGGTCGAGGTACCAGTCGCGGGCCTTCCAGCCCATCGCGGTGGGGTCGAGGGCGGGGAGGAGGGCGGCCCAGGGCTCGGGCGCGGCGACCGTTTCGAGGTCGTCGGGCAGGGCCAGGCCGGTGGTGCCGCCGTCGAGCGTCACCTCGACGGCGTCGGTGGCGGCCACCGCCCGCCGGGTGTCGGTCAGCGTCCAGCCCGTCCACCACTTGAGGTCCTCGACGGTTGCCGGGCCGTACGCGGCGAGCCAGCGGCGGGCGAGTGCGGCGCGCGCCTCGGCGGCCGGCGGCGCGGGCAGTTCGGCGAACGGGGTTCCGGGCCGCCAGCGGAAGGAGCTGCTGGTCCAGCCGCCGCGCGGACGGCCGCGCCGGAGGCGGCCCTCGGCGGCCAGCACCCGCAGGATCCGGCTGGAGACCGCGACCGTGGCCTCGTAGGGCTTGCCGGGGGAGACCACGATGGTCTCGCGCAGGTCGGGCACCTCGGCGGCCAGCTCGGCCGCGGTCGCCGTACCGCGCGCGGCCAGTGCGGCCAGTGTCGCCGCCTCGACCCCGGCCAGCCGCCGCTCGTCCCACCCCGGGGCGCCCTCCGTGATCCATCTCACCATCCCCGCCCGCTCCTTGGCGGCGATCGCCTGCCCCGCCGCGGTGGAGACGACCGGTGCGAGGGCGGCACCGACCGCGAAGAGGGTGCGGCGCATACACAGCATCCGGACCAGCGTGTGGTCGTCGTAGAGCGCCCGCTCGACGTCCGCGGTGTCCGGCGCGGCCAGCCGGGCGCAGGCTGCCAGGTGGACGGTCGCCGGGTCGGAGGCGTGCAGCGCCACGAGCGCGTCGGCGACCTCCTCGGTACGGGCCGCCCGGTAGGCGGGCGCGAGCAGCTGCCGGCGCCCGAGGCGGGCCCGGCGCCCGGCGGTGTCGATACGGGGTCGGGTGGGGTTCATGGGGCGACCGTACGGGGTGGGCAGGACAAGCCCTGTCCTATATAGGTCTCCTCTCTCGGTGTACCTCCATCCGGGAGACGCCGGCCCTCCCTTTGCCCTGATGGACCGTCAGGTTCGATCCCGGGCGCGGTGCCCCGCCCTCCCTTGTCGGCTCAGAAGGCCGGGGCTAGCCTGGAATCTGACGAACCATCAGAAAGATGGTGAGCGGAAACAGGGGGTCCGATGGAGCTACCGCGCATCATCAGCGCCGACGGCCGTGTGAGCGGGCCCGCGCACCTCCTCGCGGTCCGGCTGCCGGAGGCGTACGACGCTCCCGGTGCGACGGCCCGCTGATGGACCTCACGTACACGGAGGAAGAGGAGGCCTTCCGGGCACGGCTGCGGGCGTGGCTCGCCTCGGTCCTGCCGACGCTTCCCGAGCGGCCCGATCCGCTGGACTGGCCGGCCCGGCGCGCCTACGACACCGCCTGGCAGCGGCGGCTGTACGACGCCGGGTACGCGGAGGTGCACTGGGACGCCTCCCCGACCATCCGGCTGATCTTCCTGGAGGAGACCGAACGGGCCGGGGCGCCCTACGTGGGCGCGAACTTCGTGGGGCTGCTGCATGCGGGGCCGACCATCGCGGCGGAGGGCTCCGAATGGCAGAAGCAGCGCTGGCTGCCGCCCATCCTGCGCGCCGACGAGGTGTGGTGCCAGGGGTTCAGCGAGCCGGACGCGGGCTCGGACCTGGCGTCGCTGCGGACCCGGGCGGTGCGCGACGGCGACGACTATGTGGTGACCGGCTCCAAGATCTGGACCTCGCACGCTGAGGTCGCCGACTGGTGCGAACTGCTCGTCCGGACCGACCCGGACGCGCCCAGACACCGGGGCATCACCTGGCTCGCCATGCCGATGGACGCGCCCGGTGTCACCGTCCGGCCGCTGCGGACGCTGGCCGGGCCGGCCGAGTTCGCGGAGGTGTTCCTGGACGAGGTGCGGGTGCCGGCCGCCAACCGCGTCGGCGCCGAGAACGACGGCTGGCGGGTGACGATGGTGACCCTCTCCTTCGAGCGCGGCACCGCATTCGTCGGCGAGGTGGTGGCCTGCCGCCGGGTGCTCGGCGCGCTGGCCCGTACGGCCCGCGCCAACGGGCGCTGGGACGATGCCGTGCTGCGCCGCCGACTCGGCCGGCTGAACGCGGAGTTCGCGGCGCTCTGGCGGCTGATCCAGTGGAATGTGAGCGAGGCCAGGGAGGTACGCGCCGGCCGGAAGAGGCCGGGCGCCAGGGGGAACGGCGGCGGCGTCCCCGGCGTCGGCGGCTCGGTCTTCAAACTGCGCTATTCGCACGCCCGTCAGGAGTTGTACGACGCGGCCGCCGACGTGCTCGGCGCCGGAGCCCTGGACGCGGACCACGAGTGGGTCGCCGAGCGGCTGTCCTCCCTCTCGTACACCATCGCGGCCGGTACGTCCCAGATCCAGCAGAACATCGTCGCCGAGCGGATCCTCGGCCTGCCGAAGGGGCGGTGAGCGTCCGGTGGACTTCCAACTCACCGAGGACCAGCGGGCGTTGCGGGACGGCACGCGGAAGCTGCTGGCCGGGCGGTTCGGCCGGGAGCGGCTGCGGGCGGCCGTCGACGGGCCCGCGGCGGACCGTGCGCTGTGGCGGGAGCTGGGCGCCGCCGGGTTCTTTGCGCTGCGGCTGCCGGCGGAGGCCGGCGGGGTGGGGCTCGGGCTGCCGGAGGCGGTGCTGGTCTTCGAGGAGGCCGGACGGGCGCTGCTGCCGGGGCCGCTGGTGGCGTGCCATCTGCTGGCCGGGGTGGTGGCCGGGGCGGCGACCGGTGAGCGGACCGTCGGACTGTGCGACGGGGCGCGCGAGCCGGTGCTGTGGGAACACCCGGACGACTGCGATGAGTTGATCATGGTGGCGGAGAGCGGGGCCGGAGTGGGGGGCGCACAGGGGCGCACGGGCGGTGTGTACCGGAGCGCAGCGGATCAGGTGGCCTGCGCCCCCTGTACCTCCATCGACCCCCTCACCCCCCTCGCCCGCCTCCTGGACTTCCCCCGCACCACACCGCTGGCCGGCCTCGACGCCGCCCGCCTGCGCCGTGAGGCCGCACTGCTGACCGCGGCCCAGCAACTGGGCAGCGCCGCCCGTACGGTCGAGATGGCGGTCGGCCATGCCCGCGAGCGCACCCAGTTCGGCGCCCCCATCGGCTCCTTCCAGGCGGTCCAGCATCTGTGCGCGCAGATGCTCGTACGTGCGGAAATCGCCAGAAGTGCCGTATATGCGGCGGCGGTCACGGGCGGTGCCCTCGATGTCACCGGGGCCAAGCTGCTCGCCGACGAGGCCGCCGTGCGCAATGCGCGGGACTGTCTACAGGTCCACGGCGGTATGGGCTTCACCTGGGAAGCGGATGTCCATCTGCATCTCAAGCGGGCCTGGTTGCGCGCCGAGTCCTGGGGTACGGCGGGTGAGGCGGAAGAACTGCTGGCGGCGGGCTTGATCGACTGACGACGGGCTCGCCAAGGCCGTTGAGGCGGTGAGGGATGACCGGTGAGGCCGGACTCCGGCGACCCGTGCGCGAAGGGCCGGACCCAGCACACAGGAGTGGTCACGGAGGGTCGATATCGGGTTGTGTCCTAGGCGTGACTCGTCACAGGGGGGAGTCGGCGTTCCGCTCCGGTACGCTCCGTCGGGTGCGAGTGGTTCTGTGGCGCAACGAACCCGGTGTCGCCCGAAAAGCGACTCCGGGGTACGGACTGCGCGCCGCCCGCCTTGGGCCAGAGCCCGACAGCCCCCCTTGTTCGACTCCCCGCAAAGTGCGTCGCACAGTATGCAGTACGCATACTCCCTTGCGCTGGAATATGCCCGAAGCGCTTGTTGGGGTGACTGAACGTCAACCATGCTGTGCGTCGCCGGGGTCACGCACCGTGACTCCGTGGAGGCGCGAGGCGATGTTTCCGCCGGTTCGGATGGTGTGAGCGGTGCAGGTGCTTCAGGTGCAGTTGGACGTACGGCCCGACCCCGCGGAGGTGGGGCGAGCCCGGCGATGGGCCCGGTCGCGGCTCGTGGGGTCCGGTATAGGGCCCGACGAGCCCTTGGCCGAGACCCTGATCCTGCTGATCTCCGAGCTCGTCACCAATGCCGTGGTGCACACCGGTGCGTCGGCCGAGCTGCGGATGTGTTTCTCCGGGTCCGGTGCCGTCGTGGGGACGGTCCGCGTGGAGGTGGTGGACACCAGTGCCCGCCCGCCGCGCCAGCGGCACGCCGACGGCGAGGACACCAACGGCCGTGGCCTGGAGCTGGTCGACGGTCTGGCGGACCGCTGGGGCTGGCAGCCGGAGGGCGCCGGCAAGCGGATCTGGTGCGAGGTGGACCGCAGCCGCCCGCTGCTGATGGCGGCCGGCACGGAGTTGGGCCGACTGAGCTCCCTCACCCCCTGAGACCCCCATATCGCAACAATTCGGATGTAACGGGCGCCTGCGGTGCGGCCGCAACGCATTTAGTCCAGACCAGGTGTTGACGTCCCGTGCTCGGTTGATCACTCTTGGGTGGAGCGATTCGCCGCGAGGGGACGCCGAGGGTGTGGGGGGATCGGGTAGGTACCCGGTCCTGGCCTCGGCGAGTGCGGATCGCGGCCTGGCCGGGGCCCGCCGGCGGCCGGGTGAGGTGGCGGTCCGCGGTGCCGTGCTCGGGGCGCGCATGAGCGCACCGCCACCTGGCCGGCCACCCGCCCTCAGAGGACGGCGACGGGTGCGACCGGGGCGCCGGACCCGCCGACGAACGGCTCCGCCGTCGCCGACAGGAAGAAGGCGTAGCGGCCCTCCTCCGCGCACACCTGCGCCAACTCCTCCAGATTCCAGTTCTGGCCCTGCATCATGCCCATCTCGACGAGATCGAGCGCATGCACCGGCATCCACAGGTCCTCGATCTCCGGCGGGAAGATCTCGAAGGTCAGGGTGTCATTGGCGACCGCCGCCACATCGCGGGCGTGGAACCACTCCGGGGTGCGCAGCGACAGCCCGGGGGAGGGGAAGGCGTACGCCTGCCGGTCGCCGGAGAGGTAGTGCCGCAGCTGCCCGGTCCGTACGAGGACGATGTCGCCGGCCCGGACCGTCGTCCCGGCCAGCTCCTCGGCGGCGTCCAGATCCTCCGGGGTGACGGCGTGCCCGCCCGGCAGCCGGTCGGTGCCGTGCGAGCGGGCCACGTCCAGCAGTACGCCGCGCGAGACGACCGGGGTGGCCTTCTCGATGCCCAGGGCGGTGGCGCCGGCGTGTGCGGTGACCGAGGCGGCCGGGCGGTTGTTGTAGAGCCGCCCGGAGTGCGAGACATGGCTGAGGCCGTCCCAGTGGGTGGCGGACTGGAGGCCCATGGTGACCGCGTCGTCCGAGGTCGCGACCGTACCGGGGCCGAAGATCTCCTGATTGACGGCGGTCATGGTGTGCAGCGGGTTGACCCGGCCGGGGATCATCCCGGTCTGTACGCCGTCCTGTCGGAGCGGGAGCGCGAGCGGGACCCGGTGGCCGCGCCGGACGCAGCCGGCGGCCTCCCGTACGACCTGCTCGGTGATCAGGTTGAGGGTGCCGATCTCGTCGTCGGCGCCCCAGCGCCCCCAGTTGTTCACGCGTGCGGCGATCTCATGGAACTCCTGCGGCAGGGGCATGGCGGCCTCCTCGGGGCGGGTGTCCGGTTCGGCTCGGGGTCTTGTGTTCGTCCCGGGTCTGCTCAAAAATCTAACGGTCCGTCAGAAACCCGTGGAAGGGGCGCGGCATGGGGAACTTCTTGGCCGGCAAGGTGGTCGCCGTCACGGGGGCCGGCCGCGGCATCGGCCGTGCGGTGGCGCTGGCCTGCGCCGAGCAGGGCGCGAAGGTCGTCGTCAACGACTACGGAGTCGCCATCGACGGCGGTGAACCGAGCAGCGCGGTCGCCGACTCCGTGGTCGAGGAGATCGAGGCGGCGGGCGGGGTGGCGACCGCGGTCGCCGACGACGTCTCCACCATGGCCGGCGGCCTGCGGATCGTGGACACCGCGCTGGCGCAGTACGGACGGCTCGACGGCGTGGTCTGCGTGGCGGGGATCCTGCGCGAACGGATGCTCTTCAACATGTCCGAGGAGGAGTGGGACCCCGTGGTCGCCACCCACCTCAAGGGGACCTTCACGGTGTTCCGGGCCGCGGCCGCGGTCATGCGGCGGCAGGGCTCCGGCACCCTGATCGGCTTCACCAGCGGCAACCACCAGGGATCGGTCTCCCAGGCCAACTACGCCTCCGCGAAGGGCGGGATCATCTCGCTCGTACGGAGCGCGGCGCTGGGCCTGCACAAGTACGGGGTGACCGCCAATGCGGTGGCGCCCGTAGCCCGCACCCGGATGTCGGCGAATGTGCCGGTGGAGCTGAAGGAGATCGGCGAACCGGAGGATGTGGCGGCGTTCGTGGTCTACCTGCTGAGCGAGCACGCCCGCGAGGTCACCGGACAGGTCTACACGGTGGCCGGACCCAAGATCGCGGTGTGGGCCCAGCCTTCGGAGCTCCGCTCCGTGTATGCCGACGAGGGCGGGTGGACGCCGGAGCGGGTGGCGGAGGTGGTACCGCGTTCCGTGGGGACCGAACCGATGCCGATGCTGGCGCAGGTGGAGGCGATGGCGGCGGCTGCGGCGGTGAAGGCCCGGCCGAACCGGTAGCGCCCCACGTTTCCGGCTGCGCCTGGGAGGGTGACGTGGACTTTGAGTTCGGGAGCGGGGACGAGGCGTTCCGGGCCGAGGCCCGCGCCTGGCTGACCGGGCATCTCGTAGGGCCGTACGCGGAGTTGGCCGGGCGGGGCGGACCGGGGAGCGAGCACGAGGGGGCCGGTGTCCGCCGGGCGTGGGAGCGGGAGCTCGGGGCCGCTGGCTGGATCGGACTCGGATGGGACCGCAGCCACGGTACGTACGGGAACCGGACGGCGAGCCTTGCGCAGCAGGTCGTATGGGCAGAGGAGTACGCGCGGGCCAAGGCGCCGGGGCGGGTCGGGCACATCGGCGAGAACCTGCTGGCGCCGACGCTGCTCGCGTACGGGGACGAGGCGCAGCGGCGGCGGTTCCTGCCGGCCGTCGCGCGCGGTGCGGAGCTGTGGTGCCAGGGCTACAGCGAGCCGGACGCCGGGTCGGACCTGGCCGGGCTGCGTACGGTGGCGGTCCGGGACGGGGCCGGCTACCGGATCAGCGGGCAGAAGATCTGGACCTCGCTGGCCAGGGAGGCCGACTGGTGCTTCGTACTGGCCCGGACGGACCCGGGCGAGCGGCGGCACCGGGGGCTGTCGTTCCTGCTGGTGCCGATGGACCAGCCGGGGCGCATCGAGGTGCGGCCGATCCGGCAGATGTCCGGGACGGCGGAGTTCAACGAGGTGTTCTTCGACGGTGCGGTGGCCCGGGCCGGCCATGTGGTGGGCGGCGAGGGGGCCGGCTGGCGGGTGGCGATGGGGCTGCTGGCGCTGGAGCGGGGCGTGTCGACGCTCGTCCAGCAGATCGGCTTCGCGGCGGAGCTGGGTGAGGTGATCGCGGCGGCGGTCCGCGCCGGGACGGTCCGGGACCCGGTACTGCGCGATCAACTCGTCAGGCAGTGGGCCGAGTTGCAGGTCATGCGGTGGAATGCGCTGCGGACCCTGGGCGCGGCCGGGGACGCGGGCGCGCCGAGCGTGGCGAAGCTGCTGTGGGGCGGCTGGCACCAGCGGCTGGGCGAGCTGGCGATGCGGGTACGCGGCGCCACGGCCACGCTGGGCCCCGCCGACTGGACCGTCCGGGAACCGTACGAACTGGACGCGCTGCAACGGCTGTTCCTGTTCACCCGGGCCGACACCCTCTACGGCGGCTCGGACGAGATCCAGCGCACCATCATCGCCGAGCGGGTGCTCGGCCTGCCCAGAGTGGAGCGGTCATGAAAGGCGTCATATTCGACGGCGAGCAGCCCCGGGTCGTGGACGATCTGGCGGTACGGGATCCGGGGCCGGGGGAGGTGCTGGTCGGGATCCGGGCGGCCGGGCTGTGCCACAGCGATCTGTCGGTGGTCGACGGGACGATTCCCTTTCCGGTGCCGGTGGTGCTGGGGCACGAGGGAGCGGGTGTGGTCGAGGCGGTGGGTGCCGGGGTCGGGCATGTGGCGCCCGGCGATCATGTCGCGCTGTCGACGCTGGCCAACTGCGGGACGTGCGCGGAGTGCGACCGGGGGCGGCCGACGATGTGCCGTAAGGCGATCGGGATGCCGGGGAAGCCGTTCCGGCGGGGCGGCGGCGAGCTGTTCAACTTCGCGTCGAACTCGGCGTTCGCGGAGCGTACGGTCGTCAAGGCGGTGCAGGCGGTGAAGATCGCCGAGGACATTCCGCTGACGTCGGCCGCGCTCATCGGGTGCGGGGTGCTGACGGGAGTGGGCGCGGTGCTGAACCGGGCGCGGGTCGACCGGGGGGACTCGGTGGTGGTGATCGGGGCCGGCGGCATCGGGCTCAATGTGCTCCAGGGCGCACGGATCGCGGGGGCGTCGACGATCGTGGCGGTGGACGCCAATCCGGCGAAGGAGGCGGTGGCGCGGCAGTTCGGGGCCACGCACTTCGTGGACGCGTCGGTGGTGACCGACAGCGTCAAGGCGGTGAAGGAGATCCTGCCGACCGGCGCCGACCACGCCTTCGAGTGCGTGGGTAGCACCCGGCTGATCCGGCAGGCGGTCGATCTGCTGGACCGGCACGGCCAGGCGGTGCTGCTCGGGGTGCCGCCGGCCGGCGCGGAGGCGTCCTTCCTGGTGTCGTCGATGTATCTCGACAAGTCGATCCTCGGCTGTCGCTACGGCTCGTCCCGGCCCCAGCGGGACATCGCGCTCTACGCCCGGCTCTACCGCGAAGGGCGGCTGCTGCTCGACGAGTTGGTGACGAAGACCTATCCGGTGGAGGACTTCGCCAAGGCGGCGGACGATGCGCACCACGGGCGGGTGGCGCGGGCGGTGCTGACGTTCGGGTAGGGGACCGCTACGTCGTCGCGCGCACGGCCCTGGCCCGATCCTGATGAACCCTGGCCTTCCGGCCACTCGTTCCGTACCGGGGGCACGGCCGAAGCTGCTGTGGTGACCCAGACACCCGAACTGCCGCTCCGTGCGAGGGACCCGCGGGCGGCGGACGCCCCGCCGCCGGTGGCTCCCCGCCGCCGTCGGCGTCCGCACCGCGCCTGGTCCGTCGCCGCCGTCACCTTCCTGACGATCATCGGCGCGGCCGGCTTTGCCTCCCTCCCCGGGCTGCTCATCGATCCGCTGCACGCCGAGTTCCACTGGTCGCGGGGCACGATCGGGTTCGCGGTGTCGGTGAACCTCGCGCTGTACGGCCTGACGGCGCCGTTCGCCGCCGCCCTGATGGACCGGTTCGGTATCCGGCGGGTGGTGGCGGTCGCCCTGATGGTGATCGCGACCGGCGCCGGCCTGACCGTCTTCATGACGGCGAGCTGGCAACTCGTGCTCCTGTGGGGCGTGCTGGTCGGCCTGGGCAGCGGTTCGATGGCGCTGGCCTTCGCCGCCACGGTCACCGGCCGCTGGTTCGCCGCGCGGCGCGGGCTGGTCACCGGCATCCTCACCGCGGCCGGCGCCTCCGGCCAGCTGGTCTTTCTGCCGGCCCTCTCCTGGATCGTCGACCGGCACGACTGGCGGCCGGCCGCGGTGACCGTCTCGCTCGCCGCGCTCGCCGTCGTGCCCCTGGTGTGGCTGCTGCTGCGCGACCACCCGGCGGACGTGGGTCTGGCGCCGTACGGGGCGACGGAGTTCGTGCCCAAGCCGCCGCCGCAGCGGGGCGCGGCCCGGCGCGCGCTGCGGGCGCTGGTCTCGGCGGCGGGCACCGGCCCGTTCTGGCTGCTGGCGGGCACCTTCGCGATCTGCGGGGCCACGACGAACGGCCTGGTCAAAGTGCACTTTGTGCCCGCGGCGCACGACCATGGCATGCCGATGCCGGCGGCCGCCTCGCTGCTCGCGGTGATCGGTGTCTTCGACATCGCCGGGACCATCGCCTCGGGCTGGTTCACGGACCGCTTCAACACCCGCCGGCAGCTCGCCGTCTACTACGGCCTGCGCGGTCTGTCGCTGATGTTCCTGCCGCTGCTGCTCTCCGACACCGTCCACCCGCCGATGGTCTTCTTCATCGTCTTCTACGGCCTGGACTGGGTGGCGACCGTGCCGCCGACCCTCGCCCTGTGCCGTGAGCACTACGGCGAGGACGGTGCGATCGTCTTCGGCTGGGTGCTGGCCGCCCACCAGGTGGGCGCCGCGCTGATCGCCTTCCTGGGCGGCCTCGCCCGTGACGCCTTCGGTACGTACAACCCGGTCTGGTACGCCGCGGGCGCCCTGTGTGCCCTCGCGGCCCTGATGGCACTGGTCATCCGCGAGCGGCGGGAGGCGCCCGGCCTCACGGGCTGAAGTGGCCGAAGGCGCCGCGGTGGAAGAGGAGCGGGCCCGAGGCGGCGGCGCGCGGATCCGTGCCGAGCGCGTCGACCCGGCCGACCACGATCAGATGGTCGCCGCCTGTGTGCACGGCGTGGATCGTGCAGTCGATCCACGCCGGGACGTCCGCGAGGCGCGGTGAGCCGGTCGCGGGCGCGGGCCGGTACCGGACCCCGGCGAACTTGTCGGCGCCGCTGACCGCGAAGGAGCGGCACAGCTCGCCCTGTCCGGCACCGAGGACGTTGACGCAGAAGACCCCGGCGCGGGCGATCCGCGGCCAGGTCGTCGACGTACGCGCCACCATGAACGTCACCAGCGGCGGGTCGAGGGAGAGCGAGGCGAAGGACTGGCAGGCGAAGCCGGCCGGTCCGGGCTCCCCGGGGGCCGTGATGACGGTGACGCCGCTGGCGAAGTGCCCCAGGACGGAGCGGAATTCGCCCGCGTCCAGCGGGGCGCGCTCGTCCTCGCGTACGGCACGCAGTGCGGGACGTGGGAGAGCTGTGGCGCCGGTGGCCGGCGTGGCGGACGTGGTCGGCGCGCCGACCGAGCGCAGGTACCGCACGGCCGTGGCCGCCATTCCGGCGTGTCCCATCATGCATGCATTGAATCTGATGCAGCGTCAGTTGTGAAGGCCGGAGCGGTGCCGCCACCCGGATGTGTGGTTTGCCGGACCTCCGGCGTGATCTTCAGTGGATTCGGGGGAGATCCGGGAGCGGTTTCCTGATTGCGTGTCGTCCGCACGGGTAGCGTCCACCTCGGCCGCGTCCGTAGCCGAGCACGGGGGAGAGTTCCGGTACATGGCCGATGCGACACCGTCATCAGCTTCGTCTGCCGCGTCACCCACCTTCGACGAGGTCTTCTGTGGGCTGCTGCCCCGGCTCTACCGAAGGGCGGTGATGCTGGCGGGCTCGCGACAGTCGGCGGAGGACGTGGTGCATGAGGCGTATCTGAAACTCGCCGCCCGTCCACAGCGCTTCCTCGCCCATCCGGAGCCGTACGCCTACGCCTTCACCGCGGTCCTCAACGTGGCCCGTGACGCCTACCGCAAGGACCGGCGCCAGGTGCTGGTCGACGGGCTGGAGGGGGTGGAGGAGGCCGGTGCGGGCGGTGGGCCGGGGGCGGGGGCCGGTGCGGCCTCCGGCGGCTGGGACGGCGGAGTGGAGCGACGGCAGGCCGAGCTCGAAGCGGTGCGCCTGTTAGGGCGGTTGTCGCACCGGCAGGCCGGCATCGTCATCCTCGTCGACCTGGACGGCTACACCATCGACCAGGCCGCCAAGATCATGAAGGTGCACCGCGGTACCGCCGCCCGGCATCGTGCCAGGGCGCTGGACAGGCTGCGCGCCTACCTCGTTGAATCGGAGCACGGGCAGGCCGGGAGGTGAGCGGCGCGGTGGGTGTGGGGCCACGGTACGACGACGGCGGTGCGGGCGGCGGCGGACGGGACTTCGGCGGCGGCCGGGGCGACGGCGCCGGGGACGATGCCGAGGCGCTGCTGCGCGCCCGGCTGCGGCTCGCCGACGAACAGATCGAGACCCCGCCGGGCCTGTGGGACCGCATCAAGGAGACCGGCGGCGCCGCGGCGCCCGTCCCGGTGGCACTGCCCCGCAGGCGGCCGTACGCGGTCGCCCTCGTGGTGGCGGCGGCGGTGGCCGCGGTGGTGCTGGGGGTGTGGTGGCTGGTGCGCCCCGGGCCGGTCAGCCTGGAGCCGGCCGGACCGCCCCGCACGGTGAAGATCGCGGTCTACAACAGCGAACGGGCCTGCCGTACGGGACGCTCCCTGGAGTGCGCGCTGCGGCTGGCCAAGGACCCGCACACCGCGTACGCCGCACGCGGCAATGCGGCCGGCCGGGTCTGGCACGGCGACGAACTGGCCGCGCGCTGCGTCGTCACCGACGGCCGGATGGTCCGCGACGAAGCGGGCATCACCTCCACCCGCTGGTATCTGGTCACCAGCGGGCAGGGGGTGCAGGGGTGGCTGCCCGGGGTGCGGACGCGCAACACCCGTGAGGTGCCGGTGTGTCCTCCTGAGGCAACGTAGGCACACGACGGGCCGGCACTCCGCACCGGCCCGGACCTCACCGTCCGCGGTACACCGGGCTGCGGCGCTCCACGAAGGAGGCCACCCCCTCCTGTGCGTCCGCCGTCGTCATATTGATCTCCTGGGCCGCGGCCTCGGCGGCGAAGGCCGTGCCCCGGTCGGTCTCCAGTGAGGCGTTGACCAGTTGCTTCGTCAGCGTCAGCGCACGGGTCGGACCGGCCGCCAGCCGCTCGGCCCACTCCCGGGCCGTCTTCGCCAACGCGCCGTCCGCAACGACCCGGTTGACCAGCCCCAGCCGCTCGGCCTCCGCGGCGGTCACCGCGTCCCCGAAGAACATCAGCTCCTTGGCGCGCTGCGGGCCGATCAGCCGGGGCAGTAGATAGGCGCCGCCGCCGTCCGGGACCAGACCGCGGCGGACGAACACCTCGATGAAACGGGCCGATTCGGCGGCCAGCACCAGGTCACAGGCGAACGCCAGATGGGCGCCGAGCCCGGCCGCGGTGCCGTTGACCGCGGCGATCACCGGCTTCTCGCAGTCCTGCACCGCCGCGATGAACCGCTGGGCACCGTGCCGGATCATCCGGGCGACCTCGCCGGCCACCCGTTCGCCGGCCGGCGGGGCGCCGCGCAGATCGGCGCCGGCGCAGAAGCCCTTGCCGGTCGCGGTGATGACGACGGCCCGTACACCGGGGTCCGCCGAGGCGTCGGCGAGCAGGCCGACGATGCGTTCGCGCTGGTCCCGGGTGAGGGCGTTCAGCGCCTCGGGCCGGTTGAGGGTGATCCACGAGACGCCGTTGTCAGTGGCGTGCAGTACCAATGAATCGACGGGACCGGCGGAGTCGGCGGGCCCGGCAGCGGGGGACGGGGAGGACGTCATGGGGAAGTGGCTCCAGAGGGTGCGGTCGGGGTGCGTACGGGGGCGGTGGTGGCACCGCGCGCTGCGCGCTGCCGGGTCCTGGCGTCGCTCAATGGCAGACCGCGAGCGCGTCAAGGGCCACCGCGCCCTGTCCGCGCGGCAGCACCACCAGCGGATTGATGTCCAGTTCGGCCAGCTCGCCGCCCATTTCGAGGGCCATCCGCTGCACCCGCAGCACCACCTCGACGAGCGCATCGACATCGGCGGGCGGCCCGCCCCGTACGCCGTCCAGGAGGGCACCGCCGCGCAGTTCACCGAGCATCGCGCGCGCCTGGCCCTCCCCGAAGGGCGGTACGCCCACCGCGACGTCCCGCAGCACCTCGACGAGCACCCCGCCGAGGCCGACGGTCACGGTCGGGCCGAAGAGGCCGTCATGGGTGACCCCGACGACCATCTCGACGCCCCGCTCGATCCTCTGGCAGACGAGGACGCCGTCCAGCGGGACGTCTTCGTAGCGGGCGATGTCGGTCAGTTCGCGGTAGGCGTCCCTGACCTGGCTGGCCGAGGTCAGACCGACCTTGACCAGGCCGAGTTCGGTCTTGTGCGCCAGCTGTGGGCCGGAGGCCTTCATGACGACGGGGTAGCCGACCAGGCTCGCCGCCCGTACGGCGGCCGCCGCGCTGGTCACCAGCTGTTCGCGCGGCACGCGGATGCCGTAGGCGCGCAGCAGCTGCTTGGCCGTGTGTTCGCTGAGCTGCTGGCCCGGGCGCATCAGGGCCTGCGCCTTGCGCGCGGAGGGGGACGGGACGCGCGGGGCGTCGTCGAAGGGGGAGCGGTAGCCGGTGGTGAAGCGGTGGTGTTCGAGGTAGGCACGCACTGCGGTGATGCAGTTGCCGAAGGTGCGGAAGGTCGCCACCCGCGACGAGCCGAGCAGGGTGCGGCGGTAGGCGTCCTCCGTACCGACCGGCGAGCCCCAGACCACGCACACCAGCTTGTCCGTCTGCTCCGCCGCGTCCACGAGATCCTGGGCGAGTTTGTCGCTCATCGGCGGGAAGGGGCCGGTGATCGGGCAGATCAGTACGCCGGTCGACGGGTCGGCCAGGAGCGCGTCGATGATCTTGCGGCCGCGCCAGTCGCCGACCGGGTGCCCGCCGTTGTCGACCGGGTTGGCGACGTTGAGGTAGTCCGGTATCCACTGGTGCAGTTCGGCCTGCTTGGCGTCGTCGAGGGTGGGCAGCCGCAGCCCCGCCGCGGTCGCCAGATCGGCGAAGTGGGCGCCGGTGCCGCCGGAGATCGAATAGACCACGACGCCCTCGGCGGCCGGCGGTTTGGCGCGGGCCAGCAGCGCCGCGGTGTCCTGCAACTCGTCGAGCCCGTCCACCCGGATCACGCCGAACTGCCGCATCGCGGCGTCGACGACCTCGTCCGCGCCGGTGAGCTTGCCGGTGTGCGAGGCGGCCGTCCGGGCACCGGTCTCGGTGCGGCCGACCTTGACGGCGACGACGGGCACCTTGTTGCGGGCCGCACGGTCGGCGGCGAGCAGAAAGCTGCGGCCGTCCTTGAGCCCTTCCATATACGCGGCGATGGCGCCGACCTCAGGGCGGGTGGCGAAGTAGGAGAGGAAATCGGCGGTCTCCAGGTCGGCCTCGTTGCCGGTGGGCGCCCAGTGGGAGAGCCGGATGCCCAGTTCCTGGAGGGTGAAGACGGGCCGGCCCTGGTGGCCTGACTGGGTGATCAGGGCGATGGCCGGGCCGTCGAGGTCGTCGCGGAACGTCTCGAAGGCGTTGAGGTTGGTGTTCGGGCCGAGCAGCCGCAGACCGGAGCGGGCCACGGCCTCGGCGAGCCGGGCCTGGGCGGCGGCGCCCTGCTCCCCGGTCTCGGCGAAACCGGAGGCGAAGGCCACCGCGAACTTCACCTTGGCCTCGGCGAGTTGCCCGATGACCGGCAGCGGGTCACCGACCAGCAGTACGGCGAGATCGACGGGCCCGGGCAGATCGGCGACGGAGGGGTGACAGGGCAGCCCGAAAACCTGCCCGCGCCCCGGGTTGACCGGATACAGCCGGGCCCCGACCCGCTCGGCCCAGGCGATCAGCTGGCGGGTGATACCGGTGTTGGGCCGGCCTTCGGTGTCCGAGGCGCCGATCACGGCCACCGACCCGGGCCGGAAGAACCGGTCCAGATCGGGCACCGGAGCGTGCAGCGCCCGGCCGCTGACGTCCAGGTCCACCCCGGCGCCGGCGCCCTGGCCACCGCTGCCGCGCTGCGGTTCACTGATGCCGTGGACGGTGTGTGGTGGTTGCTCCCCACAGGCCACGACGCGGGCCGGCCGGGAGTGCGTGGTCAGGGTGCCGTGAGTCGATCCAAGCATCGCAAACGCCCGCTCCTGTGTGACGGCTCTCATTACCTGCTGTACCGCTGCGCAGCTGCATACCTGACGCATAGTCAGATTACTGAACTGACGCTCTGTCAGGAATGGGGATGCAGGGGAAAGCTTGGCGCGGGGCCGTGCCCGTGATTCGGGATCAAGCTCGATGGCAGGTCCTTGGCCTGCCGGGGGAGCTCCAGCGCAGGCTGCTGCCCTCCGAGGTCGCTGCCCTCCGGCAAGTCGGAGCGGACGCCGCCCAAAGACTGAACACCACTGCCGAGGCCGTCGACTGGTAGGCCCCACGGCACTCCGTCCCCAGCCACGGGGGAGTCGAGCAACGGCGCACCTGGTATGTCACCGATCACTGGTCGGCTGATGAAGGCGAACGTGGGAGCGCCCCGCGAGGTGGGTGGCTCACGGCGGTTGGCCGGTCCATGGCTGTGCGGCCATGGATCAGAGACGGGCTGGTGTGACTGCGCCCGCACATGATCCGCCCACGCGCGCGAAGCCCCTCCGCCTCGATTCCGGCGACCGGGCCGTAGTTGGAAAAGGGCTCAGTGCAGCCAACGGACACACCCCGTCGAATCTGCTCAACGCGTCAGTCGTAATACCCAGGATGAGCAACTAGCGCCGACTCGAAATAGTAGCCTTCGGGTTCCTCCGGTGAATCAGCAACGAATGGCCGCCACAGGGACAAGAGCAGTCCAGGGGCCGTGAGGGAGCACCCACGCTCTTCGATTTCGACTTCTGTGAAGGATCGCAGGGCCTCCTCGACCTTGTGGGCGGGCGTGTCGAAGAGGTCGATTCCACGGAAAAGTACAGCTTCCGGGTGAATGGCGTGGAATGCCTCGATGGCGTTAATTACCCCTCCCGTGCCCGTGTGAGCGTGGATGCTGAGCCCGCTCGCGTAGTAGGCGACCCCCGGGCGCAGGTCATCCGCTTCGCCGATCCGTACGGCTCCGTGTGCACGCAGAGCGGATTCGGCCGCATCCACACTCATCCCGACCTCTACCGGGCCCAAACGGTCAGGGGGTACTACCTCGATCACGACGCCTCCTCTTGCTCTTTCTTCCGGTTATCGCCAGAGGCCACTCTGAGGGGCTCAATATAGTTGACGCGGAACGCCCCTGAGGGCTTGGTAGTCTGGGTTGTTCGCCAGACCTTGAATCATTTCCCGGATCGCGCCATCGTATTTATTGCCGAATCTATTTCGAATGTCGTCAATGTCCATCTGCACGGCTTCGTCTACTCGCCCAGCAGAAATTAGTTCATCTTGCCATGCGCGCCAAGCTCGTGACGCGTGCGATCGACCCGTGGAATAGACATCGCGATGATCCTCGTAGTCCATTTGAAGTGCCGGTCCGGTTCCGTACCCCAAATGGTGCTGAGCAACTGACGCCGGTGGTACGTGATTTATTTCAGTTCCCGGGACATTTCTGCCAGGGTTGTTGGGATCCTTGAGGTCCTTGTATTGGCCCCCTCTGTATACGTGCCCGGGGGAGGCTCGCCGCTGTCCGCCCGGCCCTGCGTAGGGCGAGAGGCCCAGTGGGTCCGCCCATACGAGAGGGTTGATCACGTAAGTGCAGGGGTTGGGCGCAGGGGCGAGGCCCAAGGGGTCTACGGACGTGTAGCGGGCGGTTTCGGGGTCGTAATGCCGGTAGCGGTTGTAGTGGAGCCCGGTCTCGGCATCGGCGTACTGCCCGGGATAGCGAAGCGGGGTGTATGCGGTCGCGTCGGTGTTCCACGCAGTCGTTCCCCAAAAGGTGCTACGGGTATGCCAGGCGACCTGTCCGCTTTCATCGACGAGTTCAGTGGGCGTGCCGATGAGGTCAGTGACGATGGCGAAGAAGCGTGAGTCAACTTCGCCCTGGGACAGAGGCTTGCGTTCGTATTGGTGCAGCGGCCGGTGACCATCGTGATCCCAGGTCAGCGTGACACCGGTGGAGGAGTTGGTCTGTTCGGCCAGACGGTTGCCGTCCCAGACGAAATGAGTCGTCTCTGCGACGGTTCCGCCGTCATCGGAGAGTCTGTGTTTGCTGATGCGCCGGCCCAGAGGGTCGTAGCGGTAGTGCCAAACGGTGCCGTCCGGGGTTGTGCAGGAGGTCAGGCGGTCTTCAGCGTCGTAGGTGTAGCGCCATACGTCGGGCTTGCGGGAGAGCCGAACCTTGCGACGCAGGACGACACGTCCGGCCGCGTCGTATTCGTAGGCGATGCGGCCTGCACCGCGAAGCCGGGTGCCGTTGTAGGTGCGTTGGCCGCGGCCGTTCGGATCCGCGGCTCCTTCTGGCCAGTCGGCCTCCGTTTGGTTGCCGTGCCGGTCATACGCGTACGTCTCCTGCCAGTCCTCGGCCGAGACGGAGAGGGGGCGACCAACGGGATCAAGCCCTACGGTCGTGGACTTTCCTGCGACGTGGTCAGTGATCGCAGTCGGATATCCGTCCGCGCGGTAGGCATACGACCGGTCTCGGACGGTACGCCCTGGCACGTTGAGCGTCTGGCGGCTTAGACGGCCCAACATGTCCCAAGCGGAACTGAGCGCCACTGAGTTGGGCGCGTCCGGCCTGCCAAATGTTCGGGTGAGTTCCAGGCCACGGGGATCGTGAACGAAAGTGATGAGGTGGCGGTCTACGGCAAGCCCGGTCCGGTTCCCCGCCGCGTCATAGGCGAAGGTGCTGACTGCCCCTGTGGGCGTCTGGCGGAAGGAACGGCGCCCGAGGATGTCGTAACGGAATTCGGTGGTGCGTCCATCGACTGTCTCCAGCAGTGGGTGACCCAAGGAGTCATAGGTCACCTCGACAGAGGAGATGTCGGACCTGGCGGTGCGGAGCCTGTTGAGTTCGTCATAACTGAAGCGCGAGACAGTGCCGGCCGCGTCCTTGGAAACCACACGCCCTATGGGATCCAGCGTGAAGCTGATGGACTCCCCGAGCGGGGTGGTCCGGCCTGTGAGGCGGCCTGCGGCGTCGTAACGGTAAGTGATGGTGCGGTCGTCGAAGTCGGACTCCGCTATCAGGTGCCCGGCCGGATCGTATGCGTACGTCCACACCAGGTCGCCAGGAGCGGTGACCTGCGTCAGACGCAGCTCCGTGTCGTACGCAAAGGAGTAACGAGCGCCGTCCGGGTCAATGCGTGTGGCGATCTGATCGAAGTGCCCATAGGTGTAACTGGTCCGATGCCCTTCAGGGGTGGTGTGGTTGAGGCAATTCCCCTCGCTGTCCCAGGACCAGTACTCGGAGGCTCCGTCAGGAGTTGTACGAGTGGAAAGTCTTCCCTCCACTGTCCATGCCATGTGCGTCGTGGCGCCCGCGGCGTCAGTGATCGCCACGGGACGCCCAAAGGCATCCCGCTCGCAAGTGCTTCGAGCACCGAGGGCATCTGTGATGGCGGTGAAGAGGCCGGCCGGGTCGGCTTCCGCGGTCGTGCTGTCCCCAAGTGGGTTGGTGATGGAGGCGAGAGCACCAGTGGGGTGATACACGAAGCTGGTCGTGGCGCCGTCTGGTGCCTGTTGGGATGTGAGGTTGCCACGGGAGTCGTACGTGAAGCGCCAGACGGATCCGTCCTGCTGCACCGTCTCGATTGGGCGCTGCAGCTGGGGATCGTGGCTGATGAGAGTGCGGGTACCGTCTGCGTGCTCAATGGCTGTGATGTTGCCCGACTGATCACGTTCGTAGCGTGTGGTGTGACCCAGCGCATCAGTGCGGGCCACTACGCCGTCGTACCGATCCCATTCCGTGTGTGTGGTGTTTCCGAGAGGGTCGGTTTCCGCGACGACCTGACCGAGGTGGTTGAGATGGAACGTCCGGGTGGCGCCGGTTGAGTCGGTGTAGTGAGTCCGTTGGCCCTCGCTGTCATAGACCAGAGTGGAGGAGAGACAACCGTCGGGTCCGACAGTGCGGACGACTCTGCCGTGTGTGTCGTATTCATAACGGAAGGTGGAATCATTCCGGTCGGTCCATGAGGTGATGCGGTGTTCTCCGTCGTACCCGAATCGCATCGGTGCACCGGAGGAATTGACGAGTTCGGAGAGGTTCCCGACTTCGTCATAGCCGTAGGCCATTACGGTGGTTTCGCCGCCGTCAGCTGCATCATCACGTACGGCGATCCGCGTGACGCGGTGCAGGTCAGCATCAACGACGATGTGGTAGCCGCCGCTGTGCACTACGGCACTGGGCATCCCGTCCTCGTCTCGATGAAACGAGATGCTGTTGCCGTTTCGGTCCTCAATGGCGTCCAGCCACCAAAGGGTGGTGGTCTCTCGGTTTTCTGCCGTCGTTCCATCCGCGGGGAGAAACCGCCGGGTCAAGCCAGTGCGAGGATCGGTGATAACCAAGTCCCGGCCACTTGTGCCCTGGACGCAAGTGAGGGGGATGCGATGCCCCTCACGCGGTAAGACCCTCTCTCCGACAAGGTCCGGAGCATGGCTGTATCGCTTTGAAGAGCCGTCAGAAACATGCCACCACAGTTCCTCAGTTCCTGCGACACGTTCCAGCCGCTCGTCCAGGGTTGAGGTCCAAGAGGGCCCGAAGAAGCGTCCGTCACGGTAGTTGGAGAGGTGGGTGCGTTCGATGACCAATGGCAGGACACCTGGCAGTGCGAGGTCCGTCTGTGACTGGAGCATCTCTCCAGTCGCCATGTCGATGGGGTCGCCCTCTTTGGTCTTGTCGCTGTTCTCTCGCGCCCGCCGAGCCAACTCCGGGTCTGCTGGTCTGTCGGACTTGTTCGGTTTTCCGCTCCCGTGCTCGCCATAGCGGCCGCCCAGGCCGCTGCCACCACCGTTGTTCGGTGCCTTGGGGTCCTTCGCGTCATTCTTGCCGAGGCCCTTGAAGTGGGCCGCCAGTCCCTTGTCGTTCTCGTGGTGGTTCTTGGCCATCTGCTTGATGCCACGGGTCATGTTGTCGTCGAGGTGCTTGGCTGTCTTCTTGACGCCGTCCTCGATGCCCTCGATGACCTTGTCGAGCATGGTGTTGGCGGCGTCGGCGATGAAGTCTTTGCCACGGGTGCGGCCGTGGTGGCTCTTGGCCCGGCCGATCTTGCCGCCTGCCTTGTTGCGGAAGGTACCGCCCGCGCTCTCAAGGCTGGTGACGGCGCGGTCGTGCTCGTCCTTGTCGAAGCTGAAGCCGCCACTGCCGCCAGAGCTGCTGCCGCCTCCGCCGAGCCCACCCCCGCCTCCGCTGGGGCCGCCGGCGCTGAGGAGTTCCATGGGGTTGTCGGCGGCCGATTTGGCTGCGCCCTTGGCGTCCTTGACGCCCTGGTTGAAGCCCTCCTTGCCGGCCTTGGCGGCGTGGCCGAGGTCGACGCCCTCCTGCACACCGAGCGCGTTGGCGCCCAGCTGGACGACGAGGTCGCCCACCATCGCACCGAGGGCTTCCTCCACGGGCGTCAGGGCGATGCTGATGACCTGTTCGGCGACCTGCTGACAGACTTCCTTGAACAGCCTCTTGACGATCATTCGTGTCGCCTGCGTCGCGCCCAGCGCGCCGACTTCGGAGAGCCCGAGGGTGAAGGGGGCGGCAGCCTGGGCGGCGATGACCTCGGCGGCGAGGATGCCCAGCTGTACCAGTGCCCCGATCTTGGCGCCTTCGATGAGGAATGCGACACCGTCCATCGCGGTGGCCGCCATACGCCCGCAGTCGGCCAGGCCCTTCAGATGCGTGCCGTTGACCTTCCCCCAGTGGGTGTTCAACGCCTCGACGGCCAGGGAGCCGCCCGCCGAGCCGACCAGGCTCTGGACGGCGGCGTGGGCCTCATTGGCGCCCTCGTCGATGTCGTCGGCGAACTCCCGCATGGCGTTGGCCATTTCGCGGTAGTCGTCCTCGTCCACATTCGGCCACGAGACACCGATCAGGTCCAGCAGCTCGTCTGCCCAGCCCGGCAGCACAACACCCACGCGAAACCCCGCCCCCGTAAAGCAAATGCGTCAGCTGGCCTGATGTTTTCACGTGGGTAGACGGCCCCTCAAGCGCACTATGAGCCTTTCCGGCCTGCTGACGGATCTGCCTAGTTGGAGTCCGGCTGTAGTCCACGACGAAGCTCCTGCTAGGGCGCTGCCTGCCAGCTGCGGTCGACATGGCTGCGGGGCGTGGGCCATCCCCGGGGCGGGATGACCCCTGCGTGCTCAGTCGGGAAGTCAGAGCTACGGGAAACCCGGCGAGGCTTGTGCGGATGCCCGCCACCCCCCTTGCGCACCCGTCCGTCCATGGGCTGAACTGACGGAGCGTCAGCAATGACGGGGGCGGGATGGTCGCTTCGACGAGGGGGTGGGGGTGTGCCGATGACAGCAGGTGCCGCTCGGGGTGCGGGGGCGGGTGCGGTGCGGTTCGACGTGCCGGAGGTGGATGCCTTCACCCGGCCGTACTGGGACGCGGCGGCCGAGGGGGTGCTGTTGCTGCGGCGGTGCCGGGCGGCGGGGTGTGGTGCGGCCCATCACTACCCGCGCGAGTTCTGCCCGTACTGCTGGAGCGAGGACGTCGTCTGGGAGCCGGCCGGCGGCCGCGGCACCCTCTATACGTGGTCCGTCGTGCACCGTAACGACCTGCCGCCGTTCGGTGACCGGGTGCCGTATGTCGCGGCGGTGGTCGACCTGGCCGAGGGGCCCCGGATGATGACCGGGATCACCGGCTGCGGGGCGGAACAGCTGCGGATCGGGATGCCGCTGGTGGTGGACTTCCGCACCGAAGGGGCGGACGGCGACCGGTTCGCCGTTCCCGTCTTCCGGCCCGCCTGAGGCCGGTCACCGGGACTTAACCGGTGGCGGGCCGAGGTGGGCCGGGGCATGCTGGAGCCGTGCTGATTCGTGAGGCGACCCCGGCCGACTGGCCCGCCATCTGGCCGTTCTTCCACGAGATCGTGGCGGCCGGTGAGACCTATACCTTCCCCCGCGACCTCGACGAGGCGGCGGGCCGCGAGATGTGGCTGCTGACGCCGCCCGGCCGTACGGTCGTCGCCGTCGACGACTCCGGCACGGTGCTGGGCACCGCGAAGATGAACCCCAACCACATGGGCGGCGCCGCACATATCGCCAGTGCCAGCTTCATGGTCGATCCGCGCTACGGCGGACGCGGCGTCGGACGGGCCCTGGGTGAACACGTACTGGCCTGGGCCCGCGCCGAGGGCTATCGGGCGATGCAGTTCAACGCCGTCGTGGAGACCAACACCGTCGCCGTCGCCCTCTGGCAGTCCCTGGGCTTCACGATCATGACGACGCTCCCCGAGGGCTTCTTGCACCCCACCAAGGGGTACGTGGGGCTGCACATCATGTACCAGCAGCTGTGAGGGACGGACCGGTGGCGGTGGCGGAGGCCGGGCAGGACAGGGACCCGCGGCTCATGGCCAGAGCAGTTCTTGCCGCCAACCGCCCTCCTCATAACGGTAGTTGAGCCGTACGTGCCGACGCCGCTCGTCCCCCTGGAAGAACTCCACCTCCTCGGCGCGCAGTACATACAGCGTCCAGCTGGGCACCGGTGCCTCCGGTTCGTGCCGGGCGCGCTCCCAGGCGGCGTCCGAGGCGCGGGCCAGTTCCCCGAGCGAGCCGAGTGCCTCGCTCTGCCGGCCGACCAGCGCCGCGGCCAGCGCGCCCGTGGAGCGGCGGTGCAGATCGGCCGCGCTCTCCTCGGGGCCCGCCTCGGTCACCGGCCCGTGGATGCGTACCTGGCGGCCGACCGCCGGCCAGTAGAAACCGAGCGCCGCCCGCGGCCGCGCGGCCAGTTCGCGGCCCTTGCGGCTGCCCCGGTGCGAGGCGAAGTGCCAGCCGCGCTCATCGGCGTCGTGCAGCATCACGGTCCGTACGGAGGGGGCGCCGGCCGCGTCCGCGGTGGCGAGCGCCATGGTGTGCGGCTCCGGCTGGCCGGCCTCGGCGGCCTCCCGCAACCACTGCCGGAACAGCGGCAGCGGGTCGGCCGGCGCCGTCGCCGGGTCGAACGGCGGCAACTCGTGGTCCCAGACTCGCAGCCCGCGCAGCAGGTCATGGAACGCGCGGCCGGCGGCGTCCGGGTCCGGGGAGCGGTCCGGCGCGGGGCCGGCGGCCGGGGAGCCCTGGTGGGCGGGGGATTCGCTCATATCAGGAGCGTACGTGCGGGGCGGATCAAGCGGCGTGGGCGCGGGGCCGGGCGGACGGCGTGGGCAGCGGGTAGTCCTTGAGCGTGATCGCGTTGGCGCCCCGCTGCACATCCTCGGCGATCTTCTTCGCGACGAAGTTCTTCCAGGGCATGTACGGCAGGATCCGCATCATCAGATGCCGTATACGGATCTGCCACCAGGAGTCCGCCGTCATCTCCTGGGAGAACTTCCGCGCCAGCGCATGATTGACGGCGACATAGCCGCGCATCTCCTCCTCGTAGCGGGCAAAGGCCGCCTCCGGTGCGCCGCCGGCCGCCACGAGCTCACCGGCCAGGACGTACGCGCCGACCAGTGCCATCCCCGTCCCCTGCCCCGATGCCGGCGAGGCGCAGTGTGCGGCATCGCCGAGCAGCACCACGCGCCCGCGGGACCAGCGGTCCATCTCGATCAGCTGCAACCCGTCGAAGTAGAGATCGTCTGCCTTGCGGGCGGCCTGGAGCAGCCGCGGAGTCTGCCAGCCGACGCCCTTGAACGCGTGGTCCAGCAGGGCCAGTTGGGCGTCGGTGTCGCGGTGGTCGTAGCGCAGCCGCGGTGAACGGAAGGTCAGCAGGCCCTTGGCCGACGGGTCCCCGGCCGAGCTGTAGGCGCAGATCAGTTTGCCGGGCACCGCGTGGTACAACTCCTCGCGGTCCAGGCCGAGTTCGTTCGGCATGGAGAAGGCCGAGATATACGCCCCCAGGTGCCGTACGAACTGCTCCTCCGGGCCGAAGACCAGCCGTCGGACGGTCGAGTGCAGTCCGTCGGCGCCGACGACGAGGTCGAAGCGGCGGGGCGCGTTCCGCTCGAAGGTGACATCGACGCCTGCGGTGGCTGCCGCGCCGTCCGTCGCCGATGTGGCAGACATGGCCGATGCGGCCGGCGTGACCGGCGTGGCTGACGTGACCGGCGTGATCGAGGTGATCGAGTCGCCGAAGAGGTACTCGACGTCTCTGCGGGTGCGTTCGTGGAGGATGCGGGCCAGTTCGCCGCGCATGATCTCGTCGTCGCGGCCGATCCGGGCGCCGAAGATGTCGGCGGGAAGCGTGGCGACCCGTTTGCCGTCGTCGTCCACATAGGCGCCCGTCTGCATGTCCGTACTGGCGCGCTGGATGTCCTCCAGGATCCCCATCCGCTCGGTGACCTCGATCGCCGCGCCCCGGATGTCGACCTTGTAGCCGCCGGTCCGCAGTGCGGGGGCGCGCTCGACGACGGTCACCGCGAAGCCGTAACGGTGCAGCCAGTAGGCGAGCGCCGGGCCGGCGATGCTCGCGCCGGAGATCAGCACGGAGGTGGGGCGGGGGCGGGGGGCTGCGGTGGTACCGGGCATGGCGGATTCCCTTCCGGGGCGTGGTGTTCCTGGGCGGACCGCGCCGCACGGTCGCGGCGCTCGGTCGTGGTGCGCGCATGCGCGCGTTGACCGGCAGTCCTGACTATACGAGCGTCTTAAACGCTTGTCTATGACGTTTGTATAGGGCTTGCTCGACGGGGCGCCGCCGGGCCGGCGCGGACCACCCGCCAATCAGGACACCTCCGGTCCTGTCCCCCCGTTAGCGTCGGCCCCAGGCCGGATCGCAGTGCCACGCGAAGGAGCAGACGATGAGCGAGATCGACGTCAACCAGCCGCTCGGAACGCCGACTTGGGTCGAACTCGGGGTTCCCGACCTGAGCCGCGCCAAGGCGTTCTACCGGGCGCTGTTCGGCTGGGAGTACCGGGAGCCGTCGGCGGCCGCCGGTCCCTTCACCCTGTGCCTGGTGCGCGGTCGACGGGTGGCGGCGCTCCGCCCCGTGGCCGAGGTGCGGGCCGGGAGGGTCGAGGGCGAGTCCTGGTGGCACGTCCACCTCGCCACGGACGACTGCGACGGCACGGCCCAACGGCTCGCGGACTGCGGCGGGACGCTGCTCGCGCCGCCGGCGGACGTCGGGGAGCTGGGGCGCAGCGCGGTCGTGGAGGATCCCGTCGGCGCGCGCTTCAGCCTCTGGCAGGGCCGGGGGTTGCCGGGCTGCGAGCTGGTCAATGAGCCGGGCACGCTGGTCCGCAATGACCTCGTCTCCCCGGACCCCGGGCCCGCCCGCCGCTTCTACGCCGCCGCGTTCAGCTTCACCCTCGACACCAACGACGACCTCCCCGGTCTCGACTTCACCTTCCTGCGCCGCCCCGACGGCCATGAGATCGGCGGCATCTTCGGCTCCCCGACGGCTGCCGCGTCCCGTTGGCAGACCGTGTTCGAGGTCGCGGGCACGGACGAGGTGGTGGCACGCGCCGTCGGCGCCGGCGGCACGGCCGAGCCGCCGGAGGACACCCCGTACGGGCGGATGGCCGCGCTCACCGACCCCTTCGGTACGTCGTTCAGTGTCATCACCCGGCGCCCGGCCGCCGCGTAGCGGACCCGAGAAATTGGGTCGCGTGGCTGCCCTGCCCGCAACTACCTTCGCTCCCATGCACCTTCACCAGATCTACGGCTGACACGGCATCGGGCGGCGCTCCGCCGCCCGAACCGCCCCGCCCGGGTACCGCCCGGACCACGACAGGCTGTGCCAGCGGCCTGCCGCCGGGCTCCCGTGTCCTCATGCCGTAGCTCTGTAGTGAAGGAAGTTCTGGAATGCCCCGCACCGCCCATATCGCCATGATCGGCACGCCCATGGTCAGCCATGTGCTGCCCAGCCTGGAGATCATCCGTGAGCTGGTGTCCCGCGGCCATCGCGTGACCTACGCCAACTCCGACCATGCGGCCGCGCTGATCGCCCCCACCGGCGCCGAGTTCGTCCGCTGTACCTCCACCCTGCCGGTCGCCGACAACGACTGGCCGCAGGACCCCGTCGCGGCCGCCTCGCTCTTCCTCGACGACGCGATCGCCCAGCTGCCGCAGCTGCACGCCGCGTACGACGACGACCCCGCCGACCTCTACCTCTACGACATCGGCGCCTATGCCGCCCGTGCGCTGGCCGAGGCGCAGGGGCGCGACCTCGTCCAGCTGTCACCGACCTTTGTGGCCTGGGACGGCGCCCAGGAGGAGATCGGTGCGGCGTTCGACGGGCTGCCGGGGGCCGAGGCCTACCAGGCGCGGTTCGCCGCCTGGCTGGCCGGGTGCGGGGCGGTCACCACGGACGTGGCCGAGTTCTCCGGCCGGCCGCGCCGGGCGCTGGCGATGATTCCGCGGGCCATGCAGCCGCATGCGGACCGGGTCGATACCGCCGCGGTGACCTTCGTCGGGCCGTGTTTCGGCGACCGCGCGGAGCGGGGCGGCTGGGTGCGGCCGGCCGGCGCCGAGCGGGTGCTGCTGGTGTCGCTGGGGTCGGCGTACACCCGGCAGCCGGAGTTCTACCGGCAGTGCGTGGCGGCCTTCGGGGATCTGCCGGGGTGGCATGTGGTGCTCCAGATCGGCAAGTACACCGATCCGGCGGAGCTGGGGGACGCGCTCCCGGCGAACATCGACGTGCGGTCGTGGGTACCGCAGCTGGCGATCCTGGAGCAGGCGGACGCGTTTGTGACGCATGCGGGGATGGGCGGCAGCAGCGAGGGGCTGTACGCCGGGGTGCCGATGATCGCGGTCCCGCAGGGCGCCGAGCAGTTCCTCAACGCCGACCGGCTGGTCGAGCTGGGCGTCGCCCGCCGTATCGACACCCCGGATGCCACGGCGGAGGCGCTGCGTACGGCCCTGACGGAGCTCACCGCCGATCCGCGGGTCGCCGCGCGCGTGGCCGCGCTGCGGGCCGAGGTCCGGGGCGAGGGCGGCGTCCGCCGGGCCGCGGATCTGATCGAGGAGCGGCTGCGCTGACTGACACCGGGAGCGGGCCGGCCCGGGGCGTTCCCGGGCCGGCCCGTCACGCTTCCGGCCGGCTTCACTCCCGCCCCAGGACCACCGTCCCCGACGAACAGAACCAGCCGCCCGTACCCGAGGCGACCGCCAACTGCGGCAGGCCGCCGCCGGGTTTGCGGACCTGGCGGTCCGGGCCCGCCTCGCCGCGGAGCTGGCGTACCGCCTCGACCAGGAGGAACAGCCCGCGCATCCCCGGGTGGCACGCGGCCAGCCCACCGCCGTCGGTGTTGACCGGCAGTGCGCCACCGCGCAGCAGCCGCCCCTTCTCGACGAACGCACCGCCCTCGCCCTTGGCGCAGAAGCCCAGGTCCTCCAGCGTCACCAGGGTCATGTACGTGAAGGCGTCGTAGATCTCGGCCAGATCGATCTCCTCGGGGCGGACACCGGCCCGCTCGAAGGCGAGGCGGCCGGAGACCGCCGCGGGGGAGACGGTGAAGTCGTCCCATTCGGACAGGGTGGTGTGCGAGACGGCGGTACCCGTGCCGAGCACCCACACCGGGGGGCCTGCGAGGTCGGGGACGTGGTCCTCGGCGACCAGCAGGACCGCGCAGCCGCCGTCGGAGCGGATGCAGCAGTGCAGTTTGGTGAACGGGTCGGCGATCATCGGGCCGGAGAGGACCTCGTCGACGGTGATCGGCTCGCGGTACATCGCGTCCGGGTTGGCCGCCGCATTGGCCCGCGCCTGGACCGCTATCTGGGCCAACTGCTCGATCGTGGTGCCGTATTGGTGCATATGGCGGCGGGCGGCCATGGCGTACTTGGCGATCAGGGTGTGTCCGTAGGGGACCTCGAACTGGAGGGGGCCACGGGCGCCGAAGGAGAGGTTCGCGGTGCGGCGTCCGGCCTTGATGTCGGCGCGGGCGGTGGAGCCGTAGACGAGGAGGACGGCGTCGGTGTGGCCGGCGGCGATCGCCTCCGTGGCGTGGGCGGCCATCACCTCCCAGGTGGCGCCGCCGACCGAGGTCGAGTCCACCCAGGTGGGGCGCAGTCCCAGGTACTCGGCGACTTCGATGGGGGCGAGGGTGCCCAGCCCGGCCGAGGCGAAGCCGTCGACCACCGAGCGGTCCAGCCCGCTGTCCGCGAGCGCCCGGCGGGCCGCCTGGGCGTGCAGGGCGTACGGGGTGGCCTCGTCGACACGGCCGCAGTCGGACAGCGCGACCCCGGCCACGGCGACCCTGCGCTTCCCGGAGGACGGCCGTGAGCCCCCCGGCCTCCCTGGTGTCCTCGACGTCCCTGAAGGTACTGAAGGCATGAATCTGACGGTACATCAGATCACCGCGGGCGGGCAGGGCCAGGGGGAGGCCACCCCTAGGAAAGTGCGCCTGCCGTCCCTACTATGACGCCCCGTCAGATCGGATGCCGGGGGCCCGTCCGGACCGGACGGGCGTCGTCGCACGGCCGGGAGGAGCCCGCCGATGGATGCCGCGTTCACCGAGGAGCAGCAGGAAATCCGCCGGACGCTGCGCGAACTGCTGCACAAACGCTGCGGCCCGGACGAGGTCAAGGCGGCGGTGCGCACCCCTCCGGGCTACGACGAACAGCTGTGGCACCAGCTCGCCGCCCGGCTGGGGCTGCCGGGCCTGGCGCTGCCCACCACCTACGGAGGCGTGGGCTGCGGGCCCACCGAACTCGCCCTGGCCTGCGAGGAGACCGGCCGCGCCGTGCTCCCCTCACCACTGATCGCCACCGCCGCACTGGCCGCCCCGCTGGTCCTCGCGCTGGGCAGTGAGCGGCAGCGGGCCGAGCTGCTGCCGGCCCTCGCCGCCGGTGAGCTGACCGCGACGCTGGTCGTACCGGGCGGGCGGCTGGCCACCGCGCTCGCGCTGACCGGCCCGAACGACGGTGACTGGGCGGGCGGCGGCCGGGCCGGCGGCATCCAGGCCCGGACGGACGGGGCGGGCGGCTGGCGGCTGTACGGGGAGGCCGGGCAGGTACTGAACGGGCACACCGCGCAACTGCTGGTGGTGGCCGCACACACGGGTGGGTTTGCGCACAGCCGCACCCAGCTCTTCCTGGTCCGTGCGCAGGGGCGAGGCGCGGGGGCGCCGGAGGGCCGCCCCGCGCCGTCCGGTCTGCTGCGGGTCCGGCAGACCGCGCTGGACGAGACCCGTCCGCAGGCGCGGCTCGAACTGCGGGACGTACCGGCCGAGTTGCTGGGCGGGGGCGGAGAGGAAGGGGGACGGGAGGGTGACGGGGCGGCGGTCGCGCGGGCGCTGGCCGCGACCGGTGTGGTGGCGGCCGCGGCGCTGGCCGCCGAGTCGGTCGGGGCGGCTGACGCGGCACTGACCCGTACCGTCGCCTACGTCCGGCAGCGCGAGCAGTTCGGCCGGCCCATCGGGTCCTTCCAGGCGGTCCAGCACCGGCTCGCCGACCTGTATGTGGCACTCCAGGCGGCCCGCTCGGCGGCGTACTACGCGGCGTGGTCGGCCGGACGCGGACCGTCCGGGGTGGCCGGACCCGGGGTCGGGGCGCTGGCGCTCGCCCAGGCGCTGGAGGCGCTGCGGGCGGTGTCGGCCGAGGCGGTGCAGCTGCACGGCGGTATCGGCTTCACCTGGGAGCACGAGGCGCATCTGTACTTCAAGCGCGCGGCCTGCGACGAGCTGCTGCTGGGCCCGGTGCACCGGCTGCGGGCGCGGGCCGCGGAGGAGGCGGGGCTGTTCGCGGCCGGAGCGGGCGGCGCCGACAGCGCTCACGGCGCCCCGCCTTCCGCGCCCGGCCGCGCGGACACGGCCGGTACCCGAGAGGCGGTCGATGCGTGATGCCACCAGGTGAGCGGCTGCTCCAGAAGGTCTCCGCGACCCGCACCTTCGCCCGGGTCGCCCCACACGTCATCCCCGCCCTGGACCGTGCGGTGCACCGGCTGACCCGCGGAAAGGTCCTGCTCAGCGCCCGGATGCTGCCCGGGGTCATCCTGACCGCGACCGGTGCGCGGAGCGGGCAGCCGCGCCGTACGCCGCTGGCCTGCCTGCCGGAGGAGGACGGCAGCTGGCTGCTGGTCGGCAGCAACTTCGGGCGGCCGGGGCACCCGGCATGGACCGTGAATCTGCTCAAGAACCCGGAGGCGGAGGTGAGTTGGCGGGGCCGGGACATACCCGTACGGGCCCGGCTGCTGACGGGCGAGGAGCGGGACCGGGCCTGGCGGGCGGCGCTGGCGTTCTGGCCGCCGTACGCGGCGTACCAGGCGCGGGTGGAGCGGGAGATCCGGCTGTTCCGGCTGGAGCGCCGCCGGCCGGGCCCCGCACGCCGGAGTGGCGGCGCGGGCGCCCCGGATGTCCCGTAGGGGTTCGACGGGGCTTCACGCACACGCAGCGGGTGCCCGGCGTGCCCCTGGGGGGAACGGCTGGGCACCCGCTGCGTGTGGTGTGCATCTATGGCAGGACGGACACAGGACTGACGGCGAACCGGCCGGGGAACACCCGGACTTGGAGGCGCGGCTGTTGCTGGGCCGCTTCCTCGGGTGCCGGCACGGCTACGTGGCTACTCGCTGGTTTCCTCAGGCAATGGGCCTCATTTCGTGGGCTTCTTGCCGGTGACGCCGAAGTGCACCAGCAGCGCCAGATTCGGCTTGAGCTCGGCCTGCTTGACGCCCCAGCTCTGGAAGCCCTTCTGGTGCCCGGCAACCGCCGCCAGCATCGCGACGATCGAGCCGGCCATGGCTGCCGCGCTCACGTCCTTGTCGACCTTGTTCTTGCTCTGGAGCTCCTGGATGGACTCCGTGAGCGAGTTGGTGACGGCGTTGAGGATCTTCATGCGGATCTTGTAGAACCGCTTGTCGCCCTCGGCCGCACCCAGGTCGACGACGCGCAGAATCGCGTCGTTCTTGCGCCAGAAGGAGAGGAAGCCTTCGACCAGCTCCTCCGCCGCCTGCCAGCCGGACTTGCCCACCCAGGAGCGTCCGGCGACAAGATCGGTCAGAGTGGCGCCTTCTTTGGCCATCTCCTCGGCGATTTCGAGGACCGCGCCCTCGACGTCCGGGAAGTACTGATAGAACGTAGCGGGTGAAGTCCCCGCTTTTCGGGCCACATCGATGACCTTGACGTCCCGATAGGGGGACGAACTGAGCATTTCACTGAGGCAGTCGAGAAGCTTTTGCCGCGTCGCCTGTCCGCGGCGGCCGGCAACTCTGCCGTCGACGGTTCGAACTTGTCCTGTCATGCCGTCAGCTTACCGAGGGGTGATCGGAGCGCGATTTGGCTGCCTGCAAATGGGGACGGGGGAGTTCAGGGTGCGTGACCCCGGTCGGTGTGCTGATGACGGCCCTTTTGTTGCCGGTGGATCGCGGCGCCCGGCTTGGTCCGAACCGGTGAATGGTCTTATCAACAGGCTGTGGACAACTTCGGTGGACAATCGGTCACTGCCTGTGCACGAAATGCACAGCGGAAGGTGTCAGTTGGGCGCCGCGGCCGGTCATCGCCCCTGTATTCCCGGCCGCGCGGAGCTCACCGGAATCGGCGCCGCGTTCGAATGCTCTGCGCGCGGACCGTACGAACCGGCGCTAGCCTGGACATATGGCTACCGAGGCAGCCTCCGTTGAGGCCTGCCCGGACACCGAATGCCGCGCCCCGCTGGGCGCGAGGGCCCCGAAGTGACTTTCGGCAATACAGAATTGGCTCATGGGGCAGAAGGGGTCGGCAGCGGGCGCGGCCGGCCGGCCGTCAAAGGGCAGGGGTGAGTGTCCGCATATCGGGCGGTGTTGCGCCCCCGAGGAGTGGCAACTCGCCGGTAACCCCTTCGGCAACCACCCGTCGGCGGACGTATCGGAGCACGTCAGGCGGGGTTGGGTTACGTCGGGTAACGGACCCGGTGCGGGGCACGGGGGGCATGCCATGACACGGCGGACGGGCCCCGGGTTCGCAACCGTCGGCTCGGCCAGGAAGAATCAGCACGCGTACGGCCGTTTCGACAGTCCTCGCCGCAGGCGGGGAGACGCTGCACGGGGCAGTGGCTCTCGGCGGTTCGTGGCTATTGAGAGTCTCTTTTTTACGCCCCACGGGGAGGTGGCAGGCAAGTGGTGGAGCAGCTGAAGCAGCTGACGCAGCACGATCCCCGGCGGATCGGGCCGTTCGAGGTGCTCGGCCGTCTCGGGGCCGGCGGCATGGGACTGGTCTATCTGGCGCGCTCGGCGTCCGGCCGGCGCGTGGCGATCAAGACGGTGCGCACCGAGCTCGCCGAGGACCAGCTGTTCCGGGTCCGCTTCACACGCGAGGTCGAGGCGGCCCGCGCGGTCAGCGGCTTCTACACCGCAGCCGTGGTCGACGCCGACCCGCGCGCCGCGGTGCCGTGGCTGGCGACGGCGTACGTCCCCGCGCCCTCCCTGGAGGAAATAGTCAATGAGTGCGGACCGCTGCCGGCCCAGGCGGTGCGCTGGCTGGCGGCCGGGATCGCCGAGGCATTGCAGTCCATCCACGGCGCGGGTCTGGTCCACCGCGACCTGAAGCCGTCGAACGTGCTGGTCGTCGAGGACGGCCCCCGGGTGATCGACTTCGGTATCGCCTCCGGGGTGTCCAACACCCGGCTGACGATGACCAACGTGGCCGTCGGCACCCCCGCCTATATGTCGCCCGAGCAGGCCCGGGACTCACGCAGTGTGACGGGCGCGAGCGATGTCTTCTCCCTCGGCTCGACGCTGGTCTTCGCCGCCACCGGCCATGCGCCGTTCCATGGCGCCAACCCCGTCGAGACGGTCTTCATGCTGCTGCGCGAGGGCCCCGACCTGACCGGGCTGCCGGACGAGCTGCGTCCGCTGATGGAGTCCTGTATGCAGATGGAGGCCGGCCACCGGCCGTCCCCCGCCGATCTCCAGTCCCAGCTCGCACCGCACCTCTTCGGCTCCGGCAGCGACGACAGCGGAACCGCCTCGGCCTGGCTGCCGCCCGGCGCGGTGGGGCTCATCGAGAGCCGGCGGGGCGGCCGCTCCGCGGTACCCAAGGACAACGGCCAGCGGGCCGGCTCAGGGCGCAGCTCCGGCCGCCCGGCGCCCGCCGCGCCGCCGGCCCCGCCCGCCGCGCCCCCGATGCCCGCGCCCCAGCCCGTACCGGCGCCGCCGCGGCCGGAGAGCGCCCCCGCGGGCGCCGTCGCCGAGTCCGGCTGGCCCGGCCAGCTCGGCGCCGGTCCCGGCGCGCACCGCGGCGGCGACCCGCGCGGCGCCAACCCCGGCCCGATGCCGCAGCCCGCGGCGCTCGGCCCGGACGTCTCGACGGCCCGGGTGACCCCGGTGTCCGCGGCGCCGCCCGCCGTAGCGCCGTCCCAGGCCGCGGCGCTGCCCGCCGAGGGCGCCGCCGGTCCGGTACGCCTCGGTGGTTCGCCCGCCCCGATAGGGCCGGGGCCGCGCGCCGAGGCCCGGGAGCCGCAGCCGCGCGGGCAGGCCGGTGCCGCGACGAACTGGGTACGGCCGCCCGGCGGCGCACCCGCGGCCGCTGTGCCGCACCAGGGCCCGGCGGCCGACGGCGCAGGAGAACGGCCCGCCGCCCCGCCCGAGGCGCCGCCCGCCGAACCGGGCCGCTGGCGCCCCTGGCGGTTCCGGATGTCGAATGACGTCTGGGGCACCCCGGTCGTCGCCGACGATCTGCTCTACGTCACCTCCTTCGAGGTGCATGCGCTCGATGTGGCCAGCGGACGGCGCAAGTTCAAGACCCGCGATGTCGCCTGGGCGATGGCGGTCGCGGACGGCCGCATCCACGCCTCGGACGGTCCGAGCCTGTACGCGCTGGACGCCGAGGACGGTACGGAGCGCTGGCGGCTGAACACCGAGGGCTGGGTCTACGCCCTCAAGGTCGACCGCGGGACGGTCGTCACCAGCACCCGCGGTGGCGGCGTCCAGGCGTGGGAGGCCGCCAACGGCGAGCTGCTGTGGGAGACCGCCGGCGCCCAGACCGACTTCGAGACCGCCGAGGCCGGGCCCGTGGTGCACGAGGGCACGGTGTTCGTCTGGGCCGATGCCCGGCTGAAGGCGCTGGAGGCGCGTACGGGCGCGGAGCGCTGGTCGTACCCGGTCGGCGATGCGGCGGCCTGCGGCGGGGTGCCGATGCGGCTGCTGCCCGCGCCGGACGGCGTGGTCTATGTGGTGGCCGGCACCCGCGTGCTGGCGATCGACATCGCGCGCGGCGATGTCCGCTGGCACTTCGAGGCGCCCGCGGTGTTCCTCGGCCCGCCGGCCTTCGCCCCGGGCCCGGCGGTCACCGGTGGCGGCGTCTATCTGGCGGACTACCTCGGCACGGTCTACGCCCTGGACGCGGCGGACGGCCGGGACCGCTGGCGGATCGCCACCGAGGCCCGGCAGTCCACCGAACCGGTCCTGGTCGCGCACGGTGCGGTCCACCTCGGCAGCGGTAAGGCGCTCTACACCCTGGACGCGGTGACCGGCACCCCGCGCTGGCGCTTCCAGGCGGGCGCGGAGGTCGTCGGCGCCCCGGTCGTCGCGGAGGGCCGGGTGCACTTCGGTTCGGCCGACCACTGCCTCTACACGCTCGACGCGATGGGCGGTCAGCTGCGCTGGAAGCTGGCGACCGGCGGTGAGATCACCGGCTCGCCGGTGGCGGTCGGCGGGGTCGTCTACGCGTGCAGCAAGGACCGCTGTGTGTACGCACTGGACGCGGCCAAGGGGACGGGGCAGGCGCGCCGGGCCTGAGGGATGTACGTGCGCCGGGGCCGACGGAACGCTCGGGCCCGGATGCCGCTACTCCCGTTCCTCCGGGGGCTGTTGGGCCTCCGGAGGCTGTGGGGTCTGCTGCGTGGGCTGATCCGGCTTCGGCCGCTGAGGCTGTTGCTGCTGGGGCTGTTGTGGTGACTGGGGCTGCGGCGGCGAGGGCGGCCGCGCCTGGCGGTGCTCCCTGCCCCACTCCACCGGCGGGGTGGGCGGCTGCCGGCGGGAGGTCATCGTCGGCGGGGGCTCCGGGGGCTGTTGCTGCGGCTGGGGTTGTGGCTGCGGGGGTTGTTGCTGTGTGGGCCGCTGTTCCGGCTGCCGTTGCGCCTGTGGTGGCCATTGTTGCTGCTGGGTCGGCGGGGGTGGCGGGGGCGGAGTGACCGGCAGCGGAGCGGTGGGGGTGTCCTGCCGTTCCCCGTAGGGGCTGCGGGCGCGCGTCGTGGGCGGTCCGGCGGTCCCGGGCTCGTACGGTTCCGGGTCCCACTCCTCGGCTCCGGGCCGGCCCGCGTCCCAGGGTTCGGGCGTCGCGGGCGGGTAGGCGGCGGGCGGGTAGGCGGCCGGCGGGTAGGGCCCGCGCTCGTCGTAGCGTTCGTCGTGTGCGTAGCGCCCGTAGAGGCCGTCGTCGTACTGCCGCTCGTCGTAATGGCGGTCGTCGTAGCCCCGCTCGTATCCGGGCCCGTACGCCCGGCGGCCGCGGCCGCGCATGATCAGGGCGCCGAGCAGCAGCAACGCACCGCCGCCCAGGGCGTTGGCGACGCCCACACCCAGGCCGCGGGCGCCGGCCGTCAGCTCGCTCGCGGCCTGCCCCTGGCGGACCATCCACAGGATGGTGAAGCCGAGGACGACCAGACCGGCGACGGTGATCAGCGCCCGGGAGCCCAGGGCGACACCGATCAGGGTCAGCAGCGCGGCGAAAGCCATCGGCAGGAGAACGGAGCCGAAGAGCGCGGCCGCGCTGGGGGTGATGCCGTTGAAGAGGTCCTCGATCCGGACGTCGCTGCCGTGACGGCCGTCGTACCAGGGACGGAAGGGGCTCCAGACGGCGGCCGTCGCTCCGATGAGGGCGATCAGCGACCCGATGACGTTGCGCACCACGGGCGTCGCCTCGCTTCGGGTCGGGTCCTCGTCCTCCGGGAACGACGCTACGCCTGCCCCTTTGTACCCGCGAGACAAGTACGTCCACATGCGCTCCCGGGGGCTGTCCGCGCCGTCACCGGCTCTTGCTAGGGTGCCGTGCACGCGTCAACCGCAGGGGCGGGGCGCAGAGGTATCCACGGGGGATGGGCAGTCGAATGAAGCAGCGCACAGGTACGGGCACGGGCGGCCGCGGCGGCGCCCGTAGGGGTATCAGGGTGGCGGTAGCGGCCGGACTGGCGCTGGCCACCGTCACCACGGTCAGCGGCTGTGTCCTGAGCCGCCCCCGGGTCGTGGTGCCGCCCAGCTTCAGCCCGACCCCCACATCGAGCTCGACCGGCTACGACCCGTACGGTCCGTCCCCGTCGTACGAGCCCACCTACTCGCCGTCGCCGACCCAGGAGACCTACGACCCGGACGGGCGCTCCGACGTCACCGGCCGCAACTGCGACTTCTCCAACTCGCTGCGCCAGTTCACGTACACGGTCTCCATCACCAACCCGTCGACGACCGACTCCTTCTCCTACGACATGGCCGTCAACTGGATGAAGGCCAAGCCGGCCGACGGCAAGGCGTACGGGCTGCATGAGCGCTCGATCATCGTGGGCCCGGGCGACACCGAGACCTACACCGCCAAGTACACCGTGAACCAGTCCTCCATCGGGCAGTTCTGGTACACCTGCCAGATCACCCGGGCGCACAAGACCCGGATGTAGCGGCAGGGGGTCAGCCGCCGCCGTCGCGCTTGCGGGCCGCGAACAGCTCCGCCTGCCGCCGGGGCGGCAGGTTGCCCAGCGCGATCAGCTGCGGGGCGTGCGCCAGCGCCTGCGCCCTGGCGGCCTCCTTGGCGGCCCAGAGGGCGCGTACGGTGCCCTGCACCGCCTCGGTCGGCTGGGCGGCGACCGAGGCGGCGCGGCGCAGTGCGACCTCGGCCGCGGCGCCCGGCGCGGTCAGCTCGGAGACCAGTCCGATCTCGTAGGCGCGGGGTGCGCCCAGCCGCTCCGCGGTGCCCATCAGCGACAGCCGGGCGATCTCCCCCAGGGGCATCCGCTGCGCCATGTAGATGGACTCGTACGCGCTGACCATCCCGTAGGTGGTGTGCGGGTCGAAGAACGTGGAGTTCTCGGAGGCGATAATGAACTCGGCCTCGCCCAGGAGGTAGAAGGCGCCGCCGCAGGCCATTCCGTCGACGGCGGCGAGGACCGGTTTCCACAGGTCGTTGGCCTTCGGGCCGATGGAGAGCAGCGGGTCGTCGACGGAGTACGGCGAGGACGGCTGGGGGACGTCGACCGAGCGGTCGATGCCGGTGCAGAAGGCCCGGCCGCCGGCTCCGGTGACCACCGCGGCCCGCACGGCGTCGTCGAAGCGGAACGCGCGCCAGGCGGCGGCGAGTTCGGCGGCGGTGCCGAGGTCGATCGCATTGTGCCGCGCGGGCCGGTCGAGGGTGACCAGCGCGACCCCGTCCTCGATCTCCGTGCGGACCGTCATGGCCGCTCCAGGACCCAGCGGGGTACGGTCACGCCCCCTGGCAGGCGGTGGAAGACGGCCTTCACCGGTGCGCCGATGCGCAGCCGGGCCGGGTCGACGGAGTTGAGGGGCGCGTCCGCGCCGGCGACGAGATTGCCGACGAGACGGATGCGGGGGGCTTCGGCCAGCTCCACGACGACGGCGTTGTAGCCGGGCCGTGCGGCGTAGGCGGGCAGCAGCGGCGGATGCGGGACGACGTAGGACCAGATGCGGCCGCGGCCGCTCATCTTCTGCCAGCGGGCTGTGAAGGACTGGCAGTGCGGGCAGCAGGGCCGGGGCGGGAAGCGCAGCGCGTCGCAGTCGGCGCAGGCCTGGACGCGCAGTTCGCCGGTGGCGGCGTACTCCCAGAAGGGTGCGCCGTCCTCGTCCGGGACGGGCGGCAGCAGGTCGTTGTCAGTGGTCGCCCCCACCATGGGGGACAGGGACTCACGAAGGGACTCATGCGCGCTCATGACGGATCAACTCCTCAGCAGCAGGGCCGAGGTCGGGACGCCCTCGCCCGCCGTGACCAGGCAGGTGGCGGCGTCCGGGACCTGCGCGGTGCTGGTGCCGCGCAGCTGCTTGACGCCCTCGGTGATCAGGTTGAAACCGTGCACATACGCCTCGGACAGGCCGCCGCCACCGGTGTTGAGGGGGAGCCGGCCGCCGGTCTCCAGGGCGCCGCCCTCGGTGAAGGCCGCGCCCTCGCCGCGCCCGCAGAAGCCGTAGCCCTCCAGCGAGAGGGGGATCAGGGGGGTGAACGCGTCATAGATCTGTGCCACGTCGACGTCCTGCGGTCCGAGGTCGGCGCCCTTCCACAGGTGGCGGGCGGCGGTCCAGGCGGGGCCGGTCAGCGGGTCGTCGTTCCAGTAGTTGACCATGCCGTGGTGCTGGGCGGGCAGGCCCTGGGCGGCGGCGTGGACGTAGACCGGCCGGTGCCGGCAGTCGCGGGCGCGGGCGGCGGAGACCACGACGCAGGCCAGTGCGCCGTCGGTCTCCAGGCAGTTGTCGAAGAGGCAGAGCGGCTCGCTGATCCAGCGCGCGGTCATGTACATCTCGCGGGTCAGCGGACGGTCGTACATGATCGCGGCCGGGTTCTGGTTGGCGCGGTTGCGGCAGGCCAGTGCGACGTTGAAGAGATGGTCGCGGGTGGCGCCGTACTCGTGCATATAGCGGCGGGCCAGCATGCCGATCTCGTCGGCCGGGCGCAGCAGTCCGAACGGGCGGGTCCACTGCCCCGGGGTCGGCAGCTGGACCTGGGTGTTCTTCCAGGGGCGCGGTCCCGAGCCGCGTTTGCGGGACCGCCAGGCGACGCCGACGCTCGCCTGGCCGGTGGCGACGGCGGCGGCCAGATGGGCCACCGTCGCACACGAACCCCCGCCGCCGTAGCCGACCTTGGAGAAGTGGGTGACGTCCCCGGCGCCGATGGCCTTGGCTATCTCGACCTCGTCGGTCTCCTCCATGGTGTAGGAGGCGAAGGCGTCGACCTCGGAGGGGGCGATCCCGGCGTCGTCCAGCGCCGCCACGATCGCCCGGCAGGCCAGGGTCTTCTCGGATTCCGGGAGGCGTTTGGCGAACGGGGTCTGTCCGATGCCGGCTATCGCCGTAGCGTCCTTGAGGGTCGCCCCCATCGCCACCTCCGTGGTCGGTCACCAGTGCTGACAGCCGAGGAGGGTACCGCTAATCTGACGGACAGTCAGCTAGTGGTTCACCGGCTCTTCGGCGGGAGGCAGTTGCGATGCGCGAGGACGAGGACCCGCGGGCGGACCTGGAGTACGGCACCATCCCCCGGCTGGTGCGTGCGGCAGCCCGGCGCCACGGCACCCGCGAGGCCGTCGTCGAGGGCCGCACCCGCCTTACGTACGCCGGCCTGGGCGAGCGGGTGGAGCGGGCGGCGGCCGCCTGTATCGCCTCCGGCGTCGAGCCCGGCGACCGGGTCGCCGTATGGGCGCCCAACACCCTCGACTGGATCGTCTCCGCCCTCGGAGCGGTCACCGCCGGCGCCGTCCTCGTCCCCGTCAACACCCGCTTCAAGGGCACCGAGGCCGCCGACGTCCTGCGCCGCACCCGCACCCGGCTGCTCTTCGTCACCGGTACCTTCCTCGGCACCTCCTACGTCGCCTCGCTGCGCCGCGCACGGCCCGGACTCCCGCATCTGGAGCAGGTGGTGGTGCTGTCGGACAGTGCGCTCGAGGGGTACCGGACCTGGAAGGACTTCCTCGCGGACGGCGAGGGGATCACGGCGGACGAGGTGCGCCGGCGCGCCGACGCGGTGCAGCCCACCGACCCGTCCGACATCATCTTCACCTCGGGCACGACCGGCCGCCCCAAGGGCGCGGTCCTCACCCACGCCCAGACCCTGCGCTGCTACGACCTATGGAGCGAACTGGCGGGGCTGCGCGAGGGCGACCGCTATCTGATCGTGAACCCGTTCTTCCACACGTTCGGCTACAAGGCGGGCCTGATCGCCTGCCTGCTGCGGGGCGCGGTGATGGTGCCGCAGCCGGTGTCCGGCGTGGACACCGTGCTGGCGAACCTCACCGCCGAACGGATCTCGGTACTGCCGGGCCCGCCGACCCTGCACCAGTCCCTCCTCGACCATCCGGCCCGCGCCGCCCACGACTTGAGCGCCCTGCGCCTGGTGGTGACCGGGGCGGCGGTGGTGCCGCTCCAGCTCGTCGAGCGGCTGCGCACCGAACTGGGCGTGGGGACGGTCCTGACGGCGTACGGACTCACCGAGGCCGGCGGCCTGGTCACGATGTGCCGCCGCGGCGACGCCCCGGACACCATCGCCTCGACCTCGGGCCGCCCCATACCGGACACCGAGGTGCGGGTGCTGGGCGAGCCCGGCGAGCCCGGTGAGGTGCTGGTGCGCGGTCACCATGTGATGCGCGGCTACTTCGAGGACCCGGAGGCGACGGCACAGGCGGTGGACGCCGAGGGCTGGCTGCACACCGGCGACGTCGGCGTCCTCGACCCGGACGGCAACCTCCGGATCACCGACCGCATCAAGGACATGTTCATCGTCGGCGGCTTCAACGCCTACCCCGCCGAGATAGAGCAACTCCTCGGCCGCCACCCGGACATCGCCGAGGTCGCCGTCATCGGTATACCCGACGCCCGCCTCGGCGAGGTCGGCAAGGCCTATGCGGTCCGGCGCGCCGGCTCCTCGCTCACCGCCGACGATCTGATCGCCTGGTCCCGCCGCGAGATGGCCAACTACAAGGTCCCGCGGGAGGTCACCTTCGTCCCCGCCCTGCCACGCAACGCCGGCGGCAAGGTCCTCAAGGCGCGACTGCGGACCACAGCCCCGGGACCCGCTCCCGCGTGATCCGCCCGCCCGGGGCCACGGAGAGCGGGGAGACAGCCCCTACGGCCCCGGGGGCGTCCAGTCCGGCCGGCGCCCCGCGAGCGCCACCACCTTGTCGAGGAGCGGGGCGTCCTGAGGCACCGGGACCACGGTGCCGAACAGGGGGCTGCTCGCCCCGCCCTCCGCCCACGAGTTGAGCAGCGCGTACGAGACGTTGAGGCTGTCCGCGTCGGGCGCGTACTCCTGGCCCGTGGCCCGTGCCAGGTCCCAGCCGTGCAGCACCAGCTCATTGAGCGCGACCAAGCCTGCGACGGAGCCCGGCAGCGGCATCCCGCCCGCCTCGGTCTCGCCCTCCCACGCCTGCGGGTCACGCCAGGCCTCCACCATCCCCGCGAGGTTCCGGTCCAGCTCGTCCCGCCAGCCGGGCTGCACATCGGGCCGGAACGCATCGGGCGAGGCGTTGGTCATCGGCCCGAGCTTCTTGCGCGCCACGTCCTGGAAGGCGGCGCTCAGCCCGACGAGATGGCCCAGGAGGTGGCGTACCGCGTACTCCTCGCACGGGGTCGGCGCATCGAGCTGGTCGTCGGCCGTACGCGCGGCGAGCCGCGACACCAGCCGGGTCTGCGCCGTGAAGTCGATCATCTCGGTCATCGTCCGGGTCCTTTCCGTCGTACGGGGCGTGCCGGGCCGCCGCCGTGCCGTCCCAGTGAAGACTCCGCCCGCCCCCGGAACTCATCGCCACACCGCAGCCGCCCCGCGCACCACCCGGCTACCGAGCCGCCGGCCCATACCGCTCCCGCAGCGCCTCCTTCAGCACCTTGTTCAGCGGCCCCCCGCGCGGCAGCTCCTCGACGGTCTCCAGCTGCTCGGGCAGCTTCTGCGTCATCAGCCCGGCCGCCCGCAGATGCGCGGTCAGCGCGCCGAGCGTGAGCGGCGGGGCGGCCGGATCGGCCGTGGTGACCACCGCGCAGACCCGCTCGCCGCGCTCCCGGTCCGGCAGCCCGATCACCGCCGCCTCCGCCACCGCCGGATGCGTCCGGATCAGCTCCTCGACCTCCTGCGCGGAGATGTTCTCGCCCTTGCGGATGATGATGTCCTTGAGGCGCCCGGTCAGCACCAGATGCCCGTCGGGCCGCAGATACCCCAGGTCACCGGTGTGGAACCAGCCCTCGGCGTCGAACGCCCCGGCGGTCAGCGCCGGGTCGGTGTACCGGCGGAAGAGCATCGGCCCCTTGACCGTCACCTCACCGCTCTGCCCGGCCGCGGCCTCGCCCCCGTCCGCCCGCACGATGCGTATCTCCGCCCCCGCCACCGGCCGCCCCACCGTCCGCGCCAGCTGCTCATCACGGTCGTACGGCGTCCCCATCGCGATCATCGGGCACTCGGTCATCCCGTATCCGTGCACGATCGCGCACCCCAGCTCCCGCCCGGCCGCCGTGTACAGCTCCGGTGGCAGCGGGGCCCCGCCGCCGGACAGCAGCCGCAGCGACGGAATCAGCCGCCCGGCGCCCGGCCGCTCCCGCCGGTAGCGCCGCGACGCGTCATGGAACGCCTGGTAGAAGGCGGTACTGCCACCGGCCATGGTGACGCCCCTGCGCCGGTAGACGGCCGCCGCCCGGTCCGGCTCGAAGCTGTCCAGGAGGACGGCGGGAAATCCACTGACCAGCATGGCGATGAGATAGTCCGGGCCGGCGATATGGGCATAAGGAAAGGCGACCGACCCGATGTCGTCCGCGGACATCCCCAGCGCGGTGGCCAGCCCGGTCCCGCCGGCGATGAGGGAGCCGTCCGTGTGCTCCACGCCCTTGGGGGAAGCGGTCGTCCCCGACGTGTAGTAGATCCAGGTCGTGTCCCCGCCTCCGGGCGGCGCCTCAGGGACCCCCGCCGGGTCCGCGGCCGGCAGCCCCTCCGCCACCGACACCACCCGCACCCCGTCCCCGGCCACCTTCCGCACCATCGCGGTGTGGTCGAACCCCCGCCACTCGCCCGGCACGAGCACGTACTCCGCGCCCGACTCCGCCAGGATGAAGGCGACTTCACGCTCCCGATGCTGCGGGATGACGGGTATCTGTACGGCGCCGAGCCGGGCCAGCGCCAGCGAGGCGATCACCGTCCCGATCCGCGTCGGCAACTGCCAGGCCACCCGGCTCCCGGCCCCGATCCCCAGCTCCCGGAACCCCGCCGCCACCCGCAGCGCCTCGTCCCGGACGCCGTCGAAGGTGACGCTCCCCCCGTCCCCCTCGAAGAACATCACCGCCCCTTGCGAGGCCCGCGCCCGGTACTCGACCAGTCCCCAGAGCGTCTGTACACGAGCGGCTTCGAACATGGCGCGCCTCCTGACCGCGAACAGGACGGAACGTGGCCGTCCCGGCGGGCGGGCCGGGGCGGAATGGCGCGACTGTAGCGCGGATCTGACGTAACGTCAGGTACCGGCGACTGCCCGATGAACAGCGACGGCAGCGGGACCACAGGACGTACCGGACGTACCTGGTCTCGCTGCCGACGTGCTGCGCGAAGGACGCAAAGGCGCCCGGGGGCCGGGGCTCAGGGAGTGTGGTTGTCCAACGGCGTCATCGGCATGTGGTTGTCCAGCGCTATCAGCGGCGTGTGGTGGTCCCGGACCGCTACGGAAGCGGACGGGGCGGGCCTGTGGCTGTCGGCCACGGCGGGCAGCGCGGTGGCGCCGAGTGCGATCAGCGCAATACCGGTGACGGCAAGGCTCTTTGTTGTGCGGGTCATTCCAACTCCTCGTGGCTGAAAGGGGCTGCTGTTCCCGAGACAAGCTAGCGGCGATGACGGGCAGATGTTCGATCATCAGGAAAAAGAAGCAAATATCGCCAATTTTTCGGGTAGGAAGCGCCGCAGGGACCGGCTTCGATGGCATCCCCTCCATGCCACCGAAACCGGCCCCTGCGATCCCCCGAATACGTCCCCCCGTTGGTTCCACGGGCCTGTGCCCGGGCTTGTAGCAGGACTGGCGTCAGTCCTTCTGAGATGTGCCGTCCCCCGGGCCGGGCTGGTGGTTGTCGTCGGTCTTGGGTGTGGCGATGGGCTGGTGGTTGTCCATCGGTCCGACGACGTCCCGGTCTCCCGCCGGCTTCACCGGCGACGTGACACCGGCCCCGATGATGGGCTGGTGGTTGTCCAGGGGCCTGATGATGGGCTGGTGGTTGTCCAGAGGCCTGACGATGTCCCGGTCCGCCGGCTCCTTCACCTGCGCTGCGACCCCGGCTCCGACGATGGGCTGATGGTTGTCCAGGGGTCGGATGACGTCCCGGTCCCCCGTGGCTGGGGCCTTGTTGTCGGCGTTCACTTGGATCAACTCCTGTGTGGGCGCTTACTGCTTGGTCGGCCGCCCGGCGGCTCCCCCGTGGGCCGCCGGACGGTCGTAGCACGGCCGCTCACGATAACTGTGCGGCCTGGGCACCGAGCCGCTTGCCCCCCGAGGCGGCGGTTCGATACCGACAAGAGTGGCCCGCGGCGATGAACGATCGATAAACGTGGGAGTTGACCGGTGAGCGGACGCGCTTATGCGACCGGGGCGGGCGAGAGAAGTGCCTGGACAACGTTGCTCTCGGAGGATCCCAGGCGCTCGAACGTCGCCAGCGCCTCCTGCCAGCACACCCGCGCGCGGCCGGTCTGCCCGAGTTCATGAAGGGCGCGCCCCAGCGTGGTCAGAACCGTCGCACGCCAGGAGTCGCCGCCGATGCCCCGCAGCGCGGTCAGCGCTTGCTCGGCATGGTTCGCGGCGGTCGCCGGGCGGCGGGCGGTGAGCTCGACCTCGGCGAGCCGGAAGTTGGTCATGCCCTCCCAGAAGCGCTGCCGGCTGTCCTTGAAAATGGCCAGCGCCGCGGTCAGTTGCGCGGTCGCCTCGTCCAGCCGCATGGCCTGGGTGTACGCGAGAGCCAGGGCGTACATGCCGTTGGCGAGCCGGCGCCTGGCGCCCAGCTGCCGGTATATGGCGAGGCCCTCTTCCGCCAGTTCGATGGCGCTGTCCACCCGCCCGGTGTCCAGGTGGACGCGGGAGAGATTGCACAGCGCGCTGGCCTCGGACTGCCGGTTCTTGTCGTCGCGGAAGGCGGTCAGGGCCTGGCGGAGGTAGCCCTCGGCATCCGCGTGCCGGTGCTGGGCGTTGGCGATGATGCCGCGGTCGTTGGGTGCGGACGACACCACATAGGGATCCTCGGAGGCGAGTCCGAGCAGCATGGCGGACTTGGCGTTCTCATCGGCCTGGTCCAGTCGTCCCGACAGCGTCCGGACGTAGGTGAGGGCGAGGTGGAAACGTGCTTCCGCGTGCTGGTCGCCGGACTCCCGGGCAGCGGACAGTAACGCGACGTTCGCCTGCTCGTACTGGAGCGCGTCGGCACCGGACTCGGCAAGATCCTTGGTGAGCAGCAATAGATCGGCGGCCCGCCGCAGGGTCGCCGGGCTGCCGGACTGCCGTGCACAGGCGAGAAGGCACGCGGCCTCGTTGAACAGCCACTCCAAGGCCGTCGCGCGGTCGGCGAAGGTGAGGCCGGGGTAGCTGGTGCTCTCCAGGTGGTCGATCAAACGGTCACCAGGACGCTCGAGCGCGTACATACCCGCGGCCGTTGCCAGATAGAAGTCCAGCAGCCGCGACATCGCCGTATCCCGCTCCGACGGCGGGTGTTCGTCACGCTCGGCGCACGCACGCGCGTAGAGTCGCACCAGATCGTGGTAGCGGTAGCGCCCCGGGGCCGCGGACTCCAGGAGAGAGGTGTCCACGAGGGATTCGAGGAGCTCCTCGGTGTCATCGATGTCCATGTCGAGCACGGCGGCGGCCGCGGCGAGTGAGATGTCCGGACCGTCCGCCAGACCCAGCAGTCTGAAGGCACGGGCCTGCGTGGGCTCCAGCTGCTTGTAGCCCAGTTCGAAGGTGGCCTTCACGGCGAGGTCGCCGGCCCGCAGTTCGTCCAGGCGGCGGCGCTCGTCGGCGAGTTTGCGGGCCAGGATGGAGACCGTCCAGGTACGGCGTGCGGCCAGCCGGGAGGCGGCGATGCGGATGGCCAGCGGCAGGAAGCCGCAGGCCCCGACGACGGCCATGGCGGCCTGCCGCTCCGAAGTGACACGCTCCTCGCCGACGATGCGGGTGAAGAGCGCAAGGGCCTCTTCCGGGCTCATCACATCCAGGTCGATGAGGTGCGCCCCGGCCAGGTCGATCATGCGGGCACGACTGGTGATCAGGGCCGCGCAGCCCTCCGTGCCGGGCAGCAGGGGCCGGATCTGGGAGGCGTCCCGGGCGTTGTCCAGGAGCGCCAGCACCCGCCGGCCGGCGAGGGTGGAGCGGTAGAGGGCGGAGCGCTCCTCCAGGCCATCGGGGATGGAGGCATCGGGCGTGCCCAGGGCGCGCAGAAAGGCACCGAGGACGGCCACCGGCTCGGTGGGGTTGTCCCCGGCACCCTGGAGGTCGACATAGAGCTGCCCGTCGGGGAAGTGGTCGCGGGCGGCGTGTGCGACATGGACGGCGAGGGTGGTCTTTCCGACGCCGCCGATGCCGGTCAGGGCCGAGACGGCCATCACGCTGCCCTCGGCGGTGGCGAGTTGATCGCCGAGCTCGGAGACGAAGGCGGCGCGGCCCGTGAAGTCGGCGACGGTGGCCGGGAGTTGATGGGGCCGCACGATGGCGCGGCCGGCTGCGTCCGGGCCGTCGGTGACGGCGGGCGGCGCGTCCAGGTCGGTGTCGGCGCGCAGGATGCGCTGCTGGAGGTCGGAGAGCGAGGCGCGGGGATCGACGCCCAGTTCGTCGTCGAGCAATTTGCGGGTGTCGGCGTAGACCGCCAGGGCCTCTGCCTGCCGTCCGCTGCGGTAGAGCGCCAGCATCAGCAGTTCGCGCAGCCGTTCGCGCAGGGGGTGGGCGGCGGTGAGGGCGGTCAGTTCGGAGACGGCCTCGGCGTGGCTGCCGAGTTCCAGATCGAGTTCGAGAAGGGTCTCCATCAGGGACAGCCGCCACTCGTTGAGGCGGGTGCGCTGGTATTCGGCGTACGGGCCAGGGACGCCGGCCAGCGGTTCGCCGTCCCACAGGTCCAGCGCACGGTCGAGGAGCTCGCGGGCGCGGCTGAGGTCGCCGGCGGTCCTGGCCTTCTCGGCCTCGGCGGCGTACTGCTCGGCGTGGTCGTGGTCGAGGTCGAGCGGCTGGTTGTCGGTCGAGCGGATCGCGTACCCACCGGACTCGCTGACCAGTGCATTGGCGTCCGACCCGAGCGCCTTGCGCAACCGGGAGGCGTAGGTACGCACTGCGGCCAGCGCGGCATGCGGCGGCTCGTCACCCCACAGGGCGTCCACGAGCTCGGCCGCGGTGGCGTTGCGGCCGCCGCGCAGCAGCAGGGCGGCGAGCAGCGCGCGTTGCTGCGGAGAGCCCGTTGCCAGCACCGTTTCGCCGCGCCAGGCCCGTACGGGACCGAGCACGGTGAAGCGGAGCCGCTCCTGCCCCTGCCCCGTAGCGTTGTCCATCATGTCCCCCTGCCCTGTGCCAGTTGACCGCACTGTATGCGCCCTCTCGCTGTGTGCAACGGTCAGTCTGCCTTGTCACGGCCGCTTCCGTCAGTAGGGGTCCGGACCGTGCACAAAGCCTCCCCGCCTGATGACGGGCAGGGGCGGGTGCGGCGCACAGAGGGGGCGCGGAGTGGCGAGTTACGTGCGCCCCCTCCTGTCCAGTCGACTCTCCCGCTTTACTGACGGATCGTCAGATCGGCGCTACGGTAACGAGCATGGAGACCTTCCCCAAGATCATTTCGGTGGACGACCACACGGTGGAGCCCCCCAGCGTCTGGCGGGACCGGCTCCCGTCGAAGTACCACGACATCGGCCCGCGCATCGTCCGCGCCCCCCTGAAGGAGATGACCTTCGTGGGGGGCAAATTCGCCCCGAAGATGGGCACATCAGCTGACGACGGGCCGATAGCCGACTGGTGGGTCTATGAGGACCTGCGCCGGCCGCTGACCCGCCTGGACACCGCCGTCGGCTGCTCCCGCGACGAGATCAGGCTCGAAGGCATCACCTACGAACAGATGCGCCCCGGCTCCTTCAGCGTGCCCGACCGGCTGGCCGACATGGACGTCAACCACGTCCAGTCCGCCCTCTGTTTCCCCACCTTCCCCCGCTTCTGCGGCCAGACCTTCACCGAGGCCAAGGACCGCGAACTGGGCCTCCTCGGCGTACGCGCCTACAACGACTGGATGGTCGAGGAGTGGTGCGGCCCCCAGGCGCAGGGCCGGCTGATCCCCCTCACCCTCATCCCTCTCTGGGACGCCGAACTCGCCGCCGCGGAAGTACGGCGCAACGCCGCCCGCGGCGTACGGGCGGTCTGCTTCAGCGAGATCCCGCCCCACCTGGGCCTGCCCAGCGTCCACACCGACTACTGGGACCCCTTCCTGCGCGCCTGCGACGAGACCGGCACGGTCATCGCCATGCACATCGGCTCCTCGTCGAAGATGCCGTCCACCTCCGCCGACGCCCCGCCCGCCGTCGGCTCCACCCTCACCTTCGCCAACTGCTGCTTCTCGATGACCGACTGGCTGATGAGCGGCACGTTCGACCGCTTCCCCCGCCTGAAGATCATGTACGCCGAGGGCCAGATCGGCTGGATCCCGTACATCCTGGAGCGCGCGGACATCGTCTGGGAGGAGAACCGCGCCTGGGGCGGCGTCGCCGACAAGGTGCACCGCCCCCCGTCCGAACTCTTCACCGAGCACGTCTACGGCTGCTTCTTCGACGACGCCTTCGGCCTGAAGAACCTCGACGCCATCGGCGTCGGCAACGTCCTGTACGAAACGGACTATCCGCACTCCGATTCCACCTGGCCCAGGTCGCGGCAGGTCGCCGAGTCCCAGATGGGGCACCTGGCCGACGACGTGGTGGAACGCCTCGTCCGCGGCAATGCGATCGAGCTGCTGGGGCTCACGGAGGACGGGCTCTGGGTGCCGTAGCCCGCCGGACGACGGGGTGATCCCCTCCCGCCCGCGTCGCACCGCCGCCCTTGCCTGATGGTGCGTCAGGTAAGACCATGTCCCGGCTGAGCTACCTGACACTGCGTCAGGTACGGCTTCGGGCTGGAGGGCGCGTATGGACGGCACGGACGGCGTGGAGGGCGCGAACGGTACGGGCGGTACGGACGGCGCGAGCGGTACCGACAGTACGGACGGCACGGACGGCGTAGGCAGGGGCCCGGGGGATGCCGTATGGCGGCCCGAGGGTGGGCGGCTGGGGTACGGGATACAGCTGCCGGTGCAGTCGCAGAGCACGCTGTTCGCGGAGAGCTGGGAAGCTGCCGCGGGGCCCGCCGATCTGGTCGCGGTCGCGCGGGCCGCCGACCGGTACGGGTTCGCCTACCTCGCCTGCTGTGAGCACATCGCGATCCCGCGGCGGCTGGCCGAGGCGATGGGCACCGTGTGGTACGACCCGGTCGCCACCCTCGCGCATCTGGCCGCCGTGACGGAGCGGGTGCGGCTGCTGAGCCATGTCGCCGTGGTCGGGCTGCGACATCCGCTGATCACGGCCAAGCAGTACGCGACGCTCGACCACCTCTCCGGCGGGCGGCTGATCCTCGGGGTCGGGGCGGGCCATGTGCAGGAGGAGTTCGAGGCGCTGGGCGTCGACTTCGCGCGCCGTGGGGCGGTGCTGGACGAGGCTGTCGACGCCTTGAAAGTGGCACTGGGGCCGGAGGAGTTCCCCGCGTTCGCGGGGGAGCGGTTTGCGTTCGAGGGGCTGGGGCAGCGCCCGCGCCCCGCGCAGACGCCGCGTCCGCCGGTCTGGGTGGGCGGCTCCTCGCCCGCCGCCGTACGCCGGGCGGCCGAGCGCGGGGACGGCTGGCTGCCGCAGGGCGACCGGCGCGAGCAACTGCCCGGGCAGATCGCCAGGCTGCGGCGGCTGAGGGAGGCGGCGGGGATCGAGGAGCCGGCCGTGATCGGTGCCATCGCCGAGCCGTTGTACGTCGGCGAACCGGGGTGGGAGGTCGGGCGACGGACCCTGGCCGGGGAGCCGGAGCGGATCGCCGCGTCCCTGCGGGAGTACGGGGCGATGGGCGTGACCCAGCTCCAGGTGCGGTTCCGCAGCCGTAGCCGCGGCGAGCTGGTGGAGCAGATGGCGGCGTTCGCGGACCAGGTCGCGCCGCAGCTGGACTGAGCTGCGTGGTGGGGCGCGTGGCCGTATGTGAACCCGAGTGATCGGTGCGGAGGCCGGTTACCGGATCCGGGACGTCACGAGCAGCCGGGAGGCTGACATGGGCAAGCTGGACGGGCGGGTCGTCATCGTCACCGGTGCGGCGCGCGGTCAGGGCGAGCAGGAGGCGCGGCTCTTCGTCGCCGAGGGGGCGCGGGTCGTCCTCACCGATGTGCTCGACGGGCAGGGGGAGGCGCTTGCGGAGGAGATAGCGGAGGAGGTGGGGGAGGGGCGGGCCGTGTATGTCCATCTGGAGGTGAGCCGGGAGGACGACTGGCAGGCCGCCGTCACCGCCGCCAAGCAGGCCTTCGGGAAGGTCGACGGGCTGGTCAACAACGCCGGCATCCTGCGCTTCAACGAGCTGACCAGCACCCCGCTGACGGAGTTCCGGCAGGTCGTCGAGGTCAATCAGGTCGGGGCCTTTCTCGGCATCAAGACCGTCGCGCCCGAGATCGCGGCGGCGGGCGGCGGGACCATCGTCAACACCGCGTCGTACACGGGCGTGACGGGGATGGCGTACGTGGGTGCGTACACCGCCACCAAGCACGCCATCGTGGGCCTGACGCGGGTCGCCGCCCTTGAGCTCGCCGCGAAGAAGATCCGGGTGAACGCCGTCTGCCCCGGCGCCGTCGACACCGCCATGAGCAACCCCGCCCAGCTCGACCCCGAGGCGGACACCGAGGCGGCCGCGCAGGCCCTCGACGAGCTGTACCGGAAGCTGGTGCCGCTGGGGCGGGTCGGGCGTCCGGAGGAGGTCGCCAGGCTGGCGCTCTTCCTGTCGTGCGAGGACTCGTCGTACATCACCGGGCAGCCGTTCGTGATCGACGGGGGGTGGCTGGCAGGGGTGAGCGTGCTGTGAGCTGACGGTATGTCAGCTACCCACGGTCCCGGCTCTTGACGGTCCCGGGGTGCGATGGAACAGTCGGCACACACACTGAATCTGACGGTACGTCAGAAAAGCTCGGGACGGTGAACCACCTTGGAATTCGGGCTCTTTGTACAGGGATACGTGGGCAAGCGGGCCGAGACCGACCCGCTCGCCGAGCACAAGGCGCTGATGGAGGAGACCGAGTACGTCATCCAGGCGGACACCTCCGGCTTCAAGTACGCCTGGGCATCCGAGCACCACTTCCTGGAGGGGTACTCACACCTCTCCGCCAACGACGTCTTCCTCGGCTACCTGGCGCACGCGACCGAACGGATCCACCTGGGATCCGGGATCTTCAACCCGCTCGCCCAGGTCAACCACCCGGTGAAGGTGGCCGAGAAGGTCGCCATGCTCGACCACCTCTCCGAAGGCCGCTTCGAATTCGGCAGCGGGCGCGGCGCCGGCTCGCACGAGATCCTCGGCTTCCTCCCCGGCATCACCGACATGAACCACACCAAGGAGATCTGGGAAGAGACCATCGCCGAGTTCCCGAAGATGTGGCTCCAGGAGGAGTACCCGGGGTTCCAGGGCAAGCACTGGCAGCTGCCGCCGCGCAAGATCTTCCCCAAGCCGTACGGGGCCTCGCACCCCGCGATGTGGTACGCGGCCGGCTCACCCACCTCGTACGCCATGGCGGCCAGGAAAGGCCTCGGCGTGCTGGGCTTCAGCGTCCAGAAGGTCTCCGACATGGAATGGGTGCTGGAGCAGTACAAGACCGCGATCCGCGACGCCGAACCGGTCGGCGACTTCGTCAACGACAACGTGATGGTCACCTCGACCGCCATCTGCGCCGACACCCACGACAGAGCCGTGGAGATCGCCGTCAACGGCGGACTCAACTACCTCCAGTCACTGGTGTTCCGCTACCACGACACCTTCCCCCGGCCCGACGGCATCCCCGAGTGGCCCGAGCTGCTGCCCGACTACACCACGGAGATCATCGAGCTGCTGATCGCCGAGGAGCTGATGATCTGCGGCGATCCGGACGAGGTGCTCCAGCAGTGCAAACGCTGGGAGCAGGCCGGCGCCGACCAGCTGAGCTTCGGACTGCCGATCGGGATCCCGTACGAGGACACCATGAACACGATCAAGCTCATCGGTGAGCACGTCATCCCGAAGATCGACACGGATCCGGTGCACCGGACGACCCGGTTCCGGCAGGCGGCCGGCAGCTGACACAGCCGGCAACGGAGCAACTGAGGGGAGGCACTTCGTCATGCTCGACCATCTGATCAAGGGCGCGACCGTCGTGGACGGGACCGGCGCGCCCGCGCACCCCGCCGACGTCGGAATACGCGACGGACGCATCGCCGTCATCGCCGAGCCCGGGACGGTGGCCGAGGAGGCCACGACCAGCGAAGACGCCCGCGGCCTGATCCTTGCGCCCGGCTTCGTCGACCCGCATACGCACTACGACGCCCAGCTCTTCTGGGACCCGTACGCCACACCCTCGCTCAACCACGGCGTGACGACGGTCGCGGGTGGCAACTGCGGCTTCACCCTGGCCCCCTTGCACCCCGACCGGCCCGGCGACGCCGACTACACACGCCGGATGATGTCCAAGGTCGAAGGGATGTCGCTGGTCGCGCTGGAGGAAGGCGCGCCCTGGTCGTGGAGCTCGTTCGGCGACTATCTCGACGCCCTCGAGGGGCGGATCGCCGTCAACGCCGGCTTCATGGTGGGACACTGCGCGCTGCGGCGGTACGTGATGGGCGCGGACGCGATAGGCGGCCGGCCCACCGAAGCGCAGATGACGCAGATGCTCGCGCTCTTCCACGACGCCATGGACGCCGGCGCCTGGGGCCTCTCCACCACCCAGTCCTCCACCCACTCCGACGGCGACGGACAGCCGGTCGCCTCCCGCCACGCCCGACCCGACGAACTGATCGCCCTGTCCCGGGCCGTCGCCGCACACGAGGGCACCCAGCTCGAAGCCATCGTGGCCGGCTGTCTCGACCAGTTCAGCGACGACGAGATCGATCTGCTGGTGGAGATGAGCGCCGCGGCCGGACGACCGCTGAACTGGAACGTCCTGACGATCGACGCCGCCGTCCCCGAGCGCGTACCGCGCCAGCTGGTGCCGAGCGAGCGGGCCCGGAAGGCCGGCGGACGGATCGTGGCCCTCACGATGCCGATCCTCACCCCGATGAACATGTCCCTCGGCACCTTCTGCGCCCTGAACCTGATCCCCGGCTGGGGCGACATCCTCGGCCTCCCGGTGGACGCACGCATCAGCAAGCTGCGTGACCCGGCCGTACGCGCCGAGATGCTGCGGCACGCGGCCTCCAAGGAGGCCGGCGTCTTCCGCCGCCTGGCCAACTTCGGCCGGTACGTCATCGGCGACACCTACAGCGCGGCCAACCAGGGCCTCACCGGACGGGTCGTGAAGGACATCGCCGCCGAACGCGGCCAGGAGCCCTTCGAGTGCCTGGTGGAGATCTGTGCCAACGACCGTCTGCGGACCGTCCTCTGGCCGATGCCCACCGACAACGACCCGGACTCCTGGGCCCTGCGCGCCGAGACCTGGCAGCACGAGGACGTACTGCTCGGCGGGTCCGACGCGGGCGCGCACCTGGACCGGATGTGCGGGGCGCCGTACACCACCCGCTTCCTCGGCGACTGTCTGCGCGGGCGAAAGCTGGTCGGGCTCGAACAGGCCGTGAAGATGCTGACCGACGACCCGGCACACCTCTTCGGCCTGCGCGAACGAGGACGCATCCAGGAAGGCTGGCACGCCGACCTCGTCCTCTTCGACCCGGAGACCATCGACGCGGACAAGGCCACGCTCGTCCATGACCTGCCCGGCGACAGCCCCCGCCTGGACTCCAAGGCCCTCGGCGTCCATGCGGTGTGGGTCAACGGGGTCGAGGCGATCCGCGACGACGTGGTGACCGGCGCCGTACCGGGCAAGGTGCTGCGGTCCGGCCGCGACACCAGGACGGTGAGCACCAGGTGAGCGCGCGCCCAGCGGGGGCCGGGGGCGGCGCGTTGTGTTCGGTGTGCTGTTGGCCAGTGTGCTGGTGGAGCGGCAAGTGACGTATGTCGAGGGCAGGTTGTTCGTCGGCGGGGAGTGGATCGAATCCGCCGGCGGCCACTACGAGGTGATCGATCCGGCCACCGAGGCCGTCGTCGGACTCGCCCCCGAGGCCTCGCGGGAGCAGGTCCACCAGGCGGCCACCGCGGCCCGGGACGCCTTCACCGCCTGGTCCCGTACACCGCCCGGGGAACGCGCCGCGATCCTCGACCGGGCCGCGGACCTCATGGAACGGGACTTCGCCGCCCATGCCGCACTGGCGCAGGCCGAAAGCGGTGCGACGACCGCGACGGCACGGGGCATGCAGGTCGCGGTGGGCATCGCCCGCTTCCGGCGGTACGCGAAGGGCGCCCTGGAACCCGTGGAGCAGGGGCTGCCACCGCAGGTCAACGAGGCGGGCCCGATGGGCAAGGCCGGGGTGATCGGCGCCCTCGCCGTACGCCAGCCCGTCGGCGTCGTCACCTGCATCACCTCGTACAACAACCCCTGGGCGAACCCCGCGGGCAAGGTGGCGCCGGCCCTCGCCATGGGAAACACCGTCATCGTGAAGCCGGCCCCGCAGGACCCCCTCTCCGTCTACCGGATGGCGGCGGCCCTGGACGAAGCCGGGGTGCCGCCGGGAGTGGTGAACGTGGTCGGCGGGGCCTCCGCGGAGGCCGGTGAGGCGGCCGTCGACGCGCCGGACGTGGACATGGTCAGCTTCACGGGCTCCACGGCCGTCGGGCAACGCATCGGCGAGGTCTGCGGGCGCGCCATGAAACGCCAGCTCATGGAGCTGGGCGGCAAGGGCGCCGCGGTGGTCTTCGAGGACGCGGACCTGGACTCGGCGGTGGCCGGCATCGGCACCACGTTCTCGTTCTACAGCGGGCAGATCTGTACGGCGCCGACGCGGGTGATCGCGCAGCGCGGCATCTACGAGGCGCTGGTCGACCGGCTCGCCCGGTACGTCGGCCATCTGAGAATCGGCGACCCGAGGGAGCGGGCCACGGTCGTCGGCCCCGTGATCTCGGCGGCGCACCGCGACCGGGTCGAGTCGTATGTGGAGTTGGGCAGAGAGGAGGGCGCACGGATCGTCGCGGGCGGCGAGCGCCCGCAGGACCTGGTGCGGGGCTTCTATGTCGCACCGACCCTGCTCGCCGACTGCACCAACGCCATGCGCGTCGTACGGGAGGAGATCTTCGGCCCGGTCGTCGCGGTCGTCCCCTTCGACGACGAGGACGAGGGCGTCGCCCTCGCCAACGACAGCGACTACGGCCTCATCGACTACGTCTGGTCGGGCGATATGGCGCGCGCCTTCCGCGTCGCCCGCCAACTCCGGGCCGGCGGAGTCGGGGTGAACACGGTCGGCCGCAACATGGAGGCCCCCTTCGGCGGCTTCAAAAAGAGCGGCGTGGGCCGGGACGTGGGCTCCTACGCCCTGCATGCGTACAGCGAAATGCAGGCGATCGTTTGGGCGGGGTGAGGGGGTGAGGGGGTGAGGGGGTGAGGGGGTGAGGGGGTGAGGGCGGGGAGGGCGGGGAGCGGGCGGGGAGCAGGAGGGGCTTCCCCCTCCCCCTCCCCCTCCCCCTCCCCCTCCCCCTCCCCCTCCCCTCCCCCTCCCGCCTCGCTCTCCGCCTGCCCCGGCGCAGCCCTGCGCCGCGGGGTACTTGCCTCACCCTCCCGCCACGGGGTACGCGCCTCAGGCCACCCTCACGTGGTTCGCCTCCCCAGGAAGATCGGGTTGGTCATCGCCGCCATCGGCCCCGGGAGGCCGGCCGTCGTGGACGGGTGGCGGACCTCCGCCCGTATGTAAGCGGCGTAATCGGGCGTGGTCTGCCAGCTGACGGTGCCAGCGCCCGAGGGCGGCAACGGGGTTGAATACAGCCGTCCCTGGTCGGTGACGAAGGAGACCGTGCAGCCCGGGGCGCCGGAGACCTTGAGCTGGGCGGTGGCCTTTGCCGTACGGGAGGCCTCCAGGCGTTCGCCTATCCCGGCGTGTTCGCCGCGCTCGCCGGTGACGCAGAACGCCAGGTCGACCTTCGAGGACTCGGCGATCCAGACCCGGCCCGCCCGTATACCGTCCTGTAGCGCGCGTCGCGAAAGATCCTCGGCGAGCACCACCGTCTGCGGCAGACCGACGACATCCGGGTCGCGATGGGCGTCGCTGTGGCCGACGGCCGGCAGCCAGTCCGCGCGGCCCTGGGTGTGCGCGACGAGGGTGTTGTCCCACTCGGCGAGGGTGACCTCGTCATCCGGGGTGTACGGACCGTTCCAGACCTCCACCGCATCGGCTTCGTTCAGCCCGAACTTCCAGTTGCAGCCGATGCAAGTGGCGTGCGGATGCGCCGGGATGACCAGACCACCGGCCCGTCGGATGGCGCGGGCGAACGAGCCGAAGGCGTTGTCGCGGGCACGGTAGCGCCAGTCGATGAAGACGCCGGGGTCGGTTCCCATCGCCACCACGTGCCCATTGCGGGTGGTGACCTCCTCGCCGGTCAGGATCAGCAGGTCGTCACCCCACAGCCCCTCCCATGCGCGGTGTGCGGAAGTGGTGTTGTGCTCGGAGGTGTTGATGAAGTCGAGCCCGGCGGCCCGAGCCAGCGCCGCGATCTCGGCGGGAGTGCGCTTGCCGTCGGAGTAGACGGAGTGCAGGTGGCTGTCGCCTCGGTACCAGGCGCGGCCGCGGCCCCGGGCGCGCTCGGGTGGATAGACGGGATGCGGAGTGTGCCCCGGCGGGCCGTGTCTCAGGGTGATCGTGACGTCGTAGGACAGTCCCTGCGGTGCGACCGTGTACGGGCCGAGGGCGATATGCCAGGTGCCGGCGTTGACGGGCCCCGGGAGGTAGCCAGGGGTGGCATCGTCGGCGCGCAGGAAGAACTCGGTACGGGCCCCGCCCGACCAGCCGCGGAACCCGGCCCCGCCGAGCTCCGTGCCCCGTTCGTCGAAGATGCCGATGTCGCAGGCGTTGCCGGCCGTTCCCTCGGGGACCGTGGGCCTGTCGTAGGTGTAGGAGACGGCGAGCTCCCTTACCCCGTGCGGAACTTCCACCGGCAGATAGACGAAGTCCGGTGCACCCGTGGGCAGATGACCGGTGACGCGCCGGGTCTGTTCGCCCGGTCCGCTGCTGCCTGTCTGCCCGGCCGCCGGTGCTGCGTCGGCGAAGCTCACACGTCCGAGCGTAAGCGCGCCCGCCGCGCCCGCAACCGCCGAAAGTCTCAGTACATCTCGTCGTTCCATCCCCGCCCCCGTGCTGCGTAGTGCCGTGTTGGTCTTGTCGTGTCCGGGTCCTGTCCGTGCCCCAGTCCTGCAATGACTCGCCGTGTGCAATGCCGTGTGCAATGCCGCCGTGTGTCGCGGCGTGCGCAATGCCATGCGCAACACGGTGTTCGTATCGCTGTGCGTCCGGCTCGTTGCGCCGTGTGAAAACTGTTGTACGCGGCCGTGACGCGGAGGGAAAGGCCTGTGGATAACCGTCGGGCGCTGAGGGCAACATGCGGTCACCCACACGCGTGATGGAGGTATCCACAGCATGCGGATCGCGACCACGATCTTCCTGACCGACGAGACGATCCGGCCGGACCGGCTGGCCCGTGAGCTGGAACAGCGCGGATTCGCCGGCCTCTACCTCCCCGAACACACCCACATCCCCGCCAGCCGCGACACCCCCGCCCCCATGGGCGAACCGCTGCCCCGCGAATACGGCCGCACTCTCGACCCGTTCATCGCCCTCGGCCAGGCCGCCGCGGTCACCGAGCGGCTGGCACTGGGCACCGGCATCACCCTCGTCGCCCAGCACGACCCCGTCGACCTGGCCAAGCAGATCGCGACCCTCGACTTCCTCTCCGGCGGGCGCTTCACACTCGGCATCGGCTACGGCTGGAACGTCGAGGAAGCCGCCGACCATGGGGTGGAGTGGACGACCCGGCGCGAGCTGGTTCGCGACCGGGTGGCCCTGATGCGTGCCCTATGGGCCGATGAACCCACCGCGTACGAGGGCGAATTCGGGTCGGTGCGGGCTTCCCTGGCCTATCCCAAGCCGGCGAACGGCGCCCCGCGCACCCTGCTGGGCGGGGCGGCCGGCCCCAAGCTCTTCGGGCAGATCGCCGAGTACGCGGACGGCTGGCTGCCGATCGGCGGAAGAGGGCTGACCGAGACCCTCCCGGTGCTGCGGCAGGTCTGGTCGGACGCCGGGCGCCCGGGTGAGCCGGCCGTCGTGCCGTACGCGGTCCTTCCATCGCCCGGAAAGCTGGCCCACTACCGCGAGCTGGGCCTGGCGGAGGCGGTGCTACAGCTACCGCCGGCCGGGGAGGCGGAGGTGCTGCGGACGCTGGACGACTACGCCCAGTACCTGTGACGAGCGCGTACCCGTGACGGGCGCGTACGTGTGACGGCGCGATACCCGTGACGGGCGCGTACGTGTGACGTACGGGAGTGGGGCGTGTCCGTTGCGTGAGGGGGCGGTGCGGTGGACTGCGTGGGCCTGGAGAGACGCAGGGAGGCGAGGGAGGCGAGGGAGACGCGGGGAGACGAGAGAGGCGCGGGGAGCTCTCGGGCCCCGGTGCGCCTAGGACCATCGGCGTATGGCCCGTCGGCCCGGGCCGGTACCGCAGACCGATCCGCGAACGCCCCGTCGGTCGTAGCGTCGAAGGTGTAGGACCCGCAGATCAACGGTCCCAGCGGGAGCGGTGCAAGCGGTGCTCCGAGCCGGTGCAGGGCTCGCAGGGCTCGCAGGCTGCGCCGGCCGCGGGACCCAAGAGATCAAGGAGATCCCATGCCCAGCCTCGACCACACCATCGTGCACAGCGCCGACCGTTTCGCCTCCGCCCGGTTCCTGGCCGGGATTCTCGGTGCGCCGGAACCCAAGGCCTTCGGTCCGTTCGCCGCCCTCAAGCTCGACAACGGAGTGACGCTCGACTATGCCGAGCATGTCGCCGGGGGCAAGGATTTCGTCCCCACGCACTATGCGTTCCTGGTGAGCGAAGAGGAGTTCGACGCGATCCTTGGCCGCATCAAGGAGCGTGACCTCCCGTACTGGGCCGACCCCATGCACACCAAGCCTCAGGAGTTCAACACCCACGACGGCGGTCGCGGCCTCTACATAAACGACCCGGACGGTCACAACATGGAGTTCCTGACCCGGACGTACTCCGACGAGTTGCTGGCCAGCATGTGAACGCCCTCTGTGAGCGTGGGTCTGTGAGCGTGGGTCTGCGAGTGCTGGCGTGTGAGTGCCGGCGCCTGAGCGCCGGCTTGTGAGCATGTCCCGAGCCGCAGCCGGGGAATTGCCCCCTTTGAGCCCGGACGTAACCTCCGTCCGCAGTGATCAGTGGCACACAGGCGGCCCGATCTACAGCGGCGGCGCTGTCGGTGGACGCTCGTATGCTCAGAGGATGACTTCCAGCGCGCAGGGACCTGACCAGGCATCCGACCAAGGGACCGACCGCGAGACGAGCGCCCCGCCCGCTTCCCAGGGCCGCCCCACGGCGAATGCGATGCGCCGTGCGCTCAAGCGGGCTCGCGACGGCGTGGCGTTGGACGTCGGCGAGGCCGCGGTGCTCCTCCAGGCGCGCGGGGACGACCTCAAGGACCTGTGCGCCTCGGCGGCCCGGGTGCGGGACTCCGGCCTGGAAGCCGCGGGCCGCCCGGGCGTCATCACGTACTCGAAGGGGGTTTTCATTCCCCTGACCCGCCTGTGCCGGGACAAGTGCCACTACTGCACCTTCGTCACCGTCCCCGGCAAGCTGCGCCGGGCGGGCCACGGGATGTTCATGTCGCCCGACGAGGTGCTGGACATCGCCCGTCGCGGCGCCGAACTGGGCTGCAAGGAAGCCCTGTTCACCCTGGGGGACAAGCCCGAGGACCGCTGGCCCGAGGCCCGCGAGTGGCTGGAGGCGCACGGCTATGACGACACGATCTCGTACCTCCGCGCCATGGCCATCCGCGTCCTGGAGGAGACCGGACTGCTGCCGCACCTCAACCCCGGGGTGATGTCCTGGACGGACTTCCAGCGGCTCAAGCCCGTCGCCCCCTCCCTGGGGATGATGCTGGAGACGACCGCCGAGCGGCTGTGGAGCGAGCCCGGCGGTCCGCATTACGGGTCGCCCGACAAGGAACCGGCCGTCCGGCTGCGCGTCCTGGAGGACGCCGGGCGTTCCAACGTCCCCTTCACCAGCGGGCTGCTGATCGGCATCGGCGAGACCTATGAGGAGCGCGCCGAATCCCTGTTCGCGCTGCGCCGCATCCAGCGCGCCTACCACGGCATACAGGAACTGATCATGCAGAACTTCCGCGCCAAGCCGGACACGGCGATGCGCGGAATGCCGGACGCCGAACTGGAGGAGCTGGCCGCGACCATCGCGGTGGCCCGGCACATCATGGGCCCCTCGACCCGTCTCCAGGCGCCGCCCAACCTGGTCGACGGCGAATATGAGTTGCTCATCGAGGCGGGGATCGACGACTGGGGCGGCGTCTCCCCGCTGACCCTGGACCATGTCAACCCCGAGCGCCCCTGGCCGCAGATCGACGAGCTGACCGAGCGCTGCGCCGCCGCGGGCTTCGAGCTGCGTGAACGGCTCCCCATCTACCCGGAGTTCATCCAGCGCGGCGAGCCGTGGCTCGACCCCCGTCTGCTGCCGCATGTCCGCGCCCTCGCCGACCCCGGGACGGGCCTGGCCGTCGAGGACGCCCCGGTGGTGGGCCGCCCCTGGCAGGAGCCCGACGAGGGCTTCACGATGAGCGCAGCGGGCCGTACGGACCTGCACCACACCATCGACACCGAGGGCCGCACCGCCGACCGCCGCGAGGACTTCGACGAGGTCTACGGCGACTGGGAGGCGCTGCGTGAGGCCGCCGCGCCCGGTATGGCGCCCGAGCGCATCGACGCGGACGTACGGCAGGCCCTCTCGCAGGCCGCCGACGACCCCACCAAGCTCACCGACCCCGAGGCGCTGGCGCTGCTGCACGCCGACGGCCCCGCCCTGGACGCCCTCTGCGGGATCGCCGACGATCTGCGCCGCGCCACGGTTGGTGACGACGTCACCTACATCGTCACCAGGAACATCAACTTCACCAACGTCTGCTACACCGGCTGCCGCTTCTGCGCCTTCGCCCAGCGCCGTACGGACGCCGACGCCTACACCCTCTCCCTCTCCCAGGTCGCCGACCGTGCCCAACAGGCCTGGGACGTGGGCGCGGTGGAGGTCTGCATGCAGGGCGGCATCCACCCGGACCTGCCCGGGACGGCGTACTTCGACATCGCGCGCGCCGTCAAGGAGCGCGTCCCCGGGATGCATGTGCACGCCTTCTCGCCCATGGAGGTCGTCAACGGCGCCACCCGCACCGGTCTGTCCATCCGCGAGTGGCTGACCGAGGTCAAGGCCGCCGGCCTGGACTCCCTTCCCGGGACGGCCGCCGAGATCCTCGACGACGAGGTCCGCTGGATCCTCACCAAGGGCAAGCTGCCCACCGCCACCTGGGTCGAGGTCATCACCACCGCCCATGAGCTGGGCATCCGTTCGTCCTCGACGATGATGTACGGCCATGTCGATCAGCCGCGCCACTGGCTGGGCCACCTCCGGCTGCTGGCCGAGATCCAGCAGACCGCGCTGGCCAACAACGTCGGCGGCTTCACCGAGTTCGTCACCCTTCCCTTCATCCACACCAACGCCCCCGTCTACCTGGCGGGTATCGCCCGCCCCGGCCCCACCACCCGCGACAACCGCGCGGTGACGGCCATGGCCCGGGTCCTGCTCCACCCGCACATCACCAACATCCAGACCAGCTGGGTCAAGCTCGGCACGGACGGCGCCGCCGAGATGCTGCGCTCGGGCGCCAACGACCTGGGTGGCACCCTGATGGAGGAGACCATCTCCCGTATGGCCGGGTCGAGTTACGGCTCCTACCGCTCCATCCAGGATCTGATCGCCATCGCGGAGCAGGCCGGCCGGCCCGCCCGTCCCCGTACGACCACCTACGGGCTGGTGTCGGAGGAACGTCAGGCCGCTGCCCTGGCGTCGGACGGGCATCTGCCGGAGCTGCTGCCGGTGGTGGAGTAGGGCAGCAGGAGGCAGGTGGCGGCGGCCGGGCGGTGCCTCCTGCCACCTGCCCGGGTCCGTCTGACCGTCCGCGTCCGGCCCGGCCGTTCCGCGGCTCCGCGAAGTTATCCACAGGCTCCGATGCGCAACTCCGCCGAAGGCTAATCTGCTTGAGCAGGCAGAAACGCCGGCGGACGGCAAAGGCGCCGGCGCGGAGGGGGTGAAAGGCGTGGACCGCAGCAGGCTTTCGCGGCAGGAGCTGATCCGGCTGCGGCGACGGGAAGGGTTCGTCGGGCGACGCGGCGAGATCGAAGCCTTCCGTGCCAACTTCGCCCGGGACGTGGAGGATCCGGCGCAACAGTTCCTGTTCCATGTGCACGGCCAGGCCGGCGTCGGCAAGACGTCCTTGATCCGGCAGTTCGAGAACACCGCCCGCGAGCAGGGCGCGCCGACCGCGTACGTCGACGAGGCGGTGCACGACGTGCCGGACGCCATGGCCGCCATCAGCAGCCAACTGGCCGCGCAGGGACGCCCCTTGAAGGTGTTCGACAAGCTCTTCGCCACCTACCGGGAGCGTCGGCACGAGGCCGAGGCGGCGGCCGTCGCCGCCGGGGGGCCGAGCGGTGAGGCGGATCCGGGCGGCGGCGCCGAGGGCAGCGCCCCTTCGCCCGGCAGCATGATCGTGGCCCAGGCCGGGCTCGCCGGTCTCGGTCTGCTGCCCGGCGTGGGTGCCGTCACCGGAGCGCTGGACCCCCGCCAGGTGGCACGCGGCGCGGACCGGCTGCGGGGTCTGCTCAGCGCCCGGCTGCGCAGCCACGACGAGGTCGAGCTGGTGATGGAGCCGCTGGAGGCCCTGACCCCCGTATTCGTCCGTGAGGTGAACGCCGTTGCCGACGAGGTGCCCTGGCTGACCCTCTTCTTCGACACCTACGAGCGGACCGGCCCGCTGCTGGACATCTGGCTGCGCGATGTCCTGGTCAGCGACCGGTACGGACCGCTGGCGCCCAATGTGGTGGTCACGCTGGCCGGGCAGACCGCCTTGGACCGCCGCTGCTGGGCCGACCACCTCGACTGTGTGGCGGAGCTGCCCCTGGACGCCTTCACCGAGGCCGAGGCGCGGCAGTACCTGGCGACCAAGGACATCGTCGACGAGCGCATCGTCGAGGTGATCCTGCGGCTGTCCGGCGGGCTGCCGGTGCTGGTCTCCACCCTCGCCGAGAACCGCCCGCAGGCCGTGGACGCCGTCGACGATCCCAGCGACACGGCCGTCGAGCGCTTCCTGAAGTGGGAGACGGACCCGGTCCGCCGGGAGGCGGCGCTGGCCGCTGCCCTGCCACGCCATCTCGACGAGGACATCTTCCGGACCGCGGTGGACCCGGCCGCCGCAGGGCAGTTCGCCCGGCTGTGCCAACTGCCGTTCGTCGCCCACCGGGGCGGGCGGTGGCAGTACCACGAGGTCGTGCGTACCGCGATGCTGCGCCTACAGCGCCGCAGATCACCGCAGACCTGGACGGCCCGGCACCGCCGCCTGGCCGAGGCGGCGCGGGACCGTCGTACGGAATGCGCCGACGACGCTGAGCCGGCGCGGGCCTGGACCGACGAACGCTGGGTGGAGTACCGCCTGCGGGAGACCTACCACGCGCTCTGCGCGGACCCGCAGGCCGCCCTCGACCGGGCGCTGGCCGACATGCTGGACGCGGCCGAGTACGAGCGGGCCGTGGTGCGCAGGGCCGCGGAGACCGTCCGGCAGGCCGGGGAGGACGCCGACGCTCCCGAGGTCAGGGAGTGGGGCGACCGGCTGGTGGGCGCCCTCACGGAGGGCGGCCAGGGGCTGACCGGGGTACTCACGGCGCTGCTCGCCCGCACGGGCCTGGAGGTGGCCGACCAGGCCCGTATCCACCGCCTCCGAGGCCGCGAGTACCGCAAGGCCGAAGCCTGGCCGCAGGCGTTCGCCGACTTCGACCGATGCCTGGAGCTGACGCCGCGCAACGCGCCGGCGCTGTTCGACCGGGGGCTGACGCACCGCTATATGCGCTCCTTCGAGCGCGCCGCCGAGGACTACCTCCAGGCCCTGGACATCACCCCGGACTCGGTCGACACCGCGTCCCAACTCGGCGAGGTCTACCGCCTCATGGGCCAATTCGAGCAGGCGGTCACCGAATTCGATCGGGTCCTGGCCCGGCAGCCCCGGCACGCCTTCAGCCTCGCCAGCCGCGCCGTCTGTCTCCGTCGCCTCGGCCGCCATGAGGAAGCGCTGGCAGGCCTGGAGCGCGCCATCGAGGTCAACGCGGAGTACGCCTGGGCGATGGCCGAACGGGGCGCGACCTACCGCGAGGTGGGGCAGTACGACCTGGCCCTGGCGGAGTTCGACCGGGCCCTGGCGGTCAACCCCGCGTACATCTGGGCCTATGCCCGCCGCGGTCTCACCCTGCGTGCCTTGGGCCGTCACGAGGAGGCACTGGCTTCCCTCGGGCGCGCGGCCGAACTCCGCCCGGACGACCCATTGGTGTGGGGGGAGCGGTGCAGCACCCTCCTGGACCTGCGGCGCTACGAGCAGGCGCTGGCGGCCGCCGAACGCTCCCTGGCCCTCGACCCCTCCTACGCCTGGGCCCACATGGCCCGCGGGCTCGCCCTGCGCGCGCTGGGCCGCACCGAGGAAGCCCGTACCGCACTCTCCGCCGCCCTGGAACTCGCCCCGGACTCCCGGCGGGCCATGGTGGCCCGTGGCAGGACCAACCTGCTCACGGGCAGGCCGACGGAAGCACTGGCCGACTTCGACCGCGCGCTCGCCGACGGCGGTCCGAGGGCCGCTCTCCTGGCACTCAAGGCCGGCTGTCTACGGCGCTTCGGGCGTCTGGACGCGGCACGAGAGGCGAGTGAGGCGGCACGGCGCGCACTTGCCGACGAACGGCACACGGCCGAAGCCGCACGGGAGACGGAGGACGGACGACGCCGAAGCGTTGCGGCGACGGGACCGGCGGGTGCGGCGGCCGTGGGCCTGATGGTCCGGTACGAGGCGGCGCTGCTGGCCGGAGCCCACGGCGGTGTGCGGGCGGCCGAGTCCGTCTCCGCCTGGGAGGCGCTGCGGGCCGAGGCACTATGCCTCCACGGGGCAGGCGACGCCGGCGAAGGAGAAGGAGAGAACGAGGGACGCGTGGACGGGGGCGGAGACTGCGCCGACGATCTCTCTCACCTGATGGCGGCAGGCGCGGCCGTGGTGGGGATCGTCAGCTGCTGCGCCCTGGGTGACTGGTCGGGTGCCGAGGACGCGATGGCGCGGCTGCTGGGCGGGGGTGCATGGGAGGCCCTCGCGGAGAGCGAGTTGGGGGTACGCGATCTGGCGGGACTTCCGGGCGCCGACGCCGAACGGCTGGAGGCGATACGCGACGGCCTGATACGCAGGAGGGCAGCGGCGGCCGGCCGACCCGACTGACAGGCGGGGCGGGCGGAGGTTCACTCGCCGTCGTACTCGGCCTCGTGCTGCAAGATGCACTGCTGCCACTGCGACAGGGCCTCTTCGCGGTCGCCTCCGCTGTCCTGGGCGGCGACGATAAGCGCATCGGCGGCCATGGCGGCGAGCCGTACCGCGATATGGCAGACATCGCTCTGGGGGAGCGGCCGAAGGAGTTCCACCGCGCCGTCGCTGTCTCCGGAAAGCGCGGAGGCGACGACGGCCATGGTGGTGCGATCCCACTCGTACTCGGACATGGGGAGAGCATGCCCAGCACGGGGCGTCGCCATCATCGAACGGATAAGCGCCCCGCCGATGGCGAATAGGGCGGAGAAGGAGGCGAAATGGGGCAAAGAAGCTGACGGCTCGGCCTCTCCTGGGGCCTCTCCGGGTGCCGTTGCCCCATGGGCTCGCCCCCGTTGGCTCGTCCCCATCGACTCGTCCTCATCGACTCATCCATTGGCTCAGCCCAGTTGGCGGACCGGGCTGCCGGCCAGGAAGGCGGTGATGTTCTCGACGGCCTGTTGGAAGTAGCCCTCGTAGTTGCGGCGGGTGACATAGCCGAGGTGCGGGAGGGCGAGGACGTTCGGGAGTGTGCGCAGGGGGTGGTCGGCGGGCAGCGGTTCCTGCTCGAAGACGTCCAGACCGGTGCCCGCGATCCAGTTCTCACGCAGCGCCTGGAGCAATGCGGGCTGGTCGACGATGGCGGCGCGGGAGGTGTTGATGAGGTAGCTGGTGGGCCGCATCCGGCGGAGTTCGCCGGCGCCGAGCAGGCCGCGGGTGCGATCGCTGAGGACGAGGTGTACGGAGACGAAGTCGCTGGTCTCCAGGAGCTCTTCCTTGGTGGCGGTGGCGCGTACGCCTGCCTCCGCGGCGCGCTCAGCGGTGAGGTTCCGGCTCCAGGCCACCACGTCCATGCCGAAGGCCTGCCCGATCCGGGCGACCCGGGTGCCGATCTTGCCCAGGCCGAGCAGTCCGAGCGTACGGCCGTGCAGATCGGCGCCGAGCGTGCTCTGCCAGGGGCCACCGGCACGGAACGCGGTGCTCTCGGTGACGACGTTGCGGGCGAGGCCGAGGATCAGGGCCCAGGTCAGTTCGACGGGCGGTTCGGTGTTGCTGGCCGTGCCGCAGACGGTGACGCCGTGCCGGGCGGCGGCCGCCAGATCGATGGCCGCGTTGCGCATTCCGGAGGTGATCAGCAGCCGGAGACGGGGAAGCCGGGCGAAGAGGGAGGCGGGGAACGGGGTGTGCGTTCGCGCATGGCGACGACGATCTCGCAGTCGCCGATCGCCGCGACCACCTCGTCCTCGGAGCGGAAGGGCTGCCGCAGCGTACGGACGTCCACGGCGCCGGCCAAGGGGGACCAGTCGGCCATGGAGAGGGCGACGCCCTGGTAGTCGTCGAGTACGGCGCAGCGCGGTGTCATGCGGAATCTCCCGAAGGATGCGGCAGGTGGTAGGTAGCGGACGGCGAGGGGGTGAAGGGGTAAAGGAGGAGAAGAGGTGAAGGGGTAAAGGGCAGATGGTGAATGAGGTGGTGGGTGGCAGTACGGAAGGTGAGCCGGGACAGGGAAAACCCCCTTATTCATCAGGACCGTACCGTCCAAAAGCCGCCTAGCCAGTGACTATTCACATACTCACCCGGCCCCGAAATTGATCAATCCTGGTCGATTACAGTGCTGCGCCAGGGGCCCTCGTAAGGCCCCTGGACGTAGTGAGCTTCGGGAGGGCGCAGTGAGCGCAGCGGGAGGCGGCGCCATCTGGGGGCGCGCGGAACAGCAGGACTTCCGCAGTCGGGTACGCGGCTGTCTGCTCGGCGGCGCCATCGGCGACGCACTGGGCGCCGGTATTGAATTCGACTCGCTCGATGCGATCCGTGAGGCGCACGGCCAAGAGGGCGTGACGGACTTCGTGCCCGCCTTCGGGCGACGCGGAGCGGTCACCGACGACACCCAGATGACGCTGTTCACCGTGGACGGGCTGATCCGGGCCCAGGTGCGTCGTGACACCGGCGCCTGGCATCCGCCCACCGACGTCCACCGCGCCTATCTGCGCTGGGCCGCCACCCAGCGCGACTGGGGCCCGGACGAGCGCAAGAAGGACGACGGCTGGCTCGCCCGCGAGGAGTGGCTCTACTCGCGCCGCGCGCCCGGCCGGGCCTGCCTGACGGGCCTCGGCGACGAGGTGATGGGCACCCTCGACAAGCCGAAGAACCCCGACTCGAAGGGGTGTGGCGCGGTGATGCGCTCCGCGCCGTTCGGGCTGCTGGTCGGCTGGGAGCCGCAGCTGGTCTTCCAGCTCGCCGTCGAGTGCGCGGCGCAGACGCACGGCCACCCCACCGGCTATCTGGCGGCCGGCGCGTTCGCCGTCATCAGCCATTCGCTGGCCCGAGGCGAGGACCTTGACGGCGCCGTGCAGAAGGCGCTGGCACATCTGGCCACCCGCCCCGGCCACGAGGAGACCACCGACGCCCTCAAGCGCGCGCTCGGCGCCGTACGGCAGGGCATGCCGACTCCCGCGCGGGTGGAGTCGTTGGGCGAGGGGTGGACGGCCGAGGAGGCGCTGTCGATCGGTGTGTACTGCGCGCTGGTCGCCGAGGACATGCGGCACGGTCTGCTGCTCGCCGTCAACCACAGCGGCGACAGCGACTCCACCGGCGCCATCTGCGGCAATCTGCTGGGCACGCTGCACGGCGAGACGGCGCTGCCGCCGGTGTGGATCGTCGAGCTGGAGGGCCGGGAGACGATCTTGCAGCTGGCCGACGATTTCTCGATGGAGATGACGCAGGGCGCCGCGTTGCACGGCCCGGCCGGATCCTCGCCGGGATGGCTGGCCCGGTACCCGCGGGCTTAGCCGGCCCAGTCGACTTGGTCAGCTGCGACGGCATCGGATCACTCCCACCACCCCCGTCACTCCCACCACTCACGTCACTCCCACTCAGAGTGCTCCGTCCCCTCGAAGCAGTACTTGACCCATGTGGCAGTGCGGTTGGGGCTGGTCGACGGCACCGCGCACAGCCGTACCCGGAAGGTCTCGCCGACGGTCGCCATGGCCGTGTACTTGTCGTGGTTGTAGTCGATGGAGGCGCTGCGGGCCGCTCCGCCCGCCACCCGGAGGGTCACCATGTCCCCGGAAACGCCATTGACGATCCGGCCCCATACGGCGCCGCACTCCTTGCTGTACCGCAGTTGTACGCGCACCGGGTTGCCCTCCTTGGGCTCCCAGGTGGTGGCGTCCTCGGCGCACCCACCGCTCTTGTTCGGATCCTTGTTGTCGCAGCCGGCTCCGGGGCAGCCGGGCGGCGGGTCCTCGAAGAGCTTGGGGAGCTGATCGGCGGCGACGGTGGCGAGCGCGCCGACGACGGCCGTGACGACACCCACCACCAAGGCGTGCCGGGCGTGCGCGCGCAGCCAGCGCCCGCCGGCGCGGAGCCGGACCCAGGCGCCGCAGACGCGGGCCCAGGCGCGACGCAGGAGGGAGGGCGGTGGCTCGGGGGGATCTGCGGGGTCGTCGAGGCCGGAACGGGGTTCCGGGTCGCCCATAGGCGGGTCGGGTTCCGGGTTGCCGGCGGGAGGGTCGAGTTGCGGGTGGTCGACGGGAATTTCGGGTTCCGGCGTACCGGGTTCCGGGTTGCCCGCGCCTTGGGTCATCCGGCCTCCTGGCAGGTTCACTGGAGGTCCACGCGGCGTAGACCTCCAGTTTCCGCCACCACGACGGCCGGCCGGTAGCGCATTTTCCGCCGCACCAGGCATCCTGGCGCACGTCCCGCCTCCGCGCGCTCACTTCTGCCGGCGCGCGCCCTCCAGGGCCGTCCGCAGCCGGCCCAGCCCTTCGCGGATCTCCTCCGGGGAGTGCGTCACGAACGACAGCCGGGCGGCGGTGGGGTCCGGTGTCCCGGCGAAGAACGGCGCCCCGGGAACGTACGCGACGTCATGCCGTACGACCTCGGGCAGCAGTGCCGTCGCGTCGTACCCCTCGGGCAGCGTCGCCCACACGAACATGCCGCCCGCCGGACGGTTCCACCGTGAGCCCTCGGGGAGCGCCGAGGGCAGTCCGTCGACCAGCGCGTCCCGCCGCGCACGGTAGGCGTCGCGCACCCGCGCCAGATGGGCGTCCAGGTCCGCGGCCGCCAAGTACCGGGCCGCGGCGGCCTGGTCGACGGTCGAGGTGTGCAGATCGGCGGCCTGCTTGGCGATGACACAGGCCCGGCGCAGCGCGGCCGGCGCGCGCAGTGTGCCCAGCCGCAGCCCGGGCGCCATCACCTTGGAGAACGAGCCGAGCAGCGCCGTACGGTCCTCGGCCCCGGGGAAGGAGGCCACCCATGGCATCGGTTCGCCCTCGAAGCGCAGCTCCCCGTACGGGTCGTCCTCGGCGATCCACAGGCCGCGCCGGGCGGCGACCCCGGCGACCGCGGCCCGCCGCTCGGCGGACAGGGTGCGGCCGGTCGGATTCTGGAACGTCGGTATGACATAGAGCAGCTTGGGCCGCTCCCGCGCGGCGATCTCGTCCAGCGCCGCCGGGTCCAGACCCTCGTCGTCGGTCGGCACCGGCACCACCCGGGCGCCGGCGAGGGAGAAGATCTGGAGCGCCGCGAGGTAGCACGGGTCCTCGACCAGCACCACATCGCCCGGCTCCAGCAGCACGGTGGCCAGCAGCGACAGCCCCTGCTGGGAGCCGGTGGTCACCAGCAGATCGTCGGCCTCGGTGGCCAGTCCGCGTGCGGAGTAACGGGCCGCGACGGCGGCGCGCAGAGCCGGATCGCCCTCGCTCGTCGAGTACTGCAACGCCCGCCGCGGGGCTTCCGCCAGCACGTGCCGGAAGGCGTCGGCGATACCCGCCGCATCGAACAGCTCGGGCGCGGGCAGCCCGCCGGCGAACGAGATGACCTCCGGCCGGGCGGTGAGCGCCAGGATGTCGCGTACGGGGGAGCTACCGGTCCGCGCCGCACGCGCGGCGAGCCCGGGAACGGGGGCGTGGGCATCAGTAAGGATCGCGTCCGGCACAGCGGCTCCCATCACTCGAGGTCTGCGGTTAACCGGCGTTAGCTGCAGAGGGCAGGAAGCTTATGCGGGGCGGACGGTGGTGTGCAGGGGTGCCCGCATGGTGAACGTGCGCGAGGGGCGCCGCCCCCGCCCCGGGGCCTTCGACCGCCCCCTCTTGACGACCTGTCAGCTACACCCCGGCATCCGGATGCGTGAGGCCCGGCTCATGGCCGAATTGCGCTGAAATCTGCTTACGGGGCGTGCGCAGGGCTTATGGGTCTGCGCATGGCCGAGCCCCCTCGGCCGGGACGGCGATCCAGTCGAGAGGGCTCGTATCTGCGGATTGCGGAGCGCGCGGGTTCAGGTCACGCCATGTCGAACGCGCCACCGGCGACGTCCGACACAAAGCGGCTCCAGGAGGAGTTGTCGAACGTCAGACGCGGTCCTTCGGGGTCCTTGGAATCGCGCACCGCGATGGCTGCGGTGGTAGGCACAGCGATTTCCACGCAGGCGCCGTTACCACCGGAGTACGAGGACTTGGTCCAGGAGAATGCGGAATTCGGCTGCACGGCCATGTTCACTCCAACTCACTCTGAGTTACCGCGGATTCGGTAGAGATGACGCTACGCGCCAACATCACCAGCCGCAGAGGCCGTTCACCCGTCCGAAGGGCATATTTCTTGATCTCTTTTCATGGAGGCGGGGGCGGGTGTACCGTGCGAACCCATTCTCCGGAATCCCGGATTCCGCCTCATTTTCGTCACGCTCAGGCCTCACCTCATCGCATCCGCATGGGCTTTCGCCGCATCGGCGATGAACTCCCGGCTCGCTTCCGCGCTCAGCGCCTGCGCACGCAAATGCTCGTACATGATCGTGTATTTGTGCACATCGTTGGTTTTCTCCAGATAGAGGTCACTGGTGACCCCCTCGATGTACACCACGCTGGAATCGGAGGCGTCGTCGAATTCCAGGATGGAGAACGTTCCCGACATTCCGGCATGGGCGCCGGTGTCGTAGGGAAGAACCTGAACGGTCACATGCGGCAAATTGCTCACCTCGACGAGATGATCCAGCTGCTCGCGCATGATCAGATGGCTGCCGACCACCCGTCGCAGGGCACTCTCGTCCAGCACCACCCACAGCCGTAGCGGACGGTCGGGATCGTTGACCCGCTCCTGGCGGCGCATCCGTACCTGGATCCGCTTCTCCAGGTGGTCCGGCGCCAGCTCGGGGACCGTACCGGGGATCACCGCCTCGGCGTAGCCGGGGGTTTGCAGCAGGCCGGGCACCAGCAGGGACTCGTAGATCCGCAGTGAGGCAGCCTCGGTCTCCAGGCCGATGTAGACGCTGTACGGAATGTCGCCGAAGGCGTGCCACCAGCCCTGCTGGCGTGAGTCCTTCGCCATCTGCATCAGCGATTCCACTATGCGGTGGTCCTCGACCTCATAGACCCCGCACAGATCACGGACATCGCGCTGGCTGATGCTGCGGCGGCCGTTCTCGAGCCTGCTGATCTTCGACTGGGAGACCAGCAGCCGCTCGGCCACCTCCTCCGCCGTCATGCCCTTGAGCTCGCGGAGCCTGCGCAGCTCCTGGCCCAACCGGCGTCGTCTGACGGTGGGATTGACATTGGACGCCACGGGACGTGCACCTCCGGCTCCGTACTGCTGTTGGTTCGTGTCCAGCAGAGTGCCACTCCGGAGTGACGCCGCGCAGTGAAATGCATACAGAAGGCGAGCGGTCATATGCGTGGGGTGGCGGGGCGGCCGTCGTCCAGAACGGCCGGCCCGCCACCCCACGCTCCTTGCTGCGGCTCCCGAACGGGATTGTGGGACCGGTGGTGCGAGCGGTGCGAGTGGTGCGGATATGCTCTGGTGCCGGTGGTGCGGGCGTGGTGTATCGCGCCCCGGCGGAGCGGGGCGTAGGGCGTCGTGCCCCGGTGGTACGGGCGTCATACGCGCGCACCGGTGGTACGGCGCGTGCGACGCGTACGGGCGCTTTACGGCGTCAGCGGGCGCCCACGCGAGCCATCCTGCCGTGGCCGTGCCGCGATTGACCCGGCGCGCCGGCCGGCTCCGCCGTGGCACGGGACGCCGGTTGCCGTACGGTTCCCGGGCCGGCGGCCTGAGACCGCCGGGGCTGTGCCGCGGCGCCGTTCTGGACATCCATGACGGCGTGTGCGACCAGCCCGCCCATCGGGTCGTGCCGGATCAGATCCCGGAGACGGGAGCGCGATGACCGCCCTTCGTTCCCGGGGTAGAGGTGCTTGCCGAGTCCGACCGCATGGGCCAGCGCGGCGAGCGCCGCGGTCCGCGGGTCCGGCGGTACGCCGGTGCGGATCGCGTTGTCCAGCCGGGCCCTGATTTCCCGGCTGATGGCCGTCTCCGTCGCTTGGTAGCGCGTCGTCGGCAGCACCCCGCACATCTGTCCCGCCACGGCATGGACCATGCCGCACCGTTCGAGATGCGTGAGGTACGTCTGGCGCAGCCCCAGCCGGGGCCCGCCGATCCAGTGGACCGCGCGCACCGGACTGCCGCGTCGGCGCAGCAGTTCGAGCGCTGAGTCCAGAGTCGGATCTCCTGTCGGCCGTGCCATCACCACGGCGATACGATCCCCGTCTGGGGCTATCCGTCCTGCCAGAGCCAGCTCTACTAGCTGGGCCCCGGCCAGGCCGAGGTCGAGCGACTGCGGCTGCGCTGTGGTACCCGTCGTCGGGTCCAAAGCGAGCAGCAGAAGCTCCTCCGGAATTGTTCTGCGGCTCCTGCCCATCCATGCCTCCCCGCGTGGATGAATGACAGGGTGACCCCTCTCACATTCATCTGTCGAGAGTGCGTGGGGGGTTCGGTAGGGAACCGGTAGGTATGTCGTTCTCGTCTTGCACGTCGGCGACATCTATCCGTGGGGTGCGGTGCGTCCCTGTTCGCGTGGCGGCGAGGTGGGCGCGTGCGGACACAGGACACTTGGGAACACTGGGCCAGGCAGGCAGCGCGACGTATGAAGGAGACATCGGTGGCGGGCGAGTCCCCCGACAAGTCGGACAAGAAGCAGTCGTCGGGGGAGACGGCGCGGAGCAAACGCGATCCGCGCCTGTCGGCCCTCCGCGGGGAGCCGGACGAGCCGGCTAAGAAGCCGGGCGCTGTGGCCACGGCAGAGGAGTCCGGAGCCGCTGAGGCGTCCGGGAAGCCCGGAGCGGCTGAGGCGTCCGAGTCCTCTGGGAAGCCCGGGGGCTCCGGGGCTTCCGAGGAGTCCGGGGAGCGTGAGGCTGTCGAGGCCTCTGACGCGCCTCAGGAGGCCGCGGAGGACGGCGCGGGCGGCAAGGGCGGCGACGCGCGTCTGCGCGACGCTGTGGCCGCCTGGGTCGCCGGGAACGGTGACGAGGGCGGCGAGGGCCGCGAGGGTGCCGACGGTGAGGCGGACGGCGGCGGCTCTGAGGCGACCGCGGATGCCGATGCGGATGCCGACGGGGATGTTGACGGGGACGCCGACGCGGATGCCGACGGGGGCGTCGATGAGGATGCGGCTGCGGATGATGCCGCTGATGCCGCCGCAAAGTCGGGAGCAAAGTCGGAGGCGGCCGAGGGTGACGCGAAGGCTGCGACTGAGCCTGCGGTGAAGCCCGCTGCGAAGGATGTGGCGAAGGGCGCGGCGAAGGCCGGGGCCGGGGTGGAGTCGAAGGGCGAGTCCAAGGCTGCGGTCGCTTCCACGGCTGCGGACGAGTCCAAGGCCAAGGACGCGCAGGGGTCCGAGGTCGAGCCCGAGTCGAAGGCCGAGGTCGAGGACGAGCCTGAGGCTCAGTCCCAGTCGCAGTCCAAGCCCAAGGTTGTCGATCAGCCGACCGCCGTGTTCAAGACCATCGGCGCACAGAAGAGCAAGCCCGTCGAGAAGGCGGGCGAGAAGCCTGGCGAGAAGGCCGGCGGCGAGGGTGACGGCAAGGAGGGTGGCGAGGCCGAGGCCGAAGAGTCGGCGGTCGATGATGCCACCCGGGTGTTTGCCATCGCGAAGGCAAAGGGGAAGGCGGCCTCGGTCGGGGCCGTCGACCAGGCGACCACCGCGTTCAAGATTGCCCCGCCCGCACAGGGGAAGCCCCCGGCCGACGACAAGCCCGCGGCCAAGCCCGCGGCCAAGGACACGTCGGCCAAGGGTGCGCCCGGCAAGGATGAGTCGGCCAAGGACAAGTCCACGGCCAAGGACAAGTCCACGGCCAAGGACAAGTCCACGGGCAAGGGCAAGGACGAGAAGGCCACCGGCGGCGACAAGGACACCGGCGGCGACAAGGACACCGGTGACGGCAAGGACACCGGCGGCGGCAAGGACACCGGCGGCGAGAAGGCCGGTGCCAAGGGTGGCTCCGCGCCCGAGCGGGACTCCGAGCGGACGAGTCAGTTCGTCGCGCTGAAGTCGGCGGACGACGGTACGGCGGGCAAGTCGCTGGGCAAGACGGCGCCCAGGACGCCGGTCCGCTCGCCCGGCAAGGAGTCCGCGAAGGCGGCAGAGAAGGCCGTCGAAAGCGCAGCGGAGAAGGCGGCGGAAAAGGCGGCTGAGAAGGCGGCTGAGAAGGCTGCCGGTAAGTCTGCCGAGAAGGGCGCGGACACGCCGGCGGCCGGTAAGGCCGCCGGTGCCGGTCCGCTGCCGTCTGCCGCGCCCGCCAAGCCGAGGACGCCGGCCCGGCCCGGTGACCAGCCGCCCGCTGCCGCGTCCACGGGTGCCACGCCCGAGGTCGCCCCCGCCGAGCTGCCCGAGGCGGAGCGGACCAAGCAGCAGCCGCTGCCCCCGCTGGACCTGCTGGCGAAGCTCACCAACACCCCGCCGCCGCCGGAGACCCCGCTGCGCACGGTCGTCCGCCGGTTCAAGATCTGGACCCCGCTGGTCGCCCTGCTGGCGCTCATCTACGTGGTAGCCCAGGGCGTCCGCCCGCTGCCCAACCCCACGCTCGCCGTCGGCGGCTCGGCCGCGTACACCTTCAAGGGCGGTCAGCCCTCGGTGCCGTGGCCCGACCAGGGGCAGGCCGCGGTCGGGGTCGTCGGCGTCGGCACCCTGGGGACGCGTGGTGAGGCCAAGCCGGTGCCGACCGCCAGCGTCGCCAAGGCGATGACCGCGTATGTGATCCTCCGTGACCACCCGCTCAAGAAGGGCGAGAAGGGCGAGACGATCACGATCGACGCCCAGGGTGAGGCGGACTCCCAGAAGAAGGACGAGTCGCGCGTTCCGCTCAAGAAAGATCAGCAGTTCACGCAGTACCAGATGCTGCAGATGCTGATGATCCCCTCGGGCAACAACGTCGCGCGGCAGCTCGCACGTTGGGATTCCGGGTCCCAGGAGGCGTTCGTGAAGAAGATGAACGCGGCCGCCAAGGACCTGGGGATGACCAAGACGACGTACACCGACCCCAGCGGCCTGGACAAGGCGACCGTGAGCACCGCCGTCGACCAGCTCAAGCTGGCCGAGGAGGTCATGAAGAACGATGCGTTCCGCGAGGTCGTCCGCATCGAGAACGTCCAGATCCCGGGCCTTCCGGAAAGGCTCTACAACAACAACCGCCTGCTCACGACGATGGCGGGCCAGGTCGTCGGCATCAAGACCGGATCGAGCACGCCGGCCGGCGGCACGTTCATGTGGGCCGGCTACCGCACCGTCGGAGGCAAGGACCAGCTGATCCTCGGTGTGACGATGGACCAGCACACCAACAGCCCGGACCCCAACGCGCAGCTCGACCTGGTGCTGAACAACACCGAGAAGGTGATCACGGCGGCCCGGAACGCGCTGGTCTCCGACACCGTGGTGAAGAAGGGCCAGGTCGTCGGCTACGTGGACGACGGGCTCGGCGGCCAGACGCCGGTGGTGGCGACCAAGGACCTGTCGGCGGTCGGCTGGCCCGGTATGAAGGCGACCTTCTCCATGAGCACCGGCGGCAAGACCCTCCCGCACGAGGCGAAGGCCGGCACCAAGGTCGGTGTGCTGACGGTCGGCAACGGTGAGAGCAGCCAGAAGGTGCCGGTGGCCCTGAAGGAAGACCTCGTCGAGCCCTCCTTCGGAGCGAAGCTGACCCGGCTCGGGTGAGCCTGCCGGGGGCTCCGTGCGGACGGTGGGCATCAGCCCCGTGTGCCGCACCGGAGCCCCGGTCACCCCCGGCAGTGCGCTTGCCCGCCTGCCTCTCCGTCCCGCATGTGACCGGAGCCCGTCATCGACGTAGCGCAAGCACAGAAGGCGTACGCGTCCGCCGTAGCCGCCCGTGGGGTGTGGGTGGCGCGGGGCGCGGTGGTGCTGATGCCCTCCGGGCTGATGCTGTTGCTGGGGGCGTGGGGGATCCGCCGGCAGGACGCCATATGGCGGGACGAGGCGGTCACCTACGACATGGCGCACCGCAGCCTGGCCGACCTGTGGTCCACGCTGCTGCACGTGGATGTCGTCCACGGCCTGTACTACGCGCTGATGCACGTCTGGTTCCGCCTCTACGACCCCACCCTCGGCGGCACGTTCGGCGAGGTGATCGGTCTGCGGTTGCCGTCCGCGGCCGCGATGACCGCCGCCGCCGCGGGCGTCGCCCTGCTGGGGCAGCGACTGGTCGGGCGGCGGGCAGGTCTGCTCGCGGGCCTCACCTTCGCGCTCATCCCGGTCGTGCAGCAGTACGCGCAGGAAGGGCGCTCCTATGCGCTGGTCTGCGCCCTGGTCGTATGGGCGAGTTACCTGCTGGTGCTGACCGCTGCCCGCCCTCGGGCGAAGCGGTGGCTGGGGTATACGGCGCTGATGCTGTTCGCCTGTCTGCTGCACGAGTTCGCGGCGCTGGCGCTGCCCGTGCACGCGGCCGCGCTGATCCTCGCCCGGCTGCCACGCCGCGTCCTGCGGGCCTGGGCCCTGGCCGCCCTCACCGTCCTCGCCGGGCTGGCGCCGCTCGCGGTCTTCAGCACCCGGCAGTCCGCGCAGATCAGCTGGCTGATGTGGCCGGACCCGCTCCAGCTGCTGACCTTCGCGGTGCTCGCGGTGCTCGGTATCGCCTGTGCCCGGGTCCGGGTGCGCTCGCGCGGCCCGATCGGCCTGCGCGCCCTGGCCGTCCCCCTCCTGCTCCTTCCCACCCTCCTGCTGCTGCTCCTCTCCCACGTCGAACCGGCCTACGTGGACCGCTACGTCCTCTACTACGTCGTCGGGTTCGCGCTCCTCGCGGGCGCCGCCCTGGCCCGGCTGCTGCGCCCGGCCGGTGAACGGGGCCAGACCCGCGCCCGGCGACTGCGCAGAACCCTCGCCGTGGCGGCGGCGCTGGCCGCGCTCCTCCCCGTCAACGTCCATCTGCGCAGCCCCGACAGCCGGGTCGACGACGTCACCGCCATCGCCCACGCGGTCCGTGAGGTGTCCGAGCCCGGCGACGGCCTGCTCTTCATGCCGGCCCGCCGCCGGATCTGGACGGCGACCTCCCCGCACGACTTCCGCGGGCTGGACGACCTCGCCCTGGCCAAAAGCCCGTTGGCCTCCCACACCCTCTACGGCACCGAACGCTCCGGCGACGCCATCCGCGCCCGTATGCTCACCGCCCGCCGGATCGTCGTCGCCGGCGACCCCGACGGCCAGCCCACCGACGACAACGACCAGGAAATCGCCAAACGCACCACCCTGCACGACGCGTTCGAGGTGTGCGGCAGCACGGAGGTCCACGGCGCCCGGATCACGCTGTACGCGCAGCCGGGGGCCTGCGCCGCGGACGACGAGTAGCCGGGCGGCTGCCAACGGGCTCCGCGGACATGCTCACGGGGTGGGGTGCGGGTGGCGGGCGACTTCCGGCCGCGCTGCGGGGTGTCGCTCATGTGCGCACCGTACGGGGGCGGGTGACGTGGGGTCACGGGGTTTCCGGCCTCGGCTGCCGTGCCGGTGAGCTGGGGCGGGGCCCGGTCCGGCCGAGGTGCCGCCGGTCCGCCCGGATGGCCGTCATGGGTCCGGCGGCGGGTCCGGCGCCGGGCGTGGCAGGCCGTGCGGCGCCGCGGCCGGCGGGGGCCTGCGCGGGGGCGGTCCGCGAGCGGTGCGGCGGGCCGTGTGAGCCCGGAGCTGTACGCCGGAGTGGTCATGAGTCCGTTGTTCGCCGCGAGTCTTCGGTGCCTACCGAAGGGGGACATGCCTACGGTGCCCGTATGAGCACCTCCCCGGAGTACGCCACCTTCCATTTCCATGCGCTGCACCACGCCGACCAGCCGCTGCTGCTGCCCAATGCCTGGGATGTCGCCTCGGCCGTCGCGCTCGCCGGGGCCGGATTCGCGGCGGTCGGCACCTCGAGCCTGGGCGTCGCCGCCGCCCACGGCTATCCGGACGGCCGGGCCCTGGCCGAGGCCCGCGATGCGACGCTGGCCCTGGCGCTGCGCCTCAACGGCCGGCTGAGCTGCCCGTACACCGTCGACATCGAGGGTGGATTCGGCGGCGACCCGGCTCAAGTGGCCAACCTGGCAGGCGAGTTGGCCGAGGCGGGGGCCGCGGGGCTGAACGTGGAGGACGGGCTGCCCGGCGGGGAGGGGCTACAGGATCCGGTGCGTCAGGCCGAATTGATCAGCGCGGCGAAGGAGCGGGCGCCGGGGCTGTTCCTCAACGCCCGGATCGACACCCACTGGCTGGTGGACGCCCCACCGCCGCTGTCGGCGACGCTCTCGCGCGCCGAGACCTATCTGGCGGCGGGCGCGGACGGTGTCTTCGTACCGGGAGTGGTCGCCGACGAGGACGTATCGGTGCTGGTCGCGGAGGTTCCGGCGCCGCTGAACATCCTCTTCGTCCCCGGGCGGCACACCGTCAGCCGGCTGGCGGAGCTCGGAGTACGCCGCATCAGCACCGGGTCGCTGCTCTTCCGTACGGCCCTTCAGGCCACCCTGGGGGCGGCGGAGGCCATCCGTGCGGGGCAGGAGCTGCCGGATGTGACGGGGGCGGGTGGTGAGGTGATGGGGTACGAGGACGTGCAGCGGATGATGCTGGGGGAGTAGGCGCTGCTAGGGGAAAGCACCCCTTAGGCCCGCTGTCCGCCGCGGTTTCCGTGGCGTCGGCGGTGCACCGCGAGGGCCGTGCCCGCCACGCCGAGCGCGCCCGCGCCGCCGATCAGCCCGGCCTTGGGCAGATGGCCGGCCCTCTGGGCCAGTCCGGCCAGCCCGTCGTCGGGCAGCATGATCGACGTCCGGCTCTCCGTGGGCGCGGTGGAATCGGCGGCGGAGGCGGCGCCCGCGGGAAGCAGCAGGGCGGCCAGCGCGCCGGCGGCGACGGCGGCGGTACGGATCACGGAGCGGTGCTGGGCCCGCATGGGTACTCCTCGTCGAGGGCGGCTCGGGCCGCCAATAGGGGCGCGGTACGCGACAGCACCTTACGGAGCGTCCTTAACGACGATCCGTACGTTGTGTAACAGTCAGCAAGATCTCTGGGATCGGTCCTGTGACGAAGCGTCCGGTGCGGGGCGCCCAAAGGCCGCAAAGACGGCCAACGGCCCCGCCCCGTACGCCTGCACGGTGTTGACGGACCCTTACCAGTCGATGTCGTCCGGTGGCTCCGGCAGCGGCTCTTCGTCCGCCGGGCCGGGGCCGGGATCCTGTGCCGGGCGGCCGCCCGCGGGCGCCGTGCCGGCCGCCTCGGCCGCGGGCCCGTCGAGGCCGCCCGCTTCGCCCCGCCCCGCCAGCTCATCGAGAATCTGCTGCCCGTACTTCGCGAGCTTGTTCTCGCCGACCCCGCTGACCGTGCCCAGTTCGGTGATCGTCGCCGGCCGCAGCAGGGCGATCTCCCGCAGCGTCGCATCGTGGAAGATCACATACGCGGGCACGCCCTGCTCCTTGGCCGTACGGCCCCGCCAGCCGCGCAGCGCCTCGAAGACCGGCAGCGCCTCCTCGGGCAGATCCACCGGTGCCCGCTTGCCCTTGGCCTTGGCCTTGGCCGCCCGCGCGGCCTTCTCGGGCTCGCGCCGCATCGGCACCTCGCGCCGGCCGCCGAGCACCTCGCCGCTGGTGTCCGTGAGCACCAGCGTGCCGTAGTCACCCTCGACCGCGAGCAGTCCCTGGGCCAGCAACTGCCGTACGACGCCCCGCCATTCGGCCTCCCGGAGGTCGGCGCCGACGCCGAAGACGCTCAGCGCGTCATGATCGAACTGGATGACCTTCGCGGTCTTCTTCCCCATCAGGATGTCGATGATCTGGCCCGCCCCGAACTTCTGCCCCCGCTCCCGCTGGAGCCGGACGACGGTGGACAGCAGCTTCTGCGCGGCGACCGTGCCGTCCCAGGTCTGCGGCGGGGCCAGGCAGGTGTCGCAGTTGCCGCAGGCGGTGCCCTGCTGGCCGAAGTAGGCCAGCAGCCGGACCCGGCGGCAGTCCACCGTCTCGCACAGCGCCAGCATCGCGTCGAGGTGGGCCGACAGCCGGCGCCGGTGTGCCTCGTCGCCCTCCGAGCCGTCGATCATCTTCCGCTGCTGCACCACGTCCTGGAGGCCGTACGCCAGCCAGGCCGTCGACGGCTGGCCGTCCCGGCCGGCGCGTCCGGTCTCCTGGTAGTAGCCCTCCACCGACTTCGGCAGATCCAGATGCGCCACGAACCGCACGTCCGGCTTGTCGATGCCCATCCCGAACGCGATCGTGGCCACCACGACCAGCCCGTCCTCGCGCAGGAAGCGCGCCTGGTTCTCCGCGCGGGTACGGGTGTCGAGCCCGGCGTGGTACGGCACCGCCTCGATGCCGTTGTCCACCAGGAACTGCGCGGTCTTCTCCACCGAGGCCCGCGACAGGCAGTAGACGATGCCGGCGTCGCCCGCGTGCTCACTGCGCAGCAGCTCCAGCAGCTGCCGCTTGGGCTCGCTCTTCGCCGCGATCCGGTACTGGATGTTCGGCCGGTCGAAGCTGGCGACGAAGTGCCGGGCCTCCGCCATCCGCAGCCGGGTGGTGATCTCGGCATGGGTGGCGTCGGTCGCGGTGGCGGTCAGCGCGATCCGTGGGACGTCGGGCCAGCGCTCGTGCAGCATCGACAGCGCCAGATAATCCGGCCGGAAATCATGCCCCCACTGGGCGACACAGTGTGCCTCGTCGATCGCGAAGAGCGAGATCTTCCCCCGGTCCAGCAGGCTCAGCGTCTGCTCCACCCGCAGCCGCTCGGGCGCCAGATACAGCAGGTCCAGCTCGCCCGCCAGGAATTCGGCCTCGACCAGCCGCCGCTCCTCCAGGTCCTGCGTCGAATTGAGGAATCCGGCCCGCACCCCGAGCGCCCGCAAGGCGTCGACCTGGTCCTGCATCAAGGCGATCAGCGGCGAGATCACCACCCCCACACCGCCTCTGACCAGCGCGGGGATCTGATAGCACAGCGACTTGCCGCCACCGGTCGGCATCAGGACGACGGCGTCCCCGCCGCCTATGACGTGCTCGATGATCTCCTGCTGACTGCCGCGGAACGCCTCGTACCCGAACACCCGGCGCAGCACCTGCACCGCCTCGTTCGCCTCCGAAGCGCCTTCCTCATCCATGTCCACGACCACTTCCACGTCCGCCTGAGCCATTCCGAAAGCCTACGAGTTCCACGGGACCCGCCGCGGAGCCTGTGGATAACGGTTGTGATTCCGCCGCACCGCGCGCTGGGCCGAACGGGTGCCTTCGGGTCAAGGGCATTGTCCGGCGACAACTCGTCTGGGTTACTGGTCGTGCCTGGTCGGTGGGCCGTCCATCCCCCTCGGGCTTCGGTAGCCGGTCCGCCCGCCAGCCCTCTGTGCACGGGGCTGTGAAGGACGACCCAGCAGCGCGACGGCCCCTCGTGCCTCCCAGGTGCGAGCAGGTCAGGAGTGTGCGCCGTCTGCGCCGTCCTCCCGTACGGCCGGCTGCTGCCAGTGCTCGGACTCCGGCTTGTAGACCGCGACTGTCGCGAGCGGAGCCGGGCAACAAGCCGCAGACAGCAGGAGGACTTGCATGTCCACACCCACACCTCAACTGACTCCGCCCGGCGTGCAGCCGAATCTCGCGCTGCCCGGGCCCATTCTGCTTGCCGTGGTGCCGAGCTCGGGGCCGACCACGGGCGGGAACAATGTGCTCCTGGTCGGGCTCGGCCTGGCGGGCACCACCAGCGTCTCGTTCGGGGGCAGCAACGCCACCATCGTCGCGCAGGACCCCCTCGGGCTGACGGTCACGGTGCAGGCTCCGAACCACGCCGCGGGTGCCGTGCAGGTCACCGCCACCACCGGGGTGGGCACCAGCAACCCGGTGACCTACGTCTACGTGGCGGCGCCCACGCCGGCCTCGCCCACCGCCACGGCGATCATTCCCTCCTCGGGGCCGAACACCGCCGGCAACCCGTTCACCATCCTCGGTTCGGCTCTTCAGAACGCCACCGTCACCTTCGGGACCAGCGCGGCGACCGTGCTGGGCACCGACCCCAGTGGCGCCATCCTGTTCGGGCTCGCCCCGGCCGGACCGGCCGGCGGCGGCAACGTCCCGGTCACCGTGGCGACCGCGGGCGGTACCGCCACCGTGCCCGGCGGATACACCTACCTCCCGCCCGTCCCGGTGGTCACCGTCCCGGTGTCGCCGGCCACCGCGGCGGCAGGTGCCACCTTCACCATCGCCGGCACCAACCTCTCCGGAGCGACCGTGCTCTTCGGGGGCACACCGGCCACCGTGACGGTGAGCGGGGGCGGCACCCTGATCACCGGCACCGTTCCGCCCGGCGTCTCCGGGTCGAACGTCGCGGTGACCGTCCAGACCCTGGGCGGTACGGCCAGCGCCGGATCCTTCACCTACCTGTGAGGTGACGGAAGGCTCTCCGGGCCGGCGGCCCGGGTCCGGAACGTCAGGTTCCAGGGCGGCTGGGATGTCCTGCCCTGACCGGACCTGACCGAACGGCACGGTGCCGTCGCCCCGCAGGAGAGCCCGCCAGACCGTCCGGCCCCCGCCCCGTTCACGGGTAGGGGCCGGACCCCGGGCGGGGCACGCCGGAGCCCGAGGACTGACGGGGTACGGCGCCCGGGGGCAGATAGCGTCGGACGGCGTCCACCGAAGGGTGCTCGGCGACGTCACACAGCACCGGCAGCGGAAGTCCGGCGTCCGCCATCCACGACAGCCCGGTGTGCCGCAGATCGTGGCGCAGCAGGTACTCATGACCGAGTTCGACCACGACGTCCTCCCAGTCGGTCGCCTCCCGCAGGACCGCGGTGGAGAACCGGCGCCGGGACGGACCGGTGAACAGCCGTGCCTGCGGGGCGCCGCGCGCCGCCTCCAGCCGCCTGGACACCAGCATCCGTGCCGCGGGGCGCAGCGGCACCGCGCGCAGGCTCCGGCCCCGGCATGCGCAGTCGGTCAGGCCGCCCGGGTCGGACACCGTGCGGTGACGCACCTGCCAGGTCCAGCTGTCGGTGTCGATGTCCTGCGCCCGGAGACCGGAGACCTCGCCGAAGCGGGTGCCGGTCCACGCAGCGAAGCGCACGATGTCCCCCCACCCCTCGTAGCCGTCCGAGGACCGCTGGACGAGCGCGGCCGCCAGACGGTCCAGCGCCTCCGGGCCGGGCAGGGCCAGTGACCGCGGTGCCGCGCGTTCGGTCTGGGCCCGCTGGAACTCCTGCTGCCAGCCGGCGACCCGGGCCGGGTTGGCGTCGAGCAACCCGTCCCGTACGGCCTGTTCCAGGACGCGCACCAGCACCGCGAGGCTGTTCTTCACCGTCGACAGACCGCATTCGTCGGCGATCCAGCAGTGCAGCGCCCGGTTGACGACCCGGCGGGCTATCTTCCGCACGAGGATGTGCCCGATGCTGGGGAGGACGCGCAGCCGCCACCCGGCCTGATACGGGGACATGGTCATGGGGTCCAGACCGTGCATCGCGGCCGACCACCGCCATTCCCCGTACTCGGCGAGTGACATCGTGTGGGTGTCGACCGCAACGGAAGACCGGCACACGGAATCAAACTTCATTCTCGAATAGCCCTTGTCTGAGGGGGAGTTATCGGCCGTCCGGTCAGTGAGGGCGCGATTCTCTCGTGCGCGCGGAACCGGTCGAGGGCCGGCGGTCACTTCAATGGGCATGCTATGTGGCAGAGTTGGATCGTGGCGGCGTCGTCCGCGGGCCAAACGCCGTCCGGCGGTGGATCACCGGACGGCGCTGCGCTCCCCGTACGTGAATGTCAAGCGGCCAGCTCGCTGCGGAGAACACGCCTCCATTTCGCGGCGGAGCAGGAGAAGTGAGCAAGTCGGCGCTTCATCAGTCATGAGCGAATTAAAAGCATCGACCAATGCTGCTGCGCAAGTTGGTACGAGATTTCATTTTTCGCGCTGCTCCGAACGGGTGGCCTTATCGGTTGACTGTTGTAGCCCGTCAGTGGTGCATGAATTACTGGTCGCATCCAACCGGTGGGCCGCCCACCCTCTCCGGGGAGCGGCATCTGGCCTACTCGTTGGCCCGGCCCAGTGCCTGGTTGCGGTCAGACCGTGATGCCGTATGGGCGTCCCCGGCAGAGGGTTTTGGATCCGTCAGCCGGTGCCGGTTTTCGGCACCGGCTGATCGGCCCCCCACCATTCGAGCGAGGGGGCGTCATGCGAACGACTTCCGCCATCCATTGGGGCAGCGGCGTCTGTGCCCTGATCCCGGCCCGTGGCGCCGCACGGCCAAGTGCCCGGCCCGGCAGCGGCCGCAGGAGTCCGCAGGCCCGGCGCCCGGCCGGAGACACCGCCGGGAGAGCGCAGAAGCCCGCGCGGTCCGGCGGTGGCGGCCAGGGCGCCATGACGGCGCCGGCCGAGTCCGTACCGCCCCACGATTCATGATCCCCGCCGCGGCCGCCAGCAGGCGGTCGCGGTTCGTGTGACCGTCCCACTCTCCCCCCCCACGAGCGCAGCGGCCGCCGCTTGACCCGCTGCCGACGACGGCTACTTCGCCGGGGCCGCCCTGCCGGGTGCGGCAGGCCCGCCCGTTCTCACTCCCCCCGGCCGCCCGCACTGCTCCCCCCCGGCAGCCGCCGCTCCGCGGTGACCTCCCCGCAGGTTCCCCCGCCGCACCTCTGAATCCGGATCGGCCGGAAAACCGGCTGAGCTCAGAAACCCCACAGAACACCGGAGTGCAGCATGGCGCGAAGAAGCATCGTGATTCTCGTCGACGAGCCCGAGGGAAATGCCCTGCCGCAGAACTCGCGCGAGGACGTCCGGGACCCGGTAAGGCTCGTACGCGGCAATGGCTACGAGCGATTCGAATTCTACGGCGAGTACGCGGAGTTGGACGGAGAGCCGGTTCCCGTCTATCGCTGGCATTACCGCACGAGCATCGCCGAGTAGGCGCCGTGCGGCCCCAGAAGAGAACAGTTCGCCAGAGGAGCGGGAACATGATCTTCCTCATGAGGGACGGAGTCCTGTCGTGAACCGAGAAGCTGAAAATTCCGGAGAGTACGATTCCGGTCGGAGCACCGTGGTGACCGGCGCCGGATTCTGTCTGCCCGGCCGCACCAAGCCGGTCTTCACCGCCGAAGAGGTCTGGGACGTCGCCGCCAACGGCCAGTCCTGCCTTGAGTACGACGAGGTCTATTACGGCTCCGTCAAGCTCACCCAGGAAATGTTCGACGAGCACTTCCCGGATCTTCCGCCATTCTTCTCCCGGCATTACACCTCGGCGCACAGATACGGCCTGGTGTCGCTGGCGCACGCGTGTGAGGACGCCGGGCTGAATTTCCGGGACGGCGCGCTGAGCGAAGCCGCGGTGCTGGTGGGACGCGGCGGGGTCGACGCGAACGTCGACAGCTACCTGTCGGTGCTGAGCGCCGATCCGGCCACCACCACCGCACCGGAAGCCATGGAGCTGTTCGTCGCGGCCCAGCAGGCCGTGACGCCCTCCGACGTCGCCCTGGTCCAGGGCGCGGTGACCCGCTCCAACGGCCCCGTCTACACGGTCTCGTGCGGCTGCGCCTCGTCCGCCGTACAGATCGCCAACGCCCGGCGGATGATCGCCCGCGGTGAGATCGACATCGCCGTCGTGACCGGCGTCGACGTCTTCGACATGCAGCTCATCCAGAACATCCAGCGGCTGCTGCACGGCGCCCAGCAGACCTACGACGCGCTGCGCACACCGGACATGCCGGAGCAGGTGCCGTCCTTCCTCTCCCTGATGCGGCCCTATGACCGCAGGGCGGACTGCATCAACCACGGCGAGGGCTCGGCCACCCTGATCCTGGAGAGCCGGGAGCACGCCGTCCGGCGCGGTGCGCACGTTTACGGCCAGGTGCTGAGCACCGCCATGACCCGGGACGGTCTGGCCAATCCGCTCGCGTGCGACGACACCGGCGGCGAGCTGGTCTCCGCGGTCCGCCGCTGCCTGGGCGACCGGTGGAGCATCGACGACATCCCGTACGTCCACGGCGGCAGCGACGGCAACATCGTGGTCACCACCTTCGAGTCCAACGCCATCCGTGCGCTCTACGGGGACCGGCGTCCGCTGATGACGTCCCAGGAAGGCTGCTTCGGCCACAACGGCGCACCGGCCGGCTGTGTGGGTGTCGCCCTGACGCTGATGATGATGGAGCGCGGCGAGGTGTGCCCCACCGCCAACTGCGAACAGCCCGCCGACGGGCTCCCCTTCGACCCCGTCCCCGGCGTGCGGACCCGTCCGCTCGACTTCGACCACGCGCTGACCTTCAACTACCAGGTCGGCGGAGTGAAGAACGCGATGCTCCTCGGCAGCACGCGAGCCGTGTGACCCCGGCCGGACCACGCAACGTACGGAGACGCGATGAGCAACCACACACACGACCCGGCCGCAGAGCCGGGCGCCACCCCGGACTCCGCGCACATCGCCGTGATCGGCATGGGGTGCCGGCTGCCCGGAGACACCCATTCGCCCGCGGCCCTGTGGCGGCTGCTGGCCGAAGGCCGCGACGCGGTGGGCGACCTGCCCGCCGAGCGCCGCCGGCTCGCCCCCGGGGGCTCCCTCGGCCGCGGCGACCCCGAGGCATCGGCCCCCCGGCAGGGCGGCTATCTGCGCGAGGTGACCGGGTTCGACGCCGCCTTCTTCGGCGTCGCGGGCCGCGAGGCCGACGTCCTGGACCCCCAGCACCGGCTGCTGCTCGAGGTCACCTGGGAGGCGCTGGAACACGCCGGCCTCCCGCCGGAGCGGATGCACGGCACCCCGACCGCCGTCTTCACCGGGCTCAGCTACGGCGACTACATGGACCATCTGGCCGGCTCGCCCCAGGAGTTGGAGGGGTCCATCCTGACCAACGGCCACTGTGTCGCGGCCGGCCGGATCTCGTACCTGCTGGGGCTGCACGGGCCGTGCGTGGCGCTGGACACCGCCTGCTCCTCCTCGCTGGTGGCCGTGCACATGGCACGCCAGGCGCTGGCCGCCGGCGAGTGCGATCTGGCCCTGGCCGGCGGCGTCACACTGACCTTCCACCCGCGGATCACCCGCTCCTTCGCCAGGATGGGCATGCTGTCCGCCAGCGGGCGCTGCCGGAGCTTCGACGCCGGCGCCGACGGGTTCGTCCGCGGTGAGGGCTGCGGTGTCGTGGTGCTCAAGCGCCTCGACGACGCGCTGCGGGAGGGCGACCGGATCCTGGCGGTGCTGCGGGGCTCGGCCACGAACCAGGACGGCTCGTCCGACGGGCTCGCGGCGCCCTCGGCGGACGCCCAGCGGGCCCTGTACCGCGAGGCCCTCGCCCGCTCCGGGGTCGACCCCCGGGACGTGGGCATGGTCGAGACCCACGGCACCGGTACGCCGGTCGGGGACCCGATCGAGTTCGCCGGCCTGGCCGACGTCTACGGCCAGGGGCCGGGCCGCTGCGCGCTGACGTCGGTGAAGACCAACGTGGGCCACCTGGAGCCGGCCGCCGGTGTCACCGGGCTGATCAAGAGCGTGCTGTGCCTCCAGCGCGGCGCGATCCCGGCGAACCTGCACTTCGAGCGCTGGAACCCGGCCATCTCGGCCGGGGACACCCGCTTCTTCGTCCCCACCGAGCTGACCTCGTGGCCCCTGCCGACGCCGACCCGACTCGCCGCGGTGTCCTCGTTCGGCTTCTCGGGGACCAACGTCCATGTCCTGCTGGAACAGGCCCCGCAGCCGGCGCCCCCGCGGCGCCCCGGGCGGACGGCCCCGGCGGCCCCCGACATCTTCCTCGTCGGGGCCGGATCGGCGGATGTGCTGCCCGCCGCGGCCGGCCGGCTCGCGGACTGGGTGGAGGGCGAGGGCGCGAACGTACCGCTGCGGGACCTCGCGCACACCCTGGCCCTGCGGCGCTGCACGGGCCGCGGCCGGCTGGGGCTGGTGGCGTCCGGGCGCCGCGAACTCGTCGGTGCGCTGCGGTCGTTCGCCGAAGGGCAGCGGCCGGCGGCACTGGTCACCGGCGCCGTGGGCGCGGCGGTGGAGCGGCAGCCGGTGTGGGTGTTCTCCGGCCACGGCTCCCAGTGGCCCGGCATGGGGCGCGGACTGCTGAAGACCGAGCCGGCCTTCCTCGACGCGCTGACCGAGCTCGATGAACTCATCCGCGCGCAGAGCGAGGTGTCGGTGCTCGATGCGCTGCGGGGCGGCAAACCCATCCAGGGCTGCGGCACCGTACAGCCGGTGCTGTTCGCCCTTCAGGTCGCCCTCGCGGCCACCTGGCGCGCGTACGGGGTGGAACCCGCCGCGGTGATCGGCCACTCCATGGGCGAGGTCGCCGCAACGGTGGTCGCCGGGGCCCTGTCGTTGGCCGACGGGGTGCGGGTGATCTGCCGCCGCTCCGGTCTGCTGAGCGATATCGCCGGTACGGGCAGCATGCTGAGCGTCGGTCTGAGCGCCGACGCGGTGCGCGAGGAGCTGGCGCAGAGCGTGGCCGAGACCGTGTCGGTCGCGGTGATCTCCTCGCCCGGCTCGACCGTCGTGGCGGGCCGGACCGCGGAGGTGAGCCGGCTGGCCGCCGCCTGGGAGGCGCGGAGCATCCCGGTCTTCCCGATCGCCGTGGACGTCGCCTCCCACTGCCCGCTGGTCGACCCCGTCCTGCCGGCCCTGCGCACGGCGCTGTCCGGGCTCTCGCCCCGGCCGTCCAAGGTGCCGTTCTACTCGACCGTCGTCGAGGCCGGCACCACCCCGGCCTTCGACGCCGACTACTGGTGCGACAACCTGCGCCGCCCGGTCCGGTTCGCCGAGGCGGTGGCCGCCGCGGCGGCCGACCGGCACCAGGTCTACGTCGAGCTCTCGCCGCACCCCGTGGTCACCCACTCCGTCGAACGGAGCCTGGAGGGGCTGGTCACCGGCCCCGTCGTGCTGCCGACGCTGCGCCGCGACGAGGACGAACAGACCACGCTGCGCACCCAGCTCGCCGCCCTGCACTGCGCCGGCGTACCGGTGGACTGGCGGCGCCTCTACGACGGCGGAACCCTCGTCGACGCCCCCACCCTCACCTTCGACCGGCGTGACCACTGGGCGGACGCAACCCGCCCAGTGGAAGCGGCCGGTGCTCCCGCGGCGCCGCTGCCCGGGCGGCACACCGAGGTGCCCGGCGAGCCCGCGCGGCACTGCTGGCGGGCCGACGCCGGTACGGCGGCGCTGCCGTGGCTCGACGACCATCGCGTGCACGGCAACCCGGTCCTTCCCGGAGCGGCCCACTGCGGTATCGCGCTCGCGGCCGCCTGTGAGGTCTTCGGGGCGGCTCCGGACGAAGTGGAGGTCACCGACCTGCACTTCGAGCAGCTGCTGCGGCTGGAGGCGCACACCGAGGTCAGCACCGTCGTCACCATGACGGCCCCGGACCGGGCGCACTGCGAGATCCTGACCCGGGACCGGAACGGCGCCTGGGAGCGGCAGGCCGATGCGGTGCTGCACCGGCTCAGCGTCCGGCCGGAGGCCCGGGCGAGATCCGTCGACGCGCTGCGGGTGCGGCATCCGCTGCCGCTGGAACCGGCCGATCTCTACGCGAGCCTGCGCCAACGGGGCCTGGAACACGGCCCGGCCTTCACCGGCGTCACCGAGCTGCACTCGGTCCGCCACCACGACAGTTACTTCGCCAAGATCGTGCTGCCGCCGCAGGCGACCGACCCGGCGCCCGGCCTCCCGGTGCACCCCGTGCTGATCGACCTGTGCGCCCAGCTCGCGGTGGCGCCCCTGATGCACGAGGACGACCAGGCGCTGGTGCTGCCGGTGGGCATGCAGGCGGTGCGGGTCCTGGGCGACCCGGCGAGCGCCGCGTACTGCCATGCGCACATCAGCGAGCTGGCGCCGGACGCCGTCGTGGCGAACGTCCGGCTGCTGGACGACAGCGGCGCGGTGGTGCTCGCCGTCAACGGCGTGCGCTTCGCCCGGCGGGCGGTCCGCGCTGCCCCGGTGGTCGACGACTGGCTGCTGGAGGTCGGCTGGCAGTCCGCGCCCCGTCCGAAGCCGGAGCGCGGCCACACCCCGGGCAGCTGGCTCATCCTGGGCGAGGAGGACGGCGCGGCCCGGGTGCTGGCCTCCGCGCTGCGCACCCGCTGCGCCCGTACGAGCGTGTGGGACGTGCCGCTGGACGAGACCTCCCTGGACACCTTCCGCGACGCCCTCACCGAGCGGCTGGCCGCCGGCCTCGAACCGCCGCGCGGGGTGGTGCTGGTGTCCGGCCGGACGAACGGCGGGGAACCGGCCGAGCAGTCGCTGCGGCGCACCCGAAGACTCCTCGCCGTGCTCCAGGCGGTCACCGACTCCGCCGCCTCGCCGCGGCTGTACGTCGTCACCCGTGGCGCCCGCAGCGTGCAGGCCGGTGACACCGTCGACGTGGGGCAGAGCGCGCTGCGCGGGCTGGTGCGGGTCGGCGCGCTGGAGCACCCGGAGCTGCGCCCGGTGCTGGTCGACGCCGATCCGCAGGACGCCGACCCCACGGAAGTGGCCCTGGAACTGCTGGCGGACGCGGACGACGACGAGGTCGCGCTGCGCGCCGGCGGCCGGTGGGTGGCCCGGTTGCAGCACGCGCCGGTCGCCGCGCAGGACCGCGGCGCCACCCCCTGCACCGTGCGGTACGGCGTGGACGGATTCCGGCTGCGCGCGGGCCGCCTGGGCGATCTGTCGAGCCTGGAGTACGCGGTCACCGGGCGGCGCTCACCCCGGCCGGGTGAGGTGGAGGTGCGGGTCACCGCCGCCGGCCTGAACTTCCGGGACGTGCTGACGGCGATGGGCCTGCTCCCCGGTGACGAGGACGTCCGCTACCGGATCGGGTTCGAATGCTCCGGTGTCGTCAGCGCGGTCGGCGCCGGGGTGGACCGGCTCCAGGTCGGCGACGAAGTGATCGCCGTCGATCTGCGCGGCGGTGCGTTCGGGTCGTTCCTGACCGTTCCCGCCGAGACGGTGGCGCCGGTCCCGTTCGGTGTCGACCCGGTCGCCGCGGCCGGACTGCCGATCGCCTTCGTGACGGCCTGGTACGCGCTGCGCCATGTCGCCCGGCTCACCACGGGCGAACGGGTGCTGATCCACTCGGCCACCGGCGGCACCGGTCTGGCGGCGATCGCGGTGGCCCGCTCGCTGGGCGCCGAGGTGCTGGCCACGGCCGGCAGCGACGACAAGCGCCGCTATCTGCGGGGCATGGGCATCCGCCACGTCATGGACTCCCGGTCACTCGACTTCGGCGAGCAGACCCGCGAGGTGACCGGCGAAGGCGTCGACGTCGTCCTCAACTCGCTGTCCGGAGCGGCCATCCGGACCGGTCTGGAGACGCTGCGCCCGTTCGGCCGCTTCGTGGAGCTCGGGGTGCGCGACATCCTCTCCGACGCCCCGCTGGGCATGCTGCCGCTGCGGCACAACGTCACCCTGCGCACCGTCGACCTGATCGAGCTGCGGCGCCGCCGCCCCGGTGTGTTCGCTGCGGTATGGCAGGAGGTACTGGACGAGTTCGAGGAGGAGCGGCTCAAGCCCCTGCACTGCACGGAGTATCCGCTGGCGGAGGCGACCGAGGCGTTCCGCACCATGGCGGCCGCCGACCACGTGGGCAAGATCGTGCTGACCGTGCCCCACGCGGGGGACGCCCCCGCGGTGCTGCCCGAGATGGACCTGCCCGTACAGGAGGGCGGCGCCTACATCGTCACCGGCGGGCTGCGCGGCCTGGGGCTGGCCACCGCACAGTGGCTCGCGGAGCACGGCGCAGGACACCTCGTCCTCAACGGCCGCTCCGCGCCCTCCCCGGAGGCCGCACGGCAGCTCGCCGCGCTGAACGACGACAGCACCAAGGTGTCGGTGGTACTCGGTGACATCGCCGAACCGGGCACCGCGGAACGGCTGGTGGCCACCGCGGCGACGGACGGGTTCCGGCTGCGCGGTGTGGTGCACTGCGCCATGGTCCTGGACGACGCGGTCATCGCGAACGTCTCCGACGAGCAACTGGAGCGGGTGTGGCTGCCGAAGACCGTCGGCGCCTGGCATCTGCACCGCGCCACCGAGGGGCATCCGCTGGACTGGTTCGCGGCGTTCTCCTCGATGGCCTCGCTGCTGGGGAACCCCGGTCAGGGCGCCTACGCCGCGGCCAACTCCTGGCTCGACGGCTTCGCGGCCTGGCGCTCCGCCCAGGGCCTGCCCACCCTCGCGGTCAACTGGGGCCCCTGGGGCGAGACCGGTGTCGCCACCGACTTCAGCCGGCGCGGCTACCGCACGATCCCCACCGATCAGGGCATGGCCGCGCTGGCGAGTCTGCTGGCCCACCGGCGGGTGCAGACCGGCGTCCTTCCCGGGGCGCCGGAGACCTGGCTGCCGTCCGCGGGCCTGCATCTGCCGTTCTTCAGCGCGGTCGCGGGGGAGGGGCGTACGACGGAGCGGGCCGCCGCCCCCGACGAGAACGAGGACATGCGCGCCCGGCTCGACGCCCTGCCCGCCGGCCTGGCACGAAGGGCCGCACTGGAGGAGCATCTGGCGGAGCACGTCCGCGCCGTCCTCCGGCTGGGCAACGGCTCCCTGGACCCGCAGACCCCCCTGAAATCACTGGGGTTCGACTCCCTGCTGGCCATGGAGCTGCGCGCGCGTATCGAGCGCTCGCTCGCCGTGACCCTGTCGCGGGACTTCGTATGGCAGCACCCCACCCTCGCGGCGCTCACCGCAGGTGTGGCGGACCAGCTGGGGCTGGAGCTGACCGCGACATAAACGCCGACGGGCCGGCGCGCATCATCCGACGTTCGGCGGGCACCCGAGGGGGGTGCCCGCCGAACGCAGCGCTGTTCGGGCACAATTATTCAATTCCTGGCACCAATAACTCGGCAATGTTCCTTGACCAGGCAATGCTCGCCGATAAATGCGCAACGGTTTTCTTGCGCTGATAGTATTTCACTTCCCAACATTCCTGGCCGCGCTGAGTGCTTCGCAGTACGCCTTCCGGAAGGGTCTCCGTGCTGCTTGAATGGATGAGGAAAAGTGGGAAGAGGAATCTCCGAACACATCGGTTTTCCGGGGAATTCCACAAGCAACACCGGGGGTCCGCAAGGCCTGAGAAAGGGGTAGCCGTGTTACCCACCATGCAGGGGGCCGAAGTCATACTGACAGCCCGGCACATAGACACCTGGCCCGACGCGAAGAACGGGCTGATCCCATCGGACAGATGGCGCTCGGCAGGACACCTCGCGATCGGCCTGCCACCACTGGAGCGGGCGGTGCCGGTCTGCCGCACCCTGGCCCGCACCTGGCTCGACGGCCAGCGGATCCACGCCGAGGACACCCGCTACCTCGTCCTGCTCGTCCTGTCCGAGCTCGTCACCAACGCCATCCAGCACTCCGCCAGCATGCGCATCACCTGCCGGCTGCGGAGATCGGCGGACCTCCTGCACATCGAGGTGCACGACCGCGGGGGCACCCCGTGGGTGCCGCGGATGCGCCGTACCGGCCCGGGGCAGGAACACGGCCGTGGTCTGGAGCTCGTCGCCAAGTCCGCCGCGCAGTGGGGCCGCAGGGCCGACACCGGCAACGGCTGCGCCGTCTGGGCATCGGTGCCGCTGACCGCCGGCGTACTCGCCGAGCGCGCCACGCCGCCGTGACGGCCGCCCGATGAGCGCTCCCGCCTCCCCGGCTCCGCGCACCGCCCGGAGCCGCCTCCCGACAGCCGACGGCCAGGAAGCACCTGCTCCGCGCCACCTCCCCCGCGGGACGGGACGAGCCACCTGGCCGTCGGCGCTGCACGGCCCGCCATCACGTGGAGGAGCGCTGAAGCGGCACCCGCACCTCGCTCTCCTCCAGCAGGACGTCGAAGTCGCTGGCCGGCTTGGTGTCCCCGTAGGGCCGCAGCTCGGTGCGGAACATCTCCAAGTACCGTTCGCCGAGCGCCGACCGCAGCCTGGCGAGCAGCGTCACCGCCTGCTCGCCGGCCCGGCAGGCCTCCTCGACATCACCGGCCTGCACCAGCGCCGAGGCCAGCAGCAGCAGATCGATCGCCCGGCGCCGCACCCGGGTCCGCGGATGCCGGGCCAGCGCCTCGGTGGCCCGGCGGGCCGCCTGGCGCGGCTGCCGCAGATCGCGGAAGCAGTGCGCCAACTCGTCGGCCAGGTAGGCCCGGTCGAAGTGCGCGATCCAGTCGGGGGCGTCGCCTGGCTCGGCGTGCGCCATCGCCTCTATGGCCTTGTCGCCCAGCATTCCGCACATCCGCGCGTCCCCGAGCAGGGCGTACCCGCGGGCCTCGGCCACGAAGAACAGCGCCTGCGCGGCGAGCGGCGCCTGCCCCCGGGTCCCTTCCTGTGCGGCCCGCGCCAGTTGCACCGCCTCCCGCGCACACCCGGCGTCGACGGCGAGATGACTCAGTCCGGCCGCCAGTACGTAGCCGCCGTAGCAACGGTCGTCCGCCGCCTGCGCCAGACGCAGTGCCTGGATGTAGTACCGCTGCGCCAGGCCCGGTTGACCGGTGTCCAGCGCCGTGTAGCCGGCGAACTCGGTCAGCCGGGCGGCCGCGGCGAACAGCTGGCGCCCGGTGGCCTCGCCGTAGCTCCCGGTCATCAGTCCGGACAGCACGCTGTTGAGGCAGGACACCACCACCGGCCGTACGTAGCCGCCGCCGATCCGGTGGTCGAGCTCCACCAGCGCGTCGGTGGTCGTCCGCACCAGCTCCACCTCGGCCATACCGGCCTGCGGCCCCAGTCGCCGACTGCGCGCCACCCCTGGGTCCACGGAGCTGATCAGCCAGTCCCTGCTGGGCTCGACCAGCGCCGAGGTGCCCATCGCGGCGCCGGACAGCGCCTCCCTGGACTCGGCGTCCATGTGCCACAGTTCGCGTACCTGCGCCAGCGCGTCCTCGACGCTCGCCCCGAAGTGCAGCCCGACCCCGCACGTCACGCTGTTGCCGTTCGCCATGCCGATCTCTTCCGTCGACACCGTACGGCCGAGCCTGCTGCTGAGCGCTTCGGCGATGATGGCCGGTACCCGGCCGCGCGGCCGCTGACCTCTCAGCCACCTGCTCACGGACGTCTTGTCGTACCGCAGATCCAGCCCCTGCTCCTGTCCCAGGACGTTCACCTGGCGGGCCAGACCGGAGTTGGACACCGCGGCCTCCTGGATGAGCGACCGCAGTCTCTGATTGATCTGACGCGCGACTAGGGGTCGGGCGGCCATGGTGCGCCTCCAAGCACTTGCCGCCAACGTGACACGTTGGCATATCCAGTGATACCGGAACTGGACAGGTCATTACCCAACAACTGGGAATGAATCGCCATGACCGGAGTCAAGTCGCCGCCACGGCATCGCGCACAGTGGCGAAGGCGCATAGGGAGGCTCCAGGCGTTTTCCGGTTGCGCCGGCCCGCGCATGCGCGCCCGCCGAATGCTCCGGCGCCTTCCGCCATCCGCCCGCACAACACTCTGCGCCTGCCCCGGAACGGCCCAGTTTCGGGTAGCACCCATGGCCTTGACGGAGCATCAGGTCTCTGCTGGACCGTTCCCGCCCACGGGGTCGGTATGGGAATGGTCAAGTCCGCTGGACAAGCGGGACATTACGCCCGTGTGTGCGGGACACCTTCCCGCACTTGTTCGAATGATCATGAAGCTGCGTGGTAAATATTGGCCCGTTCGCCACACCCGGAGTGAACTCTCCGGAAACCGGAATCATCCTTTCCGGTGTGCTTCGCTCAAGGCCCGTCTACGCCCAGCACCTTCATGCGCGCCCCCAACGCGCCCCGTTCCCCCCCCACACCCGCAGCCCCTTCCCTAGCCACGTCTACCGGGACCAGGTGTGAGACATGTTGATATTGCAGCGCGATATAGAAGTGAAACTCCTGCGCACTTTCGTCGCCGTGGTCGACCAGAATGGTTTTGCCCGCGCTGCACAGGCGCTCCACGTGACCCAGCCGACCGTGAGCCAGCAGATCAAGCGTTTGGAAACCATCATCCAGGCGCCGCTGTTCCAGCGCACCAAACGCCCCTTACAACTCACTCCCGCAGGCCGGGAGGTCATGGCGCACGCACGCCGCGTGATCCTGCTCAACAACGAGGTACTCAGCAAGATTTCGGCGTTCAGCAGCCAGGAATGGTTCAGCATGGGCTGCTCGGTCCATTTCGCCGACGGGCTGCGGACCATGCTCGCCCAACTCGCCGTGGAACGGCCGCAACTCCGCTGCGCCATGGCGACCGGCCTCAGCGCCGCACTCGCCGACAAGCTCGCCCAGGGAGAGCTGGAGGCGGCCATACTCCTGGGGACGGAGACGCCCCGCAGCGAGATCCTGGGGCGCCTCCGCCTGGCGTGGTTCGGGCAGGCGTTACCCGGCCCCGGCGAACGGCTTCCGGTGGCTCTGGTCAGTGAGCACTCGGCGCTGAGCAACCGGATCATCGAGACGCTCGCCGAGCGCAACGTCGCCTGGCGCTCCGCCCCGCGGTGCTCCGACCCGCTGGCGGTCCGGGCCTCCATCCAGGCGGGACTGGCGTATACGGCGCTGCCCGCCAACGCCCACCACAACCACCCTTCGCTGCGCCCCGCGCTCCTCGGCGCCCTCGGCCCGGCCCCGGAGCCGCTGCCCGTCTATCTGGCCTTCTCGCCCTCGGTGCGCGAACCCGTCGTCGACGCGGCGCGGGCGGCGGCCCGCGCCACGCTCAAGGACGTACCGCTCTCGCCGCCGTGAGGCCGGCGTGCCCTCGTCCGGCACGGCGGGGACGGCCCGGTCAGTAGGTGTTCCGGGCGGCCCTGGGTGCCGCCAGCTTCGGCCCGTACGGCGCGGAGTCCAGCCACGCTCCCGCCTTGTTCCCCGCGGTGGCCACGGCCGCGGCGGCACGCCGGCGCAGCCAGACCGAAGGCCGGTGGGCCAGCATGTGCTCCAGGGCGGCACTGGCGCAGGCGCGGTTGTACGTGGCCGCCTCCTTCCGCTCGGCGGCGAACCGGACGATCTCCGTATCGGCCGCCTGGGACGTACCGGCCGACAGCGCCGCCTGTGCCGCCCGCACCGCCCTGACCGCGTCCGGGATGCTGGAGTTCATGCCGCGGGCGCCGAACGGGGCGAACAGGTGCGAGGCCTCACCCGTGAGCAGCACCCGGCGGTGGGCGTCGGTGAAGTCGGCGGCCACCTGCTGGGCGAACCGGTAGGTCGACACCCAGCGCACCCGCTCGCCGTACGACGCGGGCAGCACCCGGGGAATCCAGCGGCGCAGCCCCTCCGGGGAGGTGAACCGGTCCGGGTCGTCGTTCACGAGGAGGTTGAGGTCGACCCGCCAGCCGCCCGCGAACGGCACCAGCAGGACGTTCCGGCCGCCGACCCGCGGGTGCTTGTAGTGGAAGACCCGCTCCAGCAGCAGCGGGTGGGCCGGATCGTCGTCGAGGTCCACCACCACGAAGGTGTTGCGGGAGCGCGGTCCCTCCAGGGGGATGCCGGCGGCGGACCGCAGCGCCGAGCGTGACCCGTCCGCCGCGATCACATAGTCCGCCTCCCACTCCCTGCCCGTGGAGTCCGTGAGCCGTACCCCGTCCGGGGAGCTCTCGGCGGACCGCACCTCCACGCCCCAGTGGAACTGCACACCGCCCTCCCGGCAGGCGGCGGCCATCAGGTCCTCCGTGTGCACCTGCGGAAGGCTGGTGAAGGGCGGCAGCCCGTCGCGGCCCGCCGGCGGATAGGTCCGGGTGTAGATCTCCTTGCCCGCCCAGAACGACCTCTTGGTGGCCCACATCAGGCCGCGGCCGGCGATCTCGTGCCCGAGGCCGGGGCTGAGCTGTTCCAGTTCGCGCAGCGACGTGCCGTGCAGATAGGCGGCGCGGCTGCCCGGCCGGACGGTGTCCCGGGTGCGTCGCTCCAGGACCACCGCGGGCAGACCGGCCGCGCGCAGGGCCAGCGCGGCGCTCAGCCCGGCCGGACCGGCACCGACGACGAGCACGGGAGGGCGGGTCGTCGGCCCGGCAGCGGTTGCGCTCATGCTTCCTCCGTCGCGAGGTGCAGGGTCTGGGGGGTGAAGGCGACGATGCGGCCCGCGAGGCCGCCGGTCAGCGCGGCGTGCCAGACCGCGGTGTGCATACCGGTCACCTCCCGGCGCAGCACCACCTCGCGCGCCGTGGTGGTCAGCTCCACGTAGTCACCGGTCGTGCGGATCTTCATCCCGGCGGCCTTCGCGGTACGCACCACGGGGACGAACTCCGGTACGTCGAGCACGTACAGGGCGAGCGTCACGACCCGGCCACCTCCGTCTCGTTCCGTATCAGCCCGGCCTTCCGAAGGAGCTCGGCCTTCCGCTGCCACAGGGCCTGCGCGGAGGGGCGGGGCGACTCGGCGACATCGGAGAGCGCGCGGAGCGTCAGCTCGGCGTCCCGGGAGTCGATCCCCGACATCGCGCGCAGCGGCCTGGTGATCTCCAGCTGGATGCCGTTGGGGTCGTCGAAGTAGATCGACTCGATCAGCTCGTGCGGCAGCGGCGGGGTGACCCGCACCCCGTGCTCCTTCAGCCGGTCCCGCCAGGCCAGCAGCTCCTCCTCGGTGTCCACATGGAAGGCGACGTGCCGGGAGCGGTGCATGAGGTCGCTCGGCGGTTCCTCCTCCGGCAGTCCGAAGTAGTAGAAGAACGCGATCCGGTTGCCCTTGCCCATGTCGAAGAAGAAGTGCACGAAGTCCGGGTAGTCCTCGGTGACCCAGCCGGTCGCGGTGATCGCGTGCACGAGGGGCATCCCCAGCACCTGGGTGTAGAACTCGTAGGTCGCACGCGGCCTCCAGGTGACGAAGGCCAGGTGGTCGACCCCGTCCACCCGCGGGGCCGGTGGACCGGCCTGGGGGCGGGCGGACGGTGCGGTGATGGTCAATGCTCCTCCTATGGGCAGGGCGGCTGTGGGCCGCGCTGTCGGGAAGCGGTCAGCGAGCCGCGGCGGGGCGGCCACGCAGCCCCGAGCCGGTGATGAGCGCACCGGCGAGCAGGCTCAGACCGCCGACGACCAGCGCCCAGCGGGTGCCGATCGCGTTGGACGAGGACAGGTTGAGGATCACGCCGAGCACGGCGACGCCCAGTGAGGCGCCCACCTGGCGGGCGGAGTTGAGCGCTCCGGCGCCGATGCCGGCCAGCTCGGTCGGCACCGAGCCGGCGACCCCGGCGACCAGGGCGGGCAGTGCGAAGGAGACACCGAAGCCGAACGCCAGCAGGCCCACCACCGTGGCGACGAGCGCCCCGGTGGAGTTCCCGGTGAACGGCGCCTGGATCAGCGCTCCGGCACCCATGAGGACGAAGCCGGTGGTGGCGGGGCGCCGCGGCCCGATCCGGCCGACCAGCCGCCCGGTGTAGATCGGGTTGAAGGCGGTGGGCAGGGTCAGCGGCAGGAACGCGAGACCGGCGGCGAACGACGAGTAGCCGCGGCTGTCCTGGAAGAACAGCGACAGCGCGAACAGCAGACCGGACAGGCCGAAGTTGGCGAGCAGACCGGCCGCGAGCGCGGACGAGAAGCTGCGGTTGCGGAACATCCGCAGCGGAAGCATCGCCGCGTCGCCGGAGCGCAGTTCGGCGACGACGAAGACCACCGCGGCGACCGCGGCCAGCGCGAAGCCGCCGAGCACCCCGGCGCCCGTCCAGCCCTTCTCCGGGCCCTCGATCAGCGCGTACACCAGCGCGGCCAGCGCGACGACCGCGCTGAGCTGCCCGGTCAGGTCCAGCCCGCTGCGCTGCTTGCGCGCGGTCTCCGGAGCCAGCCGCGCGGTGATGGCCAGACTGACCAGCGCCAGCGGCACGTTGATCAGGAAGATGGCGCGCCAGCCGACCGTGTCGGTGAGCATGCCGCCCACCAGCGGCCCGGCGGCGAGCGCCGCGCCGGTGATCGCCGCCCAGGCCCCGACCGCGCGGGCGCGCTCGGCGGGGTCGCTGTAGGAGTGGACGATCAGGGCCAGCGAGGCCGGCAGCAGCAGCGCGCCGGCGACGCCCAGGGCCAGCCGCAGAATCACCAGCATGCCGAGGGTCGTCGCGACTGCCGAGACGCCGGACAGCACGCCGAACGCGATGAGCCCCCACAGGAAGACCCGGCGGCCGCCGAAGCGGTCGGACAGCCAGCCCGCGGTGAGCAGCAGGGCGGCGAAGGTGATGGTGTAGCCGTTGGTGACCCACTGGAGCCCGCTCAGGCCGGTGTGCAGGTCGCCGGCGATGGCGGGCAGCGCCACCGAGACGATCGTCATATCGAGCAGCACCATGAAGTAGCCGAGCGAAAGCCCGATCAATAGCGTGCGCGACGGCTTACTGGTCCGCTCTTTTGCGGCGACGGAATCCCGCTCCGGTTCTGCGTGCGTGGTCATGTTTCTTTCCTTCGTGTCGGAATCCTCAAATTGCCGCCGAGATCAAGCTGTTGAGGGCAGCGGAATCCATTCAACCGGAGCCGGAAGGGCAATTGCGGGTGGTGACGAAGGGGATCCCCTATGGGTACCATCGGCTCAGCCGATGGGTCAGTGAGGGGGGCGTCAACGTCGTGGAGCTGCGGCATCTTCGGACGTTCGAAACGGTCGTCAGAACACTGAGCATCACCCAGGCGGCCAAGGAGCTGCACTACGCACAGTCCAGCGTCAGTGATCAAATCCAGGCGCTGGAACGCGAGTTGGGTGTCGAACTGCTCGACAGGTCGCAGCGCAGGGTGCGGCTCACACCGCAGGGTGCGGCGCTGGCGGAGTACACGGACAGAATCCTCAAGCTGATGGAGGAGGCGCGCTGGGCGGTCGCACGGCCCGGCGCGGAACTCGCCGTCGGCGCGCTGGAGACCGTCTGTCTGCATCTGCTGCCGGAGGTGCTCTCGCACTACCGCTCGCTGCACCCGGAGGCGCGGGTGCGGGTGGCGCAGGACAACCGGGGCGAGCTCTACAAGGCGGTGCGCCGGGGCGACCTGGACCTGTGTCTGACCTTCGGCAATCCGCCGGCCGATGCGAGTCTGCGCGCCGAGACGCTGGCCGAGGAGCCGCTGGCGGTCATCGTGCCGCCGGGGCACCACCTGGCCGAGCGCGGTGAGGCCGGTCTGGAGGAGCTCGCGAGGGAGCCCTTCCTGGCCACCGAGCGGGGGTGCGGCTTCCGGGAGATGTTCGACAGCGCCTTCGGGGCCGTGGCCGCGAAGGAGCCGGTCGCGGAGGTCTCCAGCATCGGCACCCTCGGCGCATGCGTCGCGGCCGGGATGGGCTGCGCGCTGCTGCCGTTGACAGCGGTGCGCGAGCAGGCGAACCGCGGCGAGGTGGCCGTGGTGAAGGCCGGCGACACGGATCTGCACACGACGGTGACCATGACCTGGCTGGACCGCAATTCCGCGAACCCGAACCTGATCGGCTTCCAGACGGTGCTCCGTGCGCAACTCGGCGGCTGACGGGAGCAGTTCACCGGTCACCGGTCCGCCTCGTGGGGTGCGGGAACGGGCCGTGCCGCGGGCGCCGACGGCCGCGGCAGGGGCACGGACGGCAGCGGGATCGTCGTCAGCCGGGCGCGGGCGATCTTGCCGGTGACCGTGGTCGGCAACCGGTCCAGGATCACCAGCTGTTCGGGCAGCTTGTACGTGGCGAGCCCCTTGCGGGAGAGGTGACCGGTCACCTCGTCCAGCGTCAGACCGGCGCCGGCACGGAGCGAGGCCAGCAGACACGAGCGCTGACCCAGGCGCGGATCGGGCCGCCCTATGACGGCGTGCTGGAGCAACTGCGGCAGATCGTTGAGGAGTTCCTCCACCTCCAGGGCGCTGAACTTCAGCCCGCCGCGGTTGATCAGCTCGTCGGAGCGGCCCCGGTAGCTCACCGAACCGTCCGGGTCGAGCGCGGCCAGGTCGCCGGTGCGCAGCCAGCCGTCGGCGGTGAGCGCGGCCCGGGTCAGCTCCGGCGCGCGCAGGTAGCCGCGGAACATATAGGGGCTGCGGTACTGGAGCTCTCCGGTCACACCCGGCCCGGTGCGGTCACCCTCGCCGTCCACCACCCTGACCTCCCCGCCGGACACCGGCCGCCCGATGGTGCATGCGGCCTCGGGCGGGTCGCCGGGGCGGGTGAACGTCCCTGCGCCGATCTCCGTCATCCCCCATTGCACGATGAGCCGCGCGCCCAGCAGCCGCCGTACGTCCTCGGCCAGCTCGCGGGGGACGGGCGCGCCGCCGGTGCGGACCTCCCGCAGCGCGAGGGGCGGCCGGCCGCCCGCCGGGCCCTCCTTGGCCAACACCGCCAGTACGTCGCGCAGTTGGGCCGGAACGAGGAACGCCGTGGTGGCCGAGGCGTCGCGCAGGGCGTCGAGGAACCGCCGTGGGTCCCACCCGCCGAACAGTCCGACACCGCCGCCGGCGACCAGGGCCAGATGGACCGAGAGCAGACCGAAGGCATGGCTGAGCGGGCTCGCGGAGACGATCGTGTCGGTGGGGCCCAGACCGCCGTCCGCGGCGACCGCGGCGGCGTTGCCGAGCAGGCCACCATGGCGGTGCACACAGAGTTTCGGCCGCTGGGAGGTCGTCCCGGAGGAGGCGAGCAGCACCAGGGGCGCGTCCGGGTCCCGCGGCGGATCCGGCAGCTCAGGGAGCGGGCCAGGCGCCTCGTCCAGCAACTCCGACCAGGCCCGCAGCGGCGTGGCGCCCGCCCGGTGTGACGCCCCGGCAGCCGCACCCGCACCCGCATCCCCGCCGTCGACGATCCATACGTGCCGCAGGGAAGGGCAGCGTTCGCGCAGGGCGCGGATCTCTCCGACGCGGTCGCGGCCACGGGAGGACCCCTGCGCCACCAGCGCGGCGGCCCCGGCCTGTTCGACCAGCGACTGCACCTCGCGGGCACCGTATGCGGAGTGCAGCGGCAGCAGCAGCACACCGAGCCGGGCGGTGGCGGCGTGCAGCACCACCAGCTCCCAGGAGTTGGGCAGCTGGACGGCCAGCACATCACCGGGCCGCAGCCCTCGCCGGTGCAGCGCGCCGGCGGTCCGTTCGGCCTGGAGCAGGCAGTCGCGCCAGGTCCGCCGGTGGATGCCGTCCCACACGGCGGTGCCCGTACGGCGGGCCGCGGCACGCTCAAGAGTTTCGGTGAACGTCAAAGAAACCGTCGCCGATTGTGCGTGGAGCGCGTTCACGAAGAATCCTCCGTTCCGGGCAGAACCAATAGTTGCTGCCATGCCGTACGGATTCTGTGCGGCAATACGAAGGAACGTCCAGAGGAAGACCGATAAGAACTCCTGAACCGGATTACCGGGGTCCGGCACGATAACGCCTCGCTATCCGGGACCACGGCGGATCGAAGCGGTCCCGAATATAGGCGCAGGCAGCCGCTGTTGATTGATTTCACCGGAGCCGTTCGCCCGCACCGATGGATGCTGCCCACACGGACAGGGGCGCGGTGCCACCACTGCACAGTCGATGTCCCGAAGCGGGTACGCCACGCCGCCGATTCAATAAGGAATCTCAATAGTGACGACCTGACCTCCGGTTGAAGAGAGCGCCGCCAAAGGCTCCGATATGAGTGTTCGGCGCCACCGATGGATGTCATCGGAATGACCGAAGGTGCCACGTTCTGCCTGGTCAGCCACCATGACGACCGAGATCCGTCCGACTCGGAGCCGCTATTCGACCGCCTCCGGGCACATCGGGACTTGCCGGGCGTTCGAGATTCACCACAGAATTCCGACGGCCCCGAAGCAGGAGGTACCGATGTCCGTAGTCCGCGCTTCTCACACCACAAATGGAAGAGTGCGATCCGCCGGCGAATTATCCACCGCCGACAACGAATTGTCTGTGGGCAGCGCATTCTCGGGCACCGACCTGCGGCGGCTCGACGACACGATCCGCGACGCCCGGCTCGCTTCCACGGCCTCGGCGTCGTCGCTTCTCGAACCGGCCGTGGCGGACGGCGACGCCACGGCGCTGACCGAGCGGAACTGCGTCTTCGACCACTGCGCGGTCCTGCTGTTCCCGCTGACCCTTGCCGCGGGGCTGCGCCACCTGGAGGCGCGTGGCCTGGCACCGCTCCCCACCGTCCCGAGCACGGTGGTCCGCCGCCGGCTGAGCGAACGCCACGGACTCGACCCGGCCGCCTGCGACGTCCACCTCACGCGGCTCCGCCTGGGCTTACCGGACGGACGACGCCGACCGGCGGTCGAGGTGTTCCTCTTCCCCCGCGACAGCGGCGGGTTCGACCAGCGGATAGCGGAGTGGGAAGCGGCACAGGGCTTTGAGGACCATACGGCGTTCGTGGTCCGGCGGCCGAGCCCGCCGCTGCTGGGAAACCTCGTCACCGCATGGCGCTCCGAGGCCGGTCTGCTGTGGGAGGGGGGCGGACACAACCCGCACGAGGGCGGTCCCCAGGGCTCGACCGTCCTGTACTTCGTCAGGGACCACGCGCAGCCGTCCCGGCGACGCCGCTTCGAGCTGCACTGCGCCGGCGATCTGCGGACCTTCCTCAACCGCGTCCCCATGGACACCGAAGCCGTACGCCTCGCCTACGCCGCGTGGCGGCGCACCGGCCAGGACGCACCCGCGTAAGCCCCGCGCCCCGCCGACACCCGCGCACCAGTCCCACCACACAACGGGAGAACCCATGCTGCGGAACGACACGCTGACCCCCAGGAATCTGCCGCTCACCCCCGAGCTGCACGGCTATCTGCTCGACCAGGGCAGGATGACCCCCGATCCGCTGCTGGCCGAGGTGATCGAGCGCACGACCGCGGCGATCCCCGACCAGGCGCATATGGTCGTCGCGCCCGAAGAGGGTGCCCTGCTGACCTTCCTGGTACGTCTCCTGGGCGCCCGCCGCATCGTCGAGGTTGGGACCTTCACCGGTTACTCCTCGCTCTGCATGGCCCGTGGCCTGCCCGCCGACGGCTCGCTGATCACCTGCGATGTCTCCGCCGAATGGACCGCTCTCGCCCGCGACTTCTGGGCCCGCGACGGGGTGAGCGACCGCATCGAGCTACGGATCGGCCGCGCACTGGACACCCTCCGCGCGCTGCCCGCCGAGCCGCACCTGGACCTGGCGTTCATCGACGCCGACAAGCCCGGCTACATCGGCTACTGGGAGGAACTGGTGCCGCGGCTGCGCCCCGGCGCGCTGCTCCTCGCCGACAACACCCTCTTCAGCGGCGAAGTGATCGCCGAACAGCCCGGTGAAAAGGCCGCCGCCATCCGCGAGTTCAACGAGCACGCCCGTCGGGACGAACGCGTCGAGCTGGTCATGCTGCCGATCGCGGACGGCCTGACCCTGGCCCGTCGTCTGCCGCCCGGGGAGTCACCGGCCTGATGGAGCGATCGAGGACACAACAACCCCAGGACGCGCACAGGTCAGTGCACGCAGCCACCCGGCGCACCGGCACACCGCACCACCCAGAAGTCCGGCAAGCCGAAGGGCCTTTCGTGGAACTCGACGAGCGCTTGGCCCGGGCCATCGGCTCGGCCGCACAGCAGCCCGACTGGAACGACCCCGTCGAGGCCGCCGCCATCGGCGCCGAACTGGCCGGGCTGCCCGGCCTGGTCGAATGGGAGGAGGTCCGGCTGCTGCGGACCTTCCTCGCCGAGGCCGCGGCAGGGCACTACCAGGTGATCCAGGCGGGCGACTGCGCCGAGGACCCGGCCGAGTGCGAACCGTCGGCGGTCATGCGCAAGGCCGGACTGCTCGACGCCCTCGCCGGAGTGATGGAGGCCGGCACGGGCAAGCCGGTGGTACGCATCGGACGGATCGCCGGCCAGTTCGCCAAACCGCGCAGCGCCACGACCGAAACCGTCGGCGGCCTGACGCTGCCCGTCTACCGCGGCCACCTGGTCAACGACCCCGAGCCCACCCCACTGGCCCGCCAGGCCGACCCGAAACGGATGCTGGACTGCTACCAGGCCGCCTTCCGCGCCGTGACGTACCTACGGCAGCGCACCAGCGCCTGGACGCCGCCCACCGCCGCGCCGGTATGGACCAGCCACGAGGCGCTCGTCTTCGATTACGAGCTCCCGCTGTTGCGCCGCACCCCGGCCGGCCACACCCTGCTGGCCTCCACCCATCTGCCCTGGATCGGCGAGCGGACCCGTCAGCCGGACGGCCCGCACGTCATGATGCTGGCGCAGGTGGACAACCCGGTCGCCTGCAAGGTCGGGCCGACGACGCGGCCGGAGGACCTGCTCGCCCTGTGCTCCCGGCTCGACCCGGAACGCGAACCAGGCCGGCTCACGCTCATCGCCCGCATGGGCGCCCGCACCGCCGGCACCGCACTCCCGCCCCTGGTCTCCGCCGTGCACCGCGCGGGCCACCCCGTCGTGTGGCTGTGCGACCCGATGCACGGCAACACCGTCAAGTCGCCGACCGGGGCGAAGGTCCGGACGGTGCGCTCGCTCGTCGCCGAGGTCCGGGCCTTCCTGAGGGCCGTCACCGAAGCGGGCGGAACCCCCGCCGGCCTCCACCTCGAAACCACTCCGTACGACGTGGCCGAGTGCGTCTGGCAGGACCCCGCAGAACTAGAAGCCACCCCCGAATACCCCTCCACTCCCTCCACTCCCACCACTCCCTCCGCCTCCCGCGTCCCCCCGTCCCACTGCGACCCCCGCCTCAACCCCGCCCAGGCCGTCGAGGTGGCGCGCGCATGGGCGGCAGCCCCGCCCGCGCGGTCCACAACGCGCATGGCGGGCTCCGCACTCCACTGAGCGAGCCCCGCCCTGCGATGCCCCACCCTGCCCCGCAATCCCTGCCCCGCAATCCATGCACCGGAAAGGAACAGAACCCATGAGCAATGAAACCGTCATCCGCACCGACGACGGCACCTACGCCATGATCAACGTCTTCGAAGTGGAGCCCGACCAGCAGAAAGAACTCGCCGAGGTGATGAGCGAGGGCGCCGAGCGCTTCATCCGGCACCGCCCCGGCTGCATCTCGGTCAACATCCTCACCAGCACCGACGGCAAGCGCCTCGTCTACTACGCCCAGTGGCGCAGCAAGGCCGACATCAAGGCGACCATGGGCGACCCCGACGTCCAGTACTACCGCGACCGCGCCGCCCAACTCGCCAAGCCGGACCCGCACGCCTACACGGTCTACTCCGTCCACCACCCGGAGAGCTGACGGCCCCGCCGCCGGTACGGCAGGAAGCCAGGTCGGACCCTCTCCGACCTGGCTTCTCGCCGCTTTGCATCCCCGCCCCGAACCTCCCCCACCCGCTTAAGAGTTCGCCCGGCTCGCACCACTCCGCAACCTATGACCGTGCCCGCCCCCGCCTCCGCCCGCGTTCGAAGAACCAAGAGCCCAGCCCCACCAGTACGGCCGCCCCGGCCCCGTACACCGGCAGCCACCGCGTCGTCGTGTTCGCCAGGCAGTCGGCAACAGCGACATGGCTCTGCACCTCCCGCGCATGCGCCAGGGCATCACCGTCGCGACCGGCAAGATTCGCCAGCGAGGCCGTCACGCGCAGCCTCTCGTAGGCGCCCAGCTCCCGACACGCGCTGCGGGCCCCCGGCATCGGAAACAGCCACGCCGAGCGCTGCAACACCGGGGCCAGCGCGATCGCGACACACAGGCCCACGACCAGCGCATACGCCACCAGATTCAGCACGTACGCGGAGCGCGGGCCGGGCATCGGCGGCGGCAGACGGTAGAAGGAGAAGATCACCGCGAGAAGCGTCACCCCGATGTACGTGGCGAACCACTCCCAGGAGCCATTCGCGAGCGCGGCCGTCAGCACGGCGGCAAGCGCGATACCAATGACCCCCGACTGCGCGGGAACACCATGACCGCCCGCACCGCCGGCCCCGACAGACACACCCTCCCGCCCTCCCCGACGGCTGAGCTCGTCCACAACCTCTCCTGCCTCCCGCGAGGCCCCCAGTCTTCGCGCACACCACACCCCCGGCACGGTGCCATGCCGGACTGCCCTGATAGCCCGCCCGGTTGGGGGCTTCGTCCGGACCGACGCGAAAACTGCCGCGGCACCCACGTTCCTGTGGGGCCACGCCCTCAGCCTCCGAAGGCGAAAATGCCAAAGGCCCCGGACCAGATCGGTCCGGGGCCTTCACGCTGGTGCCCCCGGCAGGATTCGAACCTGCGACACCCGCTTTAGGAGAGCGGTGCTCTATCCCCTGAGCTACGGAGGCAAGGGCCTGGATGGCCCCTGACAGCGTAGCGGATGTGTTCGTCGGGGTTCGCTTCTGTAGGGGTTGTGCCGTGCCTGGGGCTGTTGGTTGGGGGTCAGCCGCCGATGTGCCAGCTGACGGTGCCGTCCGTGGTGACGAGGGCGGCGAGCAGGAGGAGGTCGACGGCGCCGAGGGCGAGGCCGAGGAGGGCGCGGCCGCGACGGGTGGTGCCGCGGGCCAGGGCCAGGCCGGCCAGGATCAGGGCACAGGGGCCGAGGACGATGTTGAGCACCAGGGTGCCGAGCAGTCCGAGGACGAAGGAGGCCACGGCCATGCCGTCGGCCTGGGAGCGCGAACGGGAGGCGGGCCGGTGCGCGGACTTGGCTGCGGCTTCGCTGAGCGCGGTCATCGGGAGGTCACCTCGGAGTCGTGGCGGCGTTCGCGAAGGAAGAAGACGAGCAGCCAGCCGGCGATGACGGCCGCGGCGATGAGAGTGACGGGGACGGGGAGGTGTGCCGCGGTGCCCAACGCGATCCCCATCAGGAGGAGGGCTGCGACGAGGAAGAGCATGATCTGCCTTTCCAACTCGGAGGACAGTTGTTCACTCACTGACTCCAGCATACGACTCCCCACGGGTGGAGAAGTTCGGAGAACGGTTGTTTACTGGGAGACATGAGTCACACCCTTGGAGTCCGTCAGGCCCAGAAGCAGAAGACCCGTCAGGCGCTGCTCGACGCCGCGCTCGGCCTGCTGGAGGAGCAGAGCCTGAGCAGCCTGGGTTTGCGGGAGGTGACGCGGGTGGTGGGGATCGCCCCGACCGCGTTCTACCGGCACTTCCGCGACATGGGCGAGCTGGGCGTCGCGCTGGTCGAGGAGGCGCTGGGGAGTCTGCATGTGATGGTGCGGGCGATCCTTGCCGAGCAGGATGCGGCCGAGGAGCGGATCGACCGTACGGTCGCGGTCGTGGAGCAGCATGTGCGGCTGCATCCGCTGCACATCCGGTTCGTCGCGCGGGAGCGGCACGGCGGCGTACGGGCCGTACGGCAGGCCATCTCGGGCGAGCTGGACCGGTTCGCGGAAGAGGTCGCGGCGGCGCTCAAGTCCCAGCCGGTGTCGGAGGGGTGGGGCGATGACGACGTACGGATGCTGGCGGAGCTCTATGTGGACCGGCTGGTGACGACGGCCGCGGCGCTGCTCGACGCCGAGGAGGACGGGGCGCCGGGCGCGGCCGAGCAGGTGGTGCGGGTGGCGCGCCGGCAGCTGCGGCTGATCAGCATCGGGCGGCGGCACTGGCGGGAGGAGGGCGAGCAGGGGGAATGAGGGGGCCGGGGGTAGGGACCGTGGTGTGCCTGTGCCTGTGGGGCTCGATAGGTAGCGGATCGTTCGGCGGGGTCAGGATCGGGTCGGGGTGACGCGTACGCGGTATGTGCCGTCCGGGTTTTCCGTCAGGACGGAGACCGAGGCGCCGCTGGCGTCGTCGGTGTAGGACTCGCCGGGGCGGAAGGTGGCGTCGGTCAGTTCCGGGTCGACGTACTTGCTGGCCCGGTAGCAGCCGCCGCTGCGCGGGGTGGCGTCCACGATGCGGAGCGGGCCGCGGCCGGAGGGGACGTCGGTGGCGACGCGGTAGATCAGGATGCCGGGCCGGCAGACCGCGGGGTCGAGCAGTCCGCGGGCGCGGGCCTCGGCGACCAGCGCGGTGTGCGGCGAGGTCGGAATGACGACGATCTTGGTGCCGCCGGGGGTCGAGACCGGCGTGAGGGTGTGTTCGCCGGGTGTACCGCTGCGCGGCGCGCAGTGCACCTGCTCGGCGGAGAGCCAGCCGAGCTTCCACTTGTGCCAGCCGACGAAGTCGTTGTTCGGTCCCCAGTCCTCGTCCATCGGGTCCCAGTGGCCCACGGGGGGCGGGGCGTGACGGTCGTCGGTGTAGTAGAGGTCGGGCAGGCCGAAGCTGTGGGCGTTCTCGTGGTTGAGGACGCGGAACGCGCTCAGCCCGGTTTGCCGGCTCCAGATGAAGGACGCATTCCGGAACGGCACCCCGTCGGCGGTCTTCAGCCCCATGTCACCACCGCTGAAGGTGACCGAGAGGACCGTACGCGTCGCGGGCGGGCCGGCGTTGGGCGCGGCGATGACGTTGATGACGTCGTAAGCGCGGAAGTCGACGATCGGGTCGACGGCTCGTACGAGCTCCTGAGAGAGGGCGTGATAGCCGCTGCCCGAGGCGGGGTCGAAGTTGGCGCCGCGCTGGATGCCGTACGCCGCGAGCGGCCGGGACATGCGGATCCACCGGAGCAGCGGTATGGGCAGATAGCTCAGCCTGCCGTACGAGCTGATCCGGAAGTAGTCCGTCGCGGCCGGGAAGAACTCGGCGAAGCGGACGCCCGGCGGCACCGTGGCCGGGGCGTCCGGGAAGTCGACGAACAGGGTCAGGGCCCGTACGACGCCGGAGGAGCGGGCGAAGCCGGCGGGGGTGTCGGCGGATTCGGCGACGTCGTTGGTGATGCCGTGCAGTGCGCACGGGCCGCTGGGCGGGGCGCCCGGCCCCGGCGGTATGGCCACCGCGCTGGGGGGTGAACCCAGCCCTATGGCCGCGGCCGCGGTGGCCGCGCCTGCGGCCAGTGCCGCGGATACCTTGAGCCTCATATCGCTCACCTTGGGACGCCGGATGCCGCCTCGCGCGCGGGGTTACATCGACTGGAGTCATCCGGCCACCCGGGCTGTGGTGCAGGTCACAGCGGGGGCGGGAAATATCCGGGGAGGGTTTCCCCGTTTAGCTGGGTGTCCGGATGAAACGGGGAGTGGGTCCCCGGTTCGTCGGAGGGACCGTCCGTCCAGGCCATGTAGTCGAGGGGAGTGAGTCGAGTGAGTGCCGTCGCCGGCCGTGCGAAGTCCGGGAAGCCGGGGCAGCCGCACCGTCTGCGGGCCGATGCCCTGCGCAACCGCGAGCGGATCATCGCGGCCGCCCGCGAGACGGTGGTCGAGTTCGGGGCCGAGGTCCCGCTCGATGAAATCGCTCGACGTGCGGGGGTCGGCAATGCGACGCTCTATCGTCACTTCGCGGATCGCCCGGAGTTGATCCATCACGTCACGCTCTCCGTCATGTCCCGTACCGCGGAACGTGCGGAGAGCGCTCTTGCCGAGGAGCCCGATGCTTTCCAGGCGCTGAGGCGCTTCGTCCACGACGCCGTGGAGGAACGGATCGGGGCCCTGTGCCCGCTGCTCTCCGACGGTATCGACCGTGACCACCCCGATCTGCTCGCGGCGCGCGAACGCCTGGAGGTGGCCGTCGAGGCCGTCATGGGTGCCGCGCGCGACAGTGGCCAGCTGCGCACCGACATCGCCGTCGGTGATCTGATGGTCGCGCTCACCCAGCTCACCCGGCCGCTGCCGGACTGGGGGTCCTCCCGGGCGAAGTCCGGGGGAGGGTGTATGGACTTCGGCCGGTTCGTGCACCGGCATCTGCAACTGTTCCTGGACGGTTTGCAGGCGCCCGCCCGCTCCGAACTGCCCGGTTCCGCAGCCTCCTTGGACGACCTGAGGCGCCGCTCGTAGCCGACTTCCGGGGTGGTGCACCCACACGCGCAGCACGCCGCCCCACTGCACCGCCCAATGGGCTTCCGCCCGCCTCACACGTCCCGTTCACGCGACCCGTTTACCCGTTCCGATTACGCGTCCCGTTCACACGTCCCGTCCTTCGCTCGTCTTCGCATCCCTAGGTGGATACCCCCATGCCTGAAACCGCCCCATACGTCGATCCCCGGCGCTGGAAAGCGCTGATATTCATCGCCCTCGCCCAGCTGATGGTCGTCCTCGACGCGACCATCGTGAACATCGCGCTGCCCTCCGCCCAGCAGGATCTGGGGATCACCGACGCCAACCGGCAGTGGGTGATCACCGCCTACGCACTGGCCTTCGGTGGCCTGTTGCTCTTCGGTGGCCGGATCGCCGACCTGTGGGGACGCAAGCGGACCTTCATCGTCGGACTGGTCGGCTTCGCGGTCGCCTCCGCACTCGGCGGGGCCGCGGCCAACGAGGGGATCCTGCTGGGGGCCCGCGGTCTCCAGGGTGTCTTCGGTGCGCTGCTGGCGCCCTCCGCGCTGTCTCTGCTGGCGGTGACGTTCACCGAGGCCAAGGAGCGCGCCAAGGCGTTCGGCATCTTCGGTGCGATCGCGGGTGGCGGTGGCGCCGTTGGCTTGATCCTGGGCGGCGTACTCACCGAGTACATGAACTGGCGCTGGACCTTCTTCGTCAACATCCCGTTCGCCGTGGTCGCCGCCGCCGGCGCCCTGCTGGTCATCCGCGAGCCCTCGGAGAGCCGTAACCCGTCCAGGCTGGACATCCCCGGCGTCATCCTGGCGACGCTCGGCCTGGTCTCGCTGGTCTACGGGTTCACCCGCGCCGAGTCCGACGGCTGGCTGGCCGGCCCGACGCTCGGTCTGTTCGTCGCGGCGGCCGTACTGCTGCTGGCGTTCGTGCTGGTCGAGTCCAAGGTGAAGGCCCCGCTGCTGCCGCTGCGGGTGGTCGCCGAGCGGAACCGCGCCGGTGTCTATGCCTCGCTGGGCCTCGCCGTGATCGGCATGTTCGGCCTGTTCCTCTTCCTGACCTACTACCTCCAGATCGTGAAGGGCTACACACCGGTAACGACCGGTCTGGCCTTCCTGCCGATGATCGTCGGCATGATCACCGGCTCGACGCAGATCGGTGCCCGGCTGATGACCCGCGTCCGGCCGCGGCTGCTGATGGCCCCCGGCTTCGTGGTCGCCGCGACCGGCATGCTGGTGCTGACCCGGATCGACCTGGACACGTCCTACGCGACGCTGATCCTGCCCGGCTTCCTGCTGATGGGACTCGGGATGGGTACGGCGTTCATGCCGGCCATGTCGCTGGCCACGCACGGTGTCCAGCCGCGCGACGCCGGTGTCGCCTCGGCGATGGTCAACACCTCGCAGCAGGTGGGCGGCGCGATCGGTACGGCCCTGCTGAACACCATCGCGGCCAGCGCCACCACCGCGTACGCGACCTCGCACGCGGCCGGCGCGCGCTCGGTGAGCGTGCTCAAGCTCCAGTCGATGGTGCACGGCTACACCACCGCCATCTGGTGGGCGGTCGGCATCCTGCTGCTGGCCGGCGCGATCGCCTTCACCTTCATCAACACCGGACGTCCGGGCGGCGGTTCGCCGGTGGCCTCCTCGGAGGACGGCGCGGACGCGGCCCGGGCGGAGGACGAGGTGCCGGTGCCGGTGATGGCGCACTGAGCCGCCGGAGTCGGGCGGCTTGAGCTGCCAGGGGCGGACGGGCTGAGCCGCCAGGGGCCGGACGCTCACCACCGTCCGGCTCCGTCATCGCCTTCCGGTCCCGGCGCCGCCTTCCGGCCCCCTCCTCGCCTCGGAGTCCCTCCGTCACCTTCCGGCCGCCCCGGCCCGCGCTCCGGGGCGGCCGGACTCTTACCGGACTCCTACCGCATTCATACGTGCACCGGCCCCTCCGGGCCGCTCGCCCGGCCAGGTGCCGGCCTCTCCCGGTTCCGCCGGTTCGTCAGCGGAGCCAGGGGAGGTCGGCGCCGTGCGGTTGCAGCCCTTCGGTCATCACTCGGCAGATTTCGGCGAGTTGACGGACCTGCTCGGGGGAGAGGCGGTCGAAGATCGCGGCGCGGACCGCGGCGACATGGCCGGGGGCAGCCTTCTCCAGCACCCGCATCCCCTCGTCCGTGAGGTGGGCGTTCTGGCCCCGCTTGTCGGAGGGGCAGTTCTCCCGGCGCACCCAGCCGTTCTTCTCCAGGCGGGCGATCGCGTGGGAGAGCCGGGAGCGGGTGATCTTGGCGTTCTGAGCCAGCTCGGTCATGCGCATCCGGCGCCGCGGTGCCTGGGACAGCTGGACGAGCAGGCCGTAATAGACATGCGGCATCCCGGCGTCGCGTTGCAGCTGACGATCGAGGTGATCCTCCAGGAGCGTGGTCGCGTGGAGGTAACACTGCCAGGCGTACTGCTCCTCGTCGGTGAGCCAGCGCGGCTCGGCTGCGGGTTCGGTGCTCATACCAACCACTCTCTCACCGCTAGGAGAGTTATTTAAGTTTTAACAACATCGGGTTAGACTGAGAAGTAACGCTTGAACATTCAAGTACTGCGCTGTGCGGTGGCTGAATGTTTTTGGTGGACCGACTACCGCCCAGTGTGACGCCGTGGAGTTGCAATGTCCCCTATGCCGGCTCTCTTTCTCAGTCATGGTGCACCGCCGCTCGCCGACGACCCGTCCTGGCCGGGCGAACTGGCTGCCTGGTCCGCGCGGCTGCCGCGTCCGGAGGCGGTGCTGATCGTCTCCGCGCACTGGGAAGAGGCCCCGCTCGCGCTCGGCGCCACCGAGACGGTGCCCCTCGTCCACGACTTCTGGGGATTCCCGGCGCACTACTACCAGGTGCGCTACCCCGCCCCCGGTGCGCCGGGGCTGGCCGAGCGGATACGCAAGACGCTGCGCGCGACGGGCACGCCCGTGGTGGACCTCCCTGAGCGGGGGCTCGATCACGGCGCCTACGTCCCGCTCGTCGAGATGTATCCGGACGCCGGCGTCCCGGTGCTCCAGGTCTCGCTGCCGACCCTCGACCCGCGCCGGCTCTTCGAGTTCGGCCGCAGGCTGGCACCGCTGCGCGACGAGGGCGTACTGATCATCGGGAGTGGCTTCTTCACCCACAACCTGGCGGCGCTGCGGCAGCGCGACGGTGAGACGCCCGGCTGGTCGGCGGAGTTCGACGACTGGGGCCGGCGGGCGCTGGAGGCGCAGGACCTCGACGCCCTCTTCGACTTCGAGCACAAGGCGCCGGCCGGGCGGCTGGCGCATCCGCGCACCGAACACTTCGCGCCACTGTTCGTGACCCTGGGGGCGGCGGACGCCCAGGGGCAGCTGGACAGCGGGCGCAGCGTGATCGACGGCTTCTGGATGGGGCTGGCGAAGCGGTCGGTGCAATACGGGTGATGCCGAGGGCGTGCGCCAACTCGGCGTGGCGCGGGGCCTCTTCACTTCCGGGGGACAGCCGGGCACGGCGGCGCCGATACCCGACAGAAGGTGTCGGGTATCGGAGGGAGAGTGGCCGGCATGACGAGTGATGACTCAGGGATTGCAGGTGGCGGGGGCCGTGCAGGCGGCCGTGCGAGCAGCGCGGTCGGCTGGGTGGCGGTCGAGGAGACGGCGCCCGCGTTCGCCGCACGGGTGCGGCAGCGGTTCGCGGGGTACCGGCACCATGTGCTGGCCACGCTCCGCAAGGACGGTGCACCACGGCTCAGCGGCCTGGAGGCGGAGTTCAGCCACGGCGAGCTGTGGCTGGGCATGATGGTGGGCTCGCGCAAGGTGCTCGATCTGCGGCGCGACCCGCGGTTCTCGTTGCATGCGAATCCGGGGCCGGGCACCGGCATGGACGGGGGCGACGTCCGGGTGTCCGGGCGGGCCGTCGCGGTGACCGACCCCGGAATGGTGGCGCGCTACGCGGCGGCGGTCGGGCCGCCGGAGCCGTTCCATCTCTTCCGCGCGGAACTGACGGAGGTGGTGCGCACGTACAGCGACTCGCCCTGCCTGGTTGTGGAGAGCTGGCTGCCGGGCCGGCCGCTGCGCACCGTCCGGCGGAGGCTGGACGAGGCGACGCGGATCGTGGACGGCGCGGCGGGGGAGCCGGGGGAGCCGGTCAGTTGACGTTGCGGGAGCGGGCGCCGTCCGGTTCGAGGTGCCAGCTGATGATCCGGTGCGGATGGATGCGGATCACTTCGTTGCTGAAGAACTCGGGGGCCATCGGAGGCGCGTCGAGGGTCAGCAGTTCGGCGTGGCCGCGGATCTCCACACCGCGGCCCCAGCCGGGCGCGACGGGGTCGTCGTCCGGTGCCATGTCGTCGATGAGCAGGGAGACTTGGGGGCGGGCCTGGGCGTTGCGGTATTTCTGGCTGCGGCTGAGCGTGGGCCCGCCGATGTCGAAGGTGTCGTCCTCGTTCAGCACGAAGCCGACCGGGCGTACCTGCGGACCGCCGTCCGGTCCGGTGGTGGCCAGACGGGCCAGCTGCTGTCCGGCGAGGTAGTCGCGTTCCTTCTGCGTAAAGACACTCATGCCGGGGACGCTAGGACCTCAATTGCGGTTGAGGTCAACTGCCGAGGGCTCGGGGGGTGGCTGCGGCCAGGCGCCGGCCCCGGCGGGTGAGGTGGTGCTTGTACGGCCGGTGCAGGCCGTGCGCCTCACGGACGCGATGGGTGCGGAAGACGTAGAGTGAGGCGACGAACATGGCGGCGCCCAGCCCGAGACCGAAGCCGACCGACTTGAGGATCGACTCCCCGCCGAGGCTGTAGTTCCAGCCCACCGCGCAGCCGAAGAGCGCACCGTAGGCGATCGCCCGGGTCTCGGTGAGCATGCTCGACTGGAAGTGCACGATGATCAGGCCCAGAACGCCGGTGACCACGGCCCCGGCCAGCCCGTACAGCATGGCGGGGCCGCCCTTGATGCCGGCGGTGTGGGTACGGAAGATCGTGAAGCAGCCGAAGGCGAGCGCCGTGATGACCGGCACCGAGACGGTCGCCGGGATACGGCCGGCCATCGCCGCCAGGCGCGAGGGCTGCGGTGATGACGGGGTGCCGGCCCTGGCCGTCGCACCGTGCTCGACCTCGACGGTGCCGTGGGAGCGGGCGGCCCTGGCGCCGTGCCGCTGAGCGTGCTGGTCCATGGCGGCTCCTCTCGGTTGCCTTCCTGTCCAGGCGACACCCGGGGGCCGTCGGCGTCAACTGGATCAGCGGGCGCGGGAGGTGGGCCCGGCCGGCCCCTCGGGCGCCGGGGCGCCGCGGCCCCGCAGGTCCTTCTGGTACCAGGCCACGTCCCAGTAGCGGCCGAACTTGCGGCCCACCTCCGTGAACGTCCCGATGTGCCGGAAGCCGAAGCGGGTGTGGAGACGGGTGGAGGCCTCGTTGGGCTGGGTGATTCCGGCGTAGGCGCGATGGACGTCCTCGGCGGCGAGCGCCTCGAACAGGGCCTCGTAGAGCAGGGTGCCCACGCCCCGGCCTGCGGCGTGCGGGGCGCAGTAGACGGTGACCTCGACGGACGGGGCGTACGCCGCCTTGGGGCGGAAGGCGCTGCTGGTCGCGTATCCGAGCAGGGCACCGGATCCGTTGTGGGGGCCTTCCGACCGCTTCGGCGCCTCCTGGGCAACCAGAAGACGGTGCGGGCCGTCTTGGGGGTGGGAAAGCAGCCACGGGCGGCGTTGCTCGGCGGTGAAGGGCTCCGTGTCGAAGGTGAGGGACGTCTCACGGATGTAGTGATTGTAAAGATCCGTAAGGGCCTGGAGGTCCCCCTCGGAGCCCGCCCTGACCTGCACTTCCCCGTGTTCTACCGGCATGCGCCCCCCTAGCTGGCCATGCAGGGTACTGCATGATCAGAAAAATTGAGGTGCCGTGTGGGAATTCTGTCCGGATTCCAGCCGTTGTTTCCTTCGGACGGGCCACACGGCGAGCATCGCAGCCGGAGGAGCACCAACCGGCCCGCCCCATCGTCCCGCGAACGACCCATCGCAAAGGGAGCACACGCATGGCAACCCGTGCCGTCGCCCGCCGCCAGGAAAGCAGCAGCGATTCTGACGGGGCCCACAGTGTTCGCGCCGTAGGCGGGGAGATCGCCGACCGCGACCTGGTCGGCATGTACCTCGACGAGATCGCGCGTACGCCTCTGCTCGACGCCGCCAGGGAGGTCGAGCTGTCCCAGACCATCGAGGCGGGTGTCTACGCCCAGCAGATCCTGGACGGCGAGGTGACCGACGGCAATGCCGCAGGTGCCAGCCGCGAGGAGCTCGAGGCGCTGGCCGAAGAGAGCGCCAGGGCCAAGGACGTCTTCATCCGCTCCAACCTTCGGCTGGTGGTTGCCGTCGCCCGCCGTTATCCGCGCGCCGGACTGCCGCTGCTGGACCTGATCCAGGAGGGCAACGCCGGTCTGGTGCGTGCCGTGGAGAAGTTCGACTACGCCAAGGGCTTCAAGTTCTCGACGTATGCGACGTGGTGGATCCGTCAGGCCATCACCCGCTCCATAGCCGACCAGTCGCGCACGATCCGGCTGCCCGTGCACCTCGTCGAGGAGCTCGGCCGGATCCGCCGGGTGCAGCGCGAGTTCAACCGTGAGAACGGCCGCGACCCGGAGCCCGCGGAGGTCGCCGGCGAGCTGGGTTCGACGCCCGCCCGCGTCACCGACGTACTGGACTGGGCGCGCGACCCGGTCAGCCTCAACATGTCGGTGGACGACGACGGGGACACCCAGTTCGGCGACCTGCTGGAGGACACCTCCGCCGCCTCTCCCGAGCAGTCGGTGCTCACGCTGCTGCGCAGTGAGGAGCTGGAGGACCTGATCGACCGCCTCGACCACCGCACCGCCTCGATCATCAAGGCGCGCTACGGCATCGAGGACGGCCGTGAGCGCACCCTCACCGAGGTCGGCAAGGAGCACGGCCTGACCCGTGAGCGGATCCGGCAGATCGAGAAGCATGCGCTGCTGGAGCTGAAGCGGATGGCGCGCGACACGGGATTCGACGCGGCCGCATAAGGCCCCGGTACCGGCGGCCGCGTGAGGCCCCGTACCTGTACACCCGTACCCCGGTAGGACGAGCCCCGGTGCCATATCTGGCGTCGGGGCTCCTGTATGTCCCCACGTCCCCATGTCCCCGGGGCCGTGGCCTGCCCTCTCCTGTCCTGCTCTGCCCTGCGCGGAGGTCTGGGGCGTGCCTCCCCTCGATGTCTGTTTGAGTCCGAGCGAGGTCCGAATCTGTTTACTTCCCGGGAATGTGGGCGTAGCCTCGGGGTGAAACCACAGGTTCGGGCATGGAACGGACGTAGACGCAGATGTACGCACCGGAGCGCCAGCAGGAGATCCTGCGTCTCGCCCGCGAGGGTGGGCGGGTCGATGTGCTCTCCCTCGCGGAGGAGTTCCAGGTCACCGCCGAGACCGTACGGCGCGATCTGAAGGCGCTGGACCGGGCCGGACTGGTGCGCAGGGTGCACGGCGGCGCCATCCCGGCCGGCCGGCTGGACTTCGAGCCGGACCTCGCCGAGCGGGACGCGGTGGCCGCCGACGAGAAGCAGCGCATCGCACGGGCCGCACTCGCCGAACTCCCCGGCGGCGCGGGCGGCACGGGTGGCTCAGGCAGCTCCGGCAGCGTCATCCTGGACGCGGGTACCACCGCAGCCCGGCTCGCCGCCGAGATCCCGCTGGAGGCGGAGCTCACCGTCGTCACCCATGGTCTGCCGGTCGCCGCGCGGCTGGCCGACCACCCCGGCCTCACGCTCCACCTCGTAGGCGGCCGGATCCGGCACCGTACCCGGGCCGCGGTCGACGACTGGGCGCTGCGCGCCTACCGCGAGATCAACGCCGATGTGCTGTTCCTGGCGACCAACGGCTTCTCCCTCGACGGCGGTCTGACCACCCCCGACCTCGCCGAGGCCGCCGTCAAGCGGGCGCTGATCCGCGCCGCCCGCCGGGTCGTGCTGCTCGCCGACTCCGCCAAGTTCGGGCAGCAGCACTTCGCCCGCTTCGGCGAACTCTCGGACGTGGACCTGCTCATCACCGACACCGGCCTCAGCCCCGACGACGCCCTCGCCCTAGAGCGTGCGGGCACAGAAGTGGTACGCGCATGATCCTCACCGTCACCCCCAACCCCAGCCTGGACCGTACGTACGAGATCCCGGCGCTGGACCGCGGGTCCGTACTGCGGGCCACCGCCGACCGGATCGACCCGGGCGGCAAGGGCGTCAATGTCTCGCGGGCGCTGACCGCGGCCGGGCACCGCACCCTCGCCGTACTGCCGCTGGGCGGCCCCGCGGGCGAGGCGCTGGCCGGGCTGCTGGGCGCCGAGGGCATCGAGGTGGCGCGGGTGCCGGTGGCAGGCCAGACCCGCTCCAACATCTCGGTCGCCGAACCCGACGGCACGCTCACGAAGATCAACGCGCCCGGGCCCGAGCTGACCGCGGGTGAGGCGGAGGCGCTGCTGCGGAAGGTCGGCGAGCGTTCGGCGGGCGTCGCCTGGATCGCCTGCTGCGGCAGCCTGCCGCGCGGTCTGACGCCCGAGTGGTACGCCGAGCTGGTGGCCCGCGCCCACCGGGCCGGCGCCCGGATCGCCCTGGACACCTCGGGGCCGTCGCTGACCGAGGCGCTGCGCGAGGGCCCGGACGTGGTCAAGCCGAACGCCGAGGAGCTGGCGCAGGCCGTGGGCCGTCCGCTGGCGACCCTGGGCGATGCGGTCAAGGCCGCCGAGGAGCTGCGGGCGTGCGGCGCCCGTGCCGTACTGGCCTCGCTGGGGGCGGACGGCCAGCTGCTGGTCGACGAGACCGGCACCCACTTCGGCACCGCACCGGTCGCCGCCGTCCGCAGCAACGTCGGCGCCGGCGATGCCTCGCTGGCCGGCTTCCTCGCGGCGGGCGGCAGCGGCGTGACCGCGCTGGCCGCCGCGGTGGCGCACGGCGCGGCCGCCGTCCAGCTGCCGGGCAGCCTGATGCCGACGCCGCAGGATCTGGCGCCCGCGGCGGTGCTGACCACGGACGAGGTGCCGCTCGACCGTGAGCTGACGGAGCCGGTGCTATGAAAGCCACCACGCCTGCCCCGCCTGGAGCCGGTCGCATGACCGTGCGCCGCACCGCCACGCTTCCCGCCGCCCCCTGCCACCCCCCGTTCCGTCCCCGCCGCCGCCCCGGCGGTACCGCCCGCAAGGGAGCCCGCGATGAGTGAGCTGATCACCACGGAACTGGTCGACCTCGACCTGTCCGCAGAAACGAAGGACGCCGCCGCACGCTCGCTGGCCGAGCGGATGGCCGCGGCCGGACGCGTCACCGACCTGGAGGGCTTCCTCGCGGACGTGGCGGCCCGCGAGGCCCAGATGCCGACCGGTCTGGACGGTGGGATCGGGATACCGCACTGCCGCAGCGCGCATGTCACCGAGCCGACGCTGGCCTTCGGGCGCAGCGCCTCCGGTATCGACTTCGGTGCGCCGGACGGCCCGGCCGACCTGATCTTCCTGATCGCGGCCCCGGCGGGCGGCGACGCGGACCATCTGTCGATCCTGTCGACCCTCGCGCGCCACCTGATGGACGAGGACTTCACCGGAGCGCTGCGGTCCGCCGCCGAACCGGCGCGGGCGGCAGCGCTGATCCGCGGAGACCAGGCACCGGCGGACGAGCCCGCGCCGGCCACCGAGGAGCCCACCTCGGAACCCGGCGACGTCCCGGCACCCGAGGCCCCCGCCCCTGAGGCCGCCGCGCCCGAGTCCGCGACCCCCTTCCGTATCGTCGCCATCACCTCCTGCCCCACCGGCATCGCGCACACCTACATGGCCGCCGAGTCGCTGGAGAAGGCCGGAGCGGCCGCCGGTGTCGAGGTGTTCGTCGAGACCCAGGGCTCGGCCGGGTTCAAGCGGCTCGACCCGCAGCTGGTCGCGGACGCCGACGGGGTGATCCTCGCGCACGACGTCGAGGTTCGGGACAAGGAGCGCTTCGCCGGGAAGCCGACCGTCGACGTCGGGGTGAAGGCGGGCATCAACCGTCCCGCCGAACTCATCGCCGAGGTACGGCAGAAGGCCGCACGCGGTGAGCTGAGCGCCCCCGCACGCCGCACCGCCCCCATGGACAAGGGCGCCGACGCGGCCGACGGCTTCGCCACCCGGCTGCGCAAATGGCTGATGACCGGCGTCAGGTACTTGTGTCAAGACACTTGGAGAAAGGGCAGGTCAGAGCCATCATGGACGAAATTTTGGAGCGCTGGGCAGCCGAACAAGCGGCCAAGGCGCCTGCTATCCCCGTTGAAGACCTCCGAGATCTGGCGGACAGCTTGGGCATCGAACTGCCTGAGTGATCTTCCTCCGGCCACCGACGCGCCCCCAAGCGCACTGAGGCCCCCACCTTGGCCGGTGGGGGCCTCTGTGTGCCTGGTCAACCTACGCAGAAGTCCCGCTCTGAGGCTTGCGAACGGGGCTTGCGTCGATCAGACGGCGGGCTGCCCACTGCCGGGGCACAACTCTAAGCTTCCCTGCCGCTGGTGCTGTGCGGTCGACTGTCCAGGCTCAGCACCCACTCCGGCGCCACACACGGGGCAGTACCCCTCGCACATTCCGGGATCGAATCGCATTAGACCTCCTGAGCTGGTGAATACCATTGCTGACGGTCCGTGCTTTGCCCTGGCCCCACGAGATGCGCGACGGCTGCGAAGATCCGGGCCCCAGAGTGGAAATGCATCGTCACTCCCGCTCGCCCTGGCTTTGCGTCGTCCCGCTGGGACCAAGCTTCAACGCCGCTGATTTCGCGGCTGCCGCCGGAGGTGAGCACGGCCGCAAGCCACGCGTCTACATCCGACAGCTTGATCTTTCCTCCGGCGCCCAGTCCGTCCGGGAACGGCAGCGGCTCGAAGGCCGTGTCCCCTTCGATGATCTGCTCCGGCTGGTCGAAATCATCCTTCGACTCGGACGCCCCGACGGCGTGAATGTAGGCCGTGGCGCCAGTCATGAACGTGATCACCACTCCGTACGGAACCATGGTGAACCGCTCGTCTTCGAACGTCGAAACGTCCTTGATCATCGGACTGGCAGACTGCCGGATCAGGTCGGCAGCGAACCTGGGGAAGCGGGTGGGGCGCATTGTAGGTCTCCTCCTCAAGCAATCCTGGCAGTCTAGGCGGAGTGGCCGACGAAGGACTGAAACGGCTGGTGACAGGCCTACCTGGAGGATGTTGCGGCGCATACGCACCTGCGTGCCCGCGTTGCCCAACCGTATTTGGCGGCCGCCCGGGTGCCTCATTTTCCCGGGCGACCGCTTCGCGCTCCCCTCTGCGTCTCCCAGCACTTGAAGGGGAGACGGGGGCCGGGGGAATTGTGGGCCCTCCGTGAGGAGCGCGCCCGGTCACAGGTAACCGGGGGTCCTTTCTTACGAGTTAGCCACCTTTCAGGCAGGCGCGACAATTTACGGCGCGCAACCATTGGACGGTCTCGTCCTTGGACTTTCCGGCGCCACACTTGGGGCGGAGGGTTTCACCAACCAGCCTCAATTCGTGCACGGTCATCACGTTGTCTCCGACGGTGCCTGCCAAGGTGTCCGTCAGCTTTGTTGTCACGTCCGGTTCTCCCTTCCATGCGGGTGGCCAGCGATCACGGCGTTGCAGCTCCGAACGGTCAGGTGATGCCTCTTGGTGCGGGCACGCTCCCTGTCCGCATGACAGGACTGACACACGTCACAGCCAGGTACGGCGACGGGCTCCAGCTCAGGATTCGCCAATGGCATGGCCACCGTGGCTTGTTCAGCGGCATTCATCGTGAATCCGCCTTAGCCCGGCCGTTGTGCGCTCAATGAGTACGCGGTCGGGCTGCACGTACGGGCTATGGATCGGAGTCCGCGTGTCGGTACGCATTCGCCTCAACTCCCACCGCAGGACGGTGATGTCCAGCGGCGCCAAGCCCTCGCGGGCCGGTGCCTCTGTATTCGTGCCCGGTTCGCTTGCCATGAAGGTCAGCATTTCGCTCCGAGCGCGTTTGGGGAGCGGCCTAGGTGTATGCCTCCGCGTAGGCCAGACTGGACGCATGAGTGGGGAGACGATCCGAGCAATGATCAAGCGCCTGCGCAAGGCGCGGGGCTGGACGCAGGACCGCTTAGCGGAGCAGATGAACGCTGTTGCCCGTGACCTCCCTGCGCTGGGGCTGAACGCCACCTTGAGCCGCCAGGATGTGTACCGCTGGGAGGCAGGGAAACGCACGCCTCGTGAATGGCTCCCCGTCCTGGCCATCGTCTTGGGCGTGGCTAGGGAAGAGTTGGAGGCGGCGACCGCCGTAGGGGAGACTCCTGCCGTGGCTGCTCCTCGCACCGTGGAGGACTTCCTACCAGCAGGGGATCCGTTTGCCCCCTTGGCTCGCAGCTCAGGCCGGCGCATCGGGAGGTCCACGGTGCTGGATCTGGCGAGCCGGGTCCATGGCCTCCGCCTGGCGGACGACGTGGTGTACGGGCGTGACCTGATCGGGCGTGCACGCCGGGACCTCAAGTCGGCAATCACTCTCTACCGCGAAACGACGCACACGGACACGGTAGGGCGCCAACTCCTCCAAGCGATTGCGGAGTTGGCGCAGATCGTAGGTTGGGTGGCCAGCGATGCCGGGGAGTACCCAGAAGCGGAACGGATCTATCGCCTGGGACTATCTGCCGCCCAAAGGGCCGAGGACGGGACTCTGACAGGCCAGCTCCTGAGCACGCTTTCCTACCAGGTAGCTAATCAGGGTGATCCGCGGGAGGCCGTGGATATGGCCGTGGCTGCCGTGGGAGCCGCCGGGCCCGATGCACCGTCCCGGGTACGTGCCCTGTTCCTCGACCGTGTGGCATGGGCGCACACCAAGGCCAATCACCCCAACGCCGCAATTCGCGCTCTCGGGGAAGCACACACGGCGCTCGGCGATCAGCGCGGAGCAGACGAACCGGACTGGACGTACTGGGTTTCCACGGAGGAGCTGGAAGTCATGGACGCCAGGGTCTATACGGAACTCCATAAGCCACTCCGCGCCGTCCCTCTGCTGTCTCAGGTCCTGGAACGGTACGAAGTGACGCATACGCGAGAGCTGGCGCTCTACCTCTCGTGGTTGGCAGTGGCTTACGCAGACGCCAACGAGCCGGAGCAAGCGGCAGCTGCGACGGAACGCATGCTGGCCCTGTCGACAACAGGCGCTTCAGAACGCACCGCCGACCGGTCGAGGGTGGCCCTCCGACGCTTGGAGACGTTCCAGGATGTGCCGGAGGTGGCAGCCCTTCTTGCGGAGTATCCGGCTGCCTGAGGCTCACTGACGGCGGGACTGCATCGCGGAGCCACCTGGCCCGGCCCGGAAGGCACCCCGGAAGAACCTAGCCACTCCTCACACCATCCGAACTCATCAGCATAAGAGGTTGCCTGTCGGGTAACGCTGTCGCATGCTGGTAACTCATCAGGACGAGCGCCTGTCTGGCAAGTCGCTCGGCGCTCGTCGTCCAGCATGGAAAGGGAGTTCAGATGAGGTCTGTTCCTGTGCGGCTGCGGTCGGCTCTGGTTGTTGGTGCGGTGACGGTGGCGGGGCTGGGGGTTGGAGCGGCTAGCGCTTCGGCTGCTCCTGCTCCGGAGGTCGGGGCGCCGGAATCGGTGTCTGGGGTGGGGGCCGGCTCGGTGGCAACCGTGAACGTCAACGGTCTTCGCCTGCGGTCGACTCCGAGCCTTGGCGGCTACACCAAGGGCCTGTTGTTCGGTGGCGACAAGGTGTTCGTCCGTACCACCTATGCGTCGTCCTACAAGCCCAATTGGGTGGGCGTGGTTCTCACGCAGAGGAGTGCCGGGGGCCTGCCGTTCGAGACGCGAGGTTACGTCTGGAAGGGGTACCTGCGGTAACCCCTGAGGTCTGATCGTGTGACCCTCTTCCGCTGCGGCGGTGGGGGGTCACATGCATATTCGGCATTACCTTCCGGATGGCCGGTTTTTATTAGGTGGAATCGGTTGGGCGCTCGATTTTACTGGGTGGAATGCCCGGGAATTGCCCAAGGACAAATGCTTGCGCCGTCGTTGATCTGACTGCTTGGCTGGTTGGCTCGTCGGTGGTGAGGCGGGTGTTTGGGAACTGCACGAAGAGCGGGGGTGCATGGCCGTGAATGCGGCGGAACGCTGGGATGAAGAGGATGATGATGCCGTGTGGGTGCGGGGCGGCGACTACCTGACCGGTTGGCGCGCGGCGGAAGAGGCGGCAGCGGACTTCAACGCAGCGGCGGTCAAGGCGGGTTACAGCGCTGATCTTGTTCGAGCGTCCCCCCACGCGGGGCCGTTGGGGGAAGGCGTGGTCTGGCTGTCTCCCACAGCTGTACGGCTGGTGGCGCGGTTGCTGGAGAACACGAATCCGGCCCACAAGGGCGCTGCGTAGTGAGGGAGTTGCCAACGGTCTTCGCGACGAACGGCGCGCCCTCGACTGCCCGCGCTGAGCGGAGCGCCCACACGGTGCTTAGCCGCATCGCGGCAGCAGGGCGCTCCCCCTCAGCCATTTCCTGGCGTTGGTCCGCTCACGCACCTGCATCTGCGACGGTGGCGGTACGGCGGCCAGCCCATCTCCGGGGAAGCAGACGGCGGCCGGAGGTGAGCCTCCCCACTCCTCTCCCGTAGCCAGCCTTTGTTACAGCACAACCGATTCCCTGAACACGGCAGCGGTGGCGCCACGTAAGCCGCCCAGCGATGCCGCAGCATCTGCCGAGATACGAGTCCGGGAAATGGCGCCGGCGGTAGCGGCCTGAGATTGGAGAGTCAGATGGCAATGGGTCGAAACTTAAAAACTCGGCTGGGTAGTGAGGTGCGCATTGAAGAGGATGCCCGGGGAGTGCGGTGGGTTGTTTGCGCTGGCTGCCGCAAACGGATGATTGCTACAGGCTTCGGTTCGCCCCGATCTAAAGCTGAGCGGCACGCGCGAACGTGCCGTCGCTGATGTGAAGCGGCACGTCCCGGAAGGCGTCTCCGCTCGCTACCTGGAGCGCGAAGGGCACGGGGAAAGCCCCCGCCGGTGTGTTGCCGGTGGGGGCTTCGCGCGTCTCAGGTGCGGTGAGGCGATAGGGCGGCGGGGGCCCGGACGGGACCGGCCGAAGGCCGCACGCCCGGCCGGTGCGCCCGGCCGCCCGGCGCGCCGAAGGCGCGCCCTTGAGTAAGTGAAGAAGTTTTACACCGGTCAACTCCGGGTCTGACAGGGGCGCTTGCCCGCTGCCCGCTCCGGGGTGATCCGGTAGGCGAGTCGGGAGCTGGCCGCAGGGGCGTGGAGCTCTTCACAGATCAGCGGACGGTCATCGGTGCCGTACGTGACGCGGTAGGTAATCAGGATGGGGCTCGCATCCGAGAGCCCCAGTACTTGTCGCTCATCCGGTAGCGGCGTCCGTGCGGTCACGAACTCTTGCCACGAGAGATCATGACCGGCGCCGGTGAGATGTGCGTAAATCTGGGGGAGTGGTGCATCTGGCGCCTCGGCCAGGACGGGGATCTCCGACGCTACAGACAACGGGATGATGACCCGCTGTGAGATGCGGGCACCGGTCTCTGAGGTCATGAGGTGATCGGCGCTAAAGGCGTCGTCTGCGTCCTCCTCGGGGCGGCCCAAGAGTTCGGCATGGATGCCGATGAGGTGGATGCGGGTAACGGCGGGCTCCTCCTTCTCCGCCATGTCCGGGACGTCGTAGCGCTTGCCGGATCGGGTGATGGTTCGCTCAAGGGTCGATGCTGGCGGGGTCTGCCTCCTTACAAAGCTTCCGCGGCCGTGGTGGCTCTCCACCAGGCCCATGGTGCGTAGCTCGGCAACTGCCTGCCGCGCGGTGGGGCGGCTGATGCCATAGCGCTCCATGAGTTCGGTTTCGCTCGGCAGCTTGCTGCCGGGCTCGTACTCACCTGCCTTGATTGCCTGCGCAAGTCGGTCGGCGACCTGCATATACATGGCTGTGGGGCGGATCAGATCGTCCGGCATGGATGGCTCCCGTCGGCGTCGGGCTGTCAGTGGCTCGTGGTATGGGCGTGAGTCTGTCACTCGTCAGGATAAGGGGTTGCCTACCACCGTCAAGGCGGCGCATGCTTGGTACTTATCAGGACGAGAGGCGTTCTAGTAAGTGGTTCGCCTGCGTCCCCAACCAAGGAGGCGAACAACCTTGCAAAGCATGCCTATTGACGTGGCTCGGCTCGGGAACTGCCTGTGCGTCGTCCCGCCCGAGGTGCGTGTGAACCCCGAGACCGGAGAAGTACGCAAGGACCGGGACGGCAACAGGATGTACGTCGTCGGCATCTCGGTCCGTCAGAAGGACCGGCGGCGCGCGGACGTGATCGAGGTGTCCGTCCCGGTGGAACCGCGCGGCGTCTCTGAGGGCGTACCGGTGCTGATCGCTGACCTGGTGGCAACTGCCTGGTCCATCGGAGACCGATCCGGGATCTCGTTCCGCGCCTCCGGGATCACCCCGGCCGGACCTCCGACTGGTGCTCCCCCCGGAGCCGGGGCCGGCGCTGCGGGCAATCGCGGGAAGTCGGGTGGTGACGCCTGATGGCTGTACAGGACGTCAACGGCCTGGACGTACGGCGACTGATGACGCATCTGAAGGTGCTGGGCGGCTTGCTGCCCCTGATCGACGTGATTGTCGACGTGCCTACGGTGCGGTGGCTGCTCGACCTGGTGGAGAAGAACGCTGAACTCGCAGCCTTCCACGCTCGGGTGGTGCGGTTGGACCTGGGACGCGATGAAGAGGAGAGCAACTGATGGTGGGCTCTCTGATCGTGTGGTCGGCGTCGGCGCTGCTGATCCTGGGCGTGCTCACGCAACGATGGTGGGATCCCTTGCTCGCCAGATCAGGACTAGATCGGCGGGCGATTCCCTGGCGCTGGTACGTCGTCGGCTTCCCGGCGACTGCGGTCCGGATGCGGTGGCGCTGGAAGCAAGTGTGCCTCGTGAACGATCTGTCCATCAGCCGGAAGCCCACCCGTGCCGTGGTCGGGGACCTGGCTGTGAAGGGCACTGCTCTGCGGCCGATCGCACCGCGGCTCGGGCTGCCTCGGCTGACCAAGACAGGTCTGGTTGTACGCATCCGCTTGAACCCCGGCCAGACGCCCCGGGCGTTCCTGGCAGCATCCGAGGCGTTGGAGCACGCCTGGCGCGTCCACCGCGTACGGATCAGCTCACCGCACCGTGGGGAGCTGATCGTGACGGTGACAGCTGGCGACTCCCTTCATGACAAGGCCATTGACGCTGACCGGCAGCCGGAACCGCTCCTTGCTGCCCGGGTCGGCCGGTTCGAGGACGGCGGCGCATGGGTGCTGGATCTGCGGCAAGTCCCGCACTGGCTCGTGGTCGGTGCCACGCAATCCGGCAAATCAACTCTGCTCGCGGCATGGATCAGCCGTCTGGCTGCGCAGCCTGTGGCACTGGTCGGGATCGACTGCAAGGGAGGCATGGAACTCAGCCTCTTCGAGTCGCGACTGTCTGCCCTCGCTTGCGACCGCCCGCAGGCGGTAGGCCTGCTGACTGCCCTGGTGGCCGAGATGCAGAAGCGCATGGCGGCATGCCGCGCGCTAAGGAAGCGCTCGGTGTACGAGCTGCCTGAGGAGCAGCGGCCCGTGCCAGTCGTGCTCCTGGTGGATGAACTGGCGGAGCTGTACCTGTCGGACGGCTCCCGACAGTCCCGAGACGAAGTGGCGCAGTGCTCAACCCTGCTGCTTCGCATCGCGCAACTCGGCGCGGCCCTCGGCCTGCATCTGATCATTGCCGGTCAGCGGGTGGGCTCGGAACTCGGACCCGGGGTTACGGCCCTCCGCGCTCAGCTGGGGGGCCGGGTAGCGCACCGGGTCAACGATGAGGAAACCGCGAAGATGGCCCTGGGCGATCTGTCGCCGGACGCCATCGAAGTGTCACAGACGATCACTCCCGAGGAACAGGGCGTTGCGGTGACCACAGTTGGCGGCCGATGGATGCGTGCCCGCTCCGACCTGGTCACCACGGAACAGGCCCGATCGGTCGCAGATCACTACGCACACCGAACCCCGGACCTTCCTGCCCTTGTGGGCGCCATGTCGGAGGGAGGGAAAGCGGCATGACAAACCATCTGAGTCAGAACGAGATCTATGGGTTGGTCGTGTTTCTCGGCATTGTCGCTGTGATGCTCGTCCGGTCCGGCGAAGTGCGCTTCTGGCAAGCATTCACGTTCTCGGTAATGGGGTTCTACATCGCCATGACGCCTCTCGGATATGTCGTGGCATGGATCGGCAACTTAATTGCCGGTCTCTTCGGATAGACCCCATATCCCGGACGGAAGGATCGAGGTAGGCCCATGAAAGGGTTTCTCAAGTTCATGGCCCTGGTCGTCGTCATCGGCGTCATCATCGGGTCATGCGGTAAGGGCGTCTGACCAGCACTAGTTGCTGTGCAGGGTCTGACGGGCGTGGCCGGCCAACGTGCTGGGCTGCGCCCGTTCCCGGCGCCACACCTACTTCAGCGCATTCATCGCGTCAGTCCTCCGCCAAGGAACGAATCCCGGACTCCATGCCTCAATCGTCTACCCGTCTGCGCAGTAAGGGAGTTCAACGCTGGGCTGCTACGGCCCGTGAAAGGTCCCCTCCATGCCCATGATTGATGACCGCGGTAACCCATTCACCAACCCCGACGCCCGGCGCTCCGCCCTTGTTCGGGAACAGCGAATGCGGTCCCTCACCGAGACAGAACGCGACATGGTCCGACTGGCTGGCGATCCAGCATTCGCGCGCTGGCTGGAACAGATCCGCAATATCGGAGGTTGTGCTCACCCCATCTACCTCTCCGGCGCCACCATCGTGCGCGATGCCGCATCCGGAGAGATTTTGCAGCACTTCGACACCGCAACCGAACCAGGCGGACGGTTGGCCGTACGGTGTCGCAACAGGAGAGAGACCCGCTGCCAGCCCTGCTCCTACCTGCACGCTGGAGACACGTTCCAGCTCGTCCGCTCCGGCCTTTCCGGCGGCAAGGGAACCCCGGTTGAGATCCGGGATCACCCCCGACTCTTCCTCACCCTCACCGCTCCTTCCTTCGGCAGGGTGCACCGCGCCACAGACGCAGGAATGCAATGCCATCCGCGCCGCAGGGAAGGCGCCTGCGAGCACGGCCGTCCAGTCGGCTGCGGCCTGGTGCACAGCACGGGCGACCCACTGGTGGGGCAGCCCCTCTGTCTTGACTGCTACGACTACACAGAGCACGTTCTCTGGCACGCCCATGCCGGACCACTCTGGAACCGGTTTTGCAATCAGGTCCGGCGGTCGTTGGCCACATCCGCGGGAATCGCGCAAAGCCGGCTGGGGGAGCACGCCCGGCTGTCCTTCGCCAAGGTCGCGGAGTACCAGCGCCGTGCCGCAGTGCACTTCCACGCCGTGATACGGCTCGATGGCCCGAGCGGCCCGGACGCGCCGCCTCCTGCATGGGCGAACGCCGGTCTGCTGGAAGCGGCCGTCTGTGAGGCAGTAGCCGCGGTGGCGGTGTCAGCCCCGTACTCGCCTGCGGTAGGGGAACGGGTCATGAGGTGGGGCACTGAGTTCGAGGTCCACCCGATCCGTGCGTTCAATGATGACTCGCCCGTGACCGACGATCGCGTTGCCGCCTACGTCGCTAAGTACGTCGGCAAATCTGTGGCGGAGACCGGCGGCTCTGACACTCCGCTCAGCTCGTCTGCTGAGATTCCGTACGCGGCTTCATCCGCTCATGTGCGGGCACTGATGACGGCGTGCTGGCGCCTCGGCGGGCTGCGCGAACTGGAGCCGTTGAGACTCCGGGCCTGGGCTCACGCGCTCGGCTTCAGGGGACACGTCCTCACCAAATCCCGGCGGTACTCGACTACGTACGCAGCTCTTCGGGCTGCTCGCGCGGACCACTGGCGTCAAGCGGCTGACGGTGGATCAGGAGGCTCAAATGGCGGGACCGTCACAGAGGCCATGTGGCGATACGTCGGGTCGGGGCACACGCTCGCCGAAGCTGAGATTGCAGCGGGCATCGCCGAAGATCAAGCACAGCTAAGAGAGATCGCGAAGGAGCAAAAGGAGGGCTGGGAGGGGAGGGACCTCGATGGGCCAAGACCATAGGCAGCCTGTCGACCCTCCCGTTGATGGCCCTGCGTCGACTGCTACGGATGATGTGGAATCGTCCATTGATAGGTGGGCGGCGGCACACGCGAAAGCTGCCCCCCGCCTGGGCGAGGGACAGCTAGAAGCGCTACGAGAGTTGTTTCAGTGAGGCGTCCGGAAGACTGGTTCCAAGAGTGCGGGATCGAACTTCCCTCCGCGTGCGCGACCCTTCGGGAGAGGATGGATGATGACTGCCTGTAGCACTGTCGCTGTCGCCTGCCGCTTCTGACGCATGTCGAACTCTTCCCACTTTTCTTTTGTGAAACCGGCGAGAAAGTTCCTTGCGGTCTGCTCTGTATAGAACTCGTTTCGATCTTTCTGTGACTCGGAGATCTGCGCATCGTTGCTGTCGCGGAATTCGATGTATTCAGCGAGGCTGAATGCCCCACTGTCGTAACTGTCTTTGATCTCCTGTCGTTTGGCCAGTAGGAAATTAAGTGTGTCTTCCCCGTACCACTTCTCTTCATTCGGCGCCATAGCGGAGAACTGATCTTCCAGTACCTTGATGACGATAAGCTCGATAGCCTTATCGACATAGTCGGACCGTCGGCTAACCCGGTAACAGCGAGGGTCGCCGCATCGATAGCGATCCTGTTTATTTGTGCCAGTCGGGCCCATGCCTTTCATCTTGGCTAGGCACATCTTCCCTTCTTCGTTCACGTACCCGCACCGTGCGATATTGGTCAAATAGAAGCGGCGGGTAGCCTCTGCCAGAGTTCGGTAGTCCTTCTTGCCTTCTCGTCGCACCTTTTCGCGATAGCGGCTCGCTGCTGTGTCTCCTTTGAGGTTGAACCACACGTTGCAACGCGTAATGAGCTTGTGCCACTCTTCCGGAGTGCAGATGGTTTCCCATTTTCCTGCCACGGGCTCTCCGGTCTTTGGGTCACAAACCAATTCGCCGTTGATTACTCGATATCCACAGAGTGCCGGGTTTGTGAGCATGTACTGAACTGGTGTCACTGCCCAGGGATTTCCCTTGGTGGTGAGGAAACCGCTCTTGTCCAAATACTCGACGATGGATGACCATTTCTTCCCCGTCAGGGCCATCTTGACGGCTTTTCGGAGCACTGGTGATTCTTTCGGGTGCAGTTTCTCGTTAACCAAACGGCCCGACTTCGGGTCGGCCCCTAGCCAGCCAAAGCGGCGAGGTCCCGAGGGCTTCCCTTCAAGCGCGTGGTCACGCACGTTGCGCTTAACCCGGCGCTTGACCCTCACAACCTCACGCTCTCCCATGGCTGAGGTCAACAGGCCCCGGATCATTTCAGCGTCACTGTGAACGTCCAGGACGGTCTTCGTATCGGTTACCCCATACAGTCCGCGCTCGTCCACGGTAAGTGCGCGGTGCAACCGAAGGTAGTCTTCCGGGAGTCGTACAACTCGCTCTTCTTCTACGACGAACACACCGTGGACGGGGTAGCCTTCCTCGGTCCTGCGGGCCCGTAGATCTCGTACGAGGCGGAGGAATGCCGGCCTTTCGATATCCGGATCGGCGGCCGTGATGTGGTTGTCCGTGTAGCGGTAGACGATGGCGCATCCGTGTCGCTCCGCCATCTCGTCGCAGTTGCGGTGCTGGCGGCCAACTCCCTTTTCCTGGCGCCTGTCTTGGGTGATGCGTGCGTATGAACAGCACGGCTTGCGGTCCCCAAGCCACTCCTCGAAGGCCTGTCCGTCGGCAAGTGCCCGTTGTAGGTCGGGGTGCAACTGCCACTTGGAAGAGGGCTTCACCACTGGTAGCCTCCTGACTGAAGGTCAAGTACCTAAGTGATAGTAGCCAGTCAGTTACATGGTCCCGTTCGTCGCCGCCGGCGGTCTGCTGATCGCGCTCGCCTTCGCCATCGGCGGCTACACGATCAACAAGGCACCGTCCGTCGCCGACCACTTCCTGTGGACCGAGTCCGCCAGCTGGGCGGCGCTGCTCTTCCAGATCGGCGGTGTCGCCTTCGGCTTCCTCGTCCCCGTCCTGGCCGGCTTCATCGCGTACGGCATGGCCGACCGGCCCGGCCTGGTCCCCGGATTCGTCGGCGGAGCCATCGCCCTCACCATCAACGCGGGCTTCCTCGGCGGTCTGATCGCCGGCCTGATGGCGGGCGGCGTGGTGATGGCGATCCAACGGGTCCGCATCCCGGCGCCGTTGCGCGGCATCATGCCGGTCGTCGTCATCCCGCTGCTGTCCTCGGCGCTCGTCGGCTTTCTGATGTTCCTCGTGGTCGGCAAGCCGATCGCCGCGCTCCAGAAGGGCCTGACCGACTGGCTGTCCGGCCTCTCCGGCGCCAACGCGATCATCCTGGGCGCGCTCCTCGGCCTGATGATGTGCTTCGACCTCGGCGGCCCGCTGAACAAGGTCGCCTACACCTTCGCGATCGGCGGCCTCGCCAACCCCAACGAGGGCAGCCTGAAGGTGATGGCCGCGGTGATGGCGGCCGGTATGGTGCCGCCGCTGGCGATGGCGCTGGCCACGACCGTACGCGGCCGGCTGTTCACCAAGGCCGAGCGGGAGAACGGCAAGGCGGCCTGGGTGCTGGGCGCCTCTTTCATCACCGAGGGCGCGATCCCGTTCGCCGCCGCCGATCCGCTGCGCGTCATCCCGTCGGCGATGGCCGGCGGCGCGATCACCGGCGCCCTGTCGATGGCCTTCGGCTGCACCCTGCGCGCCCCGCACGGCGGCATCTTCGTGGTCCCCCTGATCGGCCAGCCGCTCGTCTACCTGCTCGCCATCGCCGCGGGTACGGCCGTCAGCGCCGGTCTGGTCATCCTCCTCAAGGGCCTGCGCAAGCCGTCCCCCGACCGCACGGCGGACACCTCGGCCGCCGACAACTCCGAGGTGACGGTCGCCGCCTGACGCGCCCCTCCAGGTGCTCGGCTCACCTGGGAGCCGCATTGCCAGGGGGCCGGCCGGACGTCAGCCCTTGCTGCGCAGATGGGCGATCTGTTGCCGGGAGAGCTCGACGGTGCGCCGCATGTGCCGGTACAGCAGGGCCAGTTCGTCCTCGGTGTAGTCGGCGAACATCGCCCGCCATCCTTCACCCAGCTCGGCCCACAGCTCCGAGAGGTCCCGCATCGCCTCCGGGACGGGCTCCACCAGGACCCGGCGGCGGTCGGCCGTGTCGCGGCGCCGGACCACGTAGCCGGCCTTCTCCAGACGGTCGACCAGCCGGGTCGCCGAGCCGCTGGTCAGACCGGTGAGTTCGGCGATCCGGCCGGTGGTGAACGGGCCGGGCTCGGCGGTCAGCAGGTTGAGGCACTGGACGTCGGTGGGATGCAGATCGAGATGGTCCGCGACAGCCTGATTGAACATGACGTACGAGGCCAGGTATCGGCGGGACTCCTGCTGAAGATCGTCGATCCGCATGGATGTCCTCCAAAATTATCTGCGCGACGCAGTGACTGCGCTGTACGGTTACAGCATGACGAAGGAATTCTATCGGCCCGTGGTGGCCGTCGCCGGAGCCACCGGCGCCCAAGGCGGCGCTGCCGCCCGCTCGCTGCTCGACCAGGGCTTCCAGGTCCGCGCCCTGACCCGCACCCCCGACTCGGCCGCCGCCCACGCTCTGCGGGCCCTCGGCGCCGAGGTCCTCGCGGCCGACTTCGACGACACCGAGTCGCTGGAAGCCGCCCTGAAGGGTGCCGACGCACTGTTCGCGATGTCCACGCCGTTCGGCTCCGACCCGGAGACCGAGGTCCGGCAGGGCATCGACCTGCTGGAGGCCGCCCGCGGTGTCGGGCACATCGTGTTCACCTCGGCCGCCCACGCCGACCGGAGCACGGGCATCCCGCACTTCGACAGCAAGTACCGCATCGAGCAGCACCTACGAGGGCTGAGTGTGCCGTGGACGGTCCTCGGTCCGGCCGTGTTCATGGACAATTACCTGGTCGAGTTTTCGCTCGAAGGTCTGCGTGAAGGCCGGTTCGCCCTGCCCGTGCCGGCCGACCGGCCGCTGACGCTGATTCCCGCACGGGACATCGGTGCCTTCGCCGCCCATGCCCTCGCGCGGCCCGAGGAGTTCGCGGGCCGGCGCATCGACATCGCCTCAGACGAGCTGACCTGCCCGGAGATCGCGCAGGCGCTGACCGGCGTGTGCGGCAGGCCGATCGTTTTCGAGCGGATGCCGATTGCCCGCGTCGAGGCGTACTCGGCCGACCTTGCCGCGATGTTCCGCTACTTCACCGAGGTCGGCCTCGATGTGGACGTGGACGCGTTGCGGCGCGACTTTCCGGAGATCGGCTGGCAGCGCTTCGACACCTGGGCGGCCGAGCGCACCTGGCCGGTCAACTGAGTCCGAGCGACCAGCAATCTGACGGCCTGTCAGTCCCGGGCGGGGGCGATGTTACCCGCCCGTTAGTGGATCCTTAGCAGCGGCGACGAGAGTCATGGGTGTCACGCCGAACGGCCTCACTCCTCACTCATCACGCCTCAGCTCGGGGGAATCACATGTCGCTCTCCACTGCCGCTCTCCGCCGCGGTCGCCGGGTCCTCGCCGCCTCGCTCATCGCCGCGGCGGCGCTCTCGCTGACCGCCTGCCAGGACGGGGAGCGCAAGGCGGCGCCCGCGCCCTCCGCCGTCGCCAGCGGCCCCGTCGCCCCGGACGGCGGCGCGAAGCCGGGAGCCTCGGCCTCCGGGGGGTCCTCGGGCGGGCAGCAGAAGGGTGGCGGGTCCGGTGCCGCGGAGGGCAAGGGGGCGTCGCGTACCGGGGCGGGCTCGGGGCAGGCCTCGGCGGGCGGCGGGGCAGGTGCGCAGGGCGGTGCGTCCGCCGGGCGCAAGGGTGTCGGCGGCACCTGGACCGGCACCCTGAAGTGGCTCAGCGAGGACAAGCTCACGGTGGCCCCCAAGAGCGGTATGGAGCAGGCCTTCTACCTCACCGACAGCACCAAGGCGCTCGGCGCGGCAGCGCTCTGCGAGGCGTCCGACGGCCGGGTCCACACGGACGGCTCCGGCTACGGCACCACCCCCTGCACCCTCGCCGACCTGCGCAAGGCGGCCCGGCTGGGCACCGTCGAGGTACGGGTCACGGTGGTGGACGGCGCCGCCACGAAGGTCGTCGAGCACTACCGCCCGTGAGTCAGGCCCCTGCGCCGGCGGTACGCACCTCAAGGTAAGTACGCACTGAAAAGTGGGTACTTGTCCGGTGCGGGACTCCCGTCAAGACTGAGACAGCGGCCGCCGGATCTGACCGGCGGCCGCTGAATTGCGTACCGGAGATGGGGAGTTCAGTCGTGGCGAGGGTGGAGAAGAGGGTGCGGAGCGTTGCGGTGCTCGGCCTGGGGAGCATGGGGGCCGCGCTGGCCGGGGCGCTGCTGGCGGCCGGCCATCGGGTGACGGTGTGGAACCGGACGCCCGGCAGGGCGGACGGGCTCGTGGAACGGGGTGCGCGGCGCGCCGGTTCGGTGGCCGAGGCGGTCGTCGCCGCTGAGGTGGTCCTCGTCTGCATCCTCGATTACGCCGATATCGGGCCCCTGTTGGAGCAGGGCGGCGGGCCCGGGATATGGCAGGGGCGGGTGGTGGTCAATGTGACCAATGGGTCGCCCGAGGAGGCCCGGGCGATGGCGGAACGGGTGGGTGCGCTCGGCGCCGGTTACCTCGACGGCGGCATCATGGCCGTACCCGAGCTCATCGCGAGCCCCGAGGCCTTCGTCCTCTACAGCGGCCCGCGGGAGGCCTTCGACGCCCACCGGGAACTGCTGGACACCTTCGCCCGCAGCGTCCATCTCGGGGCGGACCCCGGCCTCGCGGCGCTCCACGATCTCGCGCTGCTCAGCGCCATGTACGGGATGTTCGGCGGCTTTGCGCATGCGGCCGCCCTGGTGCGTTCGGCGGGCGGCTCGGTCGCGGAGTTCACCACGACGCTGCTGCTGCCGTGGCTACGGGCGATGACCGGCGCGCTGCCCGCGATGGCGGCGCAGACCGACACCGGCGACTACGCCGTCACCGGCTCCCCGCTCGCCATGCAGGTCTCGCACGACAGCATCGGTGCGGTCAGCCGGGCGCAGGGCGTCAGCCCGGAACTCTTCACGCCCCTGTTCGCGCTGATGGAGCGGCGGGTGGCGGACGGTCACGGGAGCGAGGGGTTCGCCGGGGTGATCGAGCTGCTGCATCCACGCTGAGCCGGCCGCCTCGGCCGGGCCGCCTCAGTCGGCGGTGGTGGCGGCGAGGAAGAGCGACCAGGCCGGGGCGGGGAAGGCGAGCCGGGCCGGGCTGCCGGGGTGCCGGGAGTCCCGGATGTGGACCCGGGAGCCGTCCGGTTCGAGGGCCATCTCCAGACAGGCGGTGCCGTCGTCGCTGTAGCTGGACCGGTGCCACATCAGCTCGTCGCTCATGGTCCCCCGCCTCCCCGCCGTTCCCGTACGGCTGTCCGGAACGACGGTCCCGCGCGGGCCGCCCGCCGTCAACCGGCACTCCACCCGGTGCAGTTATCACGCCATGGTCATCCTGCGCAGGCGTACGAAACGGCGGTGGCCGGCCCGGAGAAGGGCCGGCCACCGCCGTGTGGGCGCGGTGCGGGTCAGACCGCGCTGCCCGCCTTCCAGTCCGACCACGACAGGTTCCAGCCGTTGAGGCCGTTGTCCGGCTGGACCGTCTTGTCCTTCGAGTTCTTCACGACGACGACATCGCCGATCAGCGACTCGTTGAAGAACCACTTGCCGTCGGTGTCGCCACCGCCGCCCTTCTGGTCCCGCAGACCGACGCAGCCGTGGCTGGTGCCGGCGTTGCCGAACACGGAGGGGTCACCCCAGTAGTTGCCGTGGATGAAGGTGCCGGAGGTCGACAGCCGCATGGCGTGCGGCACGTCGGGGATGTCGTACTCGCCCTTGCCGTTCTCCTTCTTGAAGCCGACCGTGGAGCCGTCCATCCGGGTCTGCTCGAACTTCTCCGAGATCACCATCTGGCCGTTGTACGTGGGGTTCTCGGGGCTGCCACCGGAGATCTTGATGGTCTTGTAGGTCTTGCCGTCCCGCTTGACCGTCATGGTCTGGGTGTTCATGTCGACAGTGGAGACCTGCGAGCGGCCGATGGTGAAGGAGACCGTCTTGGACTGGACGCCGGTGATGCCGTTGCCGCCCTTGACCCCGTCCAGGTCGATCTTCATGGTGACCTTGGAGCCGGCCTTCCAGTAGTCCTCGGGACGGAAGTCCAGGCGCTGCGCGCCGAACCAGTGGCCGACGACCTCCTGGCCGCTGCTGGAGGTCACCGTGATGTGGGACTGGACGTCCTTCTTGTTGGTGATCGCCTTGTCGAAGTTGAAGGACACCGGCATGCCCACGCCGACGGTCTTGCCGTTGTCGGGGGTGTAGGAGCCGATGAAGCTGTTGGCCGAGGAGACCGTCGTGAAGGAGGCGTTCTCGGTGGCGGCCCGGCCCTTCGCGTCCTTGGCCTTCACCACGATCCGGTACTTGGTGCCGCGCTCCAGCTGGACGCCGGGCTTCCAGGACGTGCCGTCGGGCGATATGGCCCCGGCGACGTCCTTGCCGGAGTCCGCTTCGGTGAGCTTCACCTCGGTCAACTTGCCGCCGGTGACCTTCACACCGGTGTCGTTGATGCTGGCGTTGGTGGCGCCGTCCTTCGACGAGACCTTGATCTTGACGTCGGAGGCGTTCTTGGCGGCCGCGGCATCCGCGCCTGCCTGGCCGTTCTTGTCGTCGTCATTGCCGCCGGCCGAAGCGTCGCCGCCACAGGCGGACAGTGCCAGCGCGCCCGCCGCGAAGAGGGCGGTCACCGCCATCGTGCGGCGCATCCGGCGCGCCCGGCGCGGTGCGCCCGGCACCTGCTGCTCGGCCGGCTGGAGGAGCTGGTGCGGGGTGCGGGACCGAGCGGGCGCGGGGTTGTCCGGCGATGTCACGAGCTGCTCCATACAAGGGTGTTGTGATTCCGTGCTGGTAAACAGCACCTACGAGCGGATTTGGTTGCGGGTTCGGCCTGGTTGTGACCAAGGTCACATGCGCGGGGGCAGGGGGTGGTCGGCCGGTCCCGACAGCCAGGTTCGCAGCGCGGTGCCGTGTTCGTCCAGGCCGGGTGGGGCAAAGGGTTGGGTCACCGGCGTGTCCGAGAGCCGGAGCGGGCTGGTGACTTGCGGGATACGTCCCTCGCCGACCGGTGTGACCGGGTCCAGTCCGAGCCGCGCCGCCAACTCCAGGGCCTGGGAGACCGTATTGACCGGACCGCACGGAACCGAGGCCGCGGTCAGCCGCTCGGCCCACCCCTGCGGGGTGTCGGCGGCCAGCAGGGCTTCCAGTGCTTTGATGAGATCCGTCCGGTTCTGCACCCGGTCCTGATTGCGGGCGAACCGGGCGTCCCCGGCCAGCTCCGGCGCGCCCAGCGTCTCGGCCAGCGCCCGGAACTGACGGTCGTTTCCCACCGCCACCGCGAGCAGCTGCCCGTCGCGGCACACCAGCGTCTCGTACGGGGCGATGCTCGGATGGCGATTGCCCATCGGGCCCGGATCGTGGCCGGTGGCCAGATGACCTGACGCCTGATTGACCAGGGAACCCAGCAGGGAGGAGAGCAGATTCACCTCCACCAGCTGGCCCCGGCCGGTGCGCGCGCGGTGGTGCAGGGCCGCGAGGATGCCGGTGGCGGCGTCCTTCGCGGTCAGTACGTCCACCAGCGCCACCCCCGCCTTGAGCGGGGTGCCGCCGGGCTCGCCGGTGATGCTCATCAGGCCGCCGACGGCCTGGACGACGAAGTCGTAACCGGGCAGCTGCGCGCCGGCGCCGGAGCCGAACCCGGTGATGGTGCAGTGCACCAGGCCCGGATGGGCGGCGCGGGTGGCGGCGGGGTCCAGGCCGTACTTGGCCAGCGAGCCAGGGCGGAAGTTCTCGATGAGTACGTCGGCCCGGCGGGCCAGTTCGCGCGCCGCGGCGGCGTCCTCCGGATCGGCCAGGTCCAGGGCCAGCCCGCGCTTGGAGCGGTTGGCGGCGTCGAAGTACGCGGCGGTCCCCTCCGGGGCGAACGGCGGGCCCCAGGCCCGGGTGTCGTCGCCGGTGCCCGGCCGCTCCACCTTGATCACCTCGGCGCCGAGGTCGGCGAGCGTGCCGGCGGCCAGCGGCCCGGCCAGCACCCGGCTGAAGTCGGCGACGAGCAGGCCCTCCAGGGCACGGGAGGGCGGGGCGGCGGTGACGGGCGGCTGCGGGCGCTGAACGGGCGGCTGCGGCACGTACGTACTCCTCAACGTCGCGGGCGGTGTGCCCGTCATCGTCGGTCCCCTCTTGCGGCGGGGGAAGCCGCCGGGGTGTCCAACGGGGCGGGCCGGACCCTGCCGGGGCGGCACCCCGGCGCCGGCTCACCGCCAAGTATGAGCCGGAAATGTGGCGAAATGTCATAGGAGATGCGTCACTTAGGGACTTAAGTCCCTAGATCCCCTGTCCGAAGCGCCGCCGTGTGGTGTCTACTGGCTGCAAGCCAGCGCCTCATCCGTCCGGGAGGACCCCATGCTTCCCTCCGTATCGATTCTGCAGCAGCTCGGCCTCGGCATGCTGTGTGCGATGGCCGTCGTCTGGGCCGTGGTGATGACCAGACTCCTGCGGCGGGGACGGTACGAGGCGGCGATGCGCCGGGACCGCCGGGAGATGCGGCTGCGCTACGGGCGCGGCCCGTCCGCGCCGTCCGCCGGCCCGCTGCCCGAGGCGCCGGAGCTGCTCGGCTCCGTGCCGCGGCAGACCGGACCGGCCGGCCCGCCGTCGGAGTGTGTGGAGCTCAGCGCCGCGGAGCGCGCGGCGTTCGAGGGACTGGTACGGCAGTTGACCAGCCGCAGCTGATCAGCGGCCCGGCCGCAGATTCAGCAGCGCCAGCGCGGTCAGCATCTGCACCGACACCGCCGCCGTGGACTTCCACGTCGACAGATGGTGCTGGCCCCGTATCAGCAGCACCGCGAGGACGTAGCCGAAGCCCCAGGTCGTCCAGGTCACGGCCTGGACGAAGGTGGACTCGGCCGGCAGCAACGCGGCGATCACCAGCCGCGGCAGATCCGTCACCCAGAAGAGCACGATGAACAGGCTCGCGGTCGGCGCGAAGCGGCCGTTGCCGCCGAGGGTGCGGGCGATGGCGTGGGTGACCACGCCCAGCGCGAGACTGGCGGCCAGCACGCCCGCCCCGGCGATCCCGGCGAGCTGGAGCGCCGCCGTACGGTCGGCCGCCCACTGCCCGCGCAACGCGTCCGCCGACACCACCCCGATGCCGCCGCTGATCAGCGACAGCAGCACCGCCGCGCTCCACGCGCTGCGGTCCCGGGCCTCGTCCATGACGTCCACCGGCCGGTACCAGAGCCCGAATATCAGCCGGTGCCACCACAGTCGGCGGCGTGGTGCGGGCTTGCGGGGGGCCTGCTGGACGAGGGTGGGCGGTGGCGGCTGCGGAGGCTGGGAGGGGGGCGGTGCGGACATATGGCCGTTCTACCACCGGCCGATCATGGCCGAGGCGGGGGCGTCGGCCGGGGGCACGGCAGGGTTGACCGCGCAACGGCCGGACCCGGCACGGCGCGCGCGGGGTGAGCGGGCGGGACGGTGGTCGCGTCGGGGTGGGCCGGGGCCGGTGCCGGATGAGACGCTGTGCCGGTGACCTTGGGGACTTCGGAGCACGACGAGGCGCACGGCGGCGGGCTCGGCAGCCGGCTCAACTGGCTGCGGGCCGCGGTGCTCGGCGCCAATGACGGCATCGTCTCCACCGCCGGACTGGTCGTCGGTGTCGCCGGCGCGACCGACGACCGCGGCGCGCTGTTGACGGCGGGGCTGGCCGGACTGCTCGCCGGGTCGCTGTCCATGGCGGCCGGCGAATATGTCTCGGTCTCCACCCAGCGGGACTCCGAGAAGGCCGCGTTGGCGCTGGAGAAGCGGGAGCTGGCCACCGAACCGCAGGCGGAACTCATCGAGCTGACCCAGCTGTTGGAGGGCAAGGGGCTCGACGGGCAGCTGGCCCGGGAGGTCGCCGAGCAGCTGACCGAGCACGATGCGCTGCGCGCCCACGCGGAGGTCGAGCTGGGCATCGACCCCGACGAACTCACCAACCCGTGGCATGCGGCCGGGGCCAGCTTCCTCGCCTTCACCGCGGGCGCGCTGCTGCCCCTGCTGGCGATCGTGCTGCCGCCCGCCGGGCAGCGGCTGTGGATCACCGTGGTGGCGGTGCTCGGCGCGCTGGCGCTGTGCGGGTGGAGCAGCGCCCGGCTGGGCGCCGCGCCGGTACGGCGGGCGGTGCTGCGCAACGTGGGCGGCGGGGCGGTGGCGATGGCCGTCACCTACGCCGCGGGCTCGGTACTGGGCGCCGTCGGCGTCTGACCCGGGCCCGCCGCCGGATCAGCCGCCCGCGTCCGGGTACAGCTCCCGGTACGACGGGAACAGCCCGCCCGGCCCGTCCACCGTCTCCGCCGCCAGGGCGGCCCGCACCACCGCGCGGGTCAGCACGTCCGCGCCGGCGGCCAGGACGTCGTTGAGCGCACCGGCCTCCGCATGGACGCCGAACGCCGGATCCGCCGGGGCCCCTTCGGGGGTGAGCGGGCGGGCGCCGGTGGACAGCGCGAAGACCGTGTCGCCGTCGGAGAGCAGGTGCACCGGCCGTATGGCGCGGGCCAGACCGTCGTGGGCGGTGCCGGCGAGCTTCTGGGCCTGGGCGCGGGTGAGCGCGGCGTCCGTGGCCACCACGGCGAGCGTCGTATGGAGCGGCGGGCGGACGGAGGCGGCCGAGCGGGCCCGGGAGATCTCCTTGGCCTCGGCCAGCCGGCGCACCGCGGTGGCGTGCACCTCGGCGGGCGGCAGCGTGACGGGACCGTCGTAGAGCCGGCCGTAGAGCGCGCCGGTGCGCGGGTCGACGAAGGAGCCCGCGGCGTTGACGGCGGCGAGCGCGGCGACGGTGGCGCCGGAGGGCAGCACCGCGCTGGCGGTGCCGATACCGCCCTTGACGCCGCCGGCCACCGCGCCGGTGCCGGCGCCCGTGTTGCCCTGGGCGACCGGTGCGCCGGGGGTGGTGGCCGCGGCGGCCTCGGCCGCGGCCCGGCCCAGCGCGGCATCCGGCCGGGCCCGCCAGTCGCCGCCGCGGCCCAGGTCGAAGAGGGCGGCGGCCGGGACGACGGGCACGACCTGGGCGGGGTCGGGCCCCACCCGGAAGCCGCGGCCCCGCTCCTCCAGCCAGCCCACGACACCGGACGCGGCGTCAAGCCCGAAGGCGCTGCCGCCGGTCAGCACCACCGCCTCGACCCGTTGGACGAGATTGCGCGGATCGAGCGCATCGGTCTCGCGGGTACCGGGGCCGCCGCCGCGTACGTCGACAGCCGCGATCGCGCCGCCCTCGGGGGCCAGCACGACCGTGGTGCCGGTCAGCCGTCCGCCGCCGGTGTGCTGCGCATGGCCGACCCGCAGCCCCAGGACGTCGGTCAGGGCGTCCCGCGGCCCCACGGGGTGCGGCCCGGCGCCGGTCCGCTCAGTAATCGGCCGGTCCCATCACGACGACCGGGTGCAGGTCGGGGTCGAGGGTGCGCAGCAGCTCCCGCATCACCTTGGGCTTGAGGCTCACACAGCCCTGGGTGGGGCCGTCGTGGTCGACATGCAGCCAGACGCCGCCGCCCTTGGCATCGCCCCAGGGGCGATGGGGGTCCAGCGGGGAGGTGCCCGGCTCCCGGTTGTAGTTGATGGCGATGACGTAGTCGAAGGCGCCGGCCAGCGGCTCGCCCTCCACACCGGTGCCGTCGGCGACGAAGCTGTCGTTGTGGTCGTAGGGCAGTTTGGTGCCGTCGGGCGCGGGCAGCCGGCCGCCGGCATCGGTGAGGCTGTAGACACCGATGGGGGAGCGCAGATCGCCGTAGCGGTGATCGTCGGTCCAGCCGTGGGCGGCATTGTGCGCGGACCAGGTGGGCCCCGGCTCCCAGTCGTCCGAGCCCTCCTCACGGGTGTAGAGGACGACCCGGGATTCGAAGGAGTCCATGTCCTTGCCGGTGACGACCAGCACCTGCCGGCTGTCGGCCGGTATCCGCTTACGGGCGGCGTCGCTGAGCCCGGGGATCGGCCCGCCACCGGGCGGGTTCGGTGCGGCGTTCGGGGCGGATTTTGCCGCGACGGCGGGAGTGCGTGGCGTGTCCGGGCCGGAAGCCGTCGTGGACGTGGTGCTCTTGGCGTCGGTCCGGCTGTCGTGGTCGTCGCCCGATGCCGGCCACGCCCACAGGGCGGTGCCGACCAGGGTGGAGAGGGCGAGACCGCTCACGGCCTTGCTGCGCCGGGACAGTCTCGTCCATGCGCGGGACTGAGCATGGCGGGCCATGGCTGGCGTCTCCTCCAGATACGGACGGCGGGCGGCCCCAGGGGCTTCCCTCAGGAGGCCTCCCTGTCATAAAAAGGGCAATCTGCACCCTACCGCGTCTGCGTCGACGCGCCTCCGGGGGCCTTGGTGAACGACGGGGAACAAGAGCGCGAATCCTTGAGAAGTAGGGGCCATTGGTGGGTAATTGACGGGGAATGGGATGGCGGCCGGGCGGACACTGCCCTGGTGACGGGCGCTTTCCGGGCGGACCGGAAGATGGCCGAATCTGATACGGAATCAGAGTGACAAGGGGGCCTGTACGGCCGTTCGGCACGCTTATGGAGGAGCGGCCGGGCGGCCCGGTGGAGCCGTAACGGTGGCCCTTCACCCGTCCTGCCCCCGGCCCGCTCGCCGAGACGGGTGACGGTCGGGCCCGGACCACCCTCCCTACTGCTCCAGTGCGGTCCCCTGACGGGCCGTAAGGGTGACGCCCACCGCAACCGCCGCCGCGGCCACCAGGCCGGCCACCGGCACCGCCCACCGCCCGGCGAACGTGCCCGCCAGAACCAGCACGGACGCCACCGGCAGCACCAGCTGCTGGGCCAGGCCGCGCTTCTGATGGCGGGAGTGGATCAGCCAGACGGTGAACATGAACAGGGCGGCGGGCACGGTGACACAGGCGCCCGCCGCGAACACCGTCACATGCGCCTTGTCGAACGCCTGCGCCACCGCCACCTCGATGCCCGCCCCCACCGCGGCCGCCGAGCAGAACACCAGATAGTGGCCGTAGCCCCACAGGAACGCCTGACGGTTCGAGCGCAGGTGCAGATGGATGGGCACCGCGAAGTAGATCCAGTACGCGGCGAACACCACCAGCAGCCCCCCACCCGCGAGCGGCAGCAGGGTGGCCAGCTCCTCCCTGTCGCCCAGCGCCGACTGCACGGCCACGGAGGCCGCCGCGACCGTCTCGCCCAGCACGATGATGGTGAACAGGCCGTAGCGCTCGGCGATGTGACGCGGATGCCAGGTCGTCTGCCGACGGCGCTCGGCCCAGGCGGGAACGGCCAGCTCCAGCAGCCCCACGACCACGAACACCCAGGGCACCGCCCCCTTCGGCAGAAGCAGCAGACCCAGCCAGCCGACCTGGCAGACCGTCACCCCCAAGGCGTAGCGCAGCGCGGTGCCCCGCTCCGCGTCCCGGCTGCCGTGCGCGGCCCGCAGCCACTGGCTGACCAGGGCCAGCCGCATCACCAGATACCCGAACCAGATGACGCTGAAGTCGCTGTCGGCGAAGGCACGCGGCACCCCGGCCGCCAGGATCAGCACCCCCGTGATCTGTACGAGGGTCACCACCCGGTAGAGCGGATCGTCGGTGTCATACGCCGACGAGAACCAGCTGAAGTTCATCCACGCCCACCACACCGCGAAGAACAGCATCAGATAGCCGGAGATGCCGTGCCCCCAGTGCCCCTCGGCCAGCGCATGCGCCAGCTGCCGGCCCGCCTGGGCGACCGCCACCACGAAACACAGGTCGAAGAAGAGCTCCAGCGGGGTGGCGGCCCGATGCTCCTCGTCGCGGCGGCGGGCCCGCATGAGGTCCGGCACATCAGCTCCTCTCGTCGGCCGGCGAGGCCGCCCTCAGTACAGCGCGGGCGCGCAGTGCCGCCAACGAGGGAGCATGGTGTGTCGTACGCGGGCCGCTCCGCCGCCCGGCGACCGCGTCCACCGGACGGCCGCCGTTACTCGGCGACCGCTTCCACGATCGACGGGAAGGCCGACGTCGGCAGCACCCGCGTCAGCCGGAAACCGGCCGCCGACAGCAGGTTCGCGAACTCCTCCGCGGTCCGCTCCTGCCCGTCGACCACCGCCATCATCGCGACGTCCAGGGTCTTGCCGAAGTGCGGGGCGTTGCCCGGCGGCAGCACGGAGTCGATGATCAGCAGCCGGCTGCCCGCCGCCATCGCCGCACGGCAGGTCCGCAGGATGCGCCGGCAGGCGTCGTCCGGCCAGTCGTGCAGCACATGCTTGAGGACATAGACATCGCCGCCCTCCGGCACCGACACGAAGAAGTCGCCTGCCTCGGTACGCCACCGTCCCTTCAACTCGTCGCCGTCCAGCAGGTGATGGGAGAGCGGCGGCGCCTGGTCGAAGAGCACACCGGTCAGCTGCGGATGGCGGCGCAGTGCGGCGCGCAGCAGCCCGCCGCGCCCACCGCCGACGTCCACGACCGTGCCGGTCTCGGGGAAGGGGTAGGTGACCGCCACCGCCTCGTCCACCGGGGCGGACAGCGACGCCATCCCGTCGTCGAAGAGCCGGCGGGCCTCCGGATCCGCCGTCAGATGCTCGAAGAGCGGCGCACCGAAGACCCGCTCGAAGGACGCACCGCCCTCCTGAACCGACTCCGGCATCGCGGCCGAGGTCCGCAGGAACAGCTCGTCGGTCATCATCAGCACGGCGGAGTGCAGCGAATCGGGCACGTCGGTACGCAGCGGTCTGGCGGCCGGCGTCAGCCGGTAGGCGCCCGCGGCGTCCTCCCGGAACAGGCCGCGGGTGGCGAGATAGCGCAGCACACGGCGCAGATGCGGGGCGTGGGTACCGGTCGCGGCGGCCAGCTGCTCGACGGTACGCGGCCCCTCGGAGAGGTGGTCGGCGATGCGGTAGCGGGCGGCGGTGCGTAAGGCGGCGGAGAAGAGATGGCCCATGGCCTGGTCCATCAGATGGGCCGTGATGTCGTGCGGCTCATCGATCGGTCGATGCGGTGAAGTGGCCAACGTCAGCCTCCGGTCCTCGGCTCGGGCCTGCTGGGCGACGGTCGCAGGCGGGCTGATCCACGGTTGCAGCCTGGGGCTGCGGTGTCACGGACAGTGCGAGGACCAACCGCCAACTCCGGCCAGCGGCAGGCCTGCCCGGGGGCGGCCGTGAGCTCGATGCCCGGCGGGCGTTCATGGTCGAATACCCGTATGGGCGAGAGGTGCAGCGAGGGCGAGAGCGGGAGCGGAAGCGTCGGCGAGGACGGGAGCGGGAGCGGGAGCGACATGAACGGAAAGACCGGAGGGGCCGGGGAGACCGGACGGGTCGCGGAGGCCGGGCGTGCCGGGAAGACCGGACGGGCCGGGGAGGACGCTGCCCCCGCTGCCGAGGCCGGCCGTATCGGTGGCTCGCGCGCCACCCCCGACGCCACCCCCGCCGCCGTACTGGCCCCGCTCGACGACCGCCTCCCCGACCTTGAGGCGCTCTACAAAGACCTCCACCGCCACCCGGAACTCGGCTTCGAGGAGACCCGTACCGCGGCCGAGGCCGCCCGCCGGCTGACCGCCGCCGGCTACCAGGTCACCACCGGTATCGCCGGCACCGGCGTGGTGGGCGTCCTGCACAACGGCCCGGGCCCGGTCGTACTGCTGCGCGCCGACATGGACGCGCTGCCCGTCACCGAGAACTCCGGCCTGGAGTACGCCTCCACGGTCCCCGGCCGGATGCACGCATGCGGTCATGACGTCCACGTCACCTGTCTGCTGGGCGCCGCCGACCTGCTCGCCGCCGGCCGAGAGCACTGGTCCGGCACACTGATCGCGCTCTTCCAGCCCGCCGAGGAGGTCGGCAGCGGCGCCCGCGCCATGCTCGACGCCGGCCTCTACAGCAAGGGCCTGGTGCCTACGCCGGACGTGGTGCTGGCCCAGCACGTCGCCCCCTTCGGTGCCGGACTGATCGCCTACTGCCCGGGTGCCTGTATGGCCGCCTCCGACAGCCTGGAGATCACCTTCCACGGCACCGGCGGCCACGGCTCCCGCCCCGAGACCACCGTCGACCCGATCCTCATGGCGGCCTCGTTCGTCCAGCGGGTGCAGTCCGTGGTGGCCCGCGAGGTCGCCCCCAAGGACCGGGTCGTGGTCACCGTCGGCTCGTTCCACGCCGGCGACACCGCCAATGTCATCCCCGACCGGGCCGTCGTACGGCTCAGCGTCCGCACCTTCGACGAGACCGTACGCACCGCCGTGCTCACCGCCATCGACCGGATCGCCCGCGCCGAGGCCACCGCCTCCGGCGCCGAACGCGCCCCCGAAACCGAGTTCCTCGACTCCTTCCCGGTCACCGTCAACGACGCGGCGACCCTCCGCGGCGTCAATGGGGAGTTCGCCGAACTCTTCGGTGAACAGCGCCTGTTCGCCTACGAACCGGCCACCGGCAGCGAGGACGCCGGCCTCCTGGCGACCGCCGCCGGTGCGCCCCTGTACTACTGGTGGCTGGGCGGCTGGGACCCGGAGGAATTCCGGGCGGCGCTGGCGACCGGCCGCCTCGTCCAGGACATTCCCTCCAACCACTCACCACGCTTCGTGCCGGTGGTCCGGCCCACACTCGCGATGGGGGTACAGGCGCTGACTGCGGGGGCACTCAATCGGCTGGCGAGGGGGGTGCCGGGTGGAGCCGCGGCGGATTCGGGGGCGTTGGATTCGGGTGTGTCGGATTCAGGGGCGTCGGATGCGGCGCAGGTTGCTTCGGGCGGCTCGATGACGGGCGGCGGGGGAGTGGGTGGCTCGGCGTCGGGCGGCTCGGGGGCGGATGGGTGACGGCGGGTGGCTCGGCGGCGGGTGGGTGACCGGGGCGGCGAGGCCGATGAAGCTGGCGCTTGCCCGTTCCCTGGCTCGCCCTCTTGTCTGTGCCCTTGCTGTTTGACCGCCCTTGACCTCGCCCTTTGACCTTGTCCTTGGGGGAAGGCCCAGCATCGGTGGGGCCGGGCCCTGAGTGCCCGGTACGAGGAAGACGGACAGGCACGGAGGGGACGAAGGGGGACGGGTGAACGGGGGTGCGGGCGTGAACTGGCAGCCGGACGGTGCGGAGTTGCTCACCATCGGCGCGTTCGCCCGAGCATCCCGGCTCTCGCCGAAAGCCCTGCGCCTCTACGACGAGCTCGGCCTGCTGCCCCCGGCCCGCGTCGACCCGCTCAACGGCTACCGCCACTACGCGCCGGCCCAGTTGGAGCGGGCCCGGCTGGTCGCCTGGCTGCGCCGGCTCGGCATGCCGCTGGCCCGTATCCGCGAGGTCTGCGAACTGTCGCCGACCGCTGCGGCCGAGGCGGTCAGCGCGTACTGGGCGAAGGTCGAGGCCGACACCGCGGCCCGCCGCGACCTGGCCGCCTTCCTCGTCGACCAGCTCCAGCGGAAGGACACCGCCATGACCGCATCGCCCACCCCCGTGACCCTGCGCTTCGCCGCCCGTACGGACCGCGGGCTGGTACGCCCGTCCAACCAGGACGTCGCCTACGCGGGCCCTCGCCTGCTTGCCGTCGCAGACGGCTACGGCCCGAGCGGTGCCTACGCCGCGACCGCCGCCGTCAACGCGCTCAAGCAGCTGGAAGACACACCCCTGACCACTACGGGGACCTCTACGGAGACCACTACGGGGACCTCTGCGGGGCTCTCTGCGGAGTCCTCCACGAACGTCGCCGAGGACCTGCTGACGGCACTGGAGGTAGCGGCCCACCGCGCCAACCACGCCGCCCCACCGGCCCCGTCAGCCGACGAGGCCACCGGCAGCACCCTCACCGCCCTGCTCCGCTCCGGCTCCCGCCTGGGCCTGCTGCACATCGGCGACTCACGCGCCTATGTTCTGCGTGACTCCGGCCTCTTCCGCATCACCCATGACCACAGCCTCGTGCAGTCCCTCATCGACGAGGGCCGACTCACCCCCGAGGAGGCCCCGTCCCACCCCCAGCGCGCCCAGCTCCTGCGCGCCCTCGACGGGAGCACCGAGTTCGCCCCCGACCTCCAACTCCTGGACGCCCGCCCCGGAGAGCGCTATTTGCTCTGCACCGACGGCCTGACCGGCGTGGTCCCGCCGGAGACGATCCAGGGCGTACTGTCCGCCGCTGACACCCCCGAACAGGCCATAACGACCCTGATCACCCTGGCCCATGAGGCGGGAGCACCGGACAACGTGGGGTGTGCGGTGGGGGACGTGGTGGCGGTGGAGGACGCGTAGGGCGGCCTAGGCGGCCTAGGGCTGGTAGGCCGGGCAGCCGGTAGGGCCGCCGGCGAGACACAGCCGTAGGGAATGGCCCCTAGGGGTGGCGAACATCCCTTGCATGGGCCTGCCCCGCGGGGGCCGTCGATATGCCGACGTATGCCGGCGTGGCCTGCTCCGCGGCGCAGCCACGCCGGTCCGGGGCAGACCACGCCGGTCCGCGGAGCAGACCATGCCAGTCCGGGGGCAGGCCACGTCGGTCCAGGAACAGACCAGGCCGGCCCTGGGCAAGACCACGCCCACCCCGGTCCGTTACGCCGACCCCCATCGAGGACGCCCGTTACGCCAACTCCCAGCGGTTACGCGCGTTACGCCGCCCCGAGCGGACGCAGGCGTTATTGCCGCCCCCAGCGGTCACACGCGTTGTACTACGCCAACCCCTTCAGCATCCCCTTGAAGTAGAGCTGCGGCAGGCCGTAGCGCTTGAGGAACCACATGTCGGTGCGTTCGCGGGTGGTGTCGATGAAGGGGAAGGAGGGGGTGGGGCGGAGGTCGTAGTCGAACTCGGCGAGCAGCATCTTGTGGCGGGCGGTGACCAGGGGGCAGGAGGTGTAGCCGTCGTAACGGGCGTGGGCGGGGCGGCCGCGGAGGCCGGCGAGGAGGTTGTCCACGACCACCGGAGCCTGCTTGCGGATCGCGGCACCGGTCTTGGACGTCGGCAGGTTGGCGACGTCGCCGAGCACGAAGATCTGGGGGAAATCAGGGTGCTGAAGGGTTTCGCGGTCCGACGCGACGTACCCGTAAGGGGATTGAGGATCGGCGAGCGGGCCGTCGGCCAGCCACTCGGGGGCGCGCTGGGGCGGTACGGCGTGCAGCAGGTCGTAGTGGACGGTCTCGTCCTTCCCGGTGGTGTGATCGGTGATCACCGCCGTCTGCGCCGCGCCGTCCAGGCTGGTCATCTCCGAGCTCAGCCGCACCTCGATGCCGTACCGCCGGGCCGTCTCGGTCAGCGCCTGGTCGAAGACCGGCACCTTGAACATGGTGGGCTCAGGGAGCACCAGGATGGTGCGGATCGAGCCCAGCACGCCGCGCTTGCGCCAGTAGTCGGCCGCCAAATAGGCGATCTTCTGCGGGGCGCCACCGCACTTCACCGGCCCGGACGGCATGGTGAACAGCGCCGTGCCGCGGCGCATCCGGCGGATCAACTGCCAGGTGAGAGGGGCGAGATCGGGCCGGTAGTTGCTGCTCACCCCGCCGTGCCCGAGGGCCTGGGCCAGGCCGGGTACGCCGTCCCAGTCCAGCTGTAGGCCGGGCGCCAGGACCAGCCGCCCGTAGGAGAGGACCCGGCCGGAGGCGGTGGTGACCGTACGGGCGGCCGGATCGACGGCGGTGGCGCGCTCGCGCAGCCAGCGCACGCCGGGCGGTATCACGTCCGCCTCGGTGCGCAGTGCGGCACGCAGCGGGGCCTGGCCGCCGCCCACCAGCGTCCACAGGGGCTGGTACCAGTGTGTTTCGGCAGGCTCCAGCAGGGTGATGCCGCGGATGCCGGCACGGCGTAAGCGGGCAGCGACGGTGATGCCCGCGGTGCCGCCGCCCACGATCAGGATCTGGTGGTGGGACGGGGCGGCGGCGGTCGGGGACGTCATGCGGTTCCTCCTGGAGGGTGGTGGGACTACAGGTGCGGGACGGCGGCCGCCGCCATGATCACGGCGAGGACCGTGACGAGGGAGGCGAAGGCCGCGGTCAGGGTCTGAGGGCGCATACGGGTGGTGAGGCGCTGGCCCAGGTGGCTGCCGACCGCCGCGCAGGCTGCGAAACCGGCCAGCAGGGGCCAGTCCAGCGCGGTGGTGCCGACCCGAGTGCCCAGCGCGGTGAGCGAGTTGATGAGGATGACGAGGAGGGAGGTGCCTATCGCGACGGGCATCTCCAGGCCCAGGACCAGGGTGAGGGCCGGTACGACGACAAAGCCGCCGCCGACCCCGAAGAAGCCGGTGAGCAGGCCGACGGCGGAGGCGGTGACCGCGATGCGGAGCGGGGACCCCTTACGGGCACCCCGGGGCGCCGCCCTCCCGGTGGGATTCCGTACGGGTTCCCCCGCGGGGGTCGCTACGGGCTTCCCGGTGGGATTCCGTACAGGTTCCCCCGCAGGGGTCGGTACGGGCTTCTCGGTGGGGGTCGGTACGGGTTCCCCCGTGGGGGCCGATACGGATTCTCCCGTGGGGGCCGGTACAAGTTCTCCCGTTGGGGTCGGTACAGCGGGTTCTGCTCTCCCCGTCCGGTTCCGTACCGGCGTGGGCTCCGTCTTCCGTACCGGCGTGGCCTTCGTCTTCCGTACTGGCGTGGCCTCCGTGTTCCGTACCGGCGTGGCCTCCGTCGTCCGCCGCTCGCGCCGCCCCCGTAACACCAGCATCGCCGCCACCACGAGCATCAGCACGGCGAAAGCGGCCATCAGGACGTGCGGCGACAGTGCTGCGCTCCAACGGGAGCCGAGGTAGCTGCCGGCCGTCCCCAGTGCCCCGAAGGCCACGCCGGCCGCCCAACGGACCCGGCCCGCGCGGGCATGGCAGACGAGCCCGGGCACCGCGCCCACCGCGACGACGACCAGCGCGCCCGCTGTCGCCTCATGCGGCGACTGCCCCAGCAGATACACCAGCGCGGGCATCGCCAGTACCGATCCGCCGCCGCCGAGCGCCCCCAGCAGCAGCCCGATCAGCAGTCCGCACGGCAGTGCCGTCACGGCTAAGAGGACGGACACGCTACGAGGACGTACACGAGGCCGCGGGCGGAAAGGCAGCCGGGGCCGGGCCCGGATCAGCGGCGGAGGCAGCGGCCGGAGCCGGGGCCAGGGCCGGGGCTGCGGCACGCGGCGCGAGGGCGACGGCCGGGGTGTCGTCGGACCACTCGGCGACGAAGGTGAAGCGGTCACCCCGTACCACCGTCTCGCGCCACTCCACCGGCCGCTCACCGGCCCGCCCCAGCCGCGCGATGGCGAACGCCGCCTCCCGGTCGGCCAGCCCCAGCAGCCACGCCTGCCGGATGTCCGGCAGGAAGGGATGAATCCGCTCCTGGCCGCCGGTGACCTTCACCGCGCAGCGCCGCGACAGTTCGCCGTAGAGCGAGGTGTGCCCGAAGTCGGCCTTCAGCAGGGGTTCGGCGATCTCGGCGGGCAGATAGGCGGTGTCGTGGGCGAGCGGTTCGCCGTCCGCCAGCCGCAGTCGCTCCAGTACGACCAGCGGCGCGTCCGGGACCAGCCCCAGCTGTCCCGCGACCGTGGCGTCCGCGGTCCGCTCCAGCCGCAGCACCTCGCTGCGCTGCTCCACGCCCTGGCCCTCCAGATCGCGGAAGAGGCTGTACAGCGAGCCCAGCGGCTGCTGTATGCGGCGGGTGTCCAGGCGGCTGGCGCGCCCGCGTTCGGCGATCACCAGACCGTCGGCGCGGAGTTTGCGCAGCGCCTCGCGGACGGTGTGCCGACTGACCTCGTACTCGGCCGTGAGCCGGTGCTCGGCCGGGAACTCCTCGGTGAACGCGCCTGCTTCCATCCGGCGGCGCAGATCCGCGAAGAGCTGCGCCCAGAGGGGGAGCGGTGAGCGCCGGTCGAGGGGGCGCGGGGCGTGCGCGCCGGGTGCGCCGTCCGGCGCCTCGGTCGTCATGGCGGGTTCCTCCGCGGGCTGCTTACGGGCTACGGGCTACGGGGTACGCGGTATCGGTACTGGGTGGCGATCGGGCCTCGCCTCGCCTGAGGGAAGGCCAAATCCGCCGACAGGCCATCAAGCCGACCGGCAGCCAAGCCGACCGGCCAACAAGCCCACCGGCCAACTAAGCCGACCGGCCAACAACCCGACCAGCAATCAGGCCGGTATCAATCAACCTGACCTCAACAATCAAGCTGACCAGCCATCAAGCCCCACCGCCAATCAAGCCGCTCGGCCGAAGCCCGAACCACCCGGCGACGGAGGGCTCCCGGCTTGTCGCCCGCCTACCCGGATCCATAATGTACGTACATCCGTGCATCCGCACAACGCACCCCACCCGAGCGGACACCAACCGCCGTGCCTGGCGCCCGCCCACCTCTCCCGGAGGCCGACCGTGCACTTCGCGCAGTACTACCTCGACTGCCTCTCCCAGGCGTCGTATCTGATCGGCGACCAGACCAGCGGACGCGCCGTCCTCGTCGACCCGCGCCGCGACATCGACGACTACCTGCACGACGCGGACGCCGCCGGACTGCGTATCGAGCTCGTCATCGAGACCCACGTTCACGCCGACTTCCTCTCCGGCCATCTCGAACTCGCCCGGGCCACCGGAGCCACCATCGCCTTCGGGGAGGCCGCCGAAACCGGCTTCCCCATAAGGCGGTTACGGGACGGCGAGCGCATCTCCCTGGGGGAGCGCGACGACGAAGGGGTCACCCTCACCGTCCTCGCCACCCCCGGCCACACCCTGGAGTCCATCTGCTTGGTCGTCCATGAACGCCCCGACGACGACGTGCCGTTCGGCGTGCTGACCGGCGACACCCTCTTCGTCGGCGATGTCGGGCGCCCCGACCTGCTCTCCGCGGCCGGGCACTCCCCGGAGGAGATGGCCGCCCGCCTGCATCGCTCCCTGCACACCAAACTCATGGTTCTCCCGGACGCGACCCGGGTCTTCCCCGCACACGGCGCCGGCTCGGCCTGCGGCCGTAGCCTCTCCACCGAGACCAGCTCCACCATCGGCGACCAGCGCCGCCTCAACTACGCCCTACAGCCCATGCCGGAGGCGCAATTCGTCCGGCTGGTCACCGCCGGACAGCCCGCCACCCCCGGTTACTTCGCCCACGACGCGGCCCTCAACCGGGACGGCCACCCCCTCCTGGACGCCGCCCCGCTGCCCGTCCTCACCCTTCAGGAAGCGCTCACCGCCCGCGACCGGCAAGGCGCCGCCCTCCTCGACTGCCGCCCGCTCGCCGCCTACACCCGCGCGCATCTGTCCGGCTCGCTCCACACGAGCCTGGACACCCGGTTCGCGGAGTACGCCGGCAGCGTGGTCGCCCCGGGCACCCCGATCGTGCTGCTCGCCGAGCCCGGCGCCGAGAAAGAGGCCCGGCTGCGCCTCGCCCGCATCGGCTACGACCACGTCATCGGCCATCTGCCCGACCCCGCCGCCGTATTGGACAGCGCACCGGAACTCGTCCGGCACAGCCACCGCATCCAGCACGACGACGACCTGCCGGCCCACGCCCAGGTGGTCGACGTGCGCAACCCCGCCGAATACGAGGCGGGCGCCCTGCCCGGCGCCCACAGCATCCCGTTGGCCACCCTCCCCGACCGCATCACCGAACTGGACCCGGCCCGTCCCGTCGTCCTCTACTGCCGCAGCGGCAACCGTTCGGTGATCGCGGCAGCGCTGCTGGAGGCGCGCGGGTTCGGCGAGGTGTGCGATGTGGTGGGGGGATTCGAGGCGATGGCATCAACGGGGAGTGGCGCGGGAGTGGGGTGAGGACGCGCAGGGGACGCCTGCACGCGGGCGTACGTACGGGACGACGGCGCGCGGGCGTACGAGACGATGCCACGCGGGCGTACGGGACGACTGCATGCGGGCACCCGGGGCTCGCGGCCGCGCCCCGCGCCCCGGGCCCCGCGCCCCGTCGAATTTCGCCTCGCCTCGCCTCGTCTCGCCCCAGAGCCTGCCTCCCATCCGGGCACCCCTCACCAAGGTCCTGCCCCTCGCCGGCCTCTGGCCCTCATCAGGCCTTGGCCCTCCTCATGCCCTGCCCCTCATCAGGGCCGGGCCCCGCCCCGTCGACTGCTCCCGTCGGCTGCTCCCTGACCCGGGCCGCCGCGCGCACGCCCCAGAACGCCTACGAGCCCGAGCGCCGCGGCGGCGAGCAGGCAGGCGGCGGCAGGGAGGGCGAGCGACGGGTGGAACGCCGGAAGACCCGCGCCACCGCCCGTACCTCCGTCCGCCCCGACCAACGTGAGCCCGACCCCCGCCGTGGCCGTCATCACGGCCTTGGTCACCCCGGACGCCTCGCCCGCCCGCTCGCGCCGTACGACCGCCTGCGTGCCGGTCAGGGCCAGCGCACCGGCCACGCCCAGCGCCACCCCGGCCGCCGTCGACGACAACAGCAGGGCGGCCGGCCCCGCACCCTGCCCGGTGGTCCACAGCCCCGCCGCGGCGGCAGACAGGCAGAGCGCCATCACCGGCACCGCCGCCGCGGCCCGCACCCGGCCGGCCCACGGCCCGCCAACCGCCAGCGCGACCGCAGGAGCGACAAAGGCAACCCCGGAGCCCAACGCCGACCACCCGTGGCCCCGTTGGAGCAGCAGTGGGACCGCGTACAACAGGGCCACGGTCGCGGAGTTGGCGACCGCGCCCGCCGCCGTCAGCGCCATGTACGGACGATTACGGAACAACGTCAGGTCCACCAGCGGGGCAGGGGCGCGGCGTTCGGCCCGGACGAACAGCGCGCCCAGCGCTGCCGCGGCCACCGCCCAGCCCCAGGACGCGGGGTACTCCAGCCAGCGGGCCAGACAGGCCGGCGCGCCGGTGGAGGTGACAGCACCGGTGCGGTCGAGGGGGAACCGCCCCGCCTCCGGGTCGCGCGACTCGGCCGTGCGGCACACGCACCATGCGGAGGCCCCGCACAGCGGCACCGTAAGCCAGAAGACGGCCCGCCAGGAGACGGACTCGGCGAGCGCGCCACCGAGGAACGGCCCGCAGACGGTGGCCAGTCCGGCCAGCCCCAGGGCCGTCCCCAGCGCCCGCTGTCCCCGCCCCGATGTGCAGGTGTTCGTCAGCAGCGCCAGACCGGCGGGCATGATCAGCGCGCCGCCCGCGCCTTGTAAGATCCGCGCCGCCACCAGGAGCGGCAGCGAGGGTGCGAGTGCACACAACGTGGCGGAGGCGGCGAAGAGCGCCAGCCCCAGGGTCAGCAGCCGGCGTCGCCCGTAGAGGTCGCCGAGTCGCCCGGCGACCGGCATCAGCGAACCGGCGGCAAGGAGGTAGCCGCTGACGACCCAGGGCGTGGCGGCCGGGGAGCCGTGCAGGTCGGCGCGGATGACGGGCAGCGCGGCGTTCAGCGCGAAGGAGTCCAACTGGACGCAGAACGCGGCCGTGGCGACACCGGCCTGCGCCCAGAAAGCCTGCGGGCGCGGGCGGGGGCGTGGGCGTGGACGGGAGCGCGGGCGGCGGGCGGCCCATGGGCGCCGTCCCGGCCTCGGGGTCGGATGCGGTACGGGTTTCGGTGTTACGGGCATGGGCGCACCTCTCAATCTCACAGGCCCTCTCGCACAAGGCATGCGAAGAAAAGACGAAACAGGTGGGGAGAGGAGGGATGGAGTGCACCAGAAGCGGGCAGACCCTTTGAGGGCCGCAGGGACTCGCCGCAGGGAACTCGCTAAGGAGCCCTGAGGGCCGCGGTGCGGGAAGGGGCGGGCGCCGGCCCCGTAAAGCGGACGTTCAGCGAACGTTGATCGATGATCGTCATGCTGGTCCGCATGTTGCGCAGTGTGATCTCAGAGCATGCAGATGACGCCCGGGAAGTTCAAGAGCCGGACGCGTCGCGGATCGCCCTCACCTGGACCGGGGAGCCAGGACGTCTGGAGGAGCTGACCCATGGAATGCTCCTCGACCAGGCCAAACGGGCCGCAGCGGCGCTCACCAGACTCGGCGTGCGGGCCGGCGACCGGGTCGCGGTGCATCTGCCACTGGTCCCGGAGTCGGTGATCGCCACGCTCGCCTGCGGCCGGCTGGACGCGATACGTACCACGCTGCCGGTCTCGCTGACCGTGCCCGAACTGGTCGCCCGGACCCGGGAGTCGGATGCCCGGGTGGTGATCACGGCGGATGCGGCGTTCTGGGACGGGGCAGTACGGCCGGTGAAGCCGCTGCTCGACCATGCACTGGCGCGAGGCGCGGCCGCGGGGGGCGCGTCACAGCGGAAGGTGCTGGTGGTGAACCGGTGCTCGCGACCGGTCTCCTGGAAGCCGGGCCGCGACCTGTGGTGGCACGAGGCGCTGAACGGCATGACGGCCCACCGCTGACCGGCCGCACGCACCGCCCCTGGCCCACCACCTCACCCGTCATCTCACGACGTACCTCACCGCTATCCCTCACCGCCATCCCTCACCCACTAAGGCCATAAAACGGGCAATTGGCCTCATGGGTGCCTAGCGTGGTGTCCGTGCGACACGCCTCGGACGCCCCAACCGCCCCGGACACCACGTCGGCGGTAACGGCGATGCCCTCCCGGCCGAGGTCACCGGCCGTCGGCGCGACGCTGGTGGCCACGACCGCCGCACCCCTGCTGCTCACCGCCACCATCCTGGCCAGCCACATACCGCGGAACGTCGACGACTCCGCACGGCTCCCCTCCGCGCTGCTTCCCTACGCACTGCTCCCCTGCGCCGTGGCCACGGTCTGCCTCACCTTCGGCGTCGCCCGCCGCTCCACCCTCCGGACCCGCGACCCAGCCGCCGACCGACCGCCACGCCACATCCTCGGCTCCCGGAGAAGAACCCCCGGCGCCCCCTCGAACGCCCGCAGGCCCGCCCGCCAACTCCTCTCCGGCGGCCGCATCCCCGCCGCGTTCGTCACCTCCCCGCTCACCTCCCCGGTCGCCTCTCCGCGCACCTTCCCGCTCACCTGGGGAATGGCTCACCTGCACCGCGGCAACCGGCGCCGTACCCGACTACGCAGTGCGACTCCGGTGCTTCAAAGCCGTGTTCGGCGTCAACTCTCCGACGCCCTCGGCCGGGCCCTGTTCCACGGCCCCTGCCTCGGCCTCGCCGCCGCCTTCGTCATCGCACAAGCCGGATCGCCGCTGTGGCGACACCTAAGGGCCCGCCCGCTACACGGCGACGCCCATCTCACCCCCCTGGCACGGAACTTCACATGACCGGACCCCAACCGCCGCTCAGCCAGGCCAGAACCCGCGGCACCCACCAATAACACCGCCCCCCACAGGAAGGCGCTGCCCCATGCCGCCCGATGAGCACGCGCACGCGCACCCTCGTCATCCGCTCCCCGGAACCGACCGGGGCCGCCCCCGCAGGCGCGGTCATGGCTCGCAGAGCCCACCGACCCGGCCCCGCGACGGCCAGCGCCCGCACCCCATACCCACCCACGACAAGGGCCACTAGGACCAGGACCAGGAACGGGCCTTACGGGCGAGCGCGTGGAACCGGTCGAGGAGTCCGGCCGTACACAGGGCGAGTTGGCCCGTGCCGGCGTGCAAGTCCGCTGCCGTCCGGGTCTCTGCCGGGGTGAGGATCATGAAGCGCGGCCGGGAGCCGTCGGGTGATTGATGATGCGCCCGCTGTAGAGGTGCGGGCAGGCGCCATGCACCGTTAGGGCAGCATGATCGTCGCGGATCTCGGCTACCGGTACGGCGCGATGGTGCAGGTGGTAGCTCGAGGCAGTGGTCGCCCGTCTGCGGTGGCGCGTGGTGCGAGCCGGAGGGGCCGAACGTACAGTCGCCCACCGACAACGGGCCGCCGGCCGGAGGCAGCCGCGCAGCTGCCGAGGCGTTCTACGGGCGAAGGGATCTACGGGACCCCTGTCGGCCAGGGGGCACATCCGGCTCGCCCGTACCCTGGAGGGGTGAGCACCACCCCCGAATCCGAGCGGACCCCAGGGCCCGAGGCTGCCTTCGACGGCGACGACGTCCGAGACGGCGACGACGTCCGCGACCGCAATCCCGGCACCGGCCCCGCCCCCGACCCCGACGCCGGTCCCGGTTCCGATCGCGGCCGGGCTGACGTATCCGAGGCCGCGTCTGCCGCGCGTCCCGCGCCCACCCCCTCCGCCGCGCGCCTGATCTTCGACGATCCGCTGAGCCAGCAGTCCTCGGACGACACCGACCGCGGCTGGGGAGAGCGGCCCGCCGGTAGCGACAGCGCCGCCGACCTCGCCCGTTTCCTCGACGAAAAGCCGCCCCACCACCTCTGAGTGAGGCGACAGGGCGGCATGGGCCGGCCGCTGACGCCCGCTAGTCCTGAGCCTGGGTCCGCTGGGCGCCGATGGTGCCCGAGCCGGTGGAGGGCATGGTGGGGGAGGCGAGGCGCTGGGCGATCAGTGCGTCGCGGATCTCGGTGAGCAGCTCGACCTCGGTGAGACTTGCCGGGGTGTCCTCGGCCGGCTTCCTGGCCGCCTGGCGATCCTTCCACTTGTTCATCGGAAGGATCATGAGGAAGTAGACGACCGCGGCGGTGATCAGGAAAGTCAGCGCCGCGCTGACCACCGAGCCCCAGAGAACGTAGATGCCGTCGGTGAACTGGCCCGTCTTCTTGTCGGTGTGGCAGGACGTGAGGCAGGCCTTGTAATTGTCGAGGTTCTGCGAGCCCAGGGCACCGATGATCGGGTTGATGACGCCCTTGACCACGGCATTCACGATGTTGGTGAACGCCGCACCGACGACGACCGCAACCGCGAGTTCGATGACGTTGCCGCGCATCAGGAAATCCTTGAATCCCTGAAGGACGCCCTTGCTCTCGCTCACCTGACAGCCTCTTTCCACGCTCACTACGGACGGTGCACCAACAATCAGCACCGCAACTTACGGCAGGGCGGGGCAGGGATGTCCAGTCGCGCAACACGAACCGGCGATCGGCCAGGGCCGCGGTGCGGATCTGGCGGAGGGGGTGGGTCCGGTCGAGGGGACCGACGGATTCGGCGGTACCGGTGCGGTGGGCGCGCCTCCATTGGCGCGCGGCAGGTGCCCCGCCACTCGCAGCAGTCTGGCGTGAGGCCCGGGGCGACGCCACTCGATCTTGGAGCATGATCATCGCCCTTCCGGCGCCGCCGCCGACGGGCAGCCCGCCGCGGGAGCGGTGCGTACGGCACCGTACGAGGCGCCGCCGGCCAGTGCTGCGGCGGCCATCGCCAGGCCGGCGGCCACCAGGCGCCGCCGGCCGCCCCGTCCTCCGTGGAGCCTGCCGCCACCGGCCCGTACCGGAGCAAAGTGGGGCACTTCACACGGTGGGGGCGTGGGGAGTGGTGGGGAGAGGTCCGATTCCGTGTCGATGAGGGGGATACGGGGATGGAGGCGGGGAGCGGTGAGGGAGGGCGGGGTGGGCCGCGTTTGTGAGGCGGGGTTTGTGTGGGACGGGGGGCGCGCCTGTGAGGCCCACGCGGGCACGGAGGTGGAGGGCGCCTCAGGGCGGGAGGGGGAGGGGTTGGTGTGGGGCATGGGTGGGCACCGCCTCGGGTTGGAGGGCTGTGGATGATCCGGCGATCACCACCGTGCCGCAGTTCGCTCGCGCCCGCTCCGGGCTGTGCACAACCCCGCCTTTGTGGATAACTCGGCCACCCACGAGGGGGAGGCCGAGTGCGGCGGGGCCGAGGCGTTACGGCAGCTCGATGCCCAGATCCCAGCCCGCGTGGGCGTTGGCGCACAGGCAGTCGCGGGCCGTGCTGTCAGGGAGGGCGGCGACCGCGTCGAAGAGGACCTCGCGCAGCCGGCCGACGTTCTGGGAGAAGACGCTGAGGACTTCTTCGTGGGAGACGCCGTCACCGGTCTCGGTGCCCGCGTCCAGGTCGGTGACCAGCGTCAACGAGGTGTAGCACAGGCTCAGTTCGCGAGCCAGGACGGCTTCGGGGTGGCCGGTCATCCCGACCACCGACCAGCCCTGGGCGGCGTGCCAGCGTGATTCGGCGCGGGTCGAGAAGCGGGGGCCTTCGATGACGACGAGGGTGCCGCCGTCGACCGGCTCCCAGTCACGGCCGCGGGCCGAGGCGAGGGCCGCCCGGCGGCCGGTGGGGCAGTACGGGTCGGCGAAGGTGAGGTGGACGACGTTGGGGATGCTCCCGTCGGGGAGCGGTTCGCCGTCGAAGTAGGTCTGCGGGCGGGCCTTGGTGCGGTCGACGAGCTGGTCGGGGACCAGGAGCGTGCCGGGGCCGTACTCGGGGCGCAGACCGCCCACTGCGCACGGGCCGAGGACCTGGCGTACGCCGAGCGAGCGCAGCGCCCACAGGTTGGCGCGGTAGTTGATGCGGTGCGGCGGGAGGTGGTGGCCGCGGCCGTGCCGGGGCAGGAACGCCACCTGGCGGCCGGCGATCTCTCCGAGGAACACCGAGTCGCTGGGGGCACCGTAGGGGGTGTCCACCGTGATCTCGGTCACGTCGTCGAGGAAGGAGTAGAACCCCGAACCGCCGATAACACCTATTTCCGCGTCAGCCATGGCGGTCACCCTAGCGGGACGGGCCGCCGCGGCGACGGCCGGTTGTGGGGATGCGAGCAGGACGCAAGAAAGTCGTAAGGCGTAGGGCACCCGCCCGAGCGAGTCAGGAGGCGGCGTCACGTAAGGCCCGGGCGGGTCAGGAGGCTTGAGGCTTGACGTGAGCGAGTCGTGGAGCGCCCGCGTGGACACCTGAGTCGTAGAGCACCCGCGTGGACACGGCCGGTCTCCGTAAGGCGCGAGAAGCGCCGGGCCCCGTCGTCAGTTGATGACGACGGGGCCCGGTGAAGTGGTACGGGTGGGCAGCTCAGGCGGCGGAGCTGGTGCTCGACGTGCTGCTGGAGGACGACGCGGCCGGGGTGGCCGACTTGGTGTCGGAGCTGCTCGACGAGGAGCCGGCGGAGTCGGAGGAGGACGTGGTGCTCGACCCGGAGCTCTTCGCGGGGCTGCTGCTGGACGACGCGCCACGGCTGTCGTTGCGGTAGAAGCCGGATCCCTTGAAGACGATGCCGACCGCGGAGAACACCTTCTTGAGGCGTCCGTTGCAGCTCGGGCACTCCGTGAGCGCATCGTCGGTGAACTTCTGCACCGCCTCGAGGCCCTCGCCGCACTCGGTGCACTGGTACTGGTAGGTCGGCACTTGACTTCCTCCTGGCACTCTCACTCGATGAGTGCTAACGACGCTCCATATTGCAGTATTCCGGCGCGCCAGTCCACTGCGACCGGCCTTCGGGTGACCGACTCCACGTCCGACCCGAAGTCCGACCCGACGTCCGACCCGACGTCCGGGCCGGCTCTCGACTCCACGTCCGGCTCCGCGTCCGCCCCGCTCGGCTCACGCGTTCGCCAGCTCCCGTTCGCGGCCCTCGGCGGCCGTGCCGGCGGTGGCGGAGCTCTGGGTGGTGAGCAGGGTCGAGGAGCGCGGCAGCAGGTGCGCGCGGAGTGCCAGGAGGACCGTCAGGGCCAGTGCCGTTCCGGCCAGCGGCACCAGGAAACCGGTGCTCGGCCCGAAGTGGTCGGCCAGCTGGCCGGCGGAGGTGGCGGCGGACGCCTGGCCCAGTGCGACGGCGCCGGTCAGCCAGGTGAAGGCCTCGGTACGGGCGGTGGCCGGGACCAGGGACTCGACCAGCGTGTAGCCGGTGATCAGGGCCGGGGCGATGCACAGGCCGACCATCAGGCCGACGGCGCCCAGCAGCGGCACCGCGGTGACCGCCCACAGCGGGGTGGTGGCCAGTGCCAGCAGCCCGTAGGCGACCAGCAGCCGGCGGCGCGGGCCGACCTTCCAGGCGATGGCGCCGCAGGCGATGCCGGCGAGCATGTTGCCGCCGGCGAAGATCCCGTAGAGGACGCCGTTGATGCCGGGCTGTCCGATGTGCTGGGTGAATGCCGTCAGCGAGACCTGCATACCGCCGAAGACGGCGCCGATGCCGAGGAACGCCACGATCAGTACGCGTACGCCGGGCACCGACAGCGCCGAGACGCGCGGCCGGTCGCCGGAGGCGTCCTGGTGCACCGGCGGCTGGCTGCGCTTCTGGGAGGCGAACAGCAGCCCGCCGGCCAGCGTCAGCGCGGCCTCGGCGAGCAGCCCGGCAGCCGGGTGGATGCCGGTGCACAGCGCGGTGGCCAGCACCGGACCGACGACGAAGGTGAACTCGTCGGTGACCGACTCGAAGGCGGCGGCCGTCGGCATCAGCGGGCTGCCGCCGAGCTGGGAGGCCCAGCGGGCCCGCACCATCGGGCCGACCTGCGGGGTCGAGGCGCCCGTGGGGACCGCCACCGCGAGCAGCGCCCACAGGGGCGCGTGGGAGAGGGCCAGCGCGATCAGCGCCGAGACACCGGCGACGTGCACCAGTACGCCGGGGATCAGCACCGCGCGCTGCCCGAAGCGGTCGGCGAGCTTGCCGTTCTGCGGGGCGAACAGCGCCATCGAGACACCGGTGGCGGCGGAGACCGCACCGGCGGTCCCGTAGGAGCCGGTGGTGGATTCGACGAGCAGCACGATGCCGATCGTCAGCATCGCGAAGGGCTGCCGGGCCAGAAAGCCGGGCAGCAGGAACGTCCATGCACCAGGGGTGCGGAGCAGTTGTCCGTAACCGGGACGGGAATCCTTGACCGCGGATGCCACGGCCGGGCCTTTCTGCCGCCTGGTAGCGCGCCGCCCGCGAGGTCGTCACGGGAACGCGCCGAGAGCTGTCCTCTCGCGCAGGACCGAGTGATACCGCGTGGTCCGCACCCCGAGAGGTGGCTGCGTGTGGCAGGGGACCGCGGCCGCCGAGCGGTCGCGCCAGCTCTGCATCAGGCAGAGTTGGTTCGTAGTTGTTCGCTCTTCATACTACAGGCCGGCGGGTGCGAGGCCCTGGGATTAACCAGGGCTTCTTGTGGTTTTCCCTGGGATCCATGGAGATTTGCAGCACATTCCCGGTGCTTGCCCCGGATCCCGCACGGCCGCGGCCGGTTAGTGCCCGCGGGGGCGCCGCGGGGCGCCGTCGGTGCCCAGCCAGCCGGCCAGCTTGCCGCCCCTGGAGACCGCCTGAAGGCGGCGTTCGGCCGCGTCGCGCACCGGGTCGGTGGCGACCACCAGCAGCTCGTCGCCGCGCCGCAGCACCGTCGTCGGCGAGGGGACGAAGCTGGAGCCGTCCCGGACGACGAGGGTGACCGCGGCCCCCGCGGGCATCCGCAGCTCGCCGACCTCGACACCGTGCATCCGCGAGGCCGGCCCGATGGACGTGGACAGCAGGTGGCCGCGCAGCCGCTCCAGGGGTGCCGACTCGATGCCCAGGTCGGCGGGCTCCTCGCCGTCGCCCAGGTCCAGCCGCTTGGCCAGCCACGGCAGGGTGGGGCCCTGGACCAGGGTGTAGACGACGACAAGCACGAAGACGATGTTGAAGACCGACTGGCTGCCGGGGACGTCGGTGACCATCGGGATGGTGGCCAGCACGATGGGGACCGCACCGCGCAGCCCGGCCCACGACAGCAGGGTCTTCTCCCGCCAGGGCACCCGGAACGGCAGCAGCGCGGCGAAGACGGACGTCGGGCGGGCCACCAGGGTGAGGATCATGCCGATGAGCAGCGCGGGCACGATGTCGTCGAGCAGCTTGTGCGGGGTGACCAGCAGGCCCAGCAGGACGAACATGCCGATCTGGCCGATCCAGCCCACGCCCTCGGCGAAGCCGCGGGTGGCCGGTGCGTGCGGCAGTTTTGCGTTGCCGAGGATCATCGCGGCCAGGTAGACGGCGAGGAAGCCGGAGCCGTGGGCCAGGGCGCCGGCCGCGTAGGCGGAGACCGCGATGGCCATGACGGCGATCGGGTAGAGACCGGAGGCGGGCAGTGCCACATGCCGCATCCCGTAGGCGCCGAGCCAGCCGATGGCCAGGCCGATGGCGGCGCCGATCGCCAGCTCCAGGGCGATCGTGCCGAGCAGGACGTACCACGGGTCGACCGGTCCTGCGGTGGAGAAGGCGACGACGAGGATGACCACCGGGGCGTCGTTGAAGCCGGATTCGGCTTCCAGAACACCCGTCAGACGCGACGGCAGCGGCACACTGCGCAGGACGGAGAAGACCGCCGCGGCGTCCGTGGAGGAGACCACGGCGCCGATCAGCAGCGCCTGGCGCCAGTCCAGTCCTGCCAGATAGTGCGCTCCGGCCGCGGTGACCCCCACGCTCACCGCGACGCCGGCCGTCGAGAGCGCCGCCGCCTGAGGAAGGGCCGGTTTGATCTCTTTCCATTTGGTGCCCAGGCCGCCCTCGGCGAGGATCACGACCAGCGCGGCATAGCCGAGGAGTTGGGTCAGCTCCGCGTTGTCGAAGATGACGCCACCGAGGCCGTCCTGCCCTATGGCGACGCCGATCCCCAGATAAATGAGCAGGCTGGGGAGCCCGCTGCGCGACGAGACCCGTACTGCGGCAACCGCGATGAGCAGGACGAGCGAGCAGATCAGCAGGAGTTGATTGAGGTGGTCGACAGTCAGGAGCTGGTCCTTCCTCGCTCGGGTCCGGTCGGTGGCTTTGGGGTGGCCTTTCCTTACCTTATCTAGTTACTGAGACTAACAATTTACCATTGCTTGAATCTTGGAAGTGCTGGCTCTGACTCCGCGTAGGGGTCGCCGAACCCGTGCGCCTATGGTTGCTCCAGCACTCCCACCCTGCCCCTCGAAGGACAGAGATGCCCGCCAACAAGTCCGGCCCAGTCCCCAGGAAGAAGAAGGGGCGGCGCGGCCGCCTCGTCGCGATCACGGTCGTGCTGCTGCTCGTGGCGGGCATCGGCTTCGGCGCGTTCTGGGGAGTAAGCACCGTCCGTGCCTCGTTCCCGCAGACCACCGGGTCGCTCAAACTCCCGGGCCTGACCGACCCGGTGGACGTCACCCGTGACGCCAACGGCATCCCGCAGATCTACGCCGACACCGACGAGGACCTCTTCCGCGCCCAGGGTTATGTCCAGGCCCAGGACCGCTTCTGGGAGATGGACGTCCGGCGCCATATGACCGCCGGCCGCCTCTCGGAGATGTTCGGCAAGGGCCAGGTCAAGACCGACGAATTCCTGCGCACCCTCGGCTGGCACCACGTGGCGCAGAAGGAGTACGACACCAAGCTGTCGCCCAGCACCAAGAAGTACCTCCAGGCCTACTCCGACGGCGTCAACGCCTACCTCAAGGACCACCAGGGCTCCGCGCTCTCCCTGGAGTACGCGGCACTGGACTTCGAGAACGACTACAAGCCGGAGAAGTGGACGCCGGTCGACTCGGTGGCCTGGCTCAAGGCGATGGCCTGGGACCTGCGCGGCAACATGCAGGAGGAGATCGACCGCTCCCTGCTGACCAGCCGCTTCACCCCGGAGCAGATCGCCCAGCTCTACCCGGCGTACCCGTACAAGCGCAACCAGCCGGTCGTCGACGGCGGCACGGTCGACCCGGCCACCAAGCAGTTCACGCCCAAGGGCTCGGCCAACTCCGCCCCCGCGGGCGCCGCCTCCGCCGCCACCGGCCTTCAGACGCAGCTGTCCTCGCTGTCCAAGACCCTCGACGAGATCCCGGCGCTGCTCGGCCCCAACGGCAACGGCATCGGCTCCAACTCCTGGGTCGTCTCCGGCGCGCACACCACCACGGGCAAACCACTGCTCGCCAACGACCCGCACCTGGCACCGCAGATGCCCTCGCTCTGGTACCAGATGGGCCTGCACTGCCGTACCACCGGCCCCAAGTGCAACTACGACGTCTCCGGCTTCAGCTTCTCCGGCATGCCCGGCGTCGTCATCGGCCACAACCAGAACATCTCCTGGGGCATGACCAACCTGGGCGCGGACGTCACCGATCTGTACCTGGAGAAGATCAACGCCGCCGGGTACTTCTACGACGGCAAGCAGCAGCCCTTCCTCACCCGCAAGGAGACCATCAAGGTCGCCGGCGGCGAGAGCCATGAGATCACCGTCCGTTCGACCCGCAACGGTCCGATCGTCTCCGACCGCGACAAGGAGCTCGGCAACGTCGGCAAGGACGCCCCCGTGGGCAACGCCGCCCCGGACCGCGGCGACGGCTACGCGGTCTCGCTGCGCTGGACCGCGCTGGACGCCGGCAAGTCCATGGACGCCGTCTTCGAGATGGACCGGGCCAAGGACTGGACCGGCTTCCGCAGGGCCGCCGGCCACTTCGAGGTGCCCTCCCAGAACCTGATCTACGCCGACACCAAGGGCAACATCGGCTACCAGGCGCCCGGCCGGATCCCGGTCCGCGGCAAGGGCGACGGCCACGCCGACGGCACCTACCCGGCGCCCGGCTGGGACCCGGCCTTCCAGTGGAAGGGCTTCATCCCGCAGAAGGCCCTGCCGTACGAGTACAACCCCAAGCGCGGCTACATCGTCACCGCCAACCAGGCCGTCACCGACCAGAAGTACCCGTACCTGATCACCAAGGACTGGGGCTACGGCTCCCGCAGCCAGCGGATCAACGACCTGATCCAGTCAAAGATCAAGGACGGCGGCAAGGTCTCCACCGACGACATGCAGACCTTCCAGAAGGACAACAGCAGCGAGATCGCCCGGCTGCTGACGCCCTACCTGACGAAGATCGACATCAAGGACAAGTACGTCCGCGACGCCCAGCAGCTGCTGGAGGGCTGGGACTTCACCCAGGAGCCCGACTCCGCCGCGGCCGCCTACTTCAACGCGGTGTGGCGCAACACCCTCAAGCTCGCCTTCGGCAACAAGATGCCCAAGGAGCTGCGGGTCGAGGGCCAGTGCCTGACCGTCCGCCCGGCCGACGAGACCGGCCCCGCCGACCGGAACGACACCTACATCCGCGAATGCGGTGAGCGGGCCGGCGACACCGCCCAGCCCGACGGCGGCGACCGCTGGTACGAGGTCGTCCGCAACATCCTCGACGACCCGGACAACGCGTGGTGGAAGACCGAGGACCGGCCCGGCCGCGCCGGCGACAAGAACCGCGACCAGCTCCTCGCGCACGCCATGACGGACGCCCGCTACGAGCTGACCTCCAAGCTGGGCAAGAACATCGACAACTGGACCTGGGGCCGGCTGCACCAGATGTACCTCCAGAACCAGACCCTCGGCACCGACGGGCCCGGCATGCTCCAGGGCCTGTTCAACCGCGGTCCCTGGAACCTCGGCGGCGGTGAGGCCGCGGTCGACGCCACCGGCTGGAACGCCGCCGGCGGCTACAAGGTCACCTGGGTCCCGTCGATGCGGATGGTCGTCAACCTCGCCGACCTCGACAAGTCCCGCTGGATCAACCTCACCGGCGCCTCCGGGCACGCCTACGACGCGCACTACTACGACCAGACCGACAAGTGGGCCAAGGGCGAACTGCTGCCCTGGGCCTTCAGCCAGGACGCCGTCAAGAAGGCGGGCAAGGACACCCTGACGCTGTCGCCGTAGCGGCACCGCCGCCCGCTCCACGCCGCCGGAGGGCCCCGGAACCACTCACCGGTTCCGGGGCCTCCGGCGTGTGCGCGGCGCCGGCTCAGCGCTCCGTACGGGCCCCCGGCGGCGCGAACCGGTGCACCCCCGACGGTGTCACCGCGGCATGCACATGCCGGTCGTGCGGCTCGGCCGGCACCTCCTCCAGCACCTCCGCGTCGTACAGCAGCACCACCAGCGACGTACCGGCACCGGCCCGCTCCAGCCGCTCCAGCACCCGGTCGTACGAGCCGCCGCCGCGCCCCAGCCGCAGCCCGCTCCGGTCCACCGCCAGGCCCGGCAGCAGCACCACATCCGCCCCGGTGACCGCCTCCGGCCTCAGCCGCTCGCCGTCCGGCTCCAGCAGCCCCCAGCCCGCCGGTACCAGCCGCTCGGCGCCCTCGTAGAGCGCCCAGTCCAGATCGTTGTCCGGCAGCAGGACGGGCAGCAGCACCCGCACCCCCGCCGCCCGCAACCGGTCCAACAGGACACGGGTGGAGGGTTCACCCCCTATCGACACATATGCGGCGACGGTCGGCGGGGTGCCATGGTGCTCGCCGGCCGGGGGCGCGACGTACGGAGCCAACTCGTCCAGTTCCAGCGTCCGTCGGGCCAGGGCCTCACCCGTCGCTGCGACGACATCCGGCGGCAACGACCTCCTTACCTCCAGGAGATCCAGCCGCAACCTGCGCTTTCTATCGTGCTCAATGCTCACTGTGCGCCCTTGCTCCCGCTCTCGTGCTCTATTGACCAGACCCTCATCATCGTTCCGATAGGGCCGGTTATGGTGTCGCGCATGACCCCATCGCACACACGGATCAGCAAGGCTGTCATCCCAGCAGCCGGCCTCGGCACCCGGTTTCTCCCTGCCACGAAGGCCACACCCAAGGAGATGCTCCCGGTCGTCGACAAGCCTGCCATCCAATACGTGGTGGAGGAGGCGGCCGCCGCCGGACTCTCCGACGTCCTGATGGTGACCGGCCGCAACAAGCGCCCCCTCGAGGACCACTTCGACCGCAACTACGAGCTCGAAGAGGCCCTGCACCGCAAGGGCGACGAGTCCCGCCTCGCCAAGGTGCAGGAATCCAGCGACCTGGCGACCATGCACTACGTCCGCCAGGGCGACCCCAAGGGCCTCGGCCACGCGGTGCTGTGCGCTGCTCCCCACGTAGGTGACCAGCCTTTCGCGGTCCTCCTCGGCGACGACCTGATCGACCCCCGCGACCCGCTGCTGGCGCGCATGGTCGAGGTCCAGGAGCAGTACGGCGGCTCCGTCATCGCCCTCATGGAGGTCGACCCGGCGCAGATCCACCTCTACGGCTGCGCGGCCGCCGCCCCCACCGGCGACGACGACGTGGTGACCGTCTCCGCCCTGGTCGAGAAGCCCGCCCCGGCCGAGGCCCCCAGCAACCTCGCCATCATCGGCCGCTACGTCCTCGACCCGGCCGTCTTCGAGGTGCTGCGCAAGACCGACCCGGGCCGCGGCGGCGAGATCCAGCTCACCGACGCCCTCCAGGCGCTGGCCGCCGACCCGTCCCTGGGCGGCCCGGTGCACGGCGTGGTCTTCAAGGGCCGGCGCTATGACACCGGCGACCGTGGCGACTATCTGCGTGCCATTGTCAGACTCGCATGCGAACGTGAAGACCTGGGCCCGGACTTCCGGACCTGGCTTCGCAGTTACGTCACCGAGGAGATGTAGGACTTGAACAGCGCCACCGGCCGGACCAGCCACCAGGACCGCGTCTGGTCGGTGGCCGAGCACCTCGACGACGTACTGTCCAGGATCGCCCCCCTGGAGCCGATCGAGCTGCAACTCCTCGACGCCCAGGGGTGCGTCCTGGTCGACGACCTCACCGTCCCCGTCGCCCTGCCGCCCTTCGACAACAGCTCCATGGACGGCTACGCGGTCCGCGTCGCCGATGTGGCCGACGCGACGGAGACCGCCCCGGCCGTGCTCACCGTCATCGGCGACGTCGCGGCGGGCAGCGGCGAGCTGCCGGAGATCGGCCCCGGCCAGGCCGCCCGGATCATGACCGGCGCCCCCCTGCCGCCCGGCGCCGAGACGGTCGTCCCCGTCGAGTGGACCGACGGCGGCTCCGGCCAGGGACCGGCCGACACCATGCGCGCCCACAGCGCCGCCCCCCAGGACGCCGCCGGCGAGGTCCGGGTCCACCGCCCGGCCGCCGCCGGCGCCCACATCCGGGCCCGCGGCAGCGATGTCACCGAGGGCGCCCCGGCCCTTGCGGCGGGCACGGTCCTCGGCCCCTCCCAGATCGGCCTGCTCGCCGCCCTCGGCCTCGGCACGGTCCGGGTCCGCCCCCGCCCCCGGGTGGTGGTGATGTCCACCGGCAGCGAACTGGTCCAGCCCGGCGAGGCGTTGGGCCCGGGCCAGATCCACGACTCCAACAGCTTCCAGCTCACCGCGGCCGCCCGCGCCGCCGGCGCCCTCGCCTACCGCGTCGGCGCCGTCGCCGATGACGCCGAAATCCTCCGCTCCACCCTGGAGGACCAGCTCATCCGGGCCGACATCCTGGTCACCAGCGGCGGCGTCAGCGTCGGCGCGTACGACGTGGTCAAGGAGACCCTGACCGCGCTGTCGGCCGAGGAGGGCACCGTGGAGTTCCGCAGGCTCGCCATGCAGCCCGGCAAGCCCCAGGGCTTCGGCCTCATCGGCCCCGACCGCATCCCGCTGCTGGCCCTGCCCGGCAACCCGGTCAGCTCCTATGTCTCCTTCGAGCTGTTCGTACGGCCCGCCATCCGCGCCCTGATGGGCCTGCCGGACGTCCAGCGCCCCACCACCCCCGCCCGCTGCACCGACGCCATCGCCTCCTCACCCAAGGGCAAGCGGCAGTTCCTGCGCGGCTCCTATGACGCCCAGGCCGGCACGGTCACCCCCGTAGGAGGCGCCGGCTCCCACCTGATCAAGGCCATGGCGCACGCCAACGCACTGATCGTCGTCCCCGAGGAGACCACCGAGGTCCCCGCGGGCGAGTCCGTGGACGTCCTCGTGCTGGGGCAGCCCGCCGGGTGACCCGCGCCCCGCGGGGGTACGGTGTCGTCCCACAGGCGGCAGTTCGGACCGGGAGAACGATGAGCAGCGGTCAGCAACACCTCACCCATCTCGACGCGGCGGGCGCGGCGCGGATGGTCGATGTCTCCGGGAAGGACATCACCGCCCGTACGGCCCGTGCCCGCGGCCGGGTCCTGGTATCGCCGCAGGTCATCGAGTTGCTGCGGGGTGAGGGCATGCCCAAGGGCGATGCCCTGGCCACCGCCAGGATCGCCGGCATCATGGGCGCCAAGCGCACCCCCGAGCTGATCCCGCTCTGCCATCCCCTCGCCGTCTCCGGCGTCAAGGTGGATCTCTCCCTCACCGACGAGGCCGTGGAGATCACCGCCACCGTCAAGACCACCGACCGCACCGGCGTCGAAATGGAGGCGCTGACCGCCGTCTCGGTCGCCGCCCTCACCGTCGTCGACATGATCAAGGCAGTCGACAAGGCCGCGGTGATCTCCGACATCCGTGTGGAGGAGAAGACCGGCGGCAAGTCCGGTGACTGGAGCCGGTCATGACTCCCGCCCGCGCCCTGGTCGTCACCGCCTCCAACCGCGCCGCGGCCGGCATCTACGCCGACAAGGGCGGCCCGCTGCTCGCCGAGGGCCTGGCGACCATGGGCTTCGAGGTCGACGGCCCCCAGGTCGTCCCCGACGGCGACCCGGTCGAGGCCGCCCTGCGCCAGGCCGTCGACTCCTCCCGCTACGCCGTCATCCTCACCACCGGCGGTACGGGCCTCTCCCCGACCGACCGCACCCCCGAGGCCACCCGCCGGGTCCTGGACTACGAGGTCCCCGGCATCCCCGAGGCGATCCGCGCGGCCGGCCGGACCAAGGTCGCCACCGCCGCCCTCTCCCGCGGCCTCGCCGGTGTCGCCGGGACGACGCTGATCATCAACCTCCCCGGCTCCACCGGCGGCGTACGCGACGGCCTCGCCGTCCTGGCCGACCTCCTCCCGCACGCGGCCGACCAGCTCCGCGGCGCCGACCACCCCCGCCCCACCGGGAGTCCGAACTGAACGCGCCCTGGCCGGTGGTCCTGACGGACGGTGTGGTCACCCTCCGCCCGATAAAGCTGCGCGACCAACGGGCCTGGCGCGAGGTCAACCGCCGCAACCGCGACTGGCTGCGCCCCTGGGAAGCCACCATCCCGCCGCCCCCGCCCGGCCTCGCGCCCCCCAACCGCCCCACCTACCGCCAGATGGTCCGGCATCTGCGTGCGGAGGCCCACGCCGGACGGATGCTCCCGTTCGTCGTCGAATACCAGGGCCGGCTCGTCGGACAACTCACCGTCGCCGGCATCACCTGGGGCTCCATGTGTTCCGGCCATATCGGCTACTGGGTCGACCAGGAAGTCGCCGGCCGCGGCGTCATCCCGACCGCGGTCGCGCTCGCCGTCGACCACTGCTTCCACTCCGTGGGACTGCACCGCATCGAGGTCTGCATTCGCCCGGAGAACATCCCCAGCCGCCGGGTGGTGGAAAAACTCGGCTTTCGCGAAGAGGGCATCCGGCCGCGCTACCTTCACATCGACGGCGCCTGGCGCGACCACGCGGTTTACGCCCTCACCGCGGAAGAGGTGCCCGAGGGCCTGCTCAACCGCTGGCGCCGGGAGAAACCCAGTACCCCCGGCACACCCCACAAATAAAATAAATGTTCGAAAAAAATTCCCGATTGGCCTGATTGGCGACGGCGCCGATCTCTACCATCACAAAAAAGTTCGAGATATCAGCCAGATCGTGCGACACACCGGCCCAATTGGCGGATGGCCCCATGCAAACCCCTCTACCGTGTGAGTTGTGAGAAGCAGCGGCCTCATCTACGCAGTCATCGTCGGGGCCTGGGCCGCCTACTTGGTGCCGATGTGGCTCCGTAGGCAGGACGAGCTCAACGAGGCCCGTCCGACCGAGCGCTTCAGCACCGCCATCCGGCTGCTGTCCGGACGCGCGGCCATGCAGCGCCGCTACGACAAGGCGCGTGGGGAGTACCCCGCCGACGATGCGGGCGAGGAACGGGACCCGGATGTGCCGGCCGACGAGGCCGCCGCCGGGCCCTTCGGCGACCCCGCCCCCGCCGAGCCCGAGGCCCCCACCCGGGTGCAGCCCGCCCCGCCGCGCCCTTCGCTCTCCGAGCGGGCCAAGCGCGCCAAGGTGCTCGCCCGCCGCCGGCGCACCATCACCATCCTCTTCCTCACCTTCACCACCGGCGCCATCGTCGCGGCCGTGGGCGGCCTCCCCTTCCTCTGGGCCCCCGCCATCCCCGCCCTCCTGCTGACCGCGTACATCATTTACCTGCGCGCCCAGGAGCGCCGCCGCTTCATCTTCACCATGGACCAGCGCAAGGCCGAGGCGGCCGCGCAGCGACTGCGGGAAGGCCGGCACCGCCCCCGGCAGACGGACAGCCAGCCGCCCGCCGACGACCACCAGGCCGACGTCCGCACCGACACCCCCGCCGACGCCGCCCCCGAGCCGCCCCGCGCGACTCCCTCCGCCCGCCCTGCCCACACCGCCGGCCGCCGCGCCGTGGTCGAGGAGACCGACCACGCCGAGTGGGTCGACCAGCAGCGCGAACGCGAACGCCCGCGCCCCGCCGGCAGCTGGGACCCCGTCCCGGTCCCGCTCCCCACCTACGTCACCGCCCCGGTCGCCCCGCGCGCCACCAGCCACGTCGACCTGGACGCCGACGACGCCTGGAGCTCCGCCCGCTCCAGCGCCGCCCCCGACCACCCCCGCCCCGAAACCCCCGCCCGCCGCACCCGCAGCCGCACCCCTCTCTTCGACCAGTACGAGGACGAGGACCGCCCCCGCGCCGCGAACGAGTGACCCGCACCACACCACCCACGGGCGACCACGGCCCACCGGCGAACGCCTGATGGCCCTCCACTGACCAGCACCGGAAGCGATTTCCGAGCACCGCGACCGGGATGCTAGAGTTTCATTCGTCGCAAGGGCCTGTGGCGCAGCTGGTAGCGCACCTCGTTCGCAACGAGGGGGTCAGGGGTTCGAATCCCCTCAGGTCCACCGCACGACTGTTCTTGAGTCGCATCAGGAAGAGTTGATGAGATCCCGCCCGGTCTGGTTGACCGGGCGGGATTTCTTCGTTTTGTGGGGTCGTTGTCGAGGGCGGGGGCGTCCTTGCGTGAGGCCGGATTTGCCGGGCTGCCCCGACGGGGGGTCAAGTTGCTGCCCTGACCTGTTAATTGGGGCGGAGGAACCTCAGGATCGTGTCGGTCTGGCCGAAGATGGCGTGGCCGGTGTCGGGCAGGAGGGTCATGGTCGCGTGGGGGACGCATTGGTGAATGCGGCGGGCGGTGGCCTCGGAGTCGAACATGGCGTCGCGGGCGCCGGCTATCACCAGTACGGGCATGGTCAGGCGGCGCAGTCTGTCGTCGGGGAAGACGGGGAGTCGTTCCGTGCGCGGCTTGAAGTGGGTGAAGGTCAGGACCAGGTTGTCGAGGAGGGGGCGGGTCTGTGGTGTGTCCAGGCCGGCGACCTTGGCTGTGGAACGGTGCCGACCCCGGCGTCCGAAGGGGCGTAGGAGGAGGGCGTTGAGCAGCCAGCCCACCTTCTGGCGGCCCAGGCCGCCGGGGCACAGCAGGGCCAGCCGGGTCACCCGCTCCGGCCGGCGGGTGGCGTAGTCCAGGGCCAGCCAGCCGCCGAGGGAGGTCGCGACGACCGCGGTGCTTGTGAGGCCCAGGCCGTGCAGTACGTCGTCCAGCCACCGTGCGCAGGCGTCGGAGGTCAACGGCGGGCGGGAGGGGGCGCTCAGGCCCGGTTCGCCGATGAGGTCGAGTGCGTAGGTGCGGAAGTGCGCTGACCAGGAGGTGATGTCGTCGCGCCACATCGTGGTGTTCGCGCCGGAGCCGTGCAGCAGCAGGAGGGGTGGGGCGTCCTCGGGGCCGGAGACGACGACGAAGGTTTCGCCCTCGCGGGTCGGCACCCGTAGGTGCTCGGCGGGGACCGGCCAGGTGCTCAGCGCCTCCTGGTAGCGCCGCTGGATCTCGCGCGCGCCGGCCGCGGACTTGTAGATCGTGCTCATGAGGAGAGCACCCCCTCGATGTAGTCGAAGAGCCGGGCGGTGTCGCCCAGGCCGCCCAGGACGATGATCTTCATCCGGGCCCGTTCCTCGTCGTAAACGGTCTCGATCCGCAGCAGTCCGTCGTCCGGGCGGTGGTGGGCGGCCGAGGCCGTCAGGAGGGTGGTCAGGCGGTGGGCCGTTTCGGCGCTGACCGCGTCGATCTCCACGATGCTCGACACCTCGGTGTGCCGCTGCCGGCCGGCCGTCTCGCTGGGGGGCGCCGGCACCGGGCGGCCGGTGAAGGCTTCCAGGTCGGAGTGTGCGATCCGGTACTGCTTGCCGATGCGGACCGCGGGCAGTCGTCCGTCCCGCACGTAATTGCGGATGGTGCGGACGTGCAGTCCCAGGCGTTCGGCTACTTGGTCCACGGAGTAGAGGTGGCGGTCGTCCATGTGCGGCAACTTACCGCATTTTCCCCTGTGGGGATGGAATTTAGGGGAGGATGGGGGATGTTAGGGGAAGTTGCGGTGGTGGGCGGGCTCAGTGGGGGAGAGCGCGGGCGGGGAGGCGGACGCCGTGTTTGGCCAGGTAGCGGAGGGGGTTGATGTCCGAGCCGTAGTGGCGGGAGGTGCGGACCTCGAAGTGGAGGTGGGGGCCGGTGGCGCGGCCGGTGGCGCCGGAGTAGCCGAGGGGGGTGTGGGCGCGGACCTTCTGGCCGGGGCGGACGGTGATGCGGGAGAGGTGGCCGAAGAGGGTGTAGTGGCCGTCCTTCATGCGGATCGTGACGGCCTTGCCGTAGGCGCCGGACCGCTTGGCGAGGACGACGGTGCCCGCGCCCACGGACCGGACCCGGGTCCCGGCGCGGACCGCGAAGTCGATGCCGGTGTGGTGGCCGGCCTGCCAGGTGCCGCGTACGCCGTAGGGCGAGCTGATGCGGTGGTGGGCCCAGGCCTTCACCGGGCGGGTCCAGGAGTCGGCGGGGGCGGCGTGGGCCGCCTGGGGCGCCGTCAGGGTGATGACCGCGCCCAGGGCCGCCGGGGTTATGGCATGCAGCAGCATGCGGTGAAGCGGGGTGCTCTTGCGGAACATGGTCATAGTTGTGAGCCCACGCCTTGTGGCGGGTGGCCGCATCCCGGGGTGGGGCGGGGCGCGGCCGATCGGGTGGGAAGCGGGGTGTGCGGCCCGCTCGGGTCAGGTCGTCAGCCGGTCGACCGCCTCGGCCACCGCGCCGGCGCCGTCCTCGACGGCCAGCCGGCGGGCGGCCTCGGTGGCACGGGCGCGCAGGGCGGGGTCGGTGGTGGCCCGGGTGAGGGCGTCGGCCAGACGTGTGACGGCGTGCTCGGTGGCCAGGTCCTTGAAGGGGAGCGGGGCGGTGGCGGCGCCCATCGAGGCCAGGCGGGCGGCCCAGAAGGGCTGGTCGGCGGTGACCGGGACGGGCACGGTGGGGAGTTCGGCGCGCAGCGCGGCGGCGGTGGTGCCGGCGCCGCAGTGGTGCACCACGGCGGCCAGGTGCGGGAAGAGCAGGGCGTGCGGGACCGTGTCGATGGTGAGGATGTCGTCCGTCGGGCTCGCCGTGAGGCCGGCCCAGCCGGACTGGAGGATGCCGCGGACCTTGGCCCGGCGCAGGGCGCGTACCGCCAGGGCGCTCAGCCGCTCGCCCTCGCCGCCCGCCATGCTGCCGAAGCCGAGGAGTACGGGGGGCGGGCCCGCGGCGAGGAAGTCCCGTACAACGGGCGGGAGTTGGGCGTCGGGGGCGTGCCAGGGCCACCAGTTGCCGACGATGGCCAGGCGGCTCGGCCAGTCCCCGGGGCGGGGCACCAGGACCTCGCTGAAGCCGTGCAGTACCGGCTCGCCGGACGCCTCGGCGCGGCGGCGGACCGTACGGGGCGTGGCGGGCGGCAGCCCGAGGCGGGCGCGCAGCGCGCGGGCCGCGTCCGCATAGAGGCGGTCGACGATACGGAGGGAGAGGCGGCCGGCGGCGCGGTTTCCCCAGCGGCCGAGGGAGCGGCCGCCGCTGACGACGGGGGCGAAGTCGCCGGTGGGGGCGCCGGGTACGAGGGGCAGCTCCAGGGCCGGGATGCCCCTCGCCTCGGCGAGGTGCCGGCCGAGGGGTGCGGTGGTGGTGGAGAGCAGCAGCAGATCGGGCCCGGGGCCCGCTTCGGCGGCGTCGGCGAGTCCGCCGCCCAGCTCCTCGATGAACGCGGCGGCCCTGCGCATCAGATCGCGTCGGTTGCCGGGGGTGCCGTGCGGTGCCGGCTCGGCGGCGGTGCCGGGCCGCCGGGTGCGCGGGTCGGCCGGCAGTGGGCGGAACTCCAGGCCGGCGGCGCGTACGAGCGGGGCGTAGCTGTCGTGGGTGGCGAGGGCGACCTCATGGCCGGCCTCGCGGAGGCGGGCGCCGACGCCGGTGTACGGGGCGATGTCGCCGTAGGAGCCGGCGGCGGTGAGCAGGATTCTGGGCATGGGTGGGGCAGCCCTTCGGGTCAGGAAGTGGTGAGGTGGGGTGGGCGGTTGGCCGTGTGGGTCAGGCCTCGTGGGGCGGGGTGGGCGCGGCGGTGGCGGCCGTTTCGCCCGTACGGTCCGTCGACTGCCGTACGGCGTTGGCGTGTACGGCCGTGCGCAGATACCCGGCGAGGCCGGGGCGCTGTTCGCCGGGCGGGACGATCAGGGCGAAGGCACGCGGGTCGGCGGCGAAGTCGTCGGCGATCCGGCCGTGCATATCGGTGGGGCACGGGGTGAACCAGCGGCTGATGTGCTGCCGGTGCTCCTCCGCGAGGTCCATCGTCCGTTCGCCGTCCGCCGGTTCCCCGGCGTCGAAGGCGGCGGTCAGCCGCAGGCGCCAGTCGGCGGCCTCGGCCATCAGCTTCGCCCAGTCCTCCTTGGAGTGTGCGGCGGCCCGGGCCATCGCCCGCTGATGGCCCTCGCGGTGCTGCCACTTCAGCTGGGCCTCGGTGGCGTAGGTGAGGTCGAAGGTCACCTCGCCGAAGACCTCGAACCGCTCCTCGGGCGTCAGCCGCACCCCGGTCTGCTGTACCTCCATGGCCTGCTCGGCGACCTCGACCAGCCGTTGCAGCTTGCTGATCTGGTCGTTGAGCAGCCGGTGCCGGGCGCGGAGGTGGTCGAGGGCGTTGGCCTGCGGGTCCTCGAGGATGGTGGCGATCTCGTCGAGGGGGAAGCCGAGCTCCCGGTAGAAGAGGATCTGCTGGAGCCGGGCGAGGTCGGCGTCGCTGTAGAGGCGGTAGCCGGCGGGGCTGCGGTCGCTGGGGCAGAGCAGACCGGCCTTGTCGTAGTGGTGCAGGGTGCGCACCGTGATCCCCGCGAAGCCGGAGACCTGCCCCACCGAGTAGCCCATCGCAGCGCCTTTCGTTCCCCGTCGTCGTACGGCGATCAGGGTGCGGCCTGACGTGGGGTGAGGGTCAAGCGGGGGGAGCGGGGGAGGGCACTCGCCAGCCTTCCGCGTACTGCGGGGCAGCCCGCTCACCCCTCCGCGTACCGCTCCTCCAGCACCGAGTTCACCAGCGCCTGGACGTCCTGACGGTCCAGCCCCTCCGCCTGGGCGCGCGCCATCCAGGAGCGCAGCTCCTCGCGGAGCAGGGCGTCCGCGGCGGACTCGGGGCGGGCGAGCGTACGGCTGACGAACGTGCCGAGGCCGGGGCGTGGTTCGACCAGGCCCTCGCGTTCCAGTTCGCGGTAGGCCTTGAGGGTCGTATTGGGGTTGACCTTGGTCGTGGCGGCGACCTGCGCGGCGGTCGGCAGCCGGTCGCCCTCCACGAGGATGCCCAACCGCAGCGCCTGCTGGACCTGTTGGACGATCTGGAGGTAGGTGGCGACGCCGCTGCGACGGTCGATACGGAACTCGACGACCCTCACCACCTCTCTTCTGCTCTCGCCGGTGCCGCGCTGCCCGACCGCTTGATGATCGGCCCGGCCGTGCCGGGTGTCAAAGCGCTGCCCGGGGGGTGTCGCAGCCGGGCGTTCAGAGCGGCCGCCGGTGGGCTCGCCAGACGACGAAGGCCAGCACCAGGGCGGTCAGCGCCAGCAGGATGCCCGCGCCCAGCCACTGCATTGCGGGCATCTGTCCGTAGTCGATGTACTGGGTCACCCGGTTGACGATGCCGAGCTTGGCCCGGCAGGCCTCGATGTCGCCGTTGACGCAGGTGCCGAAGCCGTAGAGCTTGCCGTCGGCGGTGGACACCCACTCGTCGATCCGTACGGAGCTGAGCGGCAGGTCGGGGCCGTGGCCGTTGTACGGATAGCTGATGCTGCGCACGGTACCGAGCTGGTTGCGGACCCTTTCGTCCCACATCACGGTGAAGATCCCGGCGAGGACGGCGGTGGCCGCCATCGCCGCCACCACCCGCTTGATCAGCATGCCAAGGGCGATACCGCAGGACGTCAGGAAGAGGGTGGTGGCGACCGGGATGGGGCCGGTGCTCTCGAAGGCGCCGCCCTCCAGCCAGTTGCCGTCCATGGCCAGGTTGTGGGCCGGTGTCCACAGCCAGGTGAAGGCGGCCGACAGCAGGGTGGCGCACATGGCGGCGACGGCCAGCGGCAGGCCGAGCGTGGCGGCGAGCCAGCGGCTGCGGCTCACCGACTGGGTGGTGACCAGCCTGACCGTGCCGTGCTCCTGCTCGCCCGCGATCAGGGGTGCGCCCAGGAAGATGCCGGCCACGATGGGCAGAAGGTGCAGGAAACCGGCGCTGTCGTTGAACAGCTTGCCGAAGTGGCCCTGGAACTCGGTGTGCAGCCGCTCGTCGGCCGGGGACCAGCCGGCCTGGGTGCCGGCCGAGGCGCCCTTGGCGTGCAGGAAGTCCATCAGGCCGATCCGCTCGTACAGGAAGAGCGCGCAGCCGGCGGCGGTGACCAGCAGGGCGAGCCGCAGCGCGGAGCGGTGCCGCCGCCAGACCAGCCAGGGCAGGCCGCGCAGCGGCGTACGGGGCGGCGCGGGCGTGGCCGCAGGGGTGGTCTTCTCGCCGGTGGTCATGTCGCTCGTCGTCCTGCCGCTGGTGGTCGTGCCGGAGGTGGTCATGCCGCCACCTCCCCTGAGGTGTCGGGGCCTGCCGCGTCCGGGACCCGGGCCTCGTCCGCGATCAGGTGGGGCGCCCCGGGCGAGCGCAGATAGGCCAGCAGGACCTCCTCCATGCTCGGCACCAGGGCCTCCCAGCTGTCGGAGAGCGCGCCGCCGGGCCGCACCATGGCGCTGAACTGCCGTCCGCTGACCCGGGTTTCGACCACGGTGTGCTGCCGCCGCAGCTCCTCGGGCACCCCGTCGTCACCGTCGGCGACACCGGTCACCAGCATGTGCGCCGGCACCAGCTCCTCGGTCCGGCCCGCCATCCGCAGCCGTCCCTCGGCGAGCACGAGGAGGTAGTCACACATCTCCTCCATCTCGGAGAGCATGTGGGACGACATCACCACCGTCGTGCCGTGTTCGGCGGCCTCGGACATCAGCAGTCCGGACAGCTCGTGCCGGGCGAGCGGGTCGAGGTCGGACATCGGCTCGTCGAGCAGCAGCAGCTCGGGACGCTTGCCGAAGGCGAGGGCGAAGGCGATACGGGTGCGCTGGCCGCCCGAGAGGGTGCCGATCCGGGCGGTGAGCGGCACGTCCCCGGACCGTACGATCCGCTCGGCCAGCGCCTGGTCCCAGCGCGGGTTCAGCTCGCGGCCCAGCCGCAGGGTCTCGGCGACCGTGAAGCGCGGGTAGAGCGGCTTGTCCTGCGCGAGGAACGCGACCCGCTCCAGGACGGCCGGGTCGGTGACCGGGACGCCGAAGAGCTTCAGGGTCCCGGTGGTGGGCTGCACCAGCCGGGTGGCGGCGCCCAGGAACGTGCTCTTGCCCGCCCCGTTGGGGCCGACGAGCGCGCAGATGTGGCCGGTGGGGAGCCGGAAGGAGCAGTCCCGCAGCGCCCAGCCGCGGCGGTACTTCTTCCCCAGTCCTACGGCCTCGACGGCCCATGGGCTCGGGTCGCTCACCCGGATCCCCCCTTTAGCTAGTTGATTAGTGGAATGAGTATGGAAGCGTCCCGGAACCCCTGTCAACACAATCGGCGGGCGGCCGCCCCGCTCCTCAGCCCGCCGGGTCCACCAGCGGCTTCGCCATGCACCGACTGTCCTCGTACGTCCGGTACAGCCCGAACTTCGTCACCGGGACATAGCCGCTGGACGCATACAGCTCCAGCGCCTCGGGCTGCTTGATACCGGTCTCCAGCACCATCCGGGAGCGCCCGGCCGCCCGGGCATCGGCCTCCAGCGCGGCCAGGATCCGCCGCGCCAGCCCCCGGCCGCGGGCCTCCGGCACCACGAACATCCGCTTGATCTCGGCATCCCCGGCCGCATACCCCTCGGCCGCGTCCTCCTGCACCCGCCACCCGCCGGTGGCCAGCGCCCGGCCGCCCTCGTAAGCGATCAGATAGACCCCGTTGGGCGGGGTGAACATCGCCGGATCCAGTGGCGTCATATCGCCGTCGCCGTAGCGCCGCACATACTCCTGCTGCACCAGACCGTCGAGCGCGACCGCGTCGGGGTGGTCATAGCGGACGGGGCGTATCCGGGCGTGGCGCATCTCCATTCCATGAAGCGTACGGGGTGCGGCACCGGTCCCGGCGGGACGGGAAAGCGATCACGGGGCGGGGCTGGGTATCGTGCCCGGATGCTCACCGTGACCTCTGTGAATGTGAACGGGCTGCGCGCCGCGGCCAAGAAGGGCTTCGTCCCGTGGCTGGCGGAGACCGCGGCCGAGGTGCTGTGCCTTCAGGAGGTACGGGCCGAGACCGCCCAGCTCCCGGACGAGGTGCGCGAGCCGGCCGGCTGGTACACGGTGCACGCCCCTGCGGCGGCCAAGGGCCGGGCCGGGGTCTCCCTCTACACCCGCCGCGAGCCGGACCGCGTCCAGGTGGGCTTCGGCTCGTCGGAGTTCGACGGCAGCGGCCGCTACGTCGAGGCCGACCTGCCGGGCGTGACCGTCGCCAGCCTCTATCTGCCCTCCGGAGAGGTCGGCACCGAGCGCCAGGACGAGAAGGAACGCTTCATGGCGGAGTTCCTGCCGTACCTCGTGGAGCTGCGCAAGCGCGCGGCGGCGGACGGCCGCGAGGTCGTGGTCTGCGGCGACTGGAACATCGCCCACCAGGAGGCCGACCTCAAGAACTGGAAGGCCAACCAGAAGAAGTCCGGCTTCCTGCCGGAGGAGCGCGCCTGGCTCACCGATGTCCTCGACGAGGACCGCGGCGGCTATGTGGACGTCGTCCGCGCCCTGCACCCGGACACCGAGGGCCCGTACTCCTGGTGGTCGTACCGGGGCCGCGCCTTCGACAACGACGCCGGCTGGCGCATCGACTACCACCTCTCGACCCCGGGGCTGGCCCGGCGTGCGGTGAAGGCCTATGTCGAGCGGGCGGCGGCCTACGACCAGCGCTGGAGCGATCATGCGCCGGTGACGGTGGTGTACGAGCGGTAAGGGGAGACGCGTCAGGGCGTGCCCGCACGGTTCCGTCGTCCGACGGAAGGCCGGGCGGGCCGGTGTGGGGCCCGCCCGGCCGGGGTGGGGCGCCCTCCCGGGGGAGTGAACGAGGGCGCCCCGGTTCGGGGACGGCCCGCCAGGAGTGGTGGCGGGCCGTCAGGGACCGTGGGTGGACGGCCGGTTGAGCCCGGGAGGGCTCAGGGGCGGTAGAACTTCACATAGCCGCCGTTGTCCGGGCGGTCGAACCAGCCCCGGAAGGCCCAGTTGATGTAGCCGCCGTCGCCCTGGTTCGTGAACTCGCCGTCCTCGAACACCCAGATGCCGTAGACGACGCCGTCGTAGGTGGCCGAACCGTAGGCCTTCACGCCGTTGAGGTGGTCGTCGTAGCCCTGGCTGAGGTTGTGCACCATGACGTTGTACTGGCCGCCGGCGGCGTAGAACGCCGACTCCCGCAGGTTCTTGACGAAGCCCTCGCGGTTCTGGGCCGTCTTGATCGACGACTCGATCTTGTTGGCGATGCCGAGCACATCGACGTTGAAGTTCAGGTTGGCGCCGACGCTGACCGGCGAGCCCTCGCCGGCGGCGGCCGCGGCGGCGGTCGGAGCGGCCACGGCGGTGGCCGGGAAAGCGGCGGCGCCCGCCGCGGTGAGCGCGGCGCACAGGGCCATTGCCGCCACGCTCTTCTTCAGGATGCCCGAAGTGGACATGGATCTCCTCGATGAATGGGGGGTTCGTCTCCGAAGGCACGGAGAACGGGCCGGGGCAGCGGGAAGAACCGCGGCTCCGGCAGGGACACCAGGCTCCGAGGTGGCGCTCATGATCGGCTCATATTCCGCTCATGCGGCCCGTTTCCGTCATCGGACCGCATCGACGGCATGGGACGGCATGGGACGGCATCGGACCGCATCGGACTGCATCGGTCCGGTTCCGGCCGCACCCGGATGCACCGGACATGTCCACATAGTGAGAGGGGGGTGGGGCTCCCGCCCGGTCCGGTTTTCCATGGTCTTTACTTGGGCAAGGGCGTTCAGGGCGCGCCCCGTTCGGCGGTACGCACCAGAGGGCACGATGGTTCAGTTGCGGCTCCTAGGGCCGGTGGAGATCGAGACCGAGCAGGGCCTGCTGGCTCTGGGGTCGGGCCGGATCCGCACCGTTGCCGCTGTGCTGATCAGTGAGGTCAACCAGGCGGTCCCGGTGAACCGGCTGATCGACCTGGCATGGGACGGGGATCCGCCGGCCCGGGCACGGGGCGTGGTCCACAACCATGTGCACCGGCTGCGGCGGCTGCTGGCGGGCCACGCCGAACTCGCCACCCGGGGACAGGGTTACGTACTGCTCGCCGATCCCGGGGCGGTGGACGTCCACCGGTTCCGGAGCCTGGTCGCCGGCGCCCGGAACGCCGAGCCATGGGTGGCGGTCGCGATGCTGCGGCAGGCCCTCGGGCTGTGGCGGGGCGAGGCGCTGGCGGATCTGCCCGGCGAGCGGGTGCGCAGGACGCTGGGCGTCGGTCTGTCCCAGGCGCGGCTGGCCGCGATACAGGAGCTCGGTGCGCAGCTGCTGCTGCTCGGCCGGTACGGGGAACTGGTCACGGAGTTGACCGGGTGGATCGCCGAGCACCCGCTGCACGAGGAGCTGACCGCGCTGCTGATGCGGGCCCTTCAGGCCAGTGGCCGGCAGGCGGAGGCCCTCGACCACTACCACCGGGCCCGCCGGCGCCTGAAGGACCAGCTGGGCATCGACCCCGGCCCGGCGCTCAGCGAGGCGTACCTGGCGGTCCTCGGCGGAAGCCGCGCCGCCGCGCCGCCCGCCGCTGCCCGCCCGAAGGCCACCGCGCTGCACACCGCACCGGCCGGGACGGCCTACGCCGCGCAGGACGCACCGGCGTACGGGGGGCCGCCGGCTCCTGCGCCGTACGGTCCGCCGCCCGGGTCTCCCTCCGCGGGCCCGGCGGCCACGCCGTACGTCGCCCCGTACGTCTGCGACCACCGGCCGGGGCCCCCGCCTCGGATTGCCCAACTGCCGCCCCTCATCGCGGACTTCTGCGGCCGTGAGGGGGAACTCGCGGTACTGGACCAGCATCTGGAGCGGGTGCCGCGGCCGGCCTGTGTGGTGCTCGCCGGGGGAGGCGGTACCGGCAAGACCACCCTCGCGGTGCAGTGGGCGCACCGCCACAGGTCCGCCTTCCCCGACGGCCAGCTCTTCGCCGACCTTCGGGGATTCGAGCGTCCCCCGATGCGGCCCGGCACCGTACTGGCGGCGTTCCTGCGGACCCTGGGGGTCCCGGAAGCGGAGATCCCCGAATCCGTGACGGAGGGGGCGGCGCTCTACCGGTCGCTGCTCGCCGGCCGGCGGATGCTCGTCCTGCTGGACAACGTCGGTACCGCCGAGCAGGCGCGTCCGCTGCTGCCCGCCACGCCGGGCTGTCTGGCGGTGGTGACCAGCCGGCGGCGGCTGAGCGGACTGGTGGTCAGGGACGGTGCCGCGCTGGTCAGAGTGGGGCCGCTCACCTCGGAGGATGCGCGGCAACTGCTGGAGCACGCGCTGGGGCGGCAGCGCGTCGGGGCGGACGAGGAGGCGGCCGCCGCGCTGGTCGAGCGGTGCGACCGGCTTCCGCTGGCGCTGCGGATCGCCGCGGCACGGCTGATGGCCCACCCCGAATGGTCACTGAAGGGCTGGACGAAGACGCTGGCCGACGAGCGCCGCCGGCTGCGGGAGCTGTCCGCACACGACGCGGATCTGGCCGTGGAAGCCTGCCTCTACCTCAGCTACCGCGCACTGTCGAGCGGCGCCGCCCGGCTCTTCCGCGTCCTCGGCCTGCACCCCGGCCCCTGTGTGGAGGTCCAGGACGCCGCCGCGCTGGCCGGCCGGGACGTCGAGCGCACCCGCCGTCACCTCGCCGAGCTGTGCGACGCCCACCTCCTCGAAGAGCAGGCACAGGGGCACTTCGTGCGGTCGGAGCTGGTGCGTATCTACGCCGCGCAGCTGGTCGTGGCGGAGGAGCCGCGGTCCGCTCAGGACCTGGCCGTACGGCGGCTGCTCGATCACTTCGCCCGGCGCCGGCCGTCGTCCGTCGGCTGAGCCGCCGCCTGTCCGGCCGTCCTACTCGACCCGCCCCTCCTCCTGCTCGTCCGCCCGCCCGTCCTGCTCCCGCAGCCATGCGTCCAGCTCCGCCCGCACCCGGCGGTCCATGGCCATGGAGAGTTCGGCCTCCACCACCCCCTTGGTCAGGGGGCGCAGCTTCTCGACCGTCCCCGCCAGGCGGTCGACGTCGCCCGGGGAGGGGCAGGCGCCCGCGCCGGTGCTCTCCAGGAGGCCGGCGAGGAGGTGGGTGCGGACGAGGGTGGTGAAGATGTCGGCGAGCGCGTCGGCGTGGGCGCGGACCTTGCGGCCGGCTTCCAGGACGGCGGCCAACGGGACGCCGTGGTTGACGAGTTCGGTGGAGGCGTCCAGGAGGCGGCGGCTGATGTGGACGAACTCGTCGCCGTCGACGGCGAGGTAGCCGAGGTCGAGGGAGGTGGTGAGGTTTTCGGCGGTGACGTCCTGGCTGAAGTGGTCGGCGAGCTGTTCCGGGGTGAGGCGTACCGGGGTCTCCTCCGACCAGGGAGGCAGCAGGGGGGATTGCAGGCCGAGGAGTTCGCCCACGTCGCGGCCGGCTTCGAAGGCGGAGAGGAGTTCGGCGATGCCGCCGAGGGTGTGGCCGCGCTCCAGGAGGGCGCCGATGGTGCGCAGCCGGGCGAGGTGGTGTTCGTTGTACCAGGCGATCCGGCCCTCGCGGCGCGGTGCCGGGAGGAGCTTGCGCTCGCGGTAGAAGCGCAGCGTACGGACCGTGATGCCGGCCTCCTTGGCCAGGTCGGCCATGCGGAATTCGCGCGCGGTGTGCCCGCTTTGCGGTGGTTTCGCGCGCTTGTCCTCGGGGTTCCCGCCCTTGGGGTTCTCGTTCGCTGCCACGGGGTCAGGGTATGCCGCGGGCGGGACGGCCGGCCGGGGTGCGACCGGCGGTAACTTCCTGCCGTCCGACCCCTACCGCTCGGTACGTGGCTGCCCTACTCTCCCAGTGAGCCCGATCGTGCCAGTGATTGCTGGCGTGATCGGGTGGGCCTATGGCTGTCGGCGTCGTAGGTTGCGGTGGACAGCGTCGGACTCGGGAGGCGGCGGATGGCTGAGCGCGAGCGTCAGCATGTGCGGGTCGCGGTGATCGGATCGGGGTTCGGTGGTCTGGGGGCGGCCGTACGACTGCGCCGCCAGGGGATCACCGACTTCGTGGTCCTGGAGCGGGCCGACGCGGTCGGCGGCACCTGGCGGGACAACAGCTACCCGGGGTGCGCATGCGATGTGCCCTCGCACCTGTACTCCTTCTCGTTCGCGCCCAATCCGGAGTGGCCGCGCAACTTCTCCGGACAGCCGCACATCCGCGCGTACCTGGAGCGGGTCACGGACACCTTCGGACTGCGTCCGCACATCCGGTTCAACGCGGAGGTGCACAGCCTGCGGTGGAACACCGCGGAACTGCACTGGGAGATCGAGACCGCGAGCGGGGCGCTGACCGCGGATGTGGTGGTGTCGGCCACCGGCCCGTTGTCGGACCCCAAGGTGCCGGACGTGCCCGGGCTCGACACCTTTCCGGGGAAGGTCTTCCACTCGGCGCGGTGGGACCACGACGTCGAGCTGCGCGGCAAGCGGGTTGCCGTGGTCGGCACCGGGGCCTCGGCGATCCAGATCGTGCCCGCCATCCAGCCGGAGGTGGACCGGCTCACCGTGTTCCAGCGCACCCCGCCCTGGGTGCTGCCGCGCGCCGACCGCAGGATCACCGCGGTCGAGAAGTGGCTGCACACCAAGGTGCCGGCGACCCGGGCCGCGCGCCGCGGACTGCTGTGGGGCATCAGGGAGTTGCAGGTCAGCGCCTTCACCAAGCGGCCCGACGAGCTGGGGCTGATCGAGTTCCTGGCGAAGCACCATCTGCGGAAGGCGGTCAAGGATCCCGGGCTGCGGGCCGCGCTGACGCCGGACTACCGCATCGGCTGCAAACGGATCCTGCTCTCCAACACCTACTATCCGGCGCTGGTCCGGCCGAATGTGGGGGTGGTGACGGCCGGGCTGAAGGAGGTGCGCGGCAGCACGCTCGTGGGGGCCGACGGGAGCGAGGTGGAGGCCGATGCGATCGTCTTCGGTACCGGATTCCATGTGACGGACATGCCGATCGCACAGCGGGTCACGGGCGCCAGGGGGACGACGCTGGCCGAGGAGTGGAAGGACGGAATGGCGGCGCTGCGCGGTACCAGCGCGGCCGGTTTCCCGAATTTCCTCACCCTCATCGGGCCGAACACCGGGCTGGGAAACAGCTCGATGATCCTGATGATCGAGTCCCAGCTGAATTACCTGGTCGATTTCGTACGGCAGTTGGACATTCTCGGAGAGAAGATCGCGTTGGACGCCCGGCAGTCCGCCGTGGACGCATGGACGCGAAAGATTCAGCGGCGGATGGAGCGAACGGTGTGGAACACCGGTGGATGCGACAGCTGGTATCTGGATGCGAACGGGCGGAACACCACCGCCTGGCCGGGGACCACCGCGGAGTTCAGGAAAGTGACGCGGCAGGTCGATCTGGCCGAGTACGAGGTGCTGCGGCCGGCGGCCGTGCGGCCGGCCGGCGCACGCGCGGAGGTGGCCGCATGAGCCGCCGCCCCGGCCACGTCACGAGTGGTCCGTACGCGCCGCCGGTCCCGCGCGAGACGGTGACCCTCACCTCGGCCGACGGGGCCCGGATCCACGCCGAGCTCCACGGCCCCGAGCACGCCCCGGCCGTCGTGCTGGCGCACGGCTGGACCTGCTCCACCGCCTTCTGGGCCCCGGTCGTCCGCGCGCTGGCCGCCGACCACAAGGTCGTCCTCTACGACCAGCGGGGGCACGGCCGCAGCCCGGCGCCCTCAGGGCCGGCCGGTCACAGCACCGAGGCGCTCGCCGACGACCTGGTCGCCGTACTGGAGGGGACCCTGGCGGACGGCGAACGCGCCGTGGTGGGCGGCCACTCCATGGGCGGTATGACGATCATGGCCGCCGCCGAGCGGCCGCAGCTGCGCACCCGGGCCGCCGCCGCGCTGCTGTGCAGTACCGGCAGCGCCGAACTCGCCGCCGAATCACGGGTGTTCCCGCTGCGCAGCCCGGCCGGCCGGCGCCGTGCGCACCGGCTGATGCTGCTCTCCCGCGCCCCGCTCGGCCCCGTCTCGCCGCTCACCAGGCGCGCGCTGAAGTACGCCACGATGGGCGCCGGCTCCACCCCCGAGCAGGTCGAGGCCTGTGCGCGGATCGTGCACGCCTGCCCGGCGGTCGTACGGGCCCGCTGGGGCAAGGTGCTGGCCGGCATCGAACTGACCGGGGGCGTCAGCAGGCTGACCGTGCCGACCGCGGTCATCGCGGGCACCGCCGACCGGCTGACCCCGCTGGTGCACGCCCGCCGGATGGCCTCCGTCCTCCCCGACCTCCGAGGGCTGACCGAACTGCCGGGGCGGGGCCATATGACACCGGTCGAGGACCCGGACGCGGTCGCCGGCCTGCTGCGTGCGCTCGTACGCGACCATCTGCCCGGCGGCACCGATACCGGGGCGGCTGGAGCCACCGCCGGCGTACCCGCCCAGGCCCCCGGCCGCGAGCGGCAGAAGAAGGAAGAGGAGAAGACCGCATGAGCGGGAGCAGGAGCCTGGACGGCCAGGTCGTCGTCGTCACCGGGGCGGCGCGCGGGGTCGGTGCGCTGCTGGCCCGCAAGCTGTCGGCGCGCGGTGCCACGCTCGCTCTCGTCGGCCTGGAGCCGGACGAGATGGAGAAGGTGGCCGCCTCGCTGCACGGCCCGGCGCACCACTGGCACGCCGATGTCACCGACCACGAGGCGATGGCCCGGGTCGCGGACGAGGTCAAGGACCGCTTCGGGAAGGTCGATGTGGTCGTCGCCAACGCCGGGGTGGCGACCGGCGGCCCGTTCGTCGACTCCGACCCGGCCGCCTGGAAGCGGGTCATAGAGGTGAACCTGATAGGCGGCGCGGTCACCGGCCGGGCCTTCCTGCCCGTACTGATGGAATCCCGCGGCTACTTCCTGCAGATCGCCTCGCTCGCCGCGATCACCCCGGCACCGATGATGACCGCGTACTGCGCCTCCAAGTCGGGGGTCGAGGCGTTCGCCCACAGTCTGCGCGCCGAGGTCGGTCACCGGGGCGTACGGGTCGGCGTCGGCTATCTGAGCTGGACCGACACCGACATGGTGCGCGGCGCCGACCAGGACGACATCATGCGGGAGCTGCGCTCCCGGCTGCCCTGGCCGGCGAACAAGACCTATCCGCTGGGCCCCGCCGTCGACCGGATCGTCGCGGGCATCGAGCGACGCTCCGCCCATGTCTACGGGCAGTGGTGGCTGCGCGGGATGCAGTCGCTGCGCGGGTATCTGCCGGCGGTCATCGGAACGGTGGGCCAGCGCGAGATGCGGCGCTTCGGGGCACGGCTGGACGGCATGCGGGTGGGGCTGGTCGGCGCGGGCGGGGAGGCGGACGAGAAGGCACGGGCGGGCCGGTAGCGCCACCCCGACCCTCACGGAAAGTAGCCATCCGTGATCGAAATGCGAGCAATGTCCGGGCGTGTCACGCTGTTTCGGGGCCCAACCCCCCTACGCCCCACTAGGAGTGAACAGCATGGGCATCAAGGACCAGTTCCAGGACAAGGCCAACGAGCTCAAGGACCAGGCGAACAAGGCCATGGGCAGCGGCCGCGACGACGCTCACGAGCGCAGCCGGCGCGAGGAGCAGGAGCGCAGCCGCCGCCAGGGTGGCCAGGAGCGCAACCCGCAGCGTGACCGCGGCCAGCAGGGCCAGCAGGGCCGCCGGACCGCGCAGGACGTGCTGGACGACGCCGAGGGCCGCTTCCAGAGCTGACGTGGCAAGTCCTGAACACGCGCGGCGGCGTACGCGCCATGCGTGAGGGGCGCACCCGGTCGACCGGGTGCGCCCCACCGCGTGTCAGCTCACGACCTTGAGCTTCTTCGGCCAGCCGTAGTGCGCGGCCTTGGTGAAGAGGTTCTGGATGTGGGCCGGGGTCAGCTTGATGCAGCCCAGCGAGTAGTAGTCGTTGGGGCCGTCCCAGCGGTAGGGGTTGTCCCTGCCCGGCTGACGCGGGCCCTGGGTGCCGTCGGGCCGCATCTCACTGTGCACGAACAGCTCGGTGCGCTTGGTCCGGCCGTTCTTGCACACCTTGTCCTGGACGTGGATCGCATAGCCGTTGATGCCCCGGGCACCGCCGTTGTGGCGCTTGGTGTGCTCCAGCACCCGGTAGGTGCCGTTGGGCAGCCAGCCCTGCATGCTGGCGCACTCGTTCTTGCCGTTGCGGCCACCGTTGCCGGAGCCCGCACGGTACTTGGCGAGGACCTTGTCCCGGGCGTTCGGCACGCTCTTCATCAGGTAGAGCGCCGACTTGCTCGGGTTGCTCTGGTTCTTGTTGAAGTAGAGGTACGTACCGCCGGCCGCGGCCGCGTGGGCGGTCTGCCCGGATGCCGGGTGGGCGGCCAGCGCGGGGGCGGCCTCGGTGGCGGCGAGGCCGCCGGTGAGCGCCAGCGCGGCGGCGAGCGGAACGGTACGTCGACGGATTCCCATCGTGCATCTCCCGTTGTGATGTGGATCGTTGGTGGCTTGTGCGGTGGCCCCGGCCGGGCAGAACACGACCTTGCTGGGGCGGCCGTCGTCCGGCAAGGGGATCCGCCGTCCCGGACAGGCAGCCCGCTGTCCGGGCAGGTCGGACGGGGGGTACCCGGTCGTGTCCGGACGGGTGGGCGGCGCTGTCCGGGGGCGCGGGGCGGGGGTGTTGTGGCCGCGGCCGGGCGGCGGTTCAATGGCCCGCATGACACGCACGGGGGGAACCGGCGGTTTATCTCCACGGTCGGCCGGTGACGCGGCCGCACTCGTCGACCTGATGCAACAGCTCAAGGACCGGACGGGACTGACCTACCGTCAGCTGGAACAGCGGGCCGCGGAGCACGGGGAGCTGCTCGCCCGCAGCACGCTCGCCGACGTACTGCGCCGCCGCACCCTGCCCAGGGCGGAACTGCTCGCCGCATTCCTGCGCGCGAACGGATGCTCCGAGGACGAGATCGGGGAGTGGCTGGCGGCCCGGCAGCGCATCGAGGAAGGGGCGACGGTGGCCCTGCCGCGTCCCCCGTACCGCAAGCGGGCGCTGCTGACCGGCGCCGCGGTGCTGGCCGCGGTACTGCTCGCGGTGGGCATACCGCTGCTGGCCGGGGACGACGGCAGCGCGCGGCCCGAACCGGCCGCCGCCGCGCCGCCGCCGAGTGGCGAGGTCCTGATCCGCCCGCTGCGCTCGCCTTCGCTGTGCCTGACCGACGGCAGGGTGCTGCGGGCGCACAAGTACCGCACGGTCGCCGTGCAGCGGCCCTGCGCCCAGGCGGTGCCGCCGCACACCCAGCTCACGCCGGCCGGGCAGGGCCGCCAACGCATCCAGTGGACCCACCCCGACCACGGCAAGGGCTGTCTGGTGCTGCTCCGCGAGGCGGGCGTGGCCGGGCTGCTGGAGCCGTGGGACGACTGCACCGCGGACGGCCCCCCGCAGCTCTTCCGCATCGAACCGGCCGGCGGCCCGGCGGGCGCAGGCCGGACGGCGTACCGGCTGCGACTGAGCGACGGTGACGCCGGCGGTGACGGCGACCGGTGCGTCACGCTCAGCGGCGACCGGCCCGGCGCGACGGCGCTGGCACGGCCCTGCACCGGGAGCGACGAGCAGAAGTTCCTGATCGGCCCGCCGTGACCCGCTCCGTGACCGGCCCTGTGACCGCCCCGGCCGGCGGCCGGTTCAGGCCCCGGCCGCCTCCGCCGCGCCCGCGCCGGCACCGCGGGGCGGCAGCGGGGGCCGCCGCCGGTCCGGCACGTCCGACAGGTCCGGAGGTGTCGCCGCCGGATGCCGCTCCAGCAACTCCAGCGCCGTCCGCACCGCCACACCCAGCGTCGGATGCCGGCCCTCCGCCCAGTGCAGCGGCGAGCGCAGCGCCTCGATGTCGACCTCGACGCCGTGGTTCTCCACGCCCCAGCCGTAGAGCCGGAACCAGGCGGCGTTCATCGGCACGGTGATGGTGGTGCCGTCGGCGAGCCGGTGCCGGCCGGTCATCCCGACCACCCCGCCCCAGGTGCGCATGCCGACCACCGGGCCGATGCCCTGGAGCTTGAAGGCCGCGGTGATCATGTCGCCGTCGGAGGAGGTCATCTCGTCGGCGACCGCGACGACCGGACCGCGCGGGGCGTTGCTGGTGTACGAGACCGGCTCGGCGTCGCGGGTCAGGTCCCAGCCCATGATGGTGCGGGTCAGCTTCTCGATCACCAGCTCCGAGATGTTGCCGCCGGCGTTGCCCCGTACGTCCACGATCAGCGCGGGCCGGGACATCTCCATCCGCACATCGCGGTTGAACTGCGCCCAGCCGGAGCCGCCCATGTCGGGGATGTGCAGATAGCCGCACTTCCCGCCGCTCAACTCCCGTACGACGGCGCGCCGTTTGGCGACCCAGTCCTGGTAGCGCAGCGGGCGCTCGTCGATCAGCGGGACCACCGCGACCCGGCGGGCATGGCCGTTGCCGTTGCCGTTGCCCTCGGCGGGGGAGAAGGTGAGCTCGACGGTGGTGCCGCCGGCCGCGGCCAGCAGCGGCGCCGGACCGGTGACCGGGTCCACCGGGCGGCCGTCGACATGGGTGAGCGCGGCGCCCTCGCGGATGCCGGTACCGGCCAGCGGGGAGCGCGCCTTGGAGTCCGAGGACTCGCCGGGCAGGATCCGCTGGACCACCCAATGACCGTCCCGGCAGACGAAGTTGGCGCCCAGCAGGCCCATTGCGCGCTGGTAGTGCGGCGGCCCCTCGTTGCGCCGGGCGCCCGTGACGTACGCATGCGAGGTGCCCAGTTCGCCCAGCACCTCGCGCAGCAGATCGGCGAACTCGTCGGGGGAGGCGACCCGTTCGACCAGCGGCCGGTACTGCGCGAGCACCGCGTCCCAGTCGATACCGCACATCTGCGGTTCCCAGAAGTACGCCCGGATGATCCGGCCCGCCTCGTCGAACGCCTGGCGCCACTCCGCCTCGGGGTCGACATCGTGCAGGATCCGCCGCAGATCCAGGTAGACCGTCGAATCGCTGTCCGACGGCTCGGTCGCCGGCACCGCCCGCAGCTCACCGTCGTCGTTGACGACCAGCCGGGAGCCGTCACCGCTGAGCGCGAACCCGTCCAGGAGACTGGTGAGTTCGGTGCGCCGCGCCTTGGTCAGGTCGAAGTGTTCCAGGGTGGGCTTGCCGGAGGTGTTGTCGGGGTTGGCGAAGGTCTCGCCCAGCGCGCCGGAGATCGGCCAGCGCAGCCAGACCAGCCCGCCGCCGGTGACCGGCTCCAGGGAGGAGTACTTGGACGCCGCGACCGGGAACGGGGTGACACGGTTCTCCAGCCCCTCCACCTCCACCAGTACCGGCCCTTCACCGCCCGCCGGCGGGATCTCGTCCGGGTCCAGACCGCCCGCCGCGGGCCGCCCCTCCGGCGACAGCGCGAACGGGGAGGGGGTCGCCGACGACAGCGGTACGAGGTAGGGACGGCAGCCCAGCGGGAAGGACAGATCGCCGGTGTGCACGTCGTAGACCGGGTCGAAGCCGCGCCAGGACAGGAACGCCAGATAGCGGCCGTCCCGGGTGAACACCGGCTGCTCGTCCTCGAAACGCCCGTTCGTCACGTCCACGATGTGCCGGTCGGACAGCCGGGCCATCTTGATCTGCCGCAGCGAACGGCCGATCCCGGGGTGCGACCAGGTCAGCCAGCGCGAGTCGGGCGAGAACGCCAGATCGCGCACCGGGCCGTTCGCGGACCGGATCAGCTCGGTGACCCCGCCGGGGCCGGCGGCCACCTCCTCCTCGGAGCGGTCCTCCTCGGTCGACCCCTCGCCCGGCCGGGTCACGTCCACCAGCAGCAGCCGGCCGTCGTGCGAGGCCACCGCGAGGCGTTCGCCGTCCGGCGAGGAGGTCATCTCATGGACCCGGCCCAGCTCCCCGGCCGCCAGCCGGCGCGGTTCGCCCGGCCCGCTGGCCCGCGGCAGATTGCTGATCTCTACGGCGTCCTCTCCCTCGGCGTCGGTGACGTACGCGATCCGGCCGCTGTCGCCCAGCATTTCGGGCAGCCGGACGCGGACGCCCGGGGTGTCGTGGATGGCGCGGGCCGGGCCGTCGCGGTGGGTGAGCCAGTACAGGCTGCCGCGGATGCCCACCGCGCTCGCCCGCCCGGTGGTGTCCACCGCGAGCGAGGTGACGTGGGCGGCGGCCGGGACCTGGTAGCTGCGGCGGCCGGTCCGCGGACCGCCCAGCCGCACCGCCAGCCTGCGCGGTACCGCGTCCTGGCCCAGATCGTCGATCAGCCAGAGGTCGCCGGCGCACTGGTAGACGATCCGCTCGCCGTCGGTCGAGGCGTGCCGGGCGTAGAAGTCGGCGTGGTCGGAGTGCCGGCGCAGTTCGGTCCCGTCCGGCAGACATGAGTACACATTGGCGACGCCCTCGTGATCGGACAGGAAGGCGATCCGGTCGCCCACGAACATCACCGAGTCGAGGTGCCCGTACAGATCGGGCAGCAGCCGGGTGCCGTGCAGCCACATCCTGCCCATCGCGCCGCCCCGGTAGCGCTTCCAGGACGCGGGCTCGTGCGGCGGGGTGCCGGTGAGCAGCAGCGTCTTGTGCTCCCCGTCGATGTCGGCGACCGCGATGTCGGAGACCGGCCCCCAGGGCAGCTTCCCGCCAGGACCGCCGTCGGTCGGCAGCTTGTAGGCCCACGAGTAGTACGAGAACGGCTGACCGTGCGAGGACACCGCCAGGATGTGCCCGTCCGGCATCCATCCGCACACCCGCGCATCCGTACTGCCCCAGTACGTCAGCCGGCGGGCCGGGCCGCCGGCGACCGGGGCGAGATACACCTCGGGGTCGAGGCTGCGCCAGGTGGTGAAGGCGATGTGCTGCCCGTCGGGTGAGAAGCGGGGGTGGCCGACCCGGGTGCGGTCGACGGTCAGCCGCCAGGCGCGCCCTGGCTCCTGACCTTCCGCGGCGATCGGCGCCACCCACAGATCGTCCTCGGCGGCGAAGCAGAGCAGATCGCCGTGCAGATGCGGAAAGCGCAGATACGAGCCGGGCGGTTCGGACGGACCGGGCGGTGTGGTCGGCATGCGGCGCAGCCGGCCCTGCGGTTCGGCGGCATTCGGCTCCGGGGGCGGCCCGGCGGCCTCGGGTGCATCGCTCACGCACCCATCGTTTCGGCAGGGGGAGGGGGTGGCAACTCGGCCGGGTGAATACGAGCCGGGCGCGCAAGGAGCGGCCAGGGGCCCGGCGGCCCCTCCGCCCGGGGCCACCGCCGGGCTTTGCGCCTGAGCGGACAACTGTGCGCGGGCGTACGCGCCGTTTCGCATCACAGGCGCTCTTGCAAACTCTTCGCAGGAGGCACCACCATGGGCGGGTTGCAGCGCCTGAAGCGGAGAACCCGAGATGCACGTACCCGATGGATTCCTCAATGCGCCGGTGTCGGTGGCGACCGGTGCGGTCGCCGCGGCCGCGGTGGCGGTCAGCCTGCGCGGTGCCCGGCGTGAGCTGGGGGGTGCCGGGCAGGGCGTCGGGGCGGGCGCGGAGCGTACGGCACCGCTGGCCGGGCTGGTGGCGGCGTTCATCTTCGCCGTGCAGATGCTGAACTTCCCGGTCGCGGCCGGCACCAGCGGCCATCTGCTGGGCGGGGCGCTCGCGGCGATCCTCGTCGGCCCCTACACGGGCGTGCTGTGCCTCTCGGTCGTCCTGCTCATGCAGGGCGTGCTCTTCGCCGACGGCGGGCTGACCGCGCTGGGCGTCAACATCACCGATATGGGGATCGTGACGACCGTGGTCGCCTACGCCCTGTTCCGGCTGCTGCTGAAGGTGCTGCCGCGGCGCCGCCGGTCGGTCACCGTCGCCTCGTTCGTCGCCGCGCTGGTCTCGGTACCGGCCGCCGCGGTCGCCTTCACGGGCCTCTACGCGCTGGGCGGCACCGCGGATGTGCCGATCGGCAAGGTCTTCACCGCCATGGTCGGGGTGCATGTGCTGATCGGGATCGGCGAGGCGACGATCACCGCGCTGACCGTGGGCGCCGTGATCGCGGTACGCCCCGACCTGGTGTACGGCGCGCGCGGCCTGACCAAGCCGCTGGAGCTGCGGACCTCGCCGCTGGCGGCCCCGGACACCGCCGCACCGGTGGCCGCGGCCACCGCCGCCACCGGTCCGGCGCCCACCGCCCCGCGCCGCTCCACCCGCCGCGTCTGGCTGGCCGGGACCGCCGCCGCCCTGCTCTGCGCGGGCGGCCTCAGCTACTACGCCTCCTCCAGCCCCGACGGCCTGGAGAAGGTCGCCCACGACCAGGGCATCGACGCCAAGACCAAGGACCACGCCACCAAGGACTCCCCCCTCGCCGACTACAGCGTCAAGGACATCGCCGACCCGCGGCTGGCGGGCGGCCTGGCCGGCGTCATCGGCGTCGGCGCCACGCTGGCGGCCGGCACCGGGGTCTTCGTCGTACTGCGCCGCCGCAGGAGCGCCGACACCGGCCCGGCCGCGCAGCCGGCCACCGACGCCCCGGCGACGGAGCGGGTCTGAGATGGGCGCAGGCCACGCACACAAGCTCTACCGGCACGGGCACTCGCCGGTGCACGCCCTGCCCGCGCACTGCAAGATCGCCGCGGTCTTCTGCTTCGTGCTCATCGTCGTCTCCACCCCGCGCGAGGCGCTCTGGGCGTTCGGGCTCTATGCGCTGCTGATCGCCGCCACTGCCGCGGCCGCCCGCGTCCCCGCCGGATTCCTGCTCAAACGGCTGCTGATCGAGGTGCCGTTCGTCGCCTTCGCCGTCCTGATGCCGTTCGTCGCCGAAGGGCCGCGCATCGACATCGGCCCGCTGAGCCTGAGCGCCTCCGGCCTCTGGGGCGCCTGGAACATCCTCGCCAAGGGGACGCTGGGCGTCGCCGCGTCCGTCCTCCTCGCCGCCACCACCGAACTGCGCGAACTCCTGCTGGGCCTCCAGCGCCTGCGGATGCCCCCGCTGCTCGTCCAGATCGCCTCCTTCATGATCCGCTACGGCGATGTGATCACCGACGAGATGCGGCGGATGCGGATCGCCCGGCTCTCCCGCGGCTTCGAGGCACGTGGCGTACGCCACTGGGGCGTGCTCGCCAAGTCCGCCGGCGCGCTGTTCATCCGCTCCTACGAGCGCGGTGAGCGCGTCCACCTCGCCATGGTCAGCCGCGGCTACACCGGCACCATGCCCGTCATCGACGCGACCACCGCCACCCGCACACAATGGCTCCACGCGGCCGCCGTCCCGCTCGCCGCGCTCGCCGTCTGCCTCCTGGGATGGACCCTTTGAGTACCACCACGCCCGCCCCCTCCCTCGCCGTCTCCGGCCTCGCCTACGCCTACCCCGACGGCCACCAGGCCCTGTTCGGCGTCGACCTGTCCGTCGCCCGCGGCGAACGCGTCGCCCTCCTCGGCCCCAACGGCGCCGGCAAGACCACCCTCGTCCTGCACCTCAACGGCATCCTCGAAGCGGGCGCCGGCAGCGTCGTGGTGGCCGGTCTCCCGGTTGCCAGGAAGAACCTCGCGGAGATCCGCCGCCGGGTCGGCATCGTCTTCCAGGACCCCGACGACCAGCTGTTCATGCCCACCGTCCGCGAGGACGTCGCGTTCGGCCCGGCCGCCGCGGGCCTGCGCGGCGCGGAACTCGACGCACGCGTCACCGAAGCCCTCACCCGGGTCGGCATGGCGGACTTCGCCGACCGACCCCCGCACCACCTCTCCTTCGGCCAGCGCCGCCGGGTCGCCGTCGCGACCGTCCTCGCGATGCGCCCCGAAATCCTCGTCCTCGACGAACCCTCCTCCAACCTCGACCCGGCCTCCCGCCGTGAACTCGCCGACATCCTCCGGTCGTTGGACGTCACCGTGCTGATGGTCACCCACGACCTCCCGTACGCACTGGAGCTGTGCCCGCGCTCCGTCGTGCTCTCCGGGGGCGTGCTGGTGGCCGACGGCGCCACCCAGGACCTGCTGTGCGACGAGGAACTGATGCGCAGCCACCGGCTGGAGCTGCCGTTCGGCTTCGACCCCCGGTCGGTCACCGTCCCCGGATAACGGGCCCGACGCGTCCGCATGTGACCCACGCCACGAGCAGAGGCCCTGGTCATCAGCACCGATCCGCGCGTTGCACCATTGATGGGTCACGAAAGCGACGGATAAGTGGGAAGCGGGAAACAGTGGTGGACGTCCAGGGCACGGTCGAGGACGGCTTCGAGCCGGTCCGGGACGCCTTCGCAGCCAACTTCGCGCGGCGCGGAGAGCGGGGGGCGGCGGTCGCCGTCTACCGGCACGGGCGGAAGGTCGTCGACCTGTGGGGCGGTACGAAGGACGGCGACGGCGCGCAGGACGGCACGGCCGCGCCGTGGGAGGCCGGCACCGCGCAGGTGATCCGGTCCGCGACCAAGGGCATCGCCGCCATCGTCCCGCTGCTGCTGCACCAGCGCGGCCAGCTCGACCTGGACGCACCGGTCGGCACGTACTGGCCGGAGTTCAAGGCCGCCGGCAAGGAGCGCGTACCGGTCCGCCACCTGCTCTCCCACCGCGCCGGACTGCCCGTCCTGGACACCCCGCTCACCCCCGCCCAGGCCATCGACGGCGTCAGCGGCCCCGCCGCCCTCGCCGCCCAGGCGCCCGCCTGGGAGCCCGGCACGGACCACGGCTACCACGCCCAGACCTACAGCTGGCTCCTCGGCGAGCTGGTGCTGCGCCTCACCGGACGCACCCTCGGCAACTGGATCGCCGAGGAGATATCCGGCCCGCTCGGCCTCGACCTGTGGATCGGCCTCCCCGAGGACGAACAGTCCCGCGTGGGCCGCCTCGCCCCCGTCGAGCCACCGGCCGCCCCCGCCGCGTCGGGCCTGCGCGTCCGCCCCAAGCAGTCCGTCGCCGACGCCTATGCCGACCCCGCCTCGCTCACGAGCCGCGCCTTCGGCGCGATCTCCCCGGCGCCGGACGAGAACGCCGCGGCCTACCGGGCGGCGGAGCTCCCCGCCTCCGCGGGCATCGCCACCGCCCGCTCGCTGGCCCGCTGTTACGCGGGCCTGATCGGCACCGTCGACGGCCACCCCCGGCTCTTCGCCCCCGCGACCCTGACCCTCGCCCGCACCGAGGAATCCGCGGGCCTGGACCGCACCCTCCTCGTCAACACCCGCTTCGGCCTCGGCTTCATGCTGCACGGCCCCGCCTCCCCCCTGCTCGCCCGCGGCTCCTTCGGCCACCCCGGCCGCGGCGGCGCGCTGGCCTGCGCGGACCCGGAGAGCGGCGTGGCCTTCGGCTACGTCACGAACGGCATGCAGCGGAATGTGACCGCGGATCCTCGCGCGCAGGCGTTGCTGCGAGCTGTTTCCCACGTTGTTGGCTGATCCGCCGAAGGCGGAAACAACAGCAACAACCACGGCGGGAAAGCCAACAACGTGGGATTCACCCACCCCCGGCACACAACATCAGCGCAATCCCCGCCACCATCAGCCCCGCCGCCGCGATCCGTGGAGCGCCGAAGCGTTCCTTGAAGAAGACGGCGCCGATCGCGGCGCCGACGATGATCGAGGATTCGCGCAGGGCGGCTATGGGGGCGAGCGGGGCGCGGGTCTGGGCCCACAGGACCAGGCCGTAGGCGAAGACGGAGAGGATGCCGCCGGCCAGGCCGCGTACGGCGAACGGTCTGAGTTCGGTGAGGAGTTGGCGGCGGCGGGTGGCGAGCGCGTAGGCGGGGATGGCGAGGCCTTCGAGGATCATCAGCCAGGCGATATAGCCGAGGGGGGTGCCGGAGGCGCGTACGCCGAGGCCGTCGACGGTGGTGTAGGCGGCGATGGACAGGCCGGTGGCGAGGGCGGCGAGGAGGGCCGGCCAGTGGGGCCGGGTGCCGGAACCGCGGATGCCCCAGAGGGCCACGCCGACCAGGCCCGCGGAGGCGACGGCCACCCCGGCGAGCGCCCACTTGTCGGGGAGCTCGTGGACGAAGACGGCGGCCAGGACCGTGACGACCAGCGGGGCGGTGCCGCGCGCGATGGGGTACATCTGACCGAAGTCGCCCAGCCGGAACGACTGCATGAGCAGCGCCTGGTAGACGATGTGCAGCACGGCGGAGGCCAGCAGGAAGGGCCAGGCGCCGGCGGCGGGGACGGGCGTGAAGCCGGCCAGTGCGGCGCCGCAGAGCGCACCGCCGCCGCCGACCAGTGTGAAGGCCAGCAGCTGGTCACGTATGCCGTGCGCGATGGCGTTCCAACTGGCGTGTGTGAGGGCGGCCATCAGCACGGCCGCGACGACGAGCGGGGTCACGCCGGGCGCTCGCGGACGTCCACCACGCGTCCCTGGGCGTACTCGATCAGGGCGGCGGGGGCGAGCGGGAAGACCGTGTGCGGGGTGCCGGCGGCAGCCCAGACCGTGTCGTGCGCGAGCAGCCCGCGGTCGGCCAGGACGCGGGTACGGGTGCGGTGGCCGAAGGGCGGGACGCCGCCGATGGCGTAGCCGGTGGTCTCGCGGACGAGTGCGGCGTCGGCCCGGCCGACCTCGGCCGCGCCGAGTTCGGCGCGTACGCGGTCCAGGTCGACGCGGGAGGCGCCGTCCATCAGGACCAGGACCGGATCGCCGTCCGCCGCGAAAATCAGGGACTTGGCGATCTGCGCGAGGTCGCAGCCGACGGCCGCGGCGGCCTCCGCGGCGGTACGGGTGCCTTCGGGGAAGCTGCGGACCTCGACGCTCAGGCCCAGCTCGGCGAGCGCCTGGGCGAAGCGGGGGTGGACCGGGGAGCCGGTGGGCTGTGGGGCGGTGGGCGCGGAATCGGTCATGGCCCGCACGCTAGCGAAAGTTGTACGGGCCATGCGAAGGAAATCCGGCGGAGCGGAACAAGCGAGCGGGGGCCCGGAGGCCCCCGCCGTGCCTCAGTTCGCGGTGAGGATGGCGCGGACCACCGGGCCCGCGTTGGAGCCGCCGTGGCCGCTGGCCGGGACGACGGCTGCCGCGGCGACGTCGTCGCGGTAGGCGGTGAACCAGGCGTTGGGCTTCTTCTGGCCGTCGACCTCGGCCGAGCCGGTCTTGGCGCCGATGTCACCGCTGATGCCGGACATCGCCTCGGCGGCCGTACCGGCGGTCGCGGTCAGCTTCATCAGCGACTTGAGGCCGCTGAGGGTGGCCGGCTTCATCGTGCGGGCGGCCTTGGCGAGCGTGCGGTTGTCCAGCGACGGGGAGACGATGTACGGCTGGTGGAAGGAGCCGGCGCGGACCGTCGCGGCGAGCGTGGCGACGTTGAGCGGGTTCATCCGCACCCCGCCCTGCCCGATCAGCGAGGCCGCCATCTGCGCGTCGTGCTGCACCGGCACCGCACCGTCGAAGGTGGGGATGCCGGTCTGCCAGTTCAGGCCGATGCCGAAGACGTCCCGGGCCTCGTTGGTCAGATCGTCGTCGCGCAGGTCCTTGGCCTGCGAGATGAAGGCGTTGTTGCAGGACGCCGCGAAGCTTTGCGCGAAGGTGCCGTGCGGGATCTCGGACTTGTCGAGGTTCTGGAACTTCCAGCCGCCGACGGTCACGTACTTGGGGCACGGGTGCGCCTTGCCGGGCGAGGTCATGCCCTTGTCCATCAGCAGCGCCGCGGTCACGATCTTCATCGTGGAGCCGGGGGCCATCGACCCCTGGGTGGCGAGGTTGAAGCCCTTCGCCGGGGAGTTGGCGAGCGCGAGGATCTCGCCGGTGCTGGGCTTGACGGCCGCGGCGGCCGCCGACTTCTTGCCCTTGACCGCCCGCTCGGCGGCCGACTGGAGCTTGGCGTCCAGGGTGGTCTTCAGGGTGCCGGGGGTGCCCTTGGAGAGCACCTTCAGCGTCTTGTCGGGCTGCTGTTCGGCGGGCTTGGCGCTCTTGGCGCGGTGGATGAACAGCTCCACGCCCGGCTTGCCGTTGGTCTTGTCGCCGTACTTGTCGCGCAGGCTGTCCAGCACCCCGGCCAGCGTCGGATGCGCGGCGGCGGTCAGCGCGGTGCCGTTGCGGTCCACGGCCTTGATCGGGGGCGCCTCGGCCTCACCCGTACGCAGCTCGTCGCCCTTGGCCAGGCCAGGGTGCAGCACCGCGGGCTGCCAGGCGATCTGCGGCTTTCCGGTGGTCTTGTCGCGCTGCACGGTCGCCGAAGTGCGGTAGGTGTACGGCGCCTTGCTGCCCTTGTAGTCGATCTGCGCGGCGACGGTGTACGGGACCTTGTCGCCGGACGGGGTGCCCGGCGTCACCGTCACCTTTGAGAACTTCGCCTGCTTGCTGAAGGTCTCCAGCGCGGCCTTGGCGGTCGCCGGGCTGCTCGTCAGCCCGGCCGCCTTGGCGGCGTCGCCGGACTGCCAGGCGGTCAGGAACTCCTGCGCCGTCGTCTGGACCTCCTTGGCCGACAGGGGCCCGGTGGGCTTCTTGGTGCCGGCCTCGCCCGCCTTGGCGTCGGCCGACCTCACCTCCTGCGGCGAGGCGTCGTCCGAGCCGCCGAACAGCGCGAGCCCGCCCACGACCCCCGCCACCAGGGCCACCGATCCGCCGATCAGCCCGTACTTCACCTCACGGCGCATTGCCACCGATCCCCTCCCAGGAGTCTCGTCCTTGAATACGCACACAAGAACGTGCACCGCACTCTAAGGGACACGGGGAAGCACCCGAGTCTCGATCCGGGCACGGTCCGGTGACGCGCTGTTGTACGCCTGTTACGGAATCGTCGAACTGAGCCCGGGTCAGACCCAGCTGTCGAACCACATCCGGTGGTGCCAGGCCGACTTCGGGATCGGCATACCCGTATAGAGCGGATAGAAGTAGATGAAATTCCAGATGATGAGGAGGACGAGCACGCCGGCGCCCACCGCGCCGATCGTCCGGCGGCGCTCGGTCGAGCCCGGCGGGCCGATGAGTGCGCCGGTCATCATGGCCAGCGCCAGGCACAGGAACGGGACGAACACCACCGCGTAGAAGAGGAAGATGGTGCGTTCCTGGTAGAGGAACCACGGCAGGTAGCCGGCGGCGATGCCGCAGGCGATGGCGCCGGCCCGCCAGTCCCGCTTGAACAGCCAGCGGTACAGGACGTAGAGCAGCGCGAAGCAGGCCGCCCACCACAGCAGCGGGGTGCCCAGTGCCAGTACTTCGCGGGCGCAGCCCTCGGCCGCGGTGCAGCCGTCCTGGCCGGCCTTGGGGTCCTCGTAGAAGTACGAGACCGGGCGGCCCAGGACCAGCCAGCTCCAGGGGTTGGACTGGTAGGTGTGCGGGGTGGTCAGTCCGGTGTGGAAGGCGTAGACCTCGGTCTGGTAGTGCCACAGGCTGCGCAGCCAGTCCGGCAGCCAGGACCAGCCGCCGGCCCGGCCCTCGGGGGTGGCCGCCCAGTCGCGGTAGTAGCCGCCCTTGGTGGCGATCCAGCCGGACCAGGACGCGAGGTAGGCGGCGAGGGCGACGACGACGGTGGAGCCGAAGGCGGGCAGGACGTCGCGGCGCAGCGCCGAGCGGAAGGGGCGCCGGGCGCCGGCCGTACGGCGGGCGGCGACGTCCCAGAGCACGGACATCAGGGCGAACGCGGCGAGGAAGTACAGACCGTTCCACTTGGTGGCGGCGGACAGGCCCAGGCACAGCCCGGCCGCGATCCGCCAGGGCCGCCACCCCAGCCGCAGCCGGTCGCCGACCTCGTCGTCCGGGCGCGCCAAACCGTCCGGCCCCAGGGGCAGCGCCGCCGCCAGCCGGGCCCGGGTGCGGTCCCGGTCCACCAGCAGACAGCCGAACGCGGCCACCACCCAGAACATCACGATCAGGTCGAGCAGGGCGGTACGGCTCATGACGAAGTGCAGCCCGTCCACCGCCAGCAGCATGCCGGCCAGACAGCCCAGCGCCGTCGACCGCAGCAGCCGCCGCCCGATCCGGCAGATCAGCAGCACCGACAGCGTGCCGAGCAGCGCCACCATGAACCGCCAGCCGAAGGGGTTCATCCCGAACAGGCCCTCGCCGAGCGCGATCAGCCACTTGCCCATCGGCGGGTGCACCACGTACGAGTGCTCGGGCGAGAGCAGGATCTGCGGCGGATGCCCGACCAGCGCGTCGTTGGCGTTCTTGGCCCAGGTGCCCTCGTAGCCGTACTGGAGCAGCGACCAGGCGTCCTTGGGGTAGTACGTCTCGTCGAATATCACCTTCCGCGGGGTGCCGAGGTTCCAGAACCGCAGCACGCCCGCGAACAGCGTGACCAGCAGCGGACCGGCCCACCCCGACCAGCGCGCCAGCCGGGCCGCGGCCTCCGGGCCCGCCCCGAACACCGCCCACATCCGGCCGCTCGGCTCGGGGAAAGCGGGCACCAGCCGCGCCCGCACGTCGTCCCGCGGGCGGACGGGATACCCGAAGCGGCGCAGTCGCCGCTGCCACACGGGGGGCTGCTGGGCCAGCTCCGGGGCGCGGTGCGCGGCGGCGTCGGTCGCGGTGGTCTCACTCGTCACCCGGCCCATCGTAGGGAAGCGGCCTGTGGACCGGTGGGGAGCGCCACCAGGGGATGCCGCCCGGCCGGGGCACCGCGGCGTCCTGGGAGGATGGGCGGGTGACTGGAACGCTGGTACTTGCAGGGACGCCCATCGGTGAGATCGCGGACGCACCGCCGCGGCTCGCCACCGAACTCGCGGCCGCGGATGTGATCGCCGCCGAGGACACCCGGCGGCTGCGGCGGCTGACCCAGGCGCTGGACGTCCAGCCCGCGGGCCGGATCGTGTCGTACTTCGAGGGCAACGAGGCGGCCCGGACGCCCGAGCTGGCCGATGCGCTGGCCGGCGGTGCGCGGGTGCTGCTGGTCACCGACGCCGGTATGCCGTCCGTCTCCGATCCCGGCTACCGCCTGGTCGCCGCGGCCGTCGAGCGTGGCATCAAGGTCACCGCCGTACCGGGTCCGAGCGCGGTGCTCACCGCACTGGCCGTCTCCGGTCTGCCGGTGGACCGCTTCTGCTTCGAGGGCTTCCTGCCCCGCAAGGCCGGTGAGCGGCGCTCCCGGCTGCGCGAGGTCGCCGAGGAGCGGCGCACCCTCGTCTACTTCGAGGCCCCGCACCGTCTGGACGACACCCTGGCCGCGATGGCCGAGATCTTCGGGGCGGACCGGCGGGCCGCGGTCTGCCGTGAGCTGACCAAGACGTACGAGGAGGTCAAGCGCGGCCCGCTGGGCGAGCTGGCGGCCTGGGCGGCCGAGGGCGTACGCGGCGAGATCACCATCGTCGTCGAGGGCGCCCCGGAGAGCGGGCCGCAGGAGCTGGACGCCGGGGAGCTGGTGCGCCGGGTGCGGATCCGCGAGGAGGCGGGGGAGCGCCGTAAGGAAGCCATCGCCGCGGTCGCCGCGGAGGTGGGGCTGCCCAAGAGGGAGGTCTTCGATGCGGTGGTGGCCGCGAAGAACGCCGAGAAGAACGCCGAGAAGAACGCCGCGAAGGGCTGACGCGAAGGGCTGACGCGCAGCGTGGAGCGAAATCCGACCCATCGGAAGGTAAACGACTGGCCGGTACGGTAAAGCGCAGGCCGGGGCATTGGGGTGATTTTCCTACCGCAGGCCAAATCTGCGCCAATACCCTCGGCGACCAGCTGCATTGCGCCAGGGAAAGGCGTCCACTGGGGGACGGGACGCACGGTTCCCGAAGACCTTGTCCAGCGGACAAGAGGAGCGCACATGAGCGAGATCGCCAGGACAACTGACCATCGGATCCCCCAGCCCGAGCCTGCCGCGCACGAGGCGTACTCCTTCGCCTGTATGCGATGCGGCTACGGCTGGGAGCAGGCGTACGAGATAGTCCACCAGATCGACGGCAAGGGCGAGCTGCACGTCGTCTACTACGCGGACGGCGAGCGGGTGCCGTCCCCGCTGACCCGCCCCACCTGCCTGAACTGCGCCAGCAACGTCGTACGCATCATGCGCTCCGGCCAGGTCTCGATGGTCTCCGACGCGATCGCGAGCATGCATCAGCGCCACCCCGGCGGCGAGAAGAACGAGAAGAGCGAGAAGAAGAAGGCCCCGGAGGACACGGCGGAGGGCCGTACCGGCAGCACCGCCGAGGACGGTCCGGACGCCGGGAAGCACCACTGGCACCTCTCCGACCTGCTGCACCCCTTCCAGCACCACCGCAAGTGAGGCGCCGGCCGCGGTCCTCGTAGGATCGCGGCCATGGCTCCGCAGGACAAGAACACCCCGCCGCCGCTGCCCGAACCGCTCCGGGTGGCGGTCGCGGACTCGCACACCCACCTGGACATGCAGGACGGCACCGTCGACGAGGCGCTGGCCAAGGCCGCCTCCGTCGGGGTGGACGCGGTCGTCCAGGTGGGCTGCGACCTGGCCGGTTCGCGGTGGGCCGCGGACGCCGCGGCGGCGTACGAGAGCGTGCACGCCACCGTCGCGCTGCACCCCAACGAAGCGCCCCGGATCGTGCTGGGCGACCCCGACGGCTGGTCGCGGCAGGGCGCACGGGAGGCCGGCGGTGACGCCGCCCTGGACGACGCGCTCGCCGAGATCGACCGGCTCGCCGCGCTGCCGCAGGTCCGCGGCGTCGGCGAGACCGGGCTGGACTACTTCCGTACCGGCCCGGACGGCATGGCCGCCCAGGAGCGGTCCTTCCGCGCCCATATCGAGATCGCCAAGCGGCACGGCAAGGCGCTGGTCATCCACGACCGCGAGGCGCACGACGACGTGCTGCGGATCCTGCGCGAGGAGGGCGCGCCCGAGCGGACCGTCTTCCACTGCTACTCCGGCGACGCGGAGATGGCCGAGGTCTGCGCCGCGGCCGGCTACTTCATGTCCTTCGCCGGCAACGTCACCTTCAAGAACGCCCAGCCCCTGCGCGACGCACTCGCCGTCGCCCCGGCCGAGCTGGTCCTCGTAGAGACCGACGCCCCCTTCCTCACGCCCGCCCCGTACCGCGGACGGGCCAATGCCCCGTACCTCATTCCGGTCACCCTCCGGGCGATGGCCGAGGTCAAGGGGCTGACGGAGGACGCGATGGCCACCGCGGTCGCGGCGAACACGGCGCGCGCCTTCGGTTACTGAGCAGGAGACGGGCCGCCCGCGGCCCGTCCGGGCGGAATCCCGCGCTGCCGTACGGCCATCCGGGGTACCCCGATGTGAGCACTTTCCGTATCGGATCACCTTTGGAGAGTGACCGCCGCTCGGCTACATTCCGGCCGTCAACCGCAGCCGTGGCATGTGGAGCGCGCCGTGAGTCAGTCACCCAGCAGCCACCGCGCCGCGCGCGGCCGTCGCAGGCGCCGCGCCGATCGCTCCGAAGCGCTGCTCCGGGTACTGCCCCGGGCCATGGTCATGGTCTTCCTCGCCGGCGGCACCACCGCCTTCATCGCGCACGACAAGGCGGTCCGGCTCAGCGTCGACGGCTCCCCGCGCACCCTGCACACCTTCGCCGGTGACGTGGCCGATCTGCTCGCCGACGAGGACCTCGACATCGGCGCCCACGACCTGGTCGCGCCCGCTCCCGGCACCGAGCTGGCCAGCGGCGACGAGGTCGTCGTCCGGCACGGCCGGCCGGTCGTGCTCACCATCGACGGACAGCGCCGCACGGTGTGGACCACCGCCGACACCGTCGCCGGCGCGCTCAACCAGATCGGCGTCCGCGCCGAGGGCGCCTATCTGTCCGCCTCCCGCTCCCGGCGTATCCAGCAGCACGGCATGGAACTGGCGGTCCGCACCGAACGCTCGGTGGTCTTCATCGCCGACGGCCGCGAATACCGGATCCGCACCAACGCCGCCACCGTCCGGGAAGCCCTGGCGGAGGCCGGTCTCGGGCTGCGCGACCAGGACACCACGTCGGTGCCGCCGGACAGCTTCCCGCACGAGGGCCAGACCATCTCGGTACTGCGGATCACCGGCTCCAAGGAGGTCCGCGAGCAGCCGATCCCGTTCCGTACGGTCCACCTGGCCGATCCCCAGCTGGCCCGCGGCGCCGTCGCCGTCGTGCAGCAGGGGCGGCCCGGGGTGCGGCGGGTCACCTACCGGCTGCGCACCGTCAACGGCGTCAAGCAGAAGCCGAAGCGGCTGCGCACCGAGGTGGTGCGCGCCCCGCGCCCGCAGATCGTGCACCTGGGCACCCGGACGCTGCCCACCTCGGTGCGCGGCGCGGACCACCTCGCCTGGGGCGCGCTTGCCCAGTGCGAGGCGGGCGGCCGGCCGGACGCGGTGGACTCCTCGGGCACCTACGGCGGGCTCTACCAGTTCGATGTCGCCACCTGGCACCGCCTCGGCGGCCGCGGCCGCCCGCAGGACGCACCCGCCCGGGAGCAGACCTACCGGGCCAAGAAGCTCTACATCAGCCGGGGGGCGAGTGCCTGGCCCGTGTGCGGCCGTAAGCTTCACGGGTGAACCAGCGCAGCGAGGCTTTGGCATGAGCAAGAGCACCACCGACGATTCCGGGCCCCTCCTCGGCCCCGCCGACATCCGCGAACTGGCCGCCACGCTGGGGGTACGTCCCACCAAGCAGCGGGGCCAGAACTTCGTCATCGACGCCAACACCGTCCGCCGCATCGTGCGGACCGCCGAGGTACGGCCCGACGACGTGGTCGTCGAGATCGGCCCGGGCCTGGGCTCGCTGACCCTGGCGCTGCTGGAGGCCGCGGACCGGGTCACCGCCGTCGAGATCGACGACGTACTGGCCGCCGCGCTGCCGTCCACCGTCGCGGCCCGGATGCCCGAGCGCGCCGACCGCTTCGCGCTGGTGCACCGCGACGCCATGCACGTCACCGAGCTGCCCGGCCCCGCGCCGACCGCGCTGGTCGCCAACCTCCCGTACAACGTCGCGGTCCCCGTCCTCCTGCACATGCTCGCGACCTTCCCGAGCATCGAGCGCACCCTGGTCATGGTGCAGTCCGAGGTCGCCGACCGCCTCGCCGCCCGCCCCGGCAACAAGGTCTACGGCGTGCCGTCGGTCAAGGCCAACTGGTACGCCGAGGTCAAGCGGGCCGGCGCCATCGGCCGCAACGTCTTCTGGCCGGCGCCCAACGTCGACTCCGGTCTGGTCTCCCTCGTACGCCGTGAGCGGCCGGTCGAGACCACGGCCGGCCGCGACGAGGTCTTCGCGGTCGTCGACGCCGCGTTCGCCCAGCGCCGCAAGACGCTGCGGGCGGCGCTGGCGGGGTGGGCCGGCTCGGCCGCCGCGGCGGAGGCCGCGCTGGTCGCCGCGGGCGTCTCACCGCAGGCCCGCGGCGAGGCGCTGACGGTGGAGGAGTTCGCACGGATCGCGGAGATGCGGGAGGCGGGAAAGTGACGGATTCGGTGACGGTACGCGTCCCCGCGAAGGTCAATGTGCAGCTGGCGGTCGGCGCCGCCCGCGCGGACGGCTTCCACGACCTGGCGAACGTCTTCCTGGCGGTCGGCCTCTACGACGAGGTGACGGCCACCCCCGCGGACACCCTGCGGATCACCGCCGAGGGCCATGACGTCGACCAGATCCCGCTGGACCGCACGAACCTGGCAGCCCGCGCCGCCGAACTGCTCGCCGCCCGGTACGGCATCGCGCCGGACGTCCACCTCCACATCGCCAAGGACATCCCGGTCGCCGGCGGTATGGCCGGCGGCAGCGCGGACGCCGCCGGTGCGCTGCTGGCCTGCGACGCCCTGTGGTCCACCGGCGCCTCCCGCGCCGAACTCCTCGACATCTGCGCCGAGTTGGGCAGCGATGTGCCGTTCAGCCTGGTCGGCGGGGCGGCCCTGGGCCGCGGCCGCGGCGAACTGCTGACGCCGCTGACCGTGGGCGGCACCTTCCACTGGGTCTTCGCGGTCGCCGAGGGCGGCCTGTCCACCCCGGCCGTCTACCGCGAGTTCGACCGGCTGACGGCGGGGACCGAGGTGCCCGTCCCCGAGGCGGCCCCCGAGCTGCTGGCCGCGCTGGAGACCGGCGACGCCACCGCACTCGCCGCGGCCCTAACCAACGATCTCCAGCCCGCGGCGCTCTCACTGCGCCCGGACCTGACCGCCACCCTGGACGCCGGAACCGCCGCCGGCGCCCTGGCCGCACTCGTCTCCGGCTCCGGCCCGACCACGGCGTTCCTGGTCAAGGACGCGGAGTCGGCGCAACATGTGGCGGCGTCGCTGGTGGCGTCGGGCACCTGCCGCGCGGTCCGGGTGGCGAATTCGCCGGCGGTGGGGGCGACGGTTCTCTAGGGGACGGGCGAACAGATCCCGTAGGGGGTACGAGCGCCCCCTACGGGGCCACAACGGGCCGGGGCCCGGCGGTATTCCCGCGGGCGCTCGGGCGTACGCGAGGACTCACCCGGGCGCCCGCAAGGACTCAAGTGCCCGGCAGGCCTGCGTCCTTGACGGCGGAGACGAAGGACGACCAGGCGGCGGCGGGGAAGATGATCGCGGGGCCGTGCGGGTCCTTGGAGTCGCGGACGGGGACGATGCCGGGGAGGTCGTCGACTACCTCGACACAGTTCCCGCCTTCACCGTTGGTGTAGCTGCTCTTGCGCCAGTGGGCGGCGCCCGGGAAGTCCGAAGCGACCTCGATGCAGTTGCCGCCGTCGCCGTTGCTGTAGCTGCTCTTCCTCCAGCTGGCGGTGCTCAAGTCAAAGGGCTTGCTTGCCATTTCGGTAGTCCTCAGCCGCTTCCTCGATCATGGCGAGGGACGCCTCCGGCGGCAGAGCGGCGGCCCTGAGCCGATCGTATGCCTTGCGGTACTGCTTCACGAGGGCCGGTTCGTCGATGGTGTCGCCACTGTACGCGGACTCCGTGTAGACCAGCGGAGGGGCGTCGGGGAACGACATGGCCGTGATGGTGCCCACCATCAGCGGATGTGCCCCGCAATTCCACGGAAGTACCTGTGGAGTGATCCGGGGCCGCCGCGCCAACCCCACCACGCGCTCCAGTTGTTCCGCCATCTCCGTCGGAGGGATGATGGGAAGGCGCAACAGCGACTCGTGCAGAACCACCCAGTACTCGGGGTTCCTGGAGTCATCATCGAAGAGGCGGGCCCGGGCAAGCCTCGCCTGCACCTTCTCGTCCGTCTTCTCCCGCGACTCCAGCGGATGCGCGGCACGTACGACGGCACGGGCGTACGGGCCGGTCTGGAGCAGCCCGGGGAACACGGTGGGGCACCACTCCTCAATGACCTCGGCGTGCCGCTCGGCCTCAAGAACCTTCTCGAAGTACTTGGCGTGCCCCTTCTGACGGGCCTTGCGGACGTCCGCACAACGCCGGGCGAAGAACCCGTCGGTGCCGAGCACCTTGTTCACGTGCTCGGCCAGCTCCGCCGGCATCCGCCGCTCGCCACGCTCGATCTCGCTGAGGTGACTCAGCCCGTAGAAACTCCCGTCCGCCAACTGCTGAAGCGTGAGCCCTGCCGCCTCACGCTTCCAGCGCAGTTCCTTGCCGTAGAAGCTCGGGACGCTCTCCGAGCCGTCAATGTCCTTGCGTCGTGCCACGGTTCACCGCCGTAGGTGTAACTGACTCATTTCCACCACCGCACACCGCAATTCCCCGTGTCACGGCAGGGAGCCCAAACGCCTTTCACGCTACGCCGCGTCACGTCACGCTGTGAGCGCTTCGTCACATTGCGCACAGGGAAGGCGTACGACACATGCCCAGCCACCTCCACGACGACGTACACGACAGCACCGAAGCGCTCCGTACCGCGCTCAAGGACAACGGCATCACCCTGCCGTCGCTCGACGTCGATCTGCCCGGCCTCACGTGCAGTTACGGCGCCCCGCTCGTCGCCCTCGGCAACTGCAACGCGGCCACCGCCCGCAAGCTCGCCGAGGTCCTCCGCAAGGCGGCCGCCCGTTGACGTCGATGCCTCCGGCGAGGCGCCGCCTCTTACGCGTCACCCGGGTGCCGCCCGGCCTGCTCCTGCCTGGTGGCCAGGAGGCGGGGCGGCGGCCCGTGGCTCAGGACGCGCGGCGCCGGGAGCTGGCGGAGTCCCTGCGGAGGCTCAACGAGTGGTCGTCGGGCTGGGGCGGACGCCGCTGAGGCCGCCGCCCGAGGGCCGGAGGGCTATGCCGTGCCTCCGGCCGCCTCGGCCAGCAGCTCGGCCACCAACTGGCCTGCGCTCAGGGCGTGTTCGGCGGTCGTGGGGACACAGCGGTCCGCCGCCGGGTCGTACGCGGTCATGATCACGCCGGCGTGGTCGGTGTCCGGCTCCTGGAGCGTCACCGGGCAGCGGCCCGCGGTGCGCAGCGCCTCCGCCAGTTCACGGGAGTGCCGGGCGTCCAGGACCGTGTCCCGGCTGCCGTGGACGAGGTGCACCGGTACGGCCGGGTCCCGCCCCGCGGCGAGATCGGCCAGCGGTGCGGTCCCGGTCGTACGCGCCGACAGGTCGTAGCGTCCCGCCAGACCCACGACCGCCCTCGGCCGCCACCCCTCCGCGACCTCGGGCCGCTGTGCGACCCCCAGCGCGGCCCCGGCCCCCGCCGACCAGCCCGCCAGTACGAAGGACTCCCCGTCGCCGCCCAGCCCGCCCGCTTCCTTGCGGGCGAAGGCCAGTGACTCCAGGAGCTGCGCCCGGCCGCCGTCCGGGGCGTCCGAGGCCCAGTCCGGTACGACCACCAGCAGACCGCGCGCCGCGACCGTGCGGGCGAGCGGTTCCAGCACCTCCCGCTCGTCGGGGCCGATGCCGTGCCAGAGCAGCACGGTCGGCGCCGGCCGGGGCGCCCCCGCCGGCCGGTGGATGTCCAGCCGTTTGCCGTTCGGGCCGTAGATCAGCCCGCGTTCCGTCTCCACTGCCGCATCTGTGTCCGATGTCATGGTGGGACGCTATCCAACGGGGGTGGGCAAGCGTCAGGCGCCGATGACCGCCGGCGACACCAGCCAGGCCAGGGCCGGCAGGCATACCGCGGCCGGCAGGCAGATCAGGCCCGCCGCACGCCGACTAGGCTGGGAAGGCCGATCGATGTGAAGCGCACAATCGATGTGAAGCGCACAGGAGTGAGATGGCCGTCAACCTCGTCAATCTGGAAGCCGTCGGCAAGGTCTACGGGACCCGTGCCCTGCTCGACGGTGTCTCCCTGGGCGTCAACGAGGGGGACCGGATCGGCGTCGTCGGGCGCAACGGCGACGGCAAGACCACCCTGATCCGGATCCTCGCCAAGCTGGAGGGCGCCGACGACGGCCGGGTCACCCACAGCGGAGGGCTGCGGCTCGGCGTGCTGACCCAGCACGATTCGCTCGACCCGGCGGCCACCATCCGGCATGAGGTCATCGGCGACCTCGCCGACCACGAGTGGGCGGGCAACGCCAAGATCCGCGATGTACTGACCGGTCTCTTCGGCGATCTGCACCTGCCGGGCTTCACCCAGGGTCTGGACACCGTCATCGGCCCGCTCTCCGGTGGTGAGCGGCGCCGGATCGCGCTGGCCAAGCTTCTGATCGCCGAGCAGGACCTGATCGTGCTCGACGAGCCCACCAACCACCTCGACGTCGAGGGCATCTCCTGGCTGGCCGGCCATCTCCAGGCCCGCCGGTCGGCGCTGGTGGTCGTCACTCACGACCGCTGGTTCCTCGACCAGGTCTGTACGCGGATGTGGGACGTGCAGCGCGGGGCGGTCCATGAGTACGAGGGCGGTTACAGCGACTACGTCTTCGCCCGTGCCGAGCGGGAGCGGATCGCGGCCTCCGAGGAGGCCAAGCGGCAGAACCTGATGCGCAAGGAGCTGGCGTGGCTGCGGCGCGGCGCTCCGGCCCGTACCAGCAAGCCCCGCTTCCGCATCGAGGCAGCCAACGAGCTGATCGCCGACGTCCCGCCGCCGCGCGACAGCGCCGAGCTGATGAAGTTCGCCAACTCGCGGCTGGGCAAGACGGTCTTCGACCTGGAGGACGTCAGCGTCCAGGCGGGCCCCAAGGTGCTGTTGAAGCATCTGACCTGGCAGCTGGGGCCCGGCGACCGGATCGGTCTGGTCGGCGTCAACGGAGCGGGCAAGACCTCGCTGCTGCGGGCGTTGGCCGAGGCGGCCCGTACGCAGGGCGAGGCGCAGCCGGTGGCCGGCCGGATCACCGTCGGCAAGACCGTCAAGCTGGCCTATCTGTCGCAGGAGGTCGCCGAGCTCGATCCCGCCTGGCGCGTTCTGGAGGCCGTGCAGCGGGTGCGGGAGCGGGTCGATCTGGGCAAGGGCCGGGAGATGACCGCCGGCCAGCTGTGCGAGAAGTTCGGCTTCACCAAGGAGAAGCAGTGGACGCCGGTCGGTGACCTGTCGGGCGGTGAGCGGCGCCGGCTCCAGATCCTGCGGCTGCTGATGGACGAGCCCAATGTGCTCTTCCTCGACGAGCCCACCAACGACCTCGACATCGAGACGCTGACCCAGCTGGAGGACGTGCTCGACGGCTGGCCCGGCTCGATGATCGTCATCAGCCACGACCGCTACTTCATCGAGCGCACCACCGACCGTGTCCAGGCGCTGCTGGGCGATGCCACGCTGCGGATGCTGCCGCGCGGCCTGGACGAGTACCTGGAGCGCCGCCGGAAGGTCATCGAGGCCGCCACGCCCGCACCGGCCCCGCAGACCGCGGCGCCCAAGAAGGCCGCCGCCGTCAACCGCGCGGCCCAGAAGGAACTCCAGAAGATCGAGCGCCAGTTGGACAAGATCGGCGACAAGGAGGGCAAGCTGCACGCCCAGATCGCCGAGCACGCCACCGACTTCGAGAAGGTCGCCGGCCTCGACACCCAGCTGCGCGAGCTGGCCGCCGAGCGGGACGAGCTGGAGATGCGCTGGCTGGAGCTGGCCGAGGACGTGTAGGGGGAGGCCCCCAGGGCCGGTCCGGTGGGCCGGCGGCTGTGCAGCTCCGCTGTAGCCCGGCCGCCGGCCCCTCGTCGTACGGCCCTCAGCCCAACGGCTTCCTGACCTCGCTACGGATCTTGTCCGCCTTGTCCGCGAACGCCTGGAGGTCGACGGACCGGGGATCCTTCGACAGCTCCGCGGCATCGGTCTCGGCGACGTTCCCGCCCGTACTGGAGTCGGCCCACACACAGAACGCCAGCGTGACCTTCTGCCCCAGCTCGGTGCGCACATCCACCCCGCAGGTCAGCGGCTGTCCGCCACCGCTCGGTGTGAACTCCTTCTCCGCCACCGCGACATCGGTCTTCCCGTCGCGCGTCATCCCGTTGATGGTGTGGTCTACGGCCCTCTCCGGGTCGTCTATGGAGCCGTAAAGCCCCAGCATCACCAGGGACTTGGTCCCGCTGGTGTACTGGCCGCCCGCCGCCTTCATGCCGTGTTCGTTGGCGCCGTCGTGCGGTACCGAGCTGTCTGCCTGCTGGGAGATGTCCTTGGTGAGCTTGTACTCACCGCCCGCCAGCGTCTGCGGCACCGTGATCCGGTACTTCGGGCCGCTGGACCCACCGGAGCTGCCCCCGCCGGACAGCACGGCCGAGGCGATGCCCCCGATCACCAGCACACCGGCGACCGCGCCGATGATCCCCCACACCTTTCCGGCACTGCTCCGGGGCGGAACCGGCGGCACCATTCCGGGCCCGCCGTACCCGGCCTGGCCCTGCGGCGGCACCCCGTAAGGCGGCTGTGGTGCTCCGTAAGGTCCCGGCTGCGGCGCGTCGTAAGGCCCCGTCGGCGGCGCCCCGTAGGGCCCTTGCGGCGCGTACGGCCCGCCGCCCGGCGGTATCTGACCACCCGGCACCTGCTGCGGATGGCCGCCCGGCTGACCGGCCGGCGGCCTCCCGTAACCCGGCGCGCCCCCGAAGCCGTTGTGCGGCTGCTGCGGTGTACTCATGACATTCCTTCGCTCACGTTTCGCGACTCCCCCGGCATCGAACCGCGCCGTCTGCACCGCAGGGAACCGGTTTTCGCTTCTCCCCGCCAGCTGAACCCACACTGTGGCACACCGCACCGACACCGGCCCCGTGGACCGTCTCCGGGCATCTGATCCCCGGCGGAGCGCATCGTTTGGGCCGCAATCGGCCCCGAATGGCCGGGAATCCAGCATTCCGGGGGTCTTCTCCCCGGTAGGGGGCGCGCTGCGGCAGTCGAGCGTGTAGCTTCCCGGGGACGAGCGGCCCGGCCGGGGCCGCGCCGGGGCCCGCCGGAGTGGAGGGGGTTGGTCGATGGGCGTGCGGCTCATGGTGGTCGACGATCACCGTCTGCTCGCGGAGGCGCTCGCCTCGGCGCTGAAGCTGCGCGGGCACCGTGTGCTGGCGGCCGCCGCGCCGAGCGCCGGGGCCGCGGAGCTGGTGGTGAGCCGGGCGCCGGAGGTGTGCCTGCTGGGTACCGCGTCGCCCGCCCAGCCGGGGGCCTTCGATCCGGTCGTACGGATCAAGAAGGAGCGGCCGCAGGTCGCGGTGGTGGTGCTGGGGCCGGTCCCCAGCCCCCGCGGTATCGCGGCCGCCTTCGCGGCCGGGGCGTCGGGGTATGTGCGCAACGACGAGCGGATCGAGGGCGTCGAACGCGCCATGATGAAGGCCAGGGCGGGGGAGTCGGCGGTCTCACCGCAGCTGTTGCAGCAGGCCTTCGAGGAGCTGCTGCACCCCGCGGCGCAGCCGGACGACGAGGGCGCGCGGCTGCTGGAACTGCTCACCCCGCGCGAGGTCGAGGTCTTGATGCGGGTCGCGGACGGCGAGGACACCCGGCTGATCGCGGCCGGGATGGACATCGCGCCGAGCACCGCGCGGACGCATGTGCAGCGGGTGCTGATGAAGCTGGAGGTGGGCTCCCGGCTGGAGGCCGCCGCGCTGGCGGCGCGTACCGGGCTGCTGGACCGGGCGGGCAGTGGCCGGGCCGCGCGGCTGGCGGCGGCGGGACCGGGGGATCCGGCCCCGCCGGAACAGGCCGGGTGAGAGGCGGGCGGCTCAGGCCTCCGGGGGAGCGTCCCCGGTCCCGGCCCGCAGCTCCGCCGCGGTCGGCGGGGCGGCCGGCCGCAGCTTGAGCCAGACCAGGAAGAACAGGCCGAGGGCGAGCATGCCGAGGCCCGTCCACAGGTTGATGTTGATGTCCTGGGCCTTCTTGAGGTCCGCGTCGGAGGCGGTCAGGCCGGCGAGGGTGACGATCACGCCGTAGACGACGAACAGACCGCCGATGATGCGCCGTACGTCGAAGAGCCGCGCGGCGGTCGCCGATTCGCGCTCCAGCTCCTCGACCTCGTGCTGGTAGTCACTCATGGTGGGTCAACTCCGCTGGTTCGGGCCAGTGTTCAGAAGGAGAACGGGACGTAGCAGACGGCGGCGAGGACGATCGCGCCCCAGCCCAGCAGGGCCGGCTTGCGGTACCAGGCGTCGTCGCCCTCGGCCGGCAGCTCGTCCATACCGGGCGACCTGGTGCCGTAGACCAGGCCGGCCAGCGACTCGGCGGGCTTCGGCCTGGTGACCATGGTGACCACGAACATCACCAGGGCGCCGACGACGAACGCGACGATCGAGGAGACGAAGTTGGCGCCCTGGTCGGAGGGGATCGAGATGATGCCCTGCTTGTAGAACCAGAAGTAGTTGACCATCGCGGCCGCCGTGCCGGAGAGCAGCCCCCAGAAGCCGGCCGCGGCGCTGGTCCGCTTCCAGAACATGCCGATGATGAAGACGACGAACAGCGGGACGTTGAAGAAGGAGAACAGCGTCTGGAGGTAGTTCATGATGTTGCTGAAGGACGAGGCGATGAAGGCCGTGCCCATCCCGATCAGCACGCCCACCGCGGTGACCACACGCCCCGTCCTGAGGTAGTGCGCGTCCTCCCGGCCCTTCTTGAGGTACGCCGCCCATATGTCGTTGGTGAAGACCGTGTTGAACGACGAGACGTTGGCGGCCATACCGGCCATGAAGGCCGCGAGCAGACCGGTCACCGCGATGCCGAGCACACCGTTGGGCAGCAGGTCCCGCATCAGCACCGGGATCGCGTCGTTGTACTGGAGCCCGTCCTTGGACTTGCCCAGCGTCGGCTCCATGACCAGCGCGATCAGGCCCGGGACGACCACCACCATGGGTATGAAGATCTTGGGGAAGGCGGCGATCAGCGGGGTGCGCTTCGCGGCGGAGAGGTTCTTCGCGGACAGGGCGCGCTGCACCTCGGCGAAGTTGGTGGTCCAGTAGCCGAAGCTCATCACGAAGCCGAGGCCGAGGACGATGGTCAGCCAGTTCGCGCCGAGCGGGTTGCCCTCGCCGATGCCGGTGCCCTTCCAGGCGGTCAGGAAGGCATCGCCGTGCGAGGAGGTCAGGGAGTGGGTGAGCCCGTCCCAGCCGCCGACGCGCTTGAGGCCGACGATGGTCAGCGGGATCAGCGCGGCCAGGATCACGAAGAACTGAAGGACCTCGTTGTAGATCGCCGAGGACAGCCCGCCGATGGTGATGTACGCCAGGACGAAGAAGCCGGCGATGACGATCGCGACCCACTCGGGCCAGCCCAGCAGCGCTTCCAGCACGATCGCCATGGCGTACAGGTTCACGCCCGCGATCAGCACCGACGAGACGGCGAAGATCACCGACGACAGCAGGTGCGAGGAGGGCCCGAAGCGGTGCAGCAGGAATTCGGGCACCGAGCGGACCTTGGAGCCGTAGTAGAACGGCATCATCACCAGGCCGAGGAAGACCATGGCCGGGATGGCGCCGATCCAGTACCAGTGGACGGTGTAGGCCCCGTACTGCGCGCCGTTGGCGGCCATCCCGAGGATCTCGGTGGCGCCGAGGTTGGCGGCGACGAAGGCCAGGCCGGTGACCCAGGCGGGCAGCGACCGCCCGGAGAGGAAGAAGTCCAGGCTCGTCTTCACGCTGCGTTTTGCCGCGAATCCGATGCCGAGGACGACGACGAAGTAGAGGGCGAGGATGGTGTAGTCGAGCCCGTTGGTGGGAAGCCGTAGTCCTTCGGCCAAGGTGATCATGGGGCACTCGCTTCTTCGGGAGCGATCTGAACGCACAGAAAGCTACGCGCGGACGGTCGGAAACTGAACACTTTTGTTCGGTTGAGTTGCTGGATCGTGACCGCGACGAGCGATTTGTCCAGTTTCTTCGCCCGCGGGCGGTGGCTGGTGCCGACATTGACGCGACTGTTTAGTTGTGCTTCATTGTGTTTGTTTGTGTTTGATCGGCGTGGTGTGTAAGGAGCTCCCGGTGAAGAAGACGACGACCCGGCTCGCGGACGGCCGGGAGCTGATCTACTACGACTCGCGGGACGACGCCGTCCGCGACGCCGTGGACCGGCGCCCCCTCGACCCCGTCGCCACCGCCTCCGAAATCCGCCACGACCGCCTCCTCGGCGACCATGTGGCCATCGCCTCGCACCGCCAGGCCCGCACCTACCACCCCCCGGCCGACGAGTGCCCGCTGTGCCCCTCCCGGGACGGCCGGCTCTCGGAGATCCCCGCCGCCGACTACGACGTCGTCGTCTTCGAGAACCGCTTCCCCTCCCTCGCCGGCGACCACGGCCGCTGCGAGGTCGTCTGCTTCACCTCCGACCACGACGCCTCCTTCGCCGACCTCACCGAGGAACAGGCCGCCCTGGTCCTCGACGCCTGGACCGACCGCACCGCCGAACTCTCCCAACTCCCGGGCGTCGAGCAGGTCTTCTGCTTCGAGAACCGCGGCCAGGAGATCGGCGTCACCCTCGGCCACCCGCACGGCCAGATCTACGCCTACCCCTTCACCACACCGCGCACCGAGCGGATGCTGCACGCCCTCGCCGGGCACCGCAAGGCCACCGGCGGCAACCTCTTCGACGACGTCCTCGCCGACGAGCTGGCCGACGGCCGCCGGATCGTCCTCGACGGCGAGCACTGGGCGGCCTTCGTCCCGTACGCCGCCCACTGGCCCTACGAGGTGCACCTCTACCCCAAGCGCCGGGTCCCCGACCTGCTCGCCCTCGACGACGCCGCGCGCACCGAGTTCCCCCGGCTCTATCTGGAAGTCCTGCGGCGCTTCGACCGGATCTTCCGGCACGACGGCGGGCAGAACGGTGCGGGCCACGGCACGCCGCCGACGCCGTACATCGCCGCCTGGCACCAGGCGCCGCTGCGCGCCCGGCAGCGCGACGAGTTCGCCCTCCACCTTGAGCTTTTCACCATCCGCAGGACTTCCGGCAAGCTGAAGTTCCTCGCGGGTTCCGAATCCGGCATGAACGTGTTCATCAACGACGTGCCGCCGGAGGCCGCGGCCGAGCGACTGCGAGAGGTAGCAAGCAAGTCATGAGCAAGCCTGAGTCTGGCAAGTACCTGGTGACGGGCGGGGCCGGTTACGTCGGAAGCGTGGTGGCCCAGCACCTGCTGGAGGCCGGCCACGCCGTGACCGTCCTCGACAACCTCTCGACCGGCTTCCGGGCCGGCGTCCCCGCGGGCGCCGAGTTCATCGAGGGCGACATCCGCGATGCCGCCAAGTGGCTCGACGCCTCCTATGACGCGGTGCTGCACTTCGCCGCGTTCTCGCAGGTCGGCGAGTCCGTCGTCAAGCCCGAGAAGTACTGGGACAACAACGTCGGCGGCACCATGGCGCTGCTCGCGGCGATGCGCGCGGCGGGCGTGCGCAAGCTGGTCTTCTCCTCCACCGCCGCCACCTACGGCGAGCCGGTGAACACCCCCATCACCGAGTCCGACCCGACCGCCCCCACCTCCCCGTACGGCGCCAGCAAGCTCGCCGTCGACCACATGATCAGCGGCGAGGCCACCGCGCACGGCCTGGCCGCCGTCTCGCTGCGCTACTTCAACGTCGCCGGCGCCTACGGCAGCTGCGGTGAGCGGCACGACCCCGAGTCGCACCTCATTCCGCTCGTCCTCCAGGTCGCCCAGGGCAAGCGCGAGGCGATCTCCGTCTACGGCGACGACTACCCCACCCCCGACGGCACCTGCGTCCGCGACTACATCCACGTCGCCGACCTCGCCGAGGCCCACCTCCTCGCCCTCGAAGCAGCCACCGCCGGCGAGCACCTGATCTGCAACCTCGGCAACGGCAACGGCTTCTCCGTACGCGAGGTCATCGAGACCGTCCGCACGGTCACCGGCCACCCCATCCCCGAGGTGACCGCCCCGCGCCGGGGCGGCGACCCGGCCGTCCTGGTCGCCTCCGCGCAGACCGCCGCCGACCGCCTCGGCTGGCGGCCCCGCCGCGCCGACCTCGCCGGCATCGTCGCCGACGCCTGGGAGTTCACCCGGAACCTCGCCCAGCAGAACCCGGAAGACCGGACGAAGGAGTCCTGATGACCGTCCACGGAGCCGTCACCGAGCCGCTGGGGCGCCCGCACGGCGCCCGGCACACCGCGGAGCGCTTCGCCGCGGTGTACGGTGCCGCCCCCACCGGCCTGTGGGCGGCACCCGGCCGGGTCAATCTGATCGGTGAACACACCGATTACAACGACGGCTTCGTGATGCCGCTGGCCCTCCCGCACACCACCCTCGCCGCCGCCTCGCCCCGCACCGACGGGGTGCTGCGGCTGCACTCCGGCGGCGCCGGCGGCGGGATCGTCGAACTGGACACCGACGCGCTGCGCCCGGCAGCCGGTGCGGGCTGGGCGGCGTACCCGGCGGGCGTCGTGTGGGCGATGCGGGAGGCCGGCCTGCCGGTGGGCGGCGCGGATCTGCACTTCGACAGCACGGTGCCCACCGGCGCCGGACTGTCCTCCTCCGCCGCCCTGGAGGTGGCGACCGCGCTCGCGCTCAACGACCTCTATGCGCTCGGCCTGGAGCCGCAGCGGCTGGCCCAGCTCGCCCAGCGGGCCGAGAACGCCTTCGTCGGGGTGCCCTGCGGCATCATGGACCAGACCGCGGCGGCCTGCTGCACCGCGGGCCACGCCCTGTTCCTCGACACCCGTGACCTCACCCGGCGCCAGGTCCCGTTCGATCTGGCGGGGGAGGGACTGCGGCTCCTCGTGGTGGACACCCGCGTCAAGCACGAGCTGGGGGACGGCGCATACGCGGAGCGGCGCGCCGGCTGCGAGCGCGGCGCGCGGGCGCTCGGTGTGCGGGCGCTGCGCGATGTGCCCGTTGCGCAACTGCCCGAGGCGCTGGCACAGCTGGCCGACGCGCCCACCGTCCAGCGCCTCGTCCGGCACATCGTCACCGAGAACCACCGCGTCGAAGAGGTCATCGCCTGCCTGGACGCCGGCCGCCCCCGCGCCATCGGCCCGCTGCTCACCGCAGGCCACGCCTCGCTCCGCGACGACTTCCAGGTCTCCTGCCGTGAACTCGACCTCGCCGTCGACACCGCCAACGCCGCCGGTGCCCTGGGGGCCCGGATGACCGGCGGCGGCTTCGGCGGCTCGGCGATCGTGCTCGTCGAAGAACCGGCCGCGGCGGCCGTCGGCGCGGCGGTCACCGAGGCGTTCGCGGCCGCCGGGCACGCCGCCCCGCGGATCTTCGAGGCCGTCCCGAGCGCGGGGGCACACCGGCTCGCGTAGGGGTGCGTCCGGGGAGAAAGCCGGCGTGCGTCCATCGGAGATCCGCCAAATGCCTCCGCCAGGGGAGGAGTTTGGCCAATCACCTTCCCTTGCGGCACCCCGTCCGTACGCTGAGATCCTGCACCGGTGGGGGCCGGTGCTGATCAGGGGGCGAGACCGTTCGGGTACGGCGCCCCGGGTGAGGTAGCCATGTCGGCACGGCGGCGGCCGTGCGACGGGGGCGATCTTCAATCCGGGCGCCGTGCCCGCTATGGTCCGTTCACCGAGACAGGGGGTCTCTGTGCAACGCATCCGGGTTCTGGTGGTCGACGACCACCGCATCTTCGCCGAATCCCTGGCCGCCGCGCTCGCCGCGGAACAGGACGTGGACGTCGCGGCCGCGGGCAGCGCGCCCGCCGCCCTGCGCAATCTGGACCGGGCGGCCACCGACGGCCGCCGGTTCGACGTACTGCTCGCCGACGCCGACCTCGCCGCGCCGCTGCTCGCGGTGCCCGCCCAGTCACCGGGACCGGCCCGTGAGGCCGCCGCCCCGCGCGCCTGCCCGCGGGACGGCATCGCGCTGGTCTCCGGGCTGCGCACCAGCCACCCGTATCTGCGCACCGTCGTCCTCGCCGACCGCGACGACCCGCGCCGCGCGGCCGCCGCCCTCCAGGCCGGCGCCTCCGGCTGGGTCGCCAAGGACTGCTCGCTCTCCCGCCTGCTCGCCGTGATCCGCGGCGTACTGCGCGATGAGACGCATCTGCCGCCCGCGCTGCTGACCGGCGTGCTGCGCGAGCTGACGGCCGCCCGCAAGCACCGTTCGGAGAGCGAGCGGCTGGTGGAGTCGCTGACCCCGCGCGAGCGCGAGGTGCTGCGCTGCATGGTCGCGGGCCTGGGCCGCAAGGCGGTCGCCGAGCGGCTGTTCCTCTCCCCGCACACCGTCCGTACGCATATGCAGAACGTCCTCGGCAAGCTCGGCGTGCACTCGACGCTCGCGGCGGTGGCGCTGGCCCGCCGGGCCGGGGTCGGCCCGGTCGAGCTGGAGGCGGCGGCCGCGGCGGCTTCGGTGCCGGTGCCGTAGGAGTGCCGTAGGGGGTGGGCGAACGCATCCCGTAGGGGACACGAACGCCCCCTGCGGGGCCCAACGCGGCGGGCCGGGGGCTCTATTCCCCTGGCACCGGGGCGGTGCTCCCCGTCAGGCGTCCGTCAGACATCCGTCAGCACGGCCACGCCCCGGGCCGCCAGCGTGACCCGGCCGGCCGCCCCGGCTCCCTCCCCGTCCCCCGCCAGGGCGTCCCGCATCGGCCCGGGCAGCTCCACCTCGACGGCCGCCGCCCCGTGGTTGAGCAGGAAGAGGTACCGCCCGTCGGCGCCCTCGCGCACAGTGGCCTGCACACCGGCCGGCAGCCCCGGCAGTACGGGCCGCACCCCCGCCGCCTCCCGTACGTCGTCCATCAGGGCCCGCATCAGCGCCGGGTCGGGCCGGGTGCCCAGGTACCAGACGGTGCCCCGCCCGTAGGAGTGCCGGGTGATCGCGGGCCGCCCGGCGAGGTCCCCGTCCGTGAAGCGGGCCAGCGCCTCGGCCCCTTCGAGGTCGATGGCCTCCGACCACAAATCCGCCCGCCCCATATGGTCCCCATCGCCGACCGCCACCGACCGTTGCGCGTCCAGCGGCCAGAACTCCTCCACCCGCAGCCCCAGCAGCTCCCGCAGCGGCGCCGGATACCCGCCCGGATGCACCCGGTCGTGCTCGTCGACGATCCCCGAGAAGAACGACACCAGCAGCCGCCCGCCCGCCCGCACATAGGCCGCCAGCCGCTCCGCATCGCGCGCCGTCAGCAGATACAGACTGGGCGCGACCACCAGCCGGTAGCCGGACAGCTCGCGCTGCGGCGGCACCACATCGCACACCACGCCCGCCTCGAACAGCGGCCGGTAGTGGTCCAGCGCGATCCGCGAATGGTCCAGCGCGGTCGACGGCTTGGAGTCCAGCTCCAGCGCCCACCAGCTGTGCCAGTCCGCCAGCAGCGCCACCTCGGCCCGCGACCGGGTCCCCTCGATACCCGGCACCGACGCCAACTCGCGTCCCAGGTCCGTCACTTCACGGAAGATACGGGTCTCGGTCCCGCCGTGCGGCAGCATCGCCGAGTGGAACTTCTCCGCACCGCCCAGCGACTGCCGCCACTGGAAGAACAGCACCGCGTCCGCGCCCTGGGCGACGGCCTGCCAGCTCCACAGCCGCATCGCACCGGGCGGCTTGGGGCCGTTGCGGGGCCGCCAGTTGACCGCACCCGGCGCCTGTTCGAGCAGCATCCAGGGCTGGCCGGAGCGCGCCGAGCGCATCAGGTCGAAGACATAGCCGGCCCGGAGGTGGTCGTCGGGCGCATGGGGGTCCTGGTAGAAGTCCAGCGCCATCGTGTCCATGTGCGGCGACCAGGCGAAGGCGTCGACCGGCTTGTGCTGCGGCATCAGATTGGTGGTGACCGGCACCTCGGGCGTCAGCCGCGTCAGGACCGCCTTCTCGGCCAGGTAGCAGGCGCGCAGCGCCTCGTCGCCGAAGCGCAGATAGTCCAGCTGCTGGGCGGGGTTGGGGAAGGTGGGCGCGGTGCGCGGCGGCAGCACCTCGTCGAAGTCGCCGTACGCCTGCGACCAGAAGGCGGTCGACCAGGCGGCGTTGAGCGCGTCGACGGACCCGTACCGCTCCCGCAGCCACCGCCGGAAGTCCTCGGCCGACACCTCGCAGAAGCACTGGCGCGTATGGCAGCCGTACTCGTTGCCGACGTGCCACATGGCGAGTGCCGGATGGCCGGCGTAGCGGGCGGCGAGCTGTTCGACGAGGCGTACGGCGTGGGCGCGGTAGACGGGGCTGGAGGGACAGTAGTGCTGCCGGCCGCCGGGCCAGCGGCGCTGCCCGTCGGGGCCCTCGGGCAGGATCTCGGGGTGTGCGCGGGAGAGCCAGGGCGGCGGCGAGGCGGTCATCGTCGCCAGGCAGACCGCGATCCCCGCGCCCGCCAGCCCGTCCATCACACGGTCGAACCAGCCGAAGTCCCACTCCCCGGGCCGCGGTTCGACCTTCGCCCAGGAGAAGATCCCGGCGGTGACCATGGTGACGTGGGCCGCCTTCATCAGCTTCAGGTCCTCGGCCCACACCTCCTCGGGCCACTGCTCGGGGTTGTAGTCGCCGCCGAAATGGATGCCCATCGGTCCCCCTGGGGGTCGAGTTCGGTCGGGGCGCCCGCAGTCCGCCCGAGGCAGGCTCCGAGCTCATGACGAGTTCTTGTACACGCTCCAGCCGCCGTCCACGACGAGGCTCGTACCGGTGACATAGGACGCCTCGGGGGAGAGCAGAAAGGCGATCGCGGCGGCGACCTCCTCGGGCCGCCCCAGCCGCCGTGCGGCCGTCTCCGCGGCGCTGGCCCGCCGCTGCTCCTCGCCGATACCGTCCCAGGCCGCGGTCAGCACCGGGCCCGGCAGCACGCTGTTGACCCGCACCTCCGGCCCGTATTCGACGGCCAGTTGGCGCCCCAGCCCGGTCAGCCCGGCCTTGGCCGCGGCGTATGCGGGCCGGCCCGGCAGCCCCATCAGCGCATGCACGGACGAGGTCAGCACCACCGCGCCGTGCCGCGCCCGCAGATCGTCCAGGGCGGCCCGCACCCCGAGGAACGAGCCGGTCAGATTGACCGCCAGCTGCCGGTCCCAGTCCGTGAGCGAGGTCTCGTCCGCGGCCGCCACATGGGGCAGGAAGGCGTTGCTGACCAGCCCGTCCACCGGGCCGTAGCGCCGCCGTGCCGCCTCCACGGCCCGCCGCCAGTCGTCCTCACCCGCCACATCGCAGTGCTCGTACGAGGCATGGCCGCCGGCCGCCCGGATGCGCCGCGCCAGGTGCTCACCGCGCGCGTCGTCGATGTCCAGCAGCAGGACGCCGGCGCCCTCGGCGGCCAGCCGGTCGGCGGTGGCCGCCCCGATCCCGGCGGCGGCCCCGGTCACCAGGACCGTACGGCCCTCGAACCGCCTGCCGTACGGGCCGTTCGCCGGGTGCGGTGTGTGCTGCTGGCTCATGGCGCGATCCAAGTGCACAAGGCGAGCCGTGGGCAAGGGGACGTGGTACAGGAGGGGCGCGCGCCAACTCAGGGGGCGCGCAGATTGATTTCACACACCGTCAGGTACGACCCCTCTGCCCGTCGCACGCCTTTGCGGGCCCGCGCCCGAGGGTGTGCCGCCGACCCGGACACTCGGCCGACCGCGCCCACGCCGCAATGCCGGGGAGCGCGCGCCCCTCACCTGCCCCGGAACGTCACCGAACACCCGGCAAGGAAATCGCCGACAACGGCCCCTGGAACGGGCGTTGGCGCACCACCCCGCATCCAGCTCCATGCGCCCCGTCGGACCGCTCGGTTACCCGGGGGTGTTGTCGAACGGCCCGGTCAACCGCCGCAGCAGACCGGCCAGTTCCCGGCGCTGCTGCGGTGCGAGCTCGGCGAGGATGGCACGCTCCTGGACCAGCAGCCCGGCCAGCGACCGGTCGGCCTTGTCGCGGCCCTCGGCGGTCAGCCTGACCAGCACTCCGCGCCGGTCACTGGGGTCGGGCAGCCGCTCGACGAGGTCCTTCTTGGCGAGCCGGTCGATGCGGTTGGTCATCGTCCCGGACGTGACCAGCGTCTGGGTCAGCAGTGCCCCGGGGGAGAGCTGGTAGGGCGCCCCGGCGCGGCGCAGTGCCGTCAGTACGTCGAATTCCCAGGGCTCCAGGCCCACCTCGGCGAACGCGATACGGCGGGCCCGGTCGAGGTGTCTGGCCAGCCTGGAGACGCGGCTGAGGACCTCGAGCGGTTCCACGTCGAGGTCCGGGCGCTCGCGGCGCCATGCAGCGACCAATCGGTCGACCTCGTCCTCCATGACGATCAGTGTAGAGGGTCTGTCGACATGAAGTCTCTTGACGTCGAGATATATTTCGCTGGACTATGGGCATCGTCGGCCGGGGGGCCGGTTTTCAGCCGAGTCGGCCCGAACCAGACCGCGCAAAGCCACCGCGCCGGCCTTGTGCCAGCCCTGCACCGCGAAAGGGTCTACGAACATGCACGACGCGCCAACCTGGGATCCGCAGCAGTACCTTCGCCACTCCGGGCACCGTACCCGCCCCTTCCACGACCTGCTCGCCCGGATACCGGAACTCCCCCGGCAGGGCCGCCCCGCCCGCATCGCCGACCTCGGCTGCGGCCCGGGAAACGTCACCGCCCAGCTCACCACCCGCTGGCCCGACGCGCACATCACCGGATACGACAACTCACCGGAGATGCTGAAGGAGGCCGAGAACCACGCCGGCCCCACCCCGGGCGGCGGCCACCTCGACTTCGCCCCCGCCGACGCCACCGACTGGGCCCCCGACGAGGCGTACGACCTGATCGTCTCCAACGCGGCCCTCCAGTGGGTCCCCAACCACCCGGACTCCTTCGCCCGCTGGATCGACGCCCTCACCCCCGGCGGCAGCTTCGCCTTCCAGGTCCCCGGCAACTTCACCTCCCCCAGCCACGCCCTCCTCGGCGAACTGTGCGACGCCCCCCAGTGGCGCGAGCGCCTGACCACCCACGGCCGGCGCTTCGTCCACGTCCTCGAACCCGCCGAATACCTCGAACGCCTCGCCGACCTCGGCTGCACCGCCGACGTCTGGGAGACCACCTATGTCCAGCTCCTGCAAGGCGACGACCCGGTCCTCGACTGGGTCAAGGGCACGGCCCTCCGCCCCGTCCTGACCGCCCTGGAGAACGACCCGCCCGCCCGCAAGGCCTTCCTCGCCGAATACCGCGACGCCCTCCGCAAGGCCTACCCCACCGGCCCCCACGGCACGGTCTTCCCCTTCCGCCGCATCTTCGCCGTGGCCCAGAAACCCCCCACCCACCGGAGCTGAGCGCACGCCATGATCACCGGCCTCGACCACGTCCAGCTCTCCGCACCCCCCGGCGCCGAAGACGCCCTGCGCGCCTACTACGGGGACCTCCTCGGCATGACCGAAACCCCCAAGCCCCCGGCCCTCGCCCCACGCGGCTGCTGGTTCGAGGCCGGCACGGCCCACCTCCACCTCGGCATCGACCCCCACCACCGCCCTTCCCCCAAGGCCCACCCCGGCCTCCGCGTCCACGACATCGACGCCCTCGCCACCCGCCTCACCACCGCCGGCGCCCCCGTCACCTGGGACGACAACCTCCCGGGCCACCGCCGCTTCTACTCCGTGGACCCGGTGGGGAACCGGGTGGAGTTCCTGGAGGCGGTGGAGCCCGGCCAGGCCCCAGGAGCGCGCTGAGTGGGGCTGGGGCCCGGCACCCGGAGCAGTAGGTCCGCGACCCGTGGGCGACAGTGCCGCTACGGGATGGGGTCACGCTCGCCGAGGGTGCGCGGGAAGAATCGTGCGCGTGCGTCGGCGTCTGGACCCCGCAGTGTCCCCCACGAGCCGTCGGTGAAACCGAGTTGCACCTCTTCGTTTCCGCTGTCCTTCAGCCGGGTCCAGGAAAGGGAATCCCGGGGAAAAGATGCGCCCAGTTCGATCGCCTCATCCAGTTTCCCGTTCCAGCGGTTGTACTGGGCGTACACGAACTGGAAATTTCTTTCGGTGAGGGCAACCGCGACGATGACGCCCACCTTGGTCCGCGGCTGAGCGGCCGCCAGCCACTGTCCGGCCAGGCTGTGCCAGCCGCCGAAGAACGCCTTCTTCCTCTTCTGGCTCTTCGCCCTCTTGGCAGGATCGAGTGCCGCATTGTCCGGCCCGGGCGACGGAACATCAGCGGTCAGGAACCGGAAGAGGAAGTCCCCGACCTTTCCCAGGGAATCTCCCGAGCTGGACCGGGCACCGGCCAGCACCACGGGCCGCAGCTTGGTCGGCGCATCGCAGCGGTCCGCACTGCTGGACGTCGAGCGAATCGTGGTGAACCCGCCCAGGTAGACCTCACCCGCGGGCAGTACCGCGGCGATTTTCTCCTCCAGATCAGCCCGCAATGCTCTCAGCTCCTCTCAGCCGAACAGGGAATCAGCAGCGGCGGCGGCACGGATACACGGCGCGGTCACCTCGGCGGTGAACCTGCCGGCCGCGGTGTCCACCGAGGCGGTGAAGGTATGACCCACCGACCGCTCGGGCGCCTCGTCGCCAGCCAGGAGGCGAACGCGCTCTCCGGTGCTTTCGCTGTCCGTCCGCCACCCTTGCGATGCGAACGACTCGACCACCCGCGCCAGCGCGCGCGTGAGATCGCCGCTCGTCACCTCGTCGATGTACCAGCTGTGCCGGGCCGAGCAGGCGGACCGCAGGCCCTTGGACCAGCACTGGGCACACGTCAGGGAAGCGACGTCTCCGCCGCCCATGCTGCCGTGCAGCGCCACGGCATCCACCAGCCGGCTGGAGTGCCAGTACAGCTCCTGCTTGACGGCATCGTCCGGTTCGATCGCGGCCGGGGCGCTCTGCCGCATGGCGCGGTAGTCCTCGACCTCCTGGTCGGTACCCCAGTCGATGGTCTTCAGGATCTCGGCGAAGAGTTCCGAGTGCAGATCCCAGTCCTCGCTGGAGGGGGAGTCGAGCGCGAAGATCAACATCTCGCGCGCCCCGGGCAGCGGGATGTACACCTGGATCTGCGACTGCTGGACCGCCACCTCCTGACCCGTGGGTGACCACTGCGCGGAGATGATGAAGCCCGATGCGCCGATGCGGCTGAGAGCGGGCCCGCACGGCAGTTCCACGCGCTCATAGGCGTCGTCGGGGTGGGTCCGCTCCAGTGCCTGCTGCGTGGTGCGCAGGAGTTCCTCGTCGTCGTCGCTCTCGTGCTCGATCTGGCTGACGATGATGGTGGAGCCGCTCGGACGGCCTTCCACTTGGAGGAAGCAGAGCCCGGCGTAGATGACATGGGCCTCCAGCATCAGGTCCATTTGGGACCCGAGCGCCAGCGCGAACCGTAAGCGGTCCTCGTCCGTCCGGTCCGGCATGAGCTCGTTGACCAGCGTGTACAACTGCTCCGCGCCGGTCTCGTAGTCGGGGGCGTCCACGGGCAGTTCCCGTACGAACGGCGGCATGACCCAGCCTATGTTCAACCGGGTCCGCTTCGGTATCGGAGGCGGAGCGGTGACCGCCTCATCGGCGGGGGCAGACGGATACGACACTCTTCGCTCTCTTCAATCCTCAGGCGGCCAGCGTCTGATGGAACTTCGCACCGGACGGACCAGGCGCCTGGGTCTTTGTGTCGCCGCCATCGGCGAGCTGGTGATAGGCGCCGTTGAGCGTGGAGCCCGTCTTGATGATCAACTGCGTGGGGGCGCCCGGAAGTTCCGTTCTGAGCAACGTTTTGGAGACCCAGTTGATCCCCTTCTGGCCCAGCCCGTCAGAGAGGGCCTCAGCCATGCCCGAGGGGGTGTTCTTGATGATGTTCCCCGCCCCGAGCGCCTTGCCCGCCCCGGCCAGCTTCCCGCCGAACTGGGCTCCGGCCTTGGCAGCCGCGCCCCAGCCGCCCTTCGCCGCCTTGATCGCTCCACCGACGCCCGGGACGATTCCCAGCGCATCGAGCCCGATCTTCCACCCCGGTGTGCCGTTGCCCCGAGCGTTGCCCATCCAGTGCCCCGCCATGGCTCCGGCGGCGAAGACCGCTGAGGCGCCGCCGAGCACCGTGCCGACGGCCGTGCCCACACCCGGGATGATCTGACAGGCGAGCGCGGCAGCGGCCAGACCGGACGAGATCGTCGACAGCAGATCCGCGTTCTCGACCAGCCAGTCCTTGAACCCCCGCCAAGCGCTCTTGAGGCCGTCGATCGCACGGTTCCACCAGTGGAGGTCCGGGGGGTGGTTCTCCGACGCCTTGAGGATCGCGCGCTCGGCCTCGCCGGCGCGGTCCTTCCACTGGGCGTAGATCCGCTCCGCCTCGCGGATGAGGTCTTCCAGCTTGTCCTTGGAGTGGTCGGCCCTGTCCCGGGCCGCGTCCATCTCGTCGTCCATCTTCTTGGCCGCGGCCGGTTCCATCGGCTGACCGAAGTACGGCTGGTACTTGCGGTACAGGTCATTGAAGTGGTCGAGGTCGGACTCCGCCTGCTTACGGGCCGACGCCGCTTCCGCCTCGATCTTTCCGGCCTTGTCCTGGAACCCCTGCAAATTGCTGTGCCAGCCGCGCAGCGCCTTGGCGCAGTCGTGCATGGATTCGCTGCCCTGCTTGAGGTACTTGGGCAGCTCGCCGAGCTTCTTGGCGAAGTTCTGGGCGGCCTCGCCCTCCCAGGCGCCGTCGCTCCTGCCGACGGACTTCAGCAGGTGATCCAGCTCATCCAGTTCGTCGCCCACAGATTTCACGTCGGAGGCGAGGGCCTGGATGGCGTGCAGATCCCCCTTGGCCGGATTGAAACCTACGCCGGGCCAAGCTGAATCATCGTCAATGAACATGCTGCGCCAGGACATGTTTATCCCCCTGTTTCAATCGCTTTTCTAAGGCTGGCCGTTACTTCTTGCCCAGCATTTTGGCGTTCTCTTCTTCGCCCGCCTTGTAGGCGTCCAGCGTCATCTTGAGTTTCTCGTGAATGTCCTTCGCGGCATCCGCGATCCGCTTGATGCCGTCGCCCCACTGGCTCTGGAACTCATCACAGGCATCGTCGAGGCCCTCGGTTCCCAGAGCCTTCGGGCCGACCTTGTTGAGGCGTCCCTGTGCGTCCCGCATGCGATCGTCGGCACTGGACAGCTTGTTGAGCATCCCCTGTACTCGCTCAACATCGATCTTGAAGTCTGACGCCATATTCATCCCCCGCCGTGTTTCTGCTTCTCCACGCCTTCCGCTTCATGGGCCGCTTCACCGTAACGCGACTCAGGGAGAGCCAAGAAATGCGCCAATGGCTGAAAACACCCTGTTCAGAGCGTGCGTGACGGGGTGGTGGCGTGGTACTGCACGCCTAATTCATGCGGTCGGTTATTTCACGGAAATGTCCGAGATTATGGGCGTCAAGGCGTGGGGCGTCAAAAGCCGGGCCGTGGCTTCGCAGAGAAGGTGAGGGCCTGATTGCTAGTTCTTGCGATGCCCTATCAGCCGCGGCTTCGCCTCCAGGTTGCCCAGGCCGTGCCAGGCCAGGTTGACGAGGTGGGCGGCTACCTCGGCCTTTTTGGGTTTGCGGGTGTCGACCCACCACTGGCCGGTGAGGGCGACCATGCCGACCAGGGCCTGGGCGTAGAGGGGGGCCAGTTTGGGGTCGAAGCCGCGGGCCTTGAATTCCAGGCCGAGGATGTCCTCGACCTGGGTGGCGATATCGCTGATGAGGGAGGCGAAGGTGCCCGTCGACTGGGCCACGGGGGAGTCGCGGACGAGGATGCGGAAGCCGTCCGTGTACGTCTCGATGTAATCGAGGAGCGCGAACGCGGCCTGTTCGAGGAGTTCGCGCGGGTGGCCTGCGGTCAGCGCGCCGGTGACCATGTCCAGCAGCTGGCGCATCTCGCGGTCCACCACCACCGCGTACAGGCCCTCCTTGCCGCCGAAGTGCTCGTAGACGACGGGTTTGGAGACCCCGGCCTTGGCCGCGATCTCCTCCACCGAGGTGCCTTCGAAGCCGCGCTCGGCGAAGAGCGTGCGACCGATGTCCAGCAGCTGCTCCCGGCGCTCGGCGCCAGTCATCCGGACCCTGCGGGCCCGGCGCGTCGCCGCGGCCGGAGAGGGCTTGCCCTTGCTGTTGCTCGCGCTGCTGCTGTTGTCGATCGCCACCCGTCAATCATGCCTTCCTCAGCTACCGCTGGGGGGTACCCCCACGGCGGCCGGCTCATTGCGCCGGGCGTCGATGCGCGAGGCGTTCGGCCAGCGGACGTCATAGGCCCAGCCTGCCTTCTCGAACCAGCGGATCAGACGCGCGCTGGAGTCGAGCTGTCCCTTCAGCACACCGTGCCGGGCGCAGGTGGGGTCCGCGTGGTGCAGGTTGTGCCAGGACTCGCCGCAGGAGAGGACCGCCAGCCACCACACGTTCCCGGAGCGGTCGCGGGACTTGAAGGGGCGCTTGCCGACCGCATGGCAGATCGAGTTGATCGACCAGGTGACGTGGTGCAGAAGCGCCACACGGACCAGCGAGCCCCAGAAGAAGGCGGTGGCGGCGCCCTGCCAGGACCAGGTGGCCAGGCCGCCCACCAGCGGCGGGATGACCAGGGACACCGTCGTCCACAGGACGAACTGGCGGGAGACGGTACGGATCGCGTCGTCCTTGATCAGGTCCGGCGCGTACTTGTGCTGCGGGGTCTGCTCCTCGTCGAACATCCAGCCGATATGGGCCCACCACAGGCCCTTCATCAGCGCCGGCACCGTCTCGCCGAAGCGCCAGGGGGAGTGCGGGTCGCCCTCCGCGTCGGAGAACTTGTGGTGTTTGCGGTGGTCGGCCACCCAGCGCACCAGCGGGCCCTCCACGGCCAGCGAGCCCATGATCGCGAGTGCGATCCGCAGCGGGCGCTTCGCCTTGAAGGAGCCATGGGTGAAGTAACGGTGGAAGCCGATCGTGATGCCATGGCAGCCGATGAAGTACATCGCCGTCATCAGGGCAAGGTCCAGCCAGCTCACGCCCCAGCCCCAGGCCAGCGGCACCGCGGCCACCAGTGCCACGAAGGGGACGGTGATGAAGAGCAGGAGTGTGATCTGTTCGACCGACCTGCGCTGCTCGCCACCCAGCGTCGCCGACGGAAACGGAGCGTCGGCGCCCACAGCGGGCGAATCGGGGGAAAGGGGAGGATCTTCTACGGCTTCAGGTCCAGCGGTCATGGTGTCCCTCGTCGGGGGGTCGGGGGCACGGCTACGGCTACGGGACCGTAACCTACGGTGTCGTAAGTATGGCAGTGCCGCCGCCACGGGCAAGGGCGTGACAGGCACCACACCGGCACCTGCGCCCACCAGTCGGACGGCATGAATCGCCGAGAGCGGGCAGACCTATCCTGGGGAGGTCGGACAGCGCGGTCCGCAACCCGCCCGCATCAGACCAGCCCATGCGTCGCCCGCCACACCCCTCCTACGAGTCGCGGTGCCACGCCCCTGATCGCTGCAAGGAGCCGCACCTGTGAGCAGTGCCGACAACACCCCCGCGGAGATCGCGTCCACCGGGAGCCCGGAAGCCGGCGCCGGCGCCAATGTTGCCCTGCGCGCCGACATCCGCCGCCTCGGCGACCTCCTCGGCGAAACCCTCGTCCGCCAGGAAGGCCAGGACCTGCTCGACCTCGTCGAGCAGGTACGCGCCCTGACCCGCTCCGACGGCGAGGCCGCCGCCCGCCTCCTGGGCGACACCGACCTGGCCACCGCCGCCAAGCTGGTGCGCGCCTACTCCACGTACTTCCACCTCGCCAACGTCACCGAGCAGGTCCACCGCGGCCGCGAGCTGCGCGCCAAGCGCGCCGCCGAGGGCGGCATCCTCGCCCGCACCGCCGACATGCTCAAGGACGCCGACCCCGAGCACCTGCGCGCCACTGCCGCCAACCTCGGCGTCCGCCCCGTCTTCACCGCCCACCCCACCGAGGCGGCCCGCCGCTCCGTGCTGACCAAGCTCCGCAAGGTCGCCGAACTGCTCGACTGCACGGACACCACCGAGCGCCGCCGCACCGATCTGCGCCTGGCCGAGAACATCGACCTCATCTGGCAGACCGACGAGCTGCGGGTGGCCCGCCCCGAGCCGACCGACGAAGCCCGCAACGCCATCTACTACCTCGACGAACTGGGCCGCGGCGCGGTCGGTGACGTCCTCGAAGACCTCGCCGCCGAGCTGGAGCGGGCCGGCACCGAGCTGCCCGCCGGCACCCGCCCGCTCACCTTCGGCACCTGGATCGGCGGCGACCGCGACGGCAACCCCAACGTCACCCCCCAGGTCACCTGGGACGTCCTGCTCCTCCAGCACGAGCACGGCATCACCGACGCCCTGGAGCACGTCGACGAGCTGCGCGGGGCGCTGTCGAACTCGATCCGCAACTGCGGCGCGACCGACGAACTGCTGGCCTCCCTCCAGCACGACCTCGAACTCCTCCCCGAGATCAGCCCCCGCTACAAGCGCCTCAACAGCGAAGAGCCCTACCGGCTCAAGGCCACCTGCATCCGCCAGAAGCTCGTCAACACCCGCGAACGCCTCGCCGGCGACACCCCCCACGTCCCCGGCCGCGACTACCTCGGCACCGCGGAACTCCTCGACGACCTCGCGCTGATCCAGACCTCGCTGCGCGAACACCGCGGCGGCCTGGTCGCCGACGGCCGCCTGGAGCGCACGCTACGTACGATCGCCGCCTTCGGCCTCCAGCTCGCCACCATGGACGTCCGCGAGCACGCCGACGCCCACCACCACGCCCTCGGCCAGCTCTTCGACCGCCTCGGCGAGGAATCCTGGCGTTACGTGGACATGCCGCGCGACTACCGCCGCAAGCTCCTCGCCAAGGAACTGCGCTCCCGCCGGCCCCTGGCCCCCACCCCCGCCCCCCTCGACGAGGCCGGCGCCAAGACCCTCGGCGTCTTCCGCACCATCCTCAAGGCCAAGGAGACCTTCGGCCCCGAGGTCATCGAGTCCTACATCATCTCCATGTGCCAGGGCTCCGACGACGTCTTCGCCGCCGCCGTCCTCGCCCGCGAGGCCGGCCTGATCGATCTGCACGCCGGCTGGGCCAAGATCGGCATCGTCCCGCTGCTGGAGACCACCGACGAGCTCAAGATCGCCGACCAGCTGCTCGACGAAATGCTCGCCGACCCCTCCTACCGGCGCCTGGTCGCCCTCCGCGGCGACGTCCAGGAAGTCATGCTCGGCTACTCGGACTCCTCCAAGTTCGGCGGCATCACCACCTCCCAGTGGGAGATCCACCGCGCCCAGCGCCTGCTGCGCGACGTCGCCCACCGGCACGGCGTACGGCTGCGCCTCTTCCACGGCCGCGGCGGCACCGTCGGCCGCGGCGGCGGCCCCTCCCACGACGCGATCCTCGCCCAGCCCTACGGCACCCTCGAAGGCGAGATCAAGGTCACCGAGCAGGGCGAGGTCATCTCCGACAAGTACCTCGTGCCGTCACTGGCCCGGGAGAACCTGGAACTGACCGTCGCCGCCACCCTCCAGGCATCCGCCCTGCACACCGCCCCCCGCCAGTCCGACGAGGCCCTGGCCCGCTGGGACGCGGCCATGGAAACCGTCTCCGACGCCGCCCACGGCTCCTACCGCCGCCTCGTCGAAGACCCCGACCTGCCCGCCTACTTCTTCGCCTCCACCCCCGTCGACCAGCTCGCCGAACTCCACCTCGGCTCCCGGCCCTCCCGCCGCCCCGACTCCGGCGCCGGCCTCGACGGACTGCGCGCCATCCCGTGGGTCTTCGGCTGGACCCAGTCCCGGCAGATCGTCCCCGGCTGGTTCGGCGTCGGCACCGGCCTCAAGGCCGCCCGCGAAGCCGGCCTCGACAGCGTCCTGGACGAAATGCACGAACACTGGCACTTCTTCCGCAACTTCCTCTCCAACGTGGAGATGACGCTCGCCAAGACCGACCTGCGGATCGCCCAGCACTACGTCGACACCCTCGTCCCCGACGAGCTCAAGCACATCTTCGACGTCATCAAGGCCGAACACGAGCTCACCGTCGCCGAGGTCCTGCGCATCACCGGGGAGAAGGAACTCCTCGACGCAAGCCCGGTCCTCAAGCAGACCTTCCACATCCGCGACGCCTACCTCGACCCGATCTCCTACCTCCAGGTCACCCTGCTGCACCGCCAGCGCACCGCCGCCGAACGCGGCGAGGAGCCCGACCCCGTCCTCGCCCGAGCCCTGCTGCTCACCGTCAACGGCGTCGCCGCCGGACTCCGCAACACCGGCTGACCCCACCCCGCAACACACGACGGCGGCCCGTCCTCACCAAGAGGACGGGCCGCCGTCATACCTACCGAACGAGCCCTGCAACGAGCCCTGCAACGCGCCCTACAACGCAGCGAACGCCGCCCCCAGCAGCACCGCCCCCAGCAACCCCATCACCCACGCCGTACGCCGCAGCCGCATCCCCCCGGCCACCACCAGCGCCGCCAGCAACAACGCCCCCGCAAACGGCACCCACGCATGCAGCACCCCCGCCAAGCCCGTCCGCACCGCATGCGACGTCCCCGGCTTCAGCACCACCTCGACACGCTCACCCTTCACCGGCGCCGCCGCCTTCGCAATCGACACCTTCGCCCGCGGCCCGCCCTCCCCCTTCACCGGCACATACGGACCCGTGCACCGCTCACCCGCACACGCCGACACCGTCATCGTGCCCCGCCCCTGCGCCTTGACGAGCATCGCGTACTGCGCCGTACTCCACGACGTCCACGCCCCCGCCACCAGCAGAAGCAACGCCAGCAGACCCATCAACCCCGTCCGGGCGACAAGCAGCACCCCATAGGCGCTCTCAGTGAACCGCCGGGCACGACTGCGCTTGACCGAACCGGTGCGCGTACTGCTTCTGGCCATGGCCGCGATCCTTGGCCATCCACCAACGCCCGGTCAACCTCCGACAACGGTTCGTCAGCCCCTGACCCCCGCTGTCCCATTCAGGTGTTGTACGTACTCTGCGCCCTTTCCAACCCGTCCACCACCAACGTCTCCACCGCATCCGCGGCCCGGTCCACGAAGTAATCCAGCTCCCGCCGCTCCGCCGACGAAAAGTCCTTCAGCACAAAATCCGCCACCTGCATACGCCCCGGCGGACGCCCGATCCCGAACCGCACCCGGTGATACTCCGCACCCAGCGACTTCGTGATCGACTTCAGACCGTTGTGCCCGTTGTCCCCGCCACCCAGCTTCAGCCGCAACGCACCGAAATCAATATCCAACTCATCATGAATCGCCACGATGTTGGACACCGGCACCTTGTAGAAATCCCGCAGCGCCGTCGTAGGACCACCCGACAGATTCATGAACGACAAAGGCTTCGCCACCACCACCCGGCGACTGCCCGGCCCCGGCGGACCCACCCGCCCCTCCACCACCTGCGCCCGCGCCTTGTGCGCCTTGAAACGGCCACCCATCCGCTCCGCAAGGAGATCGGCAACCATGAACCCCACATTGTGCCGATTACCGGCGTACTCAGGACCGGGATTACCCAGCCCCACCACCAGCCACGGGCCGACTGCATCCGACATCTGCAAGCTCCTTCAACGACGCGACCGCCGCCCCGCGCCACAGCGCGGAACGACGGTCACCAAGACAATCACCGGGACACGCCCACCATCATCGGACGCCCTCCCAGAAAACGAATCAGGCCTCCGCGCCCTCTTCGCCCTCGGCGGCCTCCTCGGCCGGAGCCTCGGCCTGCGCCGCCACGATCTGAAGCACCACAGCGTCCTCGTCGACGGCCAGCGACGTACCGGACGGCAGCGAGATGTCCTTGGCGTGCACCGCCTGACCGGCGTCCAGACCCGCGATGGAGACCGACACCGACTCCGGGATGTGGGTCGCCTCGGCCTCGACCGGCAGGGTGTTCAGCACGTACTCGAGCAGGTTGCCGCCCGGCGCCAGCTCACCCTCGGTCTGGATCGGCAGCTCGACGGAGACCTTCTCGCCCTTCTTCACGGCCAGGAAGTCCACGTGCACCAGGAACCGGCGAATCGCCTCACGCTGCACATCCTTCGGGATGACCAGCTCGCTCTTCCCGTCGAACTCCAGACGGATCAGCGCGTTCGGGGTCTTCAGCGCCATCATCAGCGCGTGGCTGTCGACCGCCACGTGCTGCGGCTCGGCACCGTGACCGTAAATGACCGCGGGAACCTTGTCCTCGCGACGCGCACGACGGGCCGCACCCTTACCGAAGTCGGTACGCAGCTCAGCGGCGAGCTTGATCTCAGCCATGACAGCACTCCTCGTATCTCAGAAACATCTGGTGGGCGTCACCCGGCCCACGACAGACCAGCTACGAAGAGCGCGTCGATAACGGACAGCCACCACACAAAGAGGCGGCCTCCCTCGCCGAGCAACTCCACGAGTCTACCCGGCCGGAAGGCCGCCCCAAAGTCGATCTACCGCACCCCACCGGACACGGACGACCAGCGCCGGCACCTCACCGGCACACGCTCACTGCTCCTCGAAGAGGCTCGTCACCGAACCGTCCTCGAACACCTCACGGATCGCCCGCGCGATCGTCGGCGCCATCGACAGCACCGTGATCTTGTCCAGCTCCAGCTCCGAAGGCGTCGGCAGCGTATTCGTGAACACGAACTCGCTCACCTTCGAATTCTTCAGCCGGTCCGCCGCCGGACCCGACAGCACACCATGCGTCGCCGTCACAATCACATCCGACGCACCATTCGCGAACAGCGCATCCGCCGCCGCACAGATCGTGCCACCGGTGTCGATCATGTCATCGACCAGCACACACACCCGGTCCTTCACATCACCGACGACCTCATGCACCGTGACCTGATTCGCCACGTCCTTGTCACGCCGCTTGTGCACAATCGCCAGCGGCGCACCCAGACGGTCACACCAGCGGTCCGCCACCCGCACCCGGCCCGCATCCGGCGACACCACCGTCAGCTTGTCCCGGTCAACCTTCGCACCCACATAGTCCGCAAGGACCGGCAGCGCAAAAAGATGATCCACCGGGCCGTCGAAGAAGCCCATGATCTGATCCGTGTGCAGATCCACCGTGACCACACGGTCCGCACCCGCGGTCTTCATCAAATCCGCGATCAGCCGCGCCGAAATCGGCTCACGCCCACGGTGCTTCTTGTCCTGACGCGCATAACCGTAGAACGGAACGATCACCGTGATGCTACGGGCCGAAGCCCGCTTCAGCGCATCAATCATGATCAGCTGTTCCATGATCCACTTATTGATCGGAGCCGTGTGGCTCTGAATCAAAAAGCAATCCGCCCCACGCGCCGACTCCTGATAACGGACATAGATCTCACCGTTGGCGAAGTCGAAAGCCTTCGTCGGGACCAGGCCCACACCCAGCTGATGCGCGACCTCCTCCGCCAGCTCGGGGTGGGCGCGGCCGGAGAAGAGCATGAGCTTCTTCTCGCCGGTCGTCTTGATCCCGGTCACAGCAAATCTCCTCGAATCACAGTTTGCGTGCGCTCATCACGGTACGCCCCGCACGGCGCACCCGGTTGCACGATCACTGCCCGCCCTCGGACTCCTGGCGAGCAGCCGCAGCAGCCTGCGCGGCGGCACTTCCAGGCCGCTTACGCGCGACCCAACCCTCGATATTCCGCTGCTGGCCACGCGCGACCGCCAGCGAACCCGGGGGCACATCCTTGGTAATGACCGAGCCGGCCGCCGTATAAGCACCGTCCCCGATCGTGACCGGAGCCACAAACATGTTGTCCGACCCCGTCTTGCAGTGCGAACCGACGGTCGTGTGGTGCTTCGCCTCACCGTCATAGTTCACGAAAACACTCGCCGCACCAATATTGGTGAACTCACCAATAGTCGCATCCCCCACATACGACAGATGCGGCACCTTCGTGCCCTCACCGATCGACGCGTTCTTCATCTCCACATACGTACCGGCCTTCGACTTCGGACCAAGATCCGTCCCCGGCCGCAGATACGCATACGGACCCACACTCGCCCCGGCACCGACCCGCGCACCCTCGGCCACCGTGAACGACACCACCGCATCCGCACCCACCGACGTATGCGTCAGCCGCGAATGCGGACCCACCTCGGCACCCGACGCAATATGCGTCGACCCCAGCAACTGCGTACCCGGATGAACCGTCGCATCCTGCTCGAACGTCACCGACACATCCACGAACGTCGACGCCGGATCCACCACCGTCACACCCGCCAGCATCGCCCGCTCCAGCAACCGCTCATTCAGCAGCCGCCGCGCCTCCGCCAACTGCACCCGGTTGTTGATCCCCAGAATCTCCCGGTGATCACCGGCCACCGCCGCACCGACCCGGTGCCCGGCCTCCCGCACGATCCCCAGCACATCGGTCAGGTACTCCTCACCCTGGCTGTTGTCCGTACGCACCTTCCCCAGCGCCTCGACGAGCAGCCGCGCATCGAACGCAAAGACCCCCGAGTTGATCTCCCGGATCTCCCGCTCCGCCTCCGACGCATCCTTGTGCTCGACGATCGCCGTCACCGCGCCCGTGCCCGCATCCCGCACGATCCGCCCGTAACCGGTCGCGTCCGGCACCTCGGCCGACAGCACCGTCACCGCGTTCTTGTCCGTGGCATGCGTCTCGGCAAGCCGCTCCAGCGTCTCCCCGGTCAGCAGCGGAGTATCACCACAGACCACGATCACGGTGCCGTCGAGCACGACACCGCTGCCGCTCAGCTCCTCCAGCGCCGTACGGACGGCGTGGCCGGTGCCCTTCTGCTCATGCTGCACAGCGGTGCGCGCGGCCGGATCGACCTCGGACAGATGCGCCTGCACCTGCTCACGGGCATGGCCGACGACCACGACGAGATTCTCGGGGTCCAGCTCACGGGAGGCGGCGACGACATGTCCGACGAGGGAGCGGCCGCAGAGGGCGTGCAGGACCTTTGGGGTCGCCGACTTCATGCGGGTGCCCTCACCCGCTGCGAGAACGACGACGGCTGCCGGGCGGTTGGCGCTCACGGGGATGCCCTTCGGCTTCTTGGCTACTTCGGGTGGTGGTCATCCGAAGGATACCGGTGCGTTTTGCAGCTGAAACGCACACGGGTCCTGACCTGTCGGTCAGGACCCGGACTTTGCCTGGTGCGGCACGTGCTCCCCCGCAAGGATTCGAACCTTGTCCTGCTGGTACCAAAAACCAGTGTGCTGCCAGTTACACCACGGGGGACCGGCGCGTCAGACCTTACCCGAGACCTGGTCGTCTGCGGGGGCGCCTGCCCAACCCGAGATGCCCCGCCACCACCCTTCCACCTGCCGATACAAGCGGGCGCTGTTCGTTACGTAGATCCTCAGGCAGCCGCGGTAGGACGGTCCCCGGTTGAGGCGGTTGGTGCCGGGGTTGTCCTGGCGGATACTTGGCCTGAGGAAGTCCTCGGAGGGCACGCCGGTGATCCCCGACCAGAACCCGGTGGCCTCGGCCAGGTCGGCCGAATCATGGATGTGCAGACTGCACCGCATGCGGTGGCGCTCAACCCCCAGCAGTTCCAGCCAGCGCACATACACCTGGATCATGCGTGGGTCGCTGTTGACGAACGTGAGGCTCTCCCTGCGTGCGTACGCCTTGTCCTTGGATCCTTCCGCCCAGTAGAGCGCGGCTCCGATCAGGAGCAGTTCGCGGTCGTTGAGTTCTCCGATCTGCTGCGAAGCCCCGTGCGTGAGTTGCCGGCGCTCCTCGTCCCGCCCTGCACGAAAGGTGCGCTGCGCCGCTTCCAGCCGTTGCATCTGCGCGACCTTGGTCCACCGTGGCGGGGGCTTCGGCAGGTCGCGGACCCATGCCGAGATCGAGCTCTTCGAGACGCCGAGCTCGGCTCTGATTTCGTCGTAGGTCATCCCCTGTGCCCGTAGGGCGCGAGCCTTCAGCCGCAGGTCATCCTTGGCGTTGGGGCGCTTGGTCCACGCGGGAGGCGGCTCGTCGACGGCTTGGGGGCGTAACGCCTCGTAGTCGGGGGGTTCCCGATGGGTGTGCGGCATGGGAACAGGGTGGCGCGTACACATGTGCCGAAGGGGCGAAAATATGGGCGATTCAACAGTTCGAGGGATAACCCGGGGTAACGGCTGGTAATGGGCCAGACCAGTGACTCGTCACGGGACGGGGCAACGGGGGCGAGCGCCCGTAGGCTGGTCCGTATGACCACGACGGGGGCAAGTCAAGAAGTGGGCGCGCGGGGTGCACCGGTGGGCGGGCCGTGGTGGTGGGCCCGCCGCCGGAGTGCCGTACTGGATGCGTTGTTGGCGGCGGCTTCGGCACTGGAGTGCATGGCCGAGGGGTCGCGGTTCGCGCAGGAGGCGCAGCTGCCCGGGTTGCTGGGTGTGCTGCTCGGACTGCTGGTGGGGCCGGTGCTGCTGGTGCGGCGTCGGTGGCCGGTGGTGGTCGTGCTGGTTTCGATAGCGGTGATGCCTGCGGAGATGGGCGGGCTGCTGAGTGTGGTGGGGCTGTACTCGCTCGCCGCGTCGGATGTGCCGCGTCGGATCACGGCGTTGCTGGCGGGGATGACGGTGGCGGGGACGTTGGTGACGACGTTCCTCAGCGTGCGGCAGGACGTGGCGGCGCAGGAGGACTTCCATCCGCCGATGTGGTTCGTGCCGGCGATGGCGCTTGCGCTGGGGCTGGTGCTGACGGCTCCGCCGGTGCTGTGGGGGCTGTACATCGGGGCCCGGCGGCGGCTGGTGGAGAGTCTGCGGGAGCGGGCGGACGGTCTGGAGCGTGAGCTGTCGCTGCTGGCGGACCGGGCCGAGGAGCGGGCGGAGTGGGCCCGTAACGAGGAGCGGACCCGGATCGCGCGGGAGATGCACGATGTGGTGGCGCACCGGGTGAGTCTGATGGTGGTGCATGCGGCGGCGTTGCAGGCGGTGGCGCTGAAGGATCCGGAGAAGGCGTCGAAGAATGCGGCGCTGGTCGGTGACATGGGGCGTCAGGCGCTGACGGAGCTGCGGGAGATGCTGGGGGTGTTGCGTACGGCCGAGGGGACGGCGGTGCGGGGTGCCGCGGGGTCGGATGCGCCGGAGCGGCTTGCGGCGGTGGCGTCGCGGGCGCGGGTGACGTCGGGTGCGCGGTCGGAGACGGTGGTGGCGCGGTCTGCGGAGTCGGCGAGGCCCGCGGTGGCGGTGGCGGAGTCGGAGCTCGAGGGGCCGTGTCTGGCCGATCTGGGGGATTTGGTGGGGCAGTCCCGGGCGGCCGGGATGACGGTGGAGCTGTCGGTGGACGGGGCCGGGGAGGGCGCCGGGTGCCGGTATGCGGCGCGGGTGGAGCAGACGGTGTACCGGGTGGTTCAGGAAGCGCTGACGAATGTGCACAAGCATGCGCCGGGGGCGCGGGCGCGGGTGCGGCTGGCGCACCGGGAGGGTGAGCTCGCGGTGCAGGTGGAGAACGGGCCGTGCGAGAGCGGCGCGGCGGACGCCGGTCTGCCGAGCGGCGGCAATGGCCTGGTGGGGATGCGGGAGCGGGTGACGGCGTTGGGCGGCGTGTTCGTCTCGGGCCCGACCGACTCAGGCGGCTTCCGCGTCTCGGCGGTTGTGCCGGCGTCCGTTCCTACGGGGTGACCCTGCCGTACCGGACTCTTCCCCCAACTCTTCCCCCGACTCTTCCCCCTACGGGCGGGGGCGCCTGACCGGCGGGAGGGGGCGGGCCGGAGGGGTGGGGGTTTCCGGACGTAAAGCGAAGCAGTCCGGAAACCCCCACCCGGAGGTCCGCCCCCGCCACCACCACGAACCGGGCGCCCCCGGCCCACACACCCTTCTCCGCTCCCGCCGAAGGCGGGGGAATGACCACAGCAACCCCCACGGCGGGTCAGCCGGCAACGTGGGAGGCCACCAGCCGCGCCGGCTTCGTTCCCAGTACCAGCACCCCCAGCGCCGTATCGATGTCCGGTCCGAGGTACCAGTCGCCGGTGTGGTCGAGGCTGTAGATGCGGCCTTCGGTGTCGATGGCGAGGGTGGCCTGGCCGTAGGTGGTGCCGTCGGGGTCGGTGAGTTCTTCGCGTCCGAGGGGGGCGACGTCGGTGTCGAGGGCGCGGCCGAGGTCGCCGAGGGTGCGGGCGAGGTGGAGGCCGTGCAGGGGGTCGATGGTGAAGGGGGTGGGGGCGATGTGGCGGCCGGGGCCGGGGCCGGTGATGTGCAGCCCGCCGAATTCGGCCCAGGCTTCGACGGCGGCGGGGAAGACGGTGTGGCGGTGGCCGGCGGGGGAGGTGTGGGCGCGGAGGGTGTCGGCCCAGTGTTCGGCCTGGTGTATGTCCCAGCGGCCGGGCTGCCAGCCGGCTTCCTGGAGGGCGACGTCCACGGCGGCGGGGAAGCGGGTGGAGCCGGTGCGGTCGTGGGCGGGGGTGCGGTGGCCGGGGGTGGTGGGCGGCATGGTGGCGGTCAGCTTCCTGTGGGGGTCGCGCCGATGGGCATGACGCCGAAGTGGGCGAGGAGCGCGTCGCAGGAGCGGCAGGGCGGGGCGTAGCTGCCGTGCTGGGGGTCGCCGTCCTCGCGGATGTGGCGTGCGGTGATCTTGGAGTGTTTCAGGGAGCGGCGGGCTTCGCCGTTGGTGAGGGGTTTGCGGGAGGCGCGTTTGGAGCGGTTGGCCTCGACGGCGGTGAGGTGGCGGGAGAGCAGGACGGCTTCGGGGCAGCGTCCGGTGAAGCGTTCGCGTTGGGCGGTGGCGAGGGTGTCGAGGAAGTCCTGGACGAGGGGGTGCAGGACGGGGGGTTGTTCGCCTTTGCTCGCGGTGCAGGTGAGGGTTTGTCCGCGTACTGACAGGGCGGCGCCGATGGTGGGGAGGATGCCGTCGCGGCGGTGGCGGAGGGCGGGTGCGCGATGGGTGTCCGCGGTGCCGCTCCAGCCGACGCGGGGGTCCCCGGCGTCGGTGCCGTGCCGTGCAGTGGTGCTCATGGTGGTGCTTTCCCTCCCTGCAATCCCCCGGTTGCGGGGGATCAGCCTGCCAAATGTGCTGGGTGTTGTGGTAGTCGGGCGGGCTGTCGGTGATCTCACGCGGGGCTGACGGTGTGTCGGCTCGCGGATAACGCGGCTGGTGGGCGGGGTGGTGCGCGGGGGGCTCGGAGGTGGTGGGGCGGTGGGTGACGTCGGTGTGTCGCGGGGCTGACGGGCGGGGGGACGGGGGCGGCGGAGGGTGTTGCGGTACGGCATAGGCTGTGCCCCAAAGCCAGCTTCAGCCAGGGGGCAACCGCGATGACGACAGGTCGGCCAGGGCTGGGGGTTCCACCCGGCCCCCAGGCGGCGGGACATGCCGCGCCACCGAATTCGGCCTATGCCGGGCAGGTCGTGCATTTTCCGGACCCGGTGCGTGCCGCGCGGTACCCGGCGGGGGTGCGGATCGACGGGCGGGGTTTCCCGGAGTTCACGCCGTATGCGCGGGCCGCGGTGGAGATCGCCGAGCCGCCGGAGGGGTTCGGCGTCGATGAGCTGCGGCTGACGGACTATGTGTCGGCGAATGCCGCGCTGCATGCGCAGGGGCATGAGCTGTGGGTGGATGTGCCGGCGGTGGCGACGCCGCACGGCTGGACGTGGCATCACGTGGCCGGTACGCGGCGGATGGAGCTGGTTCCGGTCGAGGTGAAGGCGCTGTTGCGGCATCACGGCGGGCTGGCGACGGCGGCGGTGGCGCACGACAAGCGCGGGACGCGGCCGTTGCAGGAGACCCGGCCGGTGCATTTCGGGCTGCCGCACCGTGATCTGGCGGTGGGTGAGGAGCAGGTGGCGCAGGCCGAGGAGGCGTTGGGCTATCGGCTGCCGGGGGCGTACCGCTCGTTCCTGAAGGCGGCGGGTGGCTGTGCGCCGGTGGGTGCGGGGCTGGATGCGGAGTTGGGGCTGCTGGTCGACCAGCCGTTCTTCACGGTGCGCGATGACGCGGCGGTCAACGACCTGGTGTATGTGAACAAGTGTCTGCGCGACCACTTCACCAAGGACTATCTGGGGGTGGCGTTCGTGCAGGGCGGTGTGGTCGCGGTGAAGGTGCGCGGCGAGGCGCTGGGTTCGGTGTGGTTCTGCCCGTATGACGATGCGCGGGATCAGGACGGCTGGACGGTGCAGGAGCGTGTGGAGCGGCTGCTGTTGCCGTGTGGCGCGGACTTCGACGAATTCCTCCAGCGGCTGGCGGGCAATCCGCCGGAGCTGGAGACGGTGGCGAATCTGATGGTGGACGGCGGCTTCGCGTATGCCGTCGCGGTGGGGGGCTGATCGCGGTGGTGACGTTCGCGCAGGCGCAGGAGCGCGCGGAGCGGTGGGTGAACGGCGAGGTGCCGCCGCCGCTGCACCGTGAGGTGCGGGTGCGGGAGTTCGATCTGGGCTTTGTGGCCTGGGCGGAGGACCGGGAGGGCGGTCCGGCGACGGATGGCGGCCGGGCCCGGATGGTGATCGCGCGGGACAGTGGGGAGACGACGCTGTGGCCGGGGTTGCCGGTGGGTGAGGTGATCCGCAGGTACGAGGAGGAGTACGGCGCTGCCGCGGACGGCGGGTACGGCGTGGCCGAGCCGGCGCCGCAGCGGATCGATCTGGAGGCCACGTCGTTCCTGCTGACGCCACCGGAGTGGTTGCAGGAGGCGGCGGACGCGCGGGGTGTCCCGGACGGGCGGGCCGGCTCCGGTGGGGCGGCGGGCTCCGGTCCGGCGGCGCCGTCGGTGCCCGCGCAGGCCGCCCCCGGGCAGGCCCCGTCGGGCTCGGGGCCCGCGTCGGCCTCGGTGTCCTCCGGTTCGTCGGCCGCGGACGCATGGGCCGAGGTGAGCGTCAACGGGACCGAGGGCGGTGCCGGGCGGACCGGTGCGGGTGCCGCGGCCGGCTCCGCGGGGGCCGCCGGTGAGGCGACCCCGTGGGCCGCGGCGGACACCACCAGTACGGAGGCGGCGGCCGAGGACCGTTCGGTGGGGCTGCCGCAGACGGTCTTCGCGCCGCCGCTGGCCGGTTTCGACGAGGAGGACGCGACCCCGTCCACACCGCGTGCCCGGCCCGAAGCCAAGACCGAACTTCTGCACGGCGGCAGTCAGTTGCCGCGTACGCAGGTGGCGCCCGCGCTGGATCTGCCGGACGGGGCGGTGCCGGGTGACGGCCAGGCCGGGCAGGCGCGTCCGGCAGGCGGGCCCGGCGGCGCGCCGTTGCCGCCGCCGGTGCCGCCCGCGCCGCCGGCCGCCGCCGGTCTGCCGGATCTTCCGCCGCCGTCCGGGGCGCCGGTCACCGATGTGCCACCCCCTCCGGGTGCGGCCGGGGCCGGTGCGCCGGGTGTGCCCGGCCCCGGTGTGCCGCCGCCACCCGCACCGCCTGCGGGCGGTGGGGTGCATGCCGCGGCGACGATGCTGGCCGACGGTGCGTCGCTGCCCGGTAACGCGGCCGCGGGTCCGCCGCCGCCCCCGGGCGTGCCGGGTAAGCCCGGTGCGGGCCGCGCGGGCGGGCCGCAGGATCCCGCGGAGCGTGCGCAGGCCGGGACGGGCGAGGCCGAGGGGCGGCCGTCGGGTGGTCCGGCGGCGTCCGGTCCCGGTGCGCCCGGTGCGCCTGCCGGTGGTTATGTCCCGACGCAGCTGGTTTCGCAGCTGGACGGGGCGGATCTCGACCTCAGTGCGGTGGACGGGCCGGGCGGGGACCGGTCCGGTTCCGGCGACGGTTCCGGCTCCGGTGCCACGGGTGCTCCTGGTGCTGGTGGTTCCGGTGGTGGCGGGGTGCATGCCGCCGCGACGATGCTCGCCGACGGCGCGTCCCTGGCCGGCCTGGGCGCCAACGGGCCGGGTGGCGCCGCCGGCGGCCCCGGTGTGCCTCCGCCGCCGGCGCCTCCCGGGGTGCCCGGTGCGCCGAAGCCGCCCGGCCCGCCCGGTAAGCCCGGTGCGTCCGCCGGTGACCGCGGTCCCGGCGGTCAGGGAGGCCAGGGCGGTCCGCCCGCGCCGCCCGCCGCGCCCGTTGCGGGCGGCACCGGTGGCGGTGGTGTGCATGCCGCCGCCACGATGCTCGCCGGCGGCGCCGCACTGCCCGGCGGGCACGCTGGCCCTGGCGGTCCTGGCGGTCCTGGCGGTCCTGGCGGTCCTGGCGTTCCCGGTGTGCCGCAGCCGGCTCCGTCGGCCGGCCCCGGAGCCCCGCCCCCGGGGGTGCCCGGCCCGGGCGGCCCCGGTGCGTACGGCTATCCGCAGGCCCCCAGTGGCCAGCCGACGGTCGGCCCCGGCTATATGGCCGTGCTGAGCTATCGCGCGCCGGACGGATCGGAGCAGAAGATCGTGCGCCGCTCGGCGCCCGGTACGCCGCATCCGGAGTGGCAGCTGCTGCACGAGCTGCGCCAGATGAATGTGCCGCCGCAGCAGGTGCTGGAGCTGCACACCGAGCTGGAGAGCTGCGATCTGCCCGGCGGCTACTGCGCCCGGATGGTGCGGGAGAACTGGCCGCAGGTGCGGATCAGCCACACCGCCGCGTACGGCAGGGACCATGCCTCGCGTCAGCAGGGCGTACGGCATCTCGTCGAGCATCAGGGCGAGTTGCACCAGGTCGCGGACGGTCCGGCGCGGCCGGCGCCGGTGCGGGTGCCGCTGCCGCACCCCTCGCAGGTGCAGCCCGTGCCGCCGGTGCCGCCGCAAGTGATCGGGCAGGAGCTGGAGCAGGCCTTCGGCCCGCAGGGCATCTTCCGCTTCGACCAGCGGGCGGTCTCCCGGCACGGGGTGCCCGATGTGGTGGCGCAGATGCTGGTGTGGTCCGGGCTGCCGGTGGACTTCGGGCCGTTCTTCTGGGCGCAGGCGCAGCCGCACCGTCCGGTGCCGACGCTGGCGGAGCTGGCGGCGGAGCGCGGGGTGCAGCCGGCGTCGGATGCCGGGTCGTACCTGGTCATGGGCAACGACTTCGGCCGTCAGCTGTGCGTCCAGTACGGGACCGCGAACATCGTGGCGGTGCCGATGGAGGCTGCCGGGCCGGGCGGTCAGCCGGCCACGCCGCAGTTCGTGAACACCGGGCTGCCGGAGTTCGTGCGCTGTCTGGCGATGCTGGGCCGGATGTGGCGGCTGCGCTACGGGCTGACGCCGGAGCAGGCGGGCCGCTGGACCGTCGACTTCCAGGCGCAGCTGGTCGCGCTGGATCCGGCGGCGCTCGGCTCTCCGGAGACCTGGTGGTCGGTGCTGCTCGAGCAGATGTGGGACGGGCTGCTCTAGGGGGCGTCTTCCCGATCACGCCGGGCTCGCGAAGACACCCCTAGGGCCTGGTCCTCAGTCGGCGGGGCGTGGTCACGGTGTGTGCTGCGCCGTATCCGGCCTGGTCAGGGCGCTCGACCTGCGGGATGGGCCGGGCGCCCCGACCATGCGTATATGGGCCGTCCGATACCCCCGTCGTCGTCGACGCTCTATCGGGCCGGTGGGCCGCGGTGGCGGCACCGCAGGCGGGTCGCCAGGTCGTTGCGCGGGCCGGGGCGGCCGCGCAGCCGCTGGTCGTGGCTGGTCTGGCTGCTGGTGTCGCTGCTGGTGCTGGCCGTGGTGGCGGTGGCGGCCGGTGTCGGTCTGTACATGCGGGCCGGGCGGCAGCTGCGGCACACGGATGCGCTGGGGGAGTACGCGGGGCGGCCGGCCGCGGGCCGGGGCACGAACTGGCTGCTGGTGGGCTCCGACAGCCGGGCCACGCTGACCCCGCGGCAGCGCGAGGAGCTGCATGTCGGCAACCACCGGGTGCAGAACACCGACACGATCATGGTGCTGCACTCCGGTGAGCACGGCCCGTATCTGGTCAGCCTGCCGCGCGACAGTTACGTCCCCGTACCCGGGCACGGCAGCCGGAAGATCAATGAGGCGTACGCGGACGGCGGGCCGAAGCTGCTCACCCGTACGGTGGAACAGGCCACCGGGCTGCGGATCGACCGCTATGCCGAGGTGGACTTCCTGGGCTTCGTCCAGGTCGTGGACGCGCTGTCGGGCGTACGGCTGTGTCTGGACAAGCCGCTCGTGGACGAGCGGTCGGGCGCGGACTTCCCCGCCGGGTGCCGGCGGATGAACGGGACGCAGGCGCTGGCGTACGTACGGGCGCGGTACACCGACCCGGAGGGGGACCTCGGACGGGTGAAGCGGCAGCGGCAGCTGATCGGTGCGGTGGCGGACGAGATGGCCGGCTCCGACGTGGTCCTCGATCCGTCCCGGCTGACGCGGGTGCTGGACGCCTCGCTGGCGGCGTTGACCGTCGACCGGGCGGCGGGGGTGGGGCAGTTGCTGGACATGGGCTGGTCGATGAAGCGGATCTCCGAGGGGGCCGGGGCGGCGACGACGGTGCCGGTGCGGCGGCCGGGGGTGAGCGTCAGCGGCGCGGGCTCGGTGCTGCTGTGGGACGACATCGGGTCCAAGCGATTGTTCCAATCACTCCGCAACGATGATCCAATTCCGACTTCTGGCGATAAATGACGCATCCTGGTGAGGTGGGCCGGTAAGGAGTGCCGCGACGGCGCGGGTTCGCCACCGATCCAAAGAAAAGCGCGCGTAACTGCACAGAGGGGCTTGAGGGATGAGTGCACCGGTTTCGCCTCACGGGTTCGCGACCGTACGAGGGCGTGGTTACCGGCCGGAGGATGTGGACCGCCGCTACGAGGGGCTTTCGATCGACCGCGACTCCTGCTGGGAGCGCGCCGCACGGCTCACCGTTCTGTGCAACGAGATGGAGGCCGAACTCGCCGGGCTGCACGACTATCTGGCGAAGCTGCCGCCACAGACCTATGAATCCCTCGGCAGCGAGGCCCGGTTGATCCTCACCACGGCGGAGTCCGAGGCGGAGCGGCTGCGCGCCGAGGCGGAGGAGGCCGCCGAGCAGCTGCGGAAGGAGGCCGACCGGCACGGCCGTGAGGTCCGGGAGTCGGCGGACCAGGCCGCGTACGCGCTGCGCACCGAGGCGGACGAGCTGGCCCGGCGTACCGAGGAGATCGCGCAGGCCGACGCCGAGAAGCGGGTGGCCGCGGCGGCCGAGGAGGCGGAGCGGCTGCGCACCGAGGCGGCCGCGATGCTCGCGGAGACGGTCGCGAACACCGAGCGCATGGTGCACGACCAGGAGAAGCAGCAGGCCGAGGAGTGGGAGGCGGCCGGGCGGCAACTCGCCGCGCGCGCCACGGAGATGGACCAGCTGGTCGTGGAGCTGGACGCCCGCGGGCAGGCCCTCCTCGCCGACCACCGCCGGCTCTACGCGGAGGCCGAGGAGGCGGCCCGGCACCAGCAGGAGGACGCGGAGGACCGCGCCGCCGGACTGCTGGCCCAGGCGAAGGTCGAGGTGGAGCGCATCGAGCGGACGACGGAGCGGATCCTGCGCGAACACGGCGAGCAGCGCGAGGAGGTCCGCACCCATATGACCCATGTCCGCAACAGCCTGGCGGCGCTCACCGGCAAGGCCCCGGCGGCGGAGCCCGGCGACACCGCCGACGGCCGGACCACCACCCCCGGCACCGCCTCGGACGCCGCGCCCGCTCACGGCCCCGCGCACGACCCCGACAACGAGGACACCCTGGAGACCGAGCTGCCCCGGCCGCGCCGCTGACCGGCCGGGCCCGCCGGGCCCCCACCCTGCGCGACCAGGATGCGGAACGCCGTTTCTCGGCAGCTGGACTTCCCGGGCGTCCTGCGCGCCCGCCGGGCCGGGGCCCGGCTGCTCCGGCGGCAGGCTGTCGGCGGTCGGGCGTATCGTGGGCAGCCCCGCCCGTGTGCCGTTGCGGGCTGTTCGCGTTGTTCGCCTCGCTTGCTGGGACGGAACCTTTTCATGAGCCTGACTGGTCTGCTCGACGCCGTCGTACGGGACCCGGCGCTCGCCGAAGCGGTGCAGGCCGCGGCCGACGGACACCGTCCGCATGTCGATCTGGTGGGCCCGCCCGCCGCCCGCCCCTTCGTGATCGCCGCGCTCGCCCGCGAGTCGGAGCGCCCGGTGCTGGCGGTCACCGCCACCGGCCGGGAGGCCGAGGACCTGGCCGCCGCGCTGCGCAGCCTCATGCCCGCCGGCGAGGACAACTCCGTCGTCGAGTTCCCGGCCTGGGAGACGCTGCCGCACGAGCGGCTCTCCCCGCGCTCGGACACCGTCGGCCGGCGCCTGGCGGTGCTGCGCCGGCTGGCCCACCCGCGGACCGACGACCCCACCGCAGGACCGGTCTCGGTCGTCGTCGCGCCCATCCGCTCGGTGCTCCAGCCGCAGGTCAAGGGGCTGGGCGACCTGGAGCCCGTCAGTCTGCGCACCGGCGAGACGGCCGATCTCGAAGAGGTCGTCGACGGGCTGGCGGCGGCCGCCTACGCCCGGGTCGAACTGGTCGAGAAGCGCGGCGAGTTCGCGGTCCGCGGCGGCATCCTGGACGTCTTCCCGCCCACCGAGGAGCATCCGCTCCGGGTCGAGTTCTGGGGCGACGACGTCGAGGAGATCCGCTACTTCAAGGTCGCCGACCAGCGCTCCCTGGAGGTCGCCGAGCACGGCCTGTGGGCGCCGCCGTGCCGTGAACTGCTGCTGACCGAGCAGGTGCGCAGCCGGGCCGCCGCCCTCGCCGAACACCACCCGGAGCTGGGCGAACTCCTCGGCAAGATCGCCGAGGGCATCGCCGTCGAGGGCATGGAGTCGCTCGCGCCGGTCCTCGTCGACGACATGGAGCTGCTGCTGGACGTGCTGCCCAAGGGCTCGATGGCCGTCGTCTGCGACCCGGAGCGGGTACGGACCCGGGCCGCCGACCTGGTGGCGACCAGCCAGGAGTTCCTCCAGGCCTCCTGGGCGGCCAGTGCCGGCGGGGGAGCGGCGCCGATCGACGTGGGCGCCGCCTCGCTGTGGGGCATCGCCGACGTCCGCGACCGGGCCCGTGAGCTGGGCATGATGTGGTGGTCGGTGAGCCAGTTCGCCGCGGACGAGGACCTGGAGACCGACGGCGACACCCTCAAGCTGGGCCTGCACGCCCCCGAGACCTACCGCGGCGACACCCAGCGCGCGCTGGCCGACACCAAGCAGTGGCTGGCCGACGGCTGGCGCACGGTCTTCCTCACCGAGGCACACGGCCCCGCCGCCCGTACGGTCGAGGTCCTGAGCGGTGAGGGCATCGCCGCCCGCCTGGACGCCGACCTCCCCGAGATCTCGCCGTCCGTCGTCCATGTCTCCTGCGGCTCCCTCGACAACGGTTTCCTCGCCCCGTCGCTCAAGCTCGCCGTCCTGACCGAGACCGACCTCTCCGGGCAGAAGGCGGCAGGCAAGGACGCGGCCCGTATGCCGGCCCGCCGCCGCAAGACCATCGACCCGCTCACCCTCCAGGCCGGCGACTTCATCGTCCACGAGCAGCACGGTGTCGGCCGCTACATCGAGATGGTGCAGCGCACGGTCCAGGGCGCCACCCGCGAATACCTCCTGGTCGAGTACGCCCCCGCCAAGCGCGGCCAGCCCGGCGACCGGCTCTACATCCCCACCGACCAGCTGGAGCAGGTCACCAAGTACGTGGGCGGCGAGGCGCCGACCCTGCACCGCCTCGGCGGCGCCGACTGGACCAAGACCAAGGCGCGCGCCAAGAAGGCGGTCAAGGAGATCGCCGCCGACCTCATCAAGCTCTACTCGGCCCGGATGGCGGCCCCCGGCCACACCTTCGGCCCGGACACCCCCTGGCAGCGCGAGCTGGAGGACGCCTTCCCGTACGCGGAGACGCCCGACCAGCTCACCACCATCGCCGAGGTCAAGGAGGACATGGAGAAGTCGGTCCCGATGGACCGGCTGATCTGCGGCGACGTCGGCTACGGCAAGACCGAGATCGCGGTCCGCGCCGCCTTCAAGGCCGTCCAGGACGGCAAGCAGGTAGCCGTCCTCGTCCCGACCACGCTCCTCGTCCAGCAGCACTACGGCACGTTCACCGAGCGCTACGGCCAGTTCCCCGTCAACGTCAGGGCGCTCTCCCGCTTTCAGAGCGACGCCGAGGCCAAGACCGTCCTCGAAGGGCTGCGCGAGGGCTCCGTCGACCTCGTCATCGGCACCCACCGCCTGTTCTCCTCCGAGACCAAGTTCAAGGACCTGGGCCTGGTCATCGTCGACGAGGAGCAGCGCTTCGGCGTCGAGCACAAGGAACAGCTGAAGAAGCTCCGCGCCAACGTCGACGTCCTCACCATGTCCGCCACCCCCATCCCCCGCACCCTGGAGATGGCGGTCACCGGCATCCGCGAGATGTCGACGATCACCACCCCGCCCGAGGAGCGGCACCCGGTCCTGACCTTCGTCGGCCCCTACGAGCAGAAGCAGATCGGCGCCGCCATCCGCCGTGAACTCCTGCGCGAGGGCCAGGTCTTCTACATCCACAACCGCGTCGAGTCCATCGACCGCGCGGCGGCCCGCCTGCGCGAGATCGTCCCCGAGGCCCGCATCCAGACCGCACACGGCCAGATGGGCGAGTCCCAGCTGGAGCAGGTCGTCGTCGACTTCTGGGAGAAGAAGTTCGACGTCCTGGTCTCCACGACGATCGTCGAGTCCGGTATCGACATCTCCAACGCCAACACCCTGATCGTCGAGCGCGGCGACAACTTCGGCCTCTCCCAGCTCCACCAGCTGCGCGGCCGGGTCGGCCGTGGCCGCGAGCGCGGCTACGCCTACTTCCTCTACCCGCCGGAGAAGCCGCTCACCGAGACCGCGCACGAACGGCTCGCGACGATCGCCCAGCACACCGAGATGGGCGCGGGCATGTACGTCGCCATGAAGGACCTGGAGATCCGCGGCGCGGGCAACCTCCTCGGCGGCGAGCAGTCCGGCCATATCGCCGGCGTCGGCTTCGACCTCTACGTCCGGATGGTCGGCGAGGCGGTCGCCGACTACCGCGCCTCCCTCGAAGGCGGCGTCGAGGAGGAGCCGCCCCTGGAGGTCAAGATCGAGCTCCCGGTGGACGCCCATGTCCCGCACGACTACGCCCCCGGCGAGCGCCTGCGCCTCCAGGCCTACCGCGCGATCGCCTCGGCCGCCACGGAAGCGGACATCACCGCCGTCCGCGAGGAGCTCACCGACCGCTACGGCAAGCTGCCCGAGCCGGTCGAAAACCTCCTCCTGGTCGCCGGCCTGCGCATGCTCGCCCGCTCCTGCGGCGTCTCCGACATCACCCTCCAGGGCGCCAACATCCGCTTCGGCCCGGTGGAGTTGCGCGAATCCCAGGAACTGCGCCTCAAGCGCCTCTACCCCCGTACGGTCCTCAAGCCGGCCACCCGCCAGATCCTGGTGCCCCGCCCCACCACGGGCAAGATCGGCGGCAAGCCGTTGGTGGGGCGCGAACTGCTCGCCTGGGTGGGCGAGTTCCTCACGACGATCTTGAGTTGACCCGCACGTTTTCGGCTGGCCCGCCAATGGGATGACCCGCACGTTGTTGGCTGGCCCGCCAATCGGATGACCCGCACGTTGTCGGCTGGCCCGCCGTGGGGGTTCCTCTTCTTTCGCCTTCGGCGAGGGGTGTGTTGGGCCGGGGGCGCCTGGTTCGTGGGGGTGCCGGGGGCGGTCCTCCGGGGCCTGTTGTGTGGACTGCTTCGCTTTACGTCCACACAACAGGCCCCTCCGGCCCGCCCCCTCCCGCCCGGTGAGGCGCCCCCGCCCGGTGGGGAGGAATTCAAAAGACCAGAAGCTCGGCCGCATCGTTCTACGGCCGAGCTTCTGGTCTTTGAATTCACCAACGAATTCCTGCGACGGATTGCAGGGTTACGGAGCGCGATTCTCAGAACACGAACAAAGTCGCGAAGGAACGGCCCGCAACCCGCCGCAATCGTGAATTCAACCGAGCCGGGAGCTAGGGTGTTTCGCCGGTGTCCAGCTCGTCGAGTTGACGCTCGACCCGATCCAGCTGGAGTTGGGCTGTGGGGCTCGTGCTGGTGTTGTGGCACACCACCGTGACGCCGTGTTCGTCACAGCGGTACATCCAGCTGCGCACCTGCGGGATCTCGTGCGAGCCGTTGGGGCACCGCATACTTCGCTCAGGCACAGTGCCCACGTGCGTGATTCCTGATCCGTTGGCTGGCTACGACAGCGGCAGCGAACTGCCGGCGCTTTCGTGCCTCGTAGCGCTCCTTGTCCCAGGCCGCACACTCGCGGCAGCCCGGAACGGGGTCGGGGCTGAGTTCCGCGTACGGCTCGCCGAGGACGACGGGAGGCTCCTGGCCCCTGTTTCGACCACTCATCGCCGTGCCGTCCGTTCCATGACCATGCACAGTCGGACGGCCTGGTGGAGGGACAGCTCCGGGGGATTGATCTTGTTGACCTTGACGCCGTCCACCCGGGTGACCGACACGATCGAGGGCCCCGCATCAATCCCCATGGCACGTAAGGCCGCATCAAATCGACGGCATGTGTCGGTAGCTGCCGCATATGCCGTACGGACTCCAGCCATGTTCACTGTTCTCCTCTTGGTGCTTTCTTCTGTCGCGGGATAAGAGTGCTCCGATACGGATATGGTCAACAGCAGTTGAGTACGAGACCGGGATCGGGGTAACCGGCATATGCCAAGAATCAAGGAAGTTGATCCCAGCGACGGCCTGGAGCAGTACATCGGCAACATGGTCAGGGACGCCCGGACCGATCGCGCCAGAGCCAAGACGGAGGGCGGCGAATGGTCCCAACGTTTCTTGGCCAAACGGGTGTTCACGAATCAGACGCGCATCTCCCAGGTGGAGACAGGGGAATTGCCACCGGACAGGGACCTGGCGGGCAAGCTGGAGTCGGTGTTGGAGCTGCCCCGGGGCTGTCTGACGAACCTGGTGCGGATCTTGGAACAGGGCACAGTCCAGGACTACGCGAAGCCGTACCTGCAAAATCAGCAGAAGGCTCAGATGATCCACACCGCTGGGTTCATCGTGCCCGGCCTACTCCAAACGCCCGACTACGCACGCAAGCTGCTCCTGGCGGGGCAGGCCGGAGACCCAACAGGCATTGACTCCTACGTTGAGCAGCGGATGGCGCGGCAGAGCGTGTGGGAGCGAGAGGACCCACCGTGGATGTCTGCCGTTATAGATGAGGCCACGCTCTGCCATGCGACAACGGCTCAACTGGAACGACTGTTGGAAGAGCAGGAGAAGCCCAACGTCACCGTTCAGGTATTGCCGTTCGGTGCAGGCCACATCATGGGAACCGTTGCGATCCTGACCCTTCCAAATGGAACCAGAGGTGCGTACACGGAGGGCTATCGCACGGGCAACTACTCGGAGGAGATGACCGAGGTCGTCAGGTATCAGCGGGTCTATGATCGGTACACGGCCAGTGCGTTGACGGCTGAGGCGTCCACGGACAAAATCCACGAGGCATTGACGAGGTCGAAGTGAACGAGACCCCCAACTGGCACAAGTCCTCCTACAGTGGCGGCGGAGCGAACGACTGCGTAGAGGTTGCCGACGACCAGCCCCGCATCCTCGTCCGGGACACGAAGCACGACGGTCGCGGGCCCGTCCTCACCGTCGCCCCCGGCGCGTGGTCCGCGTTCGTGGACTTCGCGCGCAGTCGGTAGGCGGAGCGGGGAGCTGTCGAAGACCAGAAGCTCGGCCGTAGCACGCCACGGCCGAGCTTCTGGTCTTTTGAATTCCTCCCCCACCGGGCGGGGGCGCCTCACCGAACGGGAGGGGGCGGGCCGGAGGGCCCTGTTGTGTGGACGTAAAGCGAAGCAGTCCACACAACAGGGCCCGGAGGACCGCCCCCGGCCCCCACCACGAAACCAGGCGCCCCCGGCCCAACACCCCCCTCCGCCGAAGGCGAAAAAACAGGAACCACCACGGCGGGGCAGTCGACAACGTGCGGCTAACGAGCGGACGTTCGGCGAAGCACAAGTACATCCGCCCCCCCACCCAGCACCACATACGTCGACCGCGGATGCCGAGCCATCGCATCGGCGAGTGCCTGCCGCGGCGTGCGGCCGTCGCGGAGCTGGGCCGCCACGTAGTCGGGGGCCAGACCACCCGTGTCGCCGGTCCAGAAGACCCGGGTGCGGTCGGTGAGCCGGCTCAGGGGGCGGATGTCGGACTCGACGGTCGCGCCGTCGGGTATGCGGTCGAGCCACTTCTCGGCGGTGGTGACGCCCGGCGGGACGCGGTAGGTGGCGGTCTCGGTGAGGCGGGCCAGGGGGAGGGTGGCGCTCAGGGCGAGGGCGGCGGCCAGTACGGAGGCCGGCAGGTGGTGGGCGTAGGAGCGCAGCCAGGGGCGGGCCGAGCCGCGGGCCCGGGGCAGGGCGTCGACCAGTGCGAGGAACACCACCGGCATCAGGACGGCGTTGTAGTGCCAGTCGATGCCCCAGTAGTGCGGCTCGTGGGAGAGGAATCGCCAGCCGAGGGTGGGCAGCGCGACCAGGAGGAGGGGGGAGCGCAGGGCGAGCAGGCCGGTGGTGGGCAGCAGTACCCAGAGGGTGGTGCGCAGGGCGGTGTCGAGCGGGATGGTGGCGCCGGCGCCGTCGGCACCGAACTTGCTCCAGTAGTCGTACGAGCCGGAGCCGTTGAAGGCGGGTATGAGGACGCCGAGGGTGAGGGCGGTGGCGGTCAGGCCGAAGGCGACCAGGGCGATGGGCAGGGGGCTGGCCCGCCGGGTTCGTAGCAGGGCCAGTGCGCCGATGACCGCGGCGGTGGCGCCCAGGTCCTCCTTGACCAGGACCAGCGGCGCGGCCCAGCAGACCGCTGCGGTCCAGCGCCCGCGCAGCACCGCTTCGAGTGCGAAGGCGAGCAGCGGCATCGCGAACGCGATCTCGTGGAAGTCGAAGTCGACGGCCTTCTGTATGCCCCAGGACATGCCGTACGCGAGGCCGACGGCCAGGCCCGGGAGGCGGCCCAGGTAGCGGGCGGCGGCGCGGGTGACCGGGATCGTGGAGAGCGCGAACAGCGCGGCCTGGGCGATCAGCAGGGTCAGCGCGGAGGGGAAGAGCCGGTAGAGCGGGGCGAGCACGATCAGGACGGGGCTGAAGTGGTCGCCGAGGATGTTGGTGCCGGGGCCCTTGAGGTCGACGATCGGGGCCCGGAAGTGCGCGTAGCCCCGTATGGCCTGTTCGAATATGCCCAGGTCCCAGGAGGAGCCCGCCATGGTGCGGAAGCGGCAGAGGGCCAGCACCGCGAAGCAGAGGAAGAAGAACGCGGCGGTCCAGTAGGGGTCCCATCGGGGGGCGCGCAACGGGGCGGTGCGGGCACGAAGGCGTTGGGCGGCGCGGCGCAGGGGGCCGCGGTCGCCCGGGGGTATGGGGGCGGTCGCGGTGGTCGCGGCCGGGCCGGCGGTCCGGGGCGGCGGCACGGTCGCGCCGCCCTCCCCCAGGATCGGTCCGGGTCCGCCCCCGGCCGTTGCTGCGGCCGTGTCCATGAGGGTCCTCACTCACTGTCAACTGCCGGAAAGATACTCGAACCGGCGATGCGGGCGGCCCGGCGGTGCACGGTGCCGGCCCGGCAGTGGGTGAGACGGCGCTGCGGTGCCGCCCGTTCCCGGCGGCGGACGGCCGACGGCCCGGCACCGCGGGATCGCGAGGCCGGGCCGTCGGGGAGGAAGGGGAGGGCGCAGGGGAGCCGGGCGGCTCAGAGGGCCAGCTTCCAGTTCGCGGGGTCGAGCATGAAGTCCGGCGTGATCTTGATGGAGAGCTCCTTGGCGGACGGCGGTGCGTCGAAGACCATCTCCACGCTGTCGGACTCGTTGGGGTCGAGCGTCTTCTCCCAGTCGTGGTGGAGGATGCCGTGCTTGTCGTCGGCGACCTCCTCGGCCTTCTTGCCGTCGGCCTCCGCGTCGGTCGACATGACCGGGTTGGTGGCCGCCTTGTCGCCGGTGTTCTTGAGCGTGACGGTGACCTTGTACGCCTTGTTGCCCTCGGTGTGGCCGCTGATCAGGGTGCTCTTGTCGACGGTGAACGGGCTCGGCTTCGAGACGGTCACCTCCAGGCCGTTGTTGTACTTCGCGGCCTCCCCCGCGCCGAGGTCCTTGATGTTGCTGCTGCTGCCCGACTGCTTGTCGAACTCCTTGTTCACCTCGTCTACGGCCTTGTTGACCGCCAGCACGGTGACGATGACTCCGACGACCGCGAGGATGATCGACAGGGCGCCCAGGATCGTGCCGGTGATCGCCACGCCCTTGTTGGTGGCCCGGCCCTTCTTGACCCGGCTCATGCCCACCAGGCCGAAGATCAGGGCCAGCAGGCCGAGCGGCCCGGCCAGCCAGAACAGGATCATCGGGATGCCGCTGAGCGCGCCGATGATGCCGAGGATCAGGGCGGCGATGCCGAGCCCGTTGCGGGGCGCCTCGTGGGCGTGGCCGGTCGGCCCCTGGGGGGTGGGCTGGTAGTGCATCTGCTGAGACATGCGTAGGGGCCCCTTCCGGGCACTCGATGCGAATTCCGATGAAGCGATGGGTCAATAAGAGCAGAGGCTGTGAACCGAGTCAACATGAAGGGCTGTGAATGGTTTGTTCACGCTGTGAAGGGGGAGGTTGTTCGATGATGGGTATGCTTGCCGACACAGAGTCGGGGGTCACGGGAGGTCGGGGGTCACGCGGATGGGAGTCAGCCAGGTGCCGGACTACGCAGCACCGGACAACGCGACGGACACCACGGCGACGGACGCCGCCGAGGGAGGCCGCCCGACCGAGGTGACCGCCGCCGGCATCGCCCGGCTCGCCGGCGTCGGCCGCGCCGCGGTCAGCAACTGGCGGCGCCGGCACGCGGACTTCCCCAAGCCCGTCGGCGGCACCGAGACCAGCCCCGCCTTCGCCCTCCGCGACATCGAGCAGTGGCTGCGCGACCAGGGCAAGCTCGCCGAGGTGCCGCTGCGCGAACGGGTCTGGCAGCAGCTCGTCGGACACCCGGCGGGCGCCGCTGCCGCGCTGCGCCAGGCCGGCGCCGTACTGCTGCTGGCCCGCGACCGCCCCGCCGCCTGGCAGCAGCTGCGCGCCGCCACCGACGACGCCGAACTGACCGGCGTCCTCCCCGCCGTCCTCGACTCCGTCCTCGCCGCCCGGCTCGGCGCCGGCCACCCCGTCCGCGGACTGACCCGTGAGGCGCTGGCCCCCTCCGCCGCGCTGGTACGCGCCACCGGCGACCTCGCGGCCACGGACGGCGCCCCCGAGGCGTACGGCTTCCTGCTCGGCCGCCACCTGGACGCCAACCCCCGCCAGTACACCCTGACCCCGCCGGGACCCGCCGCGCTGATGGCCGAACTGGCCTCCCTGGCAGGCCCGTTGCACACCGTCCTCGACCCGGCCTGCGGCGCCGGCGGTCTGCTGACCGCCGCCCAGGAGCGGGCCGGGGAGGAGAGCGCCGACCCCTCCGGCGCCCCCGTGACCCTGCACGGCCAGGAGGCCGACCCCGATCTCGCCGCGCTCACCGCGCTCCGCCTCGCCCTGGCCGCCCCCGACGCCCAGGTCCGGGTGCGCGCCGCCGACACCCTGCGCGCCGACGCCTTCCCGCAGCTCACCGCCGACGCCGTCCTGGTCCACCCGCCGTTCAACGAACGCAACTGGGGCCATGACGAGCTCGCCTACGACCCCCGCTGGGAGTACGGCTTCCCGGCCCGTACGGAGTCCGAACTCGCCTGGGTCCAGCACGCGCTGGCCCGGCTGCGCGAGGGCGGCACCGCCGTACTGCTCATGCCGCCCGCCGCCGCCTCCCGCCGCTCCGGCCGCCGGATCCGCGCCGACCTGCTGCGCCGCGGTGCGCTGCGCGCGGTCATCGCACTGCCGGCCGGCGCCGCCCCGCCCAACGGCGTCCCGCTGCACCTGTGGGTGCTGCGCAAGCCCGGCGGTGCCACCCCGCCCACGCCCCAGCTCCTCGTCGTCGACACCGCGGGCCCCGCCGCCGGCGCGGCCACCGGCCGGGACAAGCCCGACTGGGGGACCGTCCGGACCACCGCCGTCGAGGCCTGGCAGGCCTTCGACCGCGACGGCGGCATCGAGGAACGTCCCGGCGTACGGCGGTCGCTGGCCGCCATCGACCTGCTCGACGACGATGTCGACCTCGCCCCGGCCCGGCACCTCCCGCCGCCCGCCGCGGCCGGCGGGCCCGCCGAACTCGACCGGGTACGCGACCGGCTGACCGCAACCCTGGCCCGTACGACCGAGCTCACCCCGCGCCCCGCCGACGGCGACACCCTCCCCGGGCCCGCCACCACCGCCCGCTGGCCGCTGACCACCGTCGGTGAACTCGCCCGCTCCGGCGCCCTGGTGCTGCGCGCGGGCGGCACCGGCACCGCGCCTGCCGAGGGAGCGCCCGCGGTGCTCACCGACCACGACGTCATCGGCGGCGGCGCCCCCTCGGGCACCCTGCCCGAAGCGCCCGCCTCCGGGCCCGCCGAGGAACCGGTGCTGGTGCGTGCGGGCGATGTGGTCGTCCCCGTCCTCGGCGGTGGCGCCATCGCCCGGGTCGTCGACGACGCCACCGCCGGCGTCGCCCTCGGCCGCAACCTCACCCTGCTGCGCCCCGACCCGGCCGCCCTCGACCCCTGGTTCCTCGCCGGGTTCCTGCGCGGGACCGCCAACAACCGCCAGGCCAGCAGCTACGCCTCCACCGCCACCCGGCTCGACGTCCGCCGCCTCCAGCTGCCCCGCCTGCCGCTGGCCGAACAGCACCGCTACGGGCAGCGGTTCCGCGAGCTGGCCGCCTTCGAGGGCGCGCTGCGGCTCGCCGCCCGGCTCGGCGAACAGCTGGTGCAAGGGCTGCACGACGGGCTGACGGACGGTTCGGTCGCCCCGGACTGACGGGGCGGCACCGCGGGCGGGCGACGGCGCCGGCCTCGGCACCGGCACTTTGCCCGGACCCTTTCCGCACAACCGCGCACACACGCTCGGCGTCGTATATACGCTCGCAGGCACGTGCGCGCAGCCGCGCCCGCCCGCCCGCGCGAGGGGTGCCGCCCCACGGCCGCCACGCCACCGTCTCGCCCGACCCGAACGATCCGTCAGGAGCAGCAATGCACGGCCCCGCCCAGGCCCCTCCGCCGCACCGTCCCCCGGCGCGGGGGACGGTCATCGCGCTGCGGGTGCTCTTCGTGGCGACCGCGGTCCTCAGCATCGGGCTGCTGGCCTGGGTTCCGGTACTGCGGGCCGCGCTCGTGCGGCGCGGGCCGCTGGGCTGGTGGCTGCTCGGCGGCGACCTGGCGGCGGTCATCGGCAGCTGCACGCTGATCGTCAGCTACCCCGAGACGGACTGGCGCACCAACGCAGGCGTCGGGCTGCTGCTGTTGCAGACGGCGGCGGCCGTCTCCTACTACCTCGCCGCCGACCTCCGTGCCCAGCGCACGGCGGGGTACGCCGCCCTCCAGGGCGCGGCCCCGTACTCCGGCCCGCCGCCCACCGCGGTGTCCCCGTACGGCCCCCCGCAGCCGCCCGCCCCCTTCCCCCTCCACGCCCAGGAGACCCAGCCGTACGGCCCGTACGGCGCCGGCCCGGTCAACCCGTACGCACGGACCGAGACCCGGCTGCCGCCCCCGCAGCCGGCCCCGGCCGCGCCTGGCCCGTACCGCCCCGCGCCCCCGCCCCAGGAGCGCCCGCAGCCGCAGCGCATCGACCGGGTACGGGCCGAGCTCGACGAACTCAGTGACTACCTCCGCAAGGAGGAGGGACGGTGAACGGCCGGGTCATCGGCGGGCGTTACGAACTCTCCGCGCTGCTCGGACAGGGCGGTATGGGCCAGGTCTGGATCGGCTACGACCGCCGGCTGGACCGCCGCGTCGGCGTCAAACTGCTGCGCCCGGACCGGGTGGCGGGCACCCCGGACGGCGAGGAGATGCGCCGCCGCTTCGTACGCGAATGCCGGGTCACCGCACAGGTCGACCACCCCGGGCTGGTCACCGTCCACGACGCCGGCAGCGACGACGAAGACCTCTATCTGGTCATGCAGTACGTCGAGGGCGCCGACCTCTCCGACCACCTCGCCGAGCACGATCCCTACCCGTGGCCGTGGGCGGTCTCCGTCGCCGCCCAGCTGTGCGCCGTACTGGCCTCCGTCCACGCCGTGCCGATCGTCCACCGCGACCTCAAGCCCCGCAACGTCATGGTCCGGCCGGACGGCTCCCTGGTCGTCCTCGACCTCGGCATCGCCTCCGCCCTGGACACCGACACCACCCGCCTCACCCACACCGGCTCGCCCCTCGGCAGCCCCGCCTACATGGCGCCCGAGCAGGCGATGGGCGGCGCCGTCGGCCCGTACACCGACCTCTACGCCCTCGGCGTGCTGCTGCACGAACTCCTCAGCGGCGAGGTCCCCTTCGCCGGCTCCACGGCCCTGGGCGTGCTCCACCGCCACCTGCACGAAGAGCCCGTCCCGGTGCGCAAACTGCGCCCCGACGTGCCCGAGGCCCTCGAAGCCCTCGTCCTCCACCTCCTCCGCAAGGACCCCCAGGCCCGCCCGGCCGACGCCCAGGAGGTCTACCAGGCGCTGGCCCCCCTGCTGCCCGCCGCCACCCTCGGGCCGCAGGCCGCACAGTCCCCTCCCGCCCCGCTCGCCCCCATGGACCCCACCCGCCCCTTCCGCCGGCCGCACGCCCCCTGGCCGGCCCGCTCCACCGGCACCCCCGCCCCCACCCCGCCCTCCGCACCGGCCTCGGCCCCCACGCCCGGCAGCCCCCCGCGCTCTCCCGCCCATCCACCCGCGGACCCCCGCACCTCTTCCCTCTCCGCCGCAGCACCCCCGACGACCTCCCGCCCCGGCGCCTGGACCTCCGCGGCCAACCCGCTCACCCCGCCCCCCGAGGCCGGTGCACCCGCAGCCACCGGCCCGGATGTCGCGGCCGCCGTCGACGAGGTCAAGAGCCTGCTCGACCAGGGCCGGATCACCCACGCCGTGGACATCCTCGGCGGCATCCTGCCGGCCGCCGCCGAACGGCACGGCCCCCACTCCCCGGTCGTCCGCTCCCTGCGCAAGCAGTACGCCGCCACCCTCATGGACGACGGCCAGTACCGCCGCGCGCTGCCCGAACTGCGCCTGCTGGCCGAGGAGTTCGGCAAGGAATCCGGCGCCGGCGCCACCCGCCAGGCGCTCCAGTTCCACTACGAGGCCGCCCAGTGCCTGGAACAGCTCGGCGAGGTCACCCAGGCCCTGGAGGAGTACCGCGCCCTGCTCCCGTACTTCGAGCACTACGCCGACGACCCCGTACGCCCCCTCGAAATCCGCCGCTCCATAGGCCACCTCCTCCTGGCCCAGGGCGAACGCGGCGCCGCCCAGGAAGCCCTCTCCCGCCTCCTCCACGACGCCGAACGCCTCCACGGCCCGCACCACCCCTTCCCGGAGGAGCTGCGGCGGACGCTGTACTGGCTGGGCCAGGTGCAGGGGTGAGGCCTGGCCGGGAACGCCTTACCGGGCCGGGCCCGCGTTCTCAGGGGAGCCGCAGCGTGAACCAAGGGATCGTCTCGCCCGGCAGCAGGTAGCGCTCGACTTCGATGAACCCGTGGTTCTGCGCGAACCGCAGTCCGTCCACATTGGACGCCAGGACGACCGTCTCGATCACCTCGGCACCGAGTGCCCTGGCCTGGGCCAGCCCCCGCTCGTACAACTGCTCGCCGAACCCCTGCCGGCGGTGATCGGGAAGCACACGGGCGATGACTGTCGCCGTGGCGGTGTCGCCCGTGGGCGGACGTACCGTCGTACAGCCCACAAGAACGTCGTCGAGGTACGCGACCTCCATGTGGTTGCGCCCGGCGCGCTCGCGCACCTCGTCCAGAGACAGCAGGTGGGTCGGGATGATCAGGTTGTGGACGTACTGCCAGTCTGTGAAACCGGCGTCGTCGTCCGGTCGTTCGCTACGAAGGTGGGTCACCGCAGCAGCTAACCCGCGCGCTCCACGGGCGTCAACGGGAATCGGCCCGGCCGGGCCGAGAAACCGACCCCGCCGCAGATCGTTGGCCGAAGCAGTGGCCTGGGCCACGACGACTCCATAGCATCGATCCACCAAGGTCGAGACTCCGTCGCACGATCTGCCGGGAGGCCATGTGTTCCGCCGTAGGACAGCGCTCTCCGTATCCACCGCCGCCGCCCTGCTGGCCGCGACTCCGCTGCTCGCCGCCTGTGGGGGCCAGTCACACCCCGGTGCCGCGGCCATCGTGGACGGGAAGCGGATCACCGTCGCGCAGCTACAGGCCAAGGTGAAGGACGTACGGGCCGCACAGGCCACCTCTCCGCAGGGCGGACAGCTGATCATGAACACCGGGCGGCTGAGCCTGGCCACCCTCAACGGCATGATCTTCGACGAGGTGCTGGCGCGCAGCGCCGAGGACGCCGGGGTGACGGTCACCCGCCGCGCCGTCCAGAAGTGGCGCGGCGAGGCCGAGCGGCAGGCCGGCGGCGCCGGGCGGCTGAAGGAGATGTGGCTCCAGCAGGGCATCGCGCCCGACGAGATCGACGCCATGGTCCGCAATCAGCTGCTGCTGGACGGTGTCGCCAAGCACCTGGGCGCGGACCGCGGCAGGCCGGCGGGGCAGCAGCAGCTCGCCCAGGAGCTGGCCAGGACCTCGCGCTCCATGGGCATCGACGTCAATCCGCGGTTCGGCAAGTGGGACGACCAGCAGGTCATCCTCGGCGAGACCAAGGAGCCGTGGATCACCCCGGCCCGGGCGAAGCAGCAGGTCTGAGCGCCGGCGCCGTACCGCGCGGGAGGGGGCCGGGGTGGGCTCTGCCCGCCGCCGGGCGTTGTCGGTGGGGTGCGTTACGTTCGAGGCGTGAACGCTGACGCCTCTGCCGCCGACACCGGCGCCGACGCCCGCCCCGAGGGCACCGGCACCGGCCGCCTGGTCCTGCTCACCACCAGCCACCGGGTCGCCCCCGGCCTGCTGTCCTGGCCCGCGTGGCAGACGCTGCGCGCGGCCGAGCGGGTGCTGTGCGCCGACCCGCACCATCCGCAGCTGCCCTATCTGCGCGAAGCCGGCATCGAGGTGGAGACCGCCGCCCCGACGGCCCGCGAACTGGTCGACTACTGCGTGCCGGGCGACCGTACGGCCGTGGTCCTGACCTCGGCGGAGGGTGAGAGCGCGCTGACCGACGGGCTGGCCCGGCTGGCCGGATCAGGGCGCGAGACCATGCCCGACCTGGAGCTGCTGCCCGGCTCCTACGACCTGCCCGGGGCCCGCCTCCTCGACCTCGTGCAGGTGATGGACCAGATTCGCGCCGAGTGCCCGTGGAGCAGCATCCGCACGCACCAGGACCTCGCCAAGTACGGCCTGGAGGAGGCCTACGAGATGGTCGAGGCCATCGAGGCGGGCGACCGGGTGGAGCTGAGGGAGGAACTGGGGGATGTGCTCCTCCAGGTCGTCTTCCACGCCCGGATCGCTCAGGACGACCCGGAGGAGCCGTTCTCCATCGATGACGTGGCGGGCACGATCGTGGAGAAGCTGATCCACCGGCACCCCCATGTCTTCGGGGAGGAGGCGGCAACGACCCCGGAGGACGTCAAGGCGCACTGGCTGCGGACGAAGGCGGAGGAGAAGCAGCGGGAGTCGGTGACCGAGGGCGTGCCGCTGGGCCAGCCCGGGCTCGCGCTGGCGGCGAAGCTGGCATCGCGGGTGCGGACGGCCGGTCTCGATGTCGCCCTGCCGACGGGTGACGGGATCGGTTACGAGCTGCTGGCGATGGCGGTGCGGGCGGAGGCGGCAGGCGTGGACCCCGAGGCGGCGTTGCGGGCGGCGGCCCGGGCCTACCGGGATGCGGTGGTGGCTGCGGAGGGGCGGCAACCTAAGTAGCGTGGGGGCACGGTGTGTTGAGGGGGCGCGGTGAAACAGGAGTTGGTGGAGGCCGCGGTCTCGACGGCCGGGCGGCTGGCCGCCGAGATGGCCATGGACGGCTGGGCGGACGTACGGCTGCGGGTACGGGAGCTGTTCCGGCGCTCGGACGACGGCGCCGCCGCGGAACTCGTCGAGCAGCTGACGGATGCGCGGTCCGCCGGCCGGGACCCGTTGGCCACCGCGTTGCGCTGGCAGATCCTGCTGCGCGACCTGTTTGAGCGTGATCCGCAGGCTGCTGATGAACTCCGTTCCATCCTGGGTGAGTCGGGGGATTCAGGGGATTCAGGGGATTCGGGGGAGGCGGACGGTGGCGAGCGTCCTCACCCGGAGGTGCGGAACCCGGAGGTGCGGAACCCGGAGGTGCAGGACCCGAAGGTGCGGAACCCGGGTGTGCTGAACACCGTCTCCGGTGGCAGCCAGGGGACGGTCGTCCAGGCGAGCACCATCAACTCGATCGCCTTCCATGCGGGTCCGCATCCGTACTACGGGAACCTTCCCGACCCGGAGGAGTGGCCCGCGGTGGGGGACGTGGACCCCATCGCGCTGGGGGTGCGGCCGACGCACCGCTGGGCCGGCTCTCCGCCGCTTCCGCCGTACGTCGCCCGCGACCGTGACCGCGAGCTCGGCTCGGCGATGGTGCAGGCCCGGGAGCGGGGCGGGCTGGTGCTGGTGCTCGGGGAGCCGTTCGTCGGCAAGTCGCGTACGGCGTTGCGGGCGATGGCCGAGCAGCTCGAAGGCTTCCGGGTGTACGCGCCCGCGCGGGGTGCGGATCTGCGGGGGCTGCCCGCGCTCTTGCAGGGGCGTCCGGGGCGGTATGCCGTATGGCTGGACGACCTGGACGGGCATCTCGGCGCGTGCGGGCTGGAGCCGCGGCTGCTGGCGCAGTTGACCGCGCTGCGGGTGGTGGTGCTGGCCACGATGCGGGACGAGGCGTACGACGAGCACCGCCATGAGCCGCACGGCCGGGTGCTCGACCTCGCGCAGACGGTCGAGCTGGCGCGGGAGTGGAGCCCGGCCGAGCGGGCCCGCTTGGAGGAGCGGGGCAACGGTGACCCGCGGCTTTCCGAGGCGTACCGGTCGAGCGGCTCCGAAGGCGCCGCCGCGTACCTCGCCCTGGGCCCGCTCCTGTGGGAGGAGTGGTGGCGTGCCCGGCGCGCCGACCGGCACCCCCGTGGTCATGCCCTGGTCCGGGCGGCCCTCGACCTGGCCCGCTGCGGGCTCGGCGGGCCGCTGCCCATGGACCTGCTCCTGAAGGTGCATGAGGGGTACGCGGATGTGGCCGGGATGGACCGCGAGCCGGTGGCGGAAGCCCGCGCCTGGGCGACCGAGCGGCGGTACGGGCTGCTGCGGTGCCTGGTGCGCGTCACCGGCGATACGTGGCGGGTGGCGCCGTTCCTGCTGGAGGCCGCGGGCCGGCACGAGGATCTGCCCGCGGTGGACGGCCAGGTGTGGGGCTGCGCGCTGGAGGCGGCCCGGGGGGATGAGGCGTACGACTTCGCGGTGATCGCGGAAGGCGCGCGCGAGGCCTTCCGGCGGGCCGCCGAGGCGGGCGACAGCACGGCCCTGCACAACCTGGGTGTGCTCGCGGAAACGCTGGGCAAGGGCGAGGAGGCCGAGGAGTGGTTCCGGCGTGCCGCGGAGGCGGGGGAGGCGCAGTCCGCCGGGCGGTTGGGGCGGATGCTGGCTGAGCGGGGGGAGGCGAAGGCGGCGGAGCCGTATCTGGAGACTGCTGCGGATGCGGGGGACGCCGAGGCGGCGACGCTGCTCGGCAAGCTGCTGCGGCAGCGGGCGGAGAACCTGCTGGAAGTGGGGGCGAAGGGAGGGATTCCGGAGGCGGCACAGCTGCTCGGTGATCTGCTGCTCGGCAGACGGGAAGAGGACGAGGCCTCCTACTGGTATGTGAAGGCGAGCCATGCCGGGTACGCCCCGGTCGCGGCGGGCAGGGCCGCCCTGGCCCTGCTGTGGAACGAGCACATGAGCGCCAGGGTATGGCTGCGCCGGGCTGCGGATGCGGGCGATGCCTGGGCCGCCGAAGCGCTGAGGTTCTCCACGGAGACCGTGGAAGAAGCGGTGGAGAACTTCCGCGACGGAGCCGACAAGGGCCGTGCGCTGTACGCCACCAACCTCGGCGTGCTCTACGAAGACCTGGACCGCGTCACCGAAGCCTGGGAGTGGTACCGCAAGGGCTATGAGCTCGGCGATGCCTACGGCGCCTTCCGCCTCGCCCAACTCTGCAAGAAAGAGGGCGAGTTGCTGCGAGGTAAGGCCTGGTACCGCAAGGCCGCCGACATGGGCCACCCCGGTGCCCGGCGGGTGCTGGCGGAGCAGCCGGATCCGGTCAGCGACTGAGCGGCACCGACGCCGGCAGGTGCTTCCGCTCCACCCGCGTACCGCCCGGGTGCCGGCGCCGCCGCACCAGGTCCGCGACCCACACCAGCACGGCAGCGGCAGCCAGCCCCGCCCCCAGGACACACACCCCGCCCCAGCCGCCCGCGCTCCACACCACGGACGTCAGCGCGGACCCCGCTGCCCCGCCCACGAAGTAGCTGGTCATATACGCCGAGTTGAGGCGGTTGCGGGCGTCGGGGCGGACCGCGTAGACGAGGTTCTGGTTGCTGACATGGACCGCCTGGGCGGCCAGGTCCAGCACGATCACCCCGGCGAGCAGCGCCGCCAGTGACCAGGCGCCGCCCGCGCCGCCGGCCGCCAGCAGGCCCCACGACCCCAGCAGCAGGAACGCCGCGGCGCCGGTGACACGGTGCGCCAGACCGCGGTCCGCCAGTCGTCCGGCCGCCGAGGCGGAGAGCGAACCGGCGGCACCGACCAGGCCGAGCAGCCCGATGGCGGACTCCTGCCAGCCGTACGCCGGGCCGGACATCAAGAACGCCATGGCGGTCCACAGGACGGAGAAGCCCGCGAAGGTCAGCGCGCCCAGCATCGCCCGCCATCGCAGCACCGGCTCCTGGGCGAACAGCGCCAGCGTGGAGCGCAGCAGCGCCGGGTAGCGCAGTCCGGCCGTGGTGCGCAGGGCGGGCAGCCGGAGCCGCAGGAGCAGCGCCATCAGCAGCATCAGTGCGGCATTGACCCAGTAGACGGTGCGCCAGCCGCCCAGCTCGGCGAGGAGTCCGGCGGCCGTACGGGCCAGCAGGATGCCCAGCAGCAGGCCGGTCATGACGGTGCCGATGGTCCGGCCGCGCTCGGCGGGGGCCGCGAGGGTCGCCGCGTACGGCATGACGACCTGCGCGGCGACCGAGGCGAGGCCGGTGAGGGCGGTGCCGGTCAGCAGCAGCGCGGCGTTCGGCGCGCTCGCCGTGACGGTCAGGAACACGGCCGTCGCCGCGCACAGCGTGACGGCCAGCCGGCGGCGCTCCAGCAGGTCGCCGAGCGGTACGAGCAGCAGCAGGCCGAGGCCGTAGCCGGCCTGGGCGACGGTCACCACCAGCGCGGCGGTGGCGGCGGTGAGGTGAAGTTCGCGGCCGATGATGTCCAGGAGGGGCTGGGCGAAGTAGTTGCCGGCGACGGAGAGCCCGGTGGCGACCGACATCAGCAGGAGCGTGCCGCGGCCCAGTCGCCGCGGCTCCGTTCGGTGGTCGGGTTCCATGGCATGTCCTCCCCGTCTGCGGCCCGCGGCCACCGTGGCCCGGGCACCACCCAGACTGGGGCCGGCCGCATCGATGAGTCCAACACATCATTGTCATCGCATCCATCGTGAATCGAGATCGATGCTGTCTAGGATCGGGGCATGGAGCTCCAGCAGATGCGCTACGTGGTGGCGGTGGCCGAGACCGGCGGATTCACCAGGGCCGCCGAACGCTGTCATGTGGTGCAGTCCGCGCTCAGCCATCAGATCGCCCGGCTGGAGAAGGAGCTGGGTGCGCGGCTCTTCGACCGGACCAGCCGCAGCGTCCGGCTGACCGCCGCCGGCGAGGCGTTCGTACCGGTCGCGCGGCAGGCGCTCCAGGCGGCCGAACGGGCCCGTGCGGAGGTGGCGGCGGCGACCGGTGAGGTGCGCGGCCGGCTGGCGGTGGGGGCGATCTCGACCGTTGCGGCCGTCGATCTCGCCCGTGAGCTGGGGGATTTCCGCAGACGCTGTCCGCAGGTGCGGATCAGCCTCCAGATGGAGATGAGCGATGCGCTCATCGCGCAGGTGCGGGCGGGGACGCTGGATGTCGCCTTCGTCGGACTGGTGCCCGGTGCGCGCACGGTCGGCGTACGGGAGAAGGAACTGGCGCGCGGTGAGCTGGTGGCGGTGGTGCCGCCGGGGCATCCGCTGGCCGGCCGGGAGTGGACCACGCTGGCGCGGCTGGCGCGGGAGACCTTTGTCGACTTCACGGCGGGTTCGGCGGCCCGGCGGCAGCGTGACGAGGCGTTCCGGGCGGCGGGGCTGACCTCTGAGGTGGCGTTCGAGGTGACCACCGTCGAGTTCCTGGCGAAGCTGGTGCGGGCGGGGCTGGGCATCGGGATGGTGCCGGAGGCGATCGCCTCGGAGCTGTCAGGGCTGCACATCGTGCGGGCGCGGCCGGCGCCGGAGCGTACCGAGCGGGTGGTGTGGAGCGGCCTCGGCCCGTCGCCGGCGGCACTGGCGTTCCTGGCGGGGCTGGGGGTGGAGGCGGGGTAGCAGCGGGGGGAGTGCCGTACGTGCACAGAGGTGCTCATGGGCCGGTTACGGTCGGAAGGTGCACGACAAGCCCGACGCCGCCCCCGACGCCACCCCTGCCACCGGCCCGGCCGGCTGCCCCGCCACCGGGGCCGCCACCACCGCGGCGGCCCCCGAGACTCCCCCCGAGCTGTTCACCTGGGAGTTCGCCGCCGATCCGTACCCCGCATACGCCTGGCTGCGCGACCATGCGCCGGTGCACCGGACCGCGCTACCCAGCGGCGTCGAGGCCTGGCTGGTGACCCGCTACACGGAGGCGCGGCAGGCGCTCGCCGACGCCAGGCTGTCGAAGAATCCGGTGCACCACAGCGGCGGCGCGCACGGCAAGGGCAAGGTCGGCATCCCGGGCGAGCGCAGCGCCAACCTGATGACGCATCTGCTCAACATCGACCCGCCCGACCACACCCGGCTGCGGCGGCTGGTCTCCAAGGCGTTCACCCCGCGCCGGGTCGGGGCCTTCGCCCCTCGTGTGCAGGAGCTGACCGACCGGCTCATCGACGACTTCGCCGGGCGCGGGGAGGCCGATCTGATCCATGACTTCGCCTTTCCGCTGCCGATCTACGCGATCTGCGACCTGCTGGGCGTCCCGCGCGAGGACCAGGACGACTTCCGCGACTGGGCCGGCATGATGATCCGGCACGGGGGAGGCCCGCGCGGCGGGGTCGCCCGCTCCGTGAAGAAGATGCGGGGCTATCTCGCCGACCTGATCCACCGCAAGCGGGCGTCCCTGGGGGCGAGTCCGGAGCCGGACGAGGACCTGATCTCCGCTCTGATCCGGGCGTCCGACCACGGTGAGCACCTGACCGAGAACGAGGCCGCGGCGATGGCGTTCATCCTGCTCTTCGCCGGCTTCGAGACCACCGTCAACCTCATCGGCAACGGCACGTACGCCCTGCTGCGCCACCCCGCGCAGCGCGAGCTGCTGGAGAAGTCGCTGGCGGCGGGCGACACCGGACTGCTGGCCACCGGTATCGAGGAGCTGCTGCGGTACGACGGTCCCGTGGAGCTGGCGACCTGGCGGTTCGCGACCCAGGAGCTGACGCTCGGCGGGCAGCGGATCGCCGAGGGCGATCCCGTACTGGTGGTGCTGGCCGCCGCGGACCGCGACCCGGCACGCTTCGACGAACCGGATGTGCTCGACCTGACCCGGCGTGACAACAAGCACCTGGGATACGGGCACGGCATCCACTACTGCCTGGGTGCCCCGCTCGCCCGGCTGGAGGGGCAGACCGCGCTCGCGACGCTGCTGACACGCCTTCCGGACATCCGTCTCGCCATAGATCCTGACGATTTGCGCTGGCGCGGCGGGCTCATCATGCGCGGACTGCGGTCGTTGCCGGTGGAGTTCACTCCCGAGCGGGCTCTGACCAGCGACGGAGGCCGAAGTGACGCAGCGTCACCTGCGTGACCATTACGTGATCTGCGCTACACCGGCTTGTGACTACCCGTGACCCCGGCTACCTTTCGACCGACGATCGTCAGGATTCGATGGGATTCACTCGATCGGTCGAAGCGGTGATGGGGTGGACCGGGCTAAGGGTGCGCGCCGTGCCCGCATCGGTCGACGGGTGACCTGTCGGCCCGTTCGAATGATTCGAACGGATCGTCGGACAACTCAACCGCCGCGCGAAAGGCATCCGCATGCGTTCCGGGACCGGCCGACACCGTCGCCCCCGTCAGGCACCGGCCATCTTTGTCACGGCGGGAGTGACCGGCGCAGGCCTAGCTCTGCCCCTGCTCTCCGCCGGTGGTGCACACGCCGCCGACACCGCGACCTGGGACAAGGTCGCCCAGTGTGAGAGCGGTGGGGTCTGGAGTGCGGCCTCGGGCAACGGCTTCTACGGCGGGCTCCAGCTGACCCAGGAGATGTGGGACGAGAACGGCGGCGCCGCCTACGCCTCGCGCCCCGACCTCGCCAGCCGCGCCCAGCAGATCGCGGTGGCCGAATCGATCCTGGACGACCGCGGCCCGGACGCCTGGCCCAGCTGTGCGGTGAACGCGGGCCTGACCCAGGACGGTCAGGCGCCGGAGGTCGACCCGGGCAACACCAGCATGCCGCTGCCCGACCCGGGCGACGAGGAGGGCTCCTCCGACTGGTCCGACGGGTCCGGGGCGCACGACGGGTCCGGCGACAGCCGGTCCGACGAGCCGTCCGACGCGACACCCTCGCCCTCGGACTCCGACCCCTCGGACTCCGCCGACTCCGACGACGCCTCCCACCGCGGCCACGACCGCACCCAGGAACCGTCCGACTCCGCGACGCCGGACGACGAGGGCAAGGGCAACGGCGAGGGGACCGGCAGCGACGGCGAGGACGGCAGCGACGGCGCCTCCCCCTCCGAGGACCCCTCCGACTCCGCCGACCCGTCCGAGTCTGCCGAGCCCTCCGAGTCCGGCGACCCCGCCGAGTCCGCCGACCCGTCCGACGACGGCAGCCGTACGGACACCGCCGGCACCCCGCACGAGACGCCCGCCAAGGGCCGGCACCGCGGCAATGTGGACGACAGCGAGCGGGACGGCGGTGACCGCACCTCGGGCCGGCACGCCTCGCGCGGCGGTGACGCGCACCGTACGGACCCGGCGGACGACGGCGACTACACCGTGCGCAAGGGTGACAGCCTGTCAGCCATCGCCGCGGCCCATAGTCTGCCCGGCGGGTGGAACGCGCTCTACGAGCGCAACGAGGGCGTCATCGGGTCCGACGCGGATCTGATCCACCCAGGTCAGCAGCTCGATCTCGGGCACACCGCAGGGTAGTTCGCAGCCTTCGCCCCGATTTGGCGAAAGTGAGACAAGGGTCTCTTTGCGCCTGGTGAACCCCGGTCCGTCCGGACTCGTCGGACCGGGCCCCACCTGCGGATATGTGACCAACTCGTGATCAAAAGCGGTCAACTTGGTTCAGATGGTGGGGTTTGAACATCAACAGGGTTACTGCTTACGGTCATGACCGCTCGCCAAAGCGGGCCCCTGTGATCACACGCCGAATCCTGCCGGTGATCGCAGGCAGTTGACGCGCAAGCGCCGTAGGCAGGAGCGGGGGAACCAAGGTAAGTGCCGGTCAGGACCGTGAAAGCGGGTCAGCCGGCTTGGGGTGAAGCAGGTGCGCCACGCGCACCGGCCGGGCACTCACAGCCCGAACCCGACAGCTCACCTCGCAGGCGTCGGTGAGGAAACGAACGAACCATGCTGATCAACAAAGGCAAGCACCGTCGTCCCTCCAAGGCCGCCCGCGTCGCCACCCTCGCCGGTGTCGCCGGTGCCGCCGTGGCCGTCCCGCTGATGGGCGCCACCTCCGCCTCCGCCGCCTCCGTCGCGACCTGGGACAAGGTCGCCCAGTGCGAGTCCGGCGGCAACTGGTCGATCAACACCGGTAACGGCTACTACGGTGGCCTCCAGTTCTCCAACTCCAGCTGGGCCGCCGCCGGCGGTACCCAGTACGCGCCGCGTGCGGACCTGGCCACCAAGGCCCAGCAGATCGCCGCCGCCGAGAAGCTGCTCGCCATCCAGGGCCCGGGTGCCTGGACCTGCGCGGGCGCCGGCGGCCTCACCTCCGGTGGTCCCGCCGCCGACGTCGACACCGGCTCCTCCGCGCAGACCAAGTCCGCGCCGCAGAAGAGCGACGACGCGGTGAAGAAGACCACCCCGGCCGCCAAGACCGAGAAGGCCCAGCCGGCCCCGAAGAAGTCCAACGGCCACGGCAACTACACCGTGAAGGCGGGCGACACCCTCGCCAAGATCGCCAAGGCGCACGGCACCAACTGGAAGTCGCTGTACGAGGCCAACAAGTCGGTCATCGGCGGCAACCCGAACCTGATCTTCCCGGGCCAGAAGCTCAACGTCTGAGCCGTCCCCGCACCGGAGCCGACCGGACCCGGGCGGCGGGTCCAGGCCCGGTGCGGGTCACCTTCCTCCTGAGACAGCCCCGCCCGGCGCGCCGTTCCCTCAGCGCGCCGCGGCGGGGTTTCTCCGTGCGCCAGCGCGTGGCCGGGGCTGTGACCTGCCACGTCCAGCGATTTTTCCCGTTACGCGAACAATGCAGCTAAATCTCCGGCGAACTATGCCTTTGGGAAGATTTTCGGGCCCTTCCGTCCCACAGAGCGGGCCGAGGGGCAGTGGATGCACCCGGGGCCGTTAGGCTCGTGCCGGAGAACTCCAGACACCCATGAAGGAGACAACGTGCCGTCCATCGACGTCGTCGTAGCCCGCGAAATTCTCGACTCGCGAGGTAATCCCACGGTCGAGGTCGAGGTCGGCCTCGACGACGGCAGCACCGGCCGTGCCGCCGTGCCGTCCGGCGCCTCGACCGGCGCCTTCGAGGCCATCGAGCTCCGCGACGGCGACCCGAACCGCTACCTCGGCAAGGGCGTCGAAAAGGCCGTCCTGGCCGTCATCGAGCAGATCGGCCCGGAGCTCGTCGGCTACGACGCGACCGAGCAGCGGCTGATCGACCAGGCGATGTTCGACCTGGACGCCACCGACAACAAGGGCTCGCTCGGCGCCAACGCCATCCTGGGCGTCTCCCTCGCCGTCGCGCACGCCGCCTCCGAGGCCAGCGACCTCCCGCTGTTCCGCTACCTCGGTGGCCCGAACGCGCATGTCCTGCCCGTCCCGATGATGAACATCCTGAACGGCGGCTCGCACGCCGACTCCAACGTGGACATCCAGGAGTTCATGATCGCCCCGATCGGCGCGGAGTCCTTCTCCGAGGCGCTGCGCTGGGGCGCCGAGGTCTACCACACCCTCAAGAAGGTCCTGAAGGAGCGCGGGCTGTCCACCGGCCTCGGTGACGAGGGCGGCTTCGCCCCCAACCTGGGCTCCAACCGCGAGGCCCTGGACCTCATCCTGGAGGCCATCAAGCAGGCCGGTTACGCCCCCGGCCAGGACATCGCCCTCGCCCTGGACGTCGCCGCCTCCGAGTTCTACAAGGACGGCAAGTACCTCTTCGAGGGCAAGGAGCGCTCCGCCGCCGAGATGACGGAGTACTACGGGGAGCTGGTGGCGGCCTACCCGCTGGTCTCCATCGAGGACCCGCTGTTCGAGGACGACTGGGCCGGCTGGAAGGTCATCACCGACAAGCTCGGCAGCAAGGTCCAGCTGGTCGGCGACGACCTGTTCGTCACCAACCCCGAGCGCCTCGCCCGCGGCATCGAGGAGGGCTCCGCCAACGCGCTGCTGGTGAAGGTCAACCAGATCGGCTCGCTGACCGAGACCCTGGACGCCGTCGAGCTGGCCCAGCGCAACGGCTTCAAGTGCATGATGTCGCACCGCTCCGGTGAGACCGAGGACGTCACCATCGCCGACCTCGCCGTCGCCACCAACTGCGGCCAGATCAAGACCGGCGCCCCGGCCCGCTCCGAGCGCGTCGCCAAGTACAACCAGCTGCTGCGCATCGAGGAGATCCTCGACGACGCCGCGGTGTACGCGGGCCGCTCCGCCTTCCCGCGGTTCAAGGGCTGACCGCAGGCCAGCCCTGAGTGCCTTGCGCCCCAAGGCACCACAGGAGAGCAACGGCGCAGCGAAGCGAAGCGTCCCCGGCACCGGTCCCGTACCGTTGCCGGGGACGTACCTGCTTCAGCCAGTGAAGGGGAGACGACGTGCCCGCGGACCGGTTCTCGACCGCGACCCGACTCAAGGCGCTCGGCGAACAGGCCGCCGCCCGCGTCTACCGCGCCCGCCCGGCCCGCCGCAACCGCCTCACCGGCCGCGCCGCCCTGCTGGCGCTGGTGATGTGCTCCCTGGTCGTGGCGCTGGCCTACCCGATAAGGCAGTACGTCTCCCAGCGCTCGGACATCGCCGACCAGCGGCGTAAGGCACAGGACGCCGGTGCCGCGCTGGACCGGCTGCGCGAGCAGAAGGCCCGCTGGCAGGACCCGGAGTACGTACGCCAGCAGGCCCGCCGGCATCTGCACTACGTCATGCCGGGCGAGACCGGATACATCGTCCAGGACGGCTCCGGCACCGGCACGGCCCCCAAGGGGCCGCAGGCGGCGCAGCGCCCCTGGTACGAGAATCTGTGGAGCGCGGTCGACTCCGCCGACCGGCGCTAGCGCCGTCCCGAACCCTTCGGTTGCCGCCGGCCCGTACCGTCGGTGTGCCCGGTCCGTACCGTCGGGCCGCGACGTTCCGTACCCTCGGCGCGTGCCGCCCCGTACTGTCGTCAGGGACGGCCGCACCGCCGCCTCACCACCCACCTCACCGAAAGCGCACATGGAAACCCCTCCGCCCCAGACCGAGCCCACCGAGCCCACCGCCGCGGACATCGCCGCCTTCAAGGAGCAACTGGGCCGCCCGCCGCGCGGGCTGCGCGCCATCGCGCACCGCTGCCCCTGCGGCCAGCCCGATGTCGTCGAGACGGCGCCGCGCCTGGAGGACGGCACGCCCTTCCCCACGCTCTACTACCTCACCTGCCCGCGCGCGGCCTCCGCGATCGGCACGCTGGAGGCCAACGGCGTGATGAAGGAGATGACCGAGCGGCTGGCGACCGACCCGGAGCTGGCCGCCGCCTACCGCGCGGCCCACGAGGACTACATCCGGCGGCGGGACGCCATCGAGGTGCTGGAAGGCTTCCCGAGCGCGGGCGGCATGCCCGACCGGGTCAAGTGCCTGCATGTGCTCGTCGGCCACTCGCTGGCGGCCGGACCGGGCGTCAACCCGCTCGGGGACGAGGCGCTCGCGATGCTGCCGGAGTGGTGGAAGAAGGGGCCGTGCGTCAGCCCGTGCGGTGCGACCGGTGAGCACACCGGGAACGACGAGGGAGAGTCCGAGTGAAGCGCGTCGCCGCCGTCGACTGCGGTACGAACTCCATCCGTCTGCTGGTCGCGGACGTTGACCCCGGGACCGGTGAGCTGAAGGAGCTCGACCGCCGGATGCAGATCGTCCGGCTGGGCCAGGACGTGGACCGCACCGGGCGGCTGGCGCCCGGTGCACTGGAGCGCACCTTCGCGGCCTGCCGGGAGTACGCCGCGGTGATCAAGGGCCTGGGTGCCGAGCACGTCCGCTTCGTGGCGACCTCGGCCTCCCGGGACGCGGAGAACCGCGAGGACTTCGTCCGCGGCGTCGTGGACATCCTGGGCGTGGAGCCCGAGGTGATCACCGGTGAACAGGAGGCGGAGTTCTCCTTCACCGGCGCCACCAAGGAACTCACCGGACGCACGGACCTCGCCCAGCCCTTCCTCGTGGTCGACATCGGCGGCGGTTCGACCGAGTTCGTGCTCGGCGCGGAGTCCGTACGGGCCGCCCGCTCGGTCGACGTCGGCTGTGTACGGATGACCGAGCGGCATCTGGTGCACGGCGGCGAGGCCCACCCGTCTCCCGGCCACCACCCCTCAACGAGTGCTTCGCACACCCCTCTCACCGACCCGCCGGCCCCGGGGCAGATCTCCGCCATAAAGGCCGATGTCGCCGCGGCGCTGGACCGGGTCGAGGAGACCGTCCCGTTGAGCGAGGCCGCCACCCTGGTGGGCCTGGCCGGTTCGGTCACCACCGTCGCCGGTATCGCGCTGGGCCTGGACCACTACGACTCCGAGGCCATCCACCACTCCCGGGTCTCGCTGGCCAAGGTCCGCGAGATCACCGAGCGGCTGCTGTCCTCCACCCACGCCGAGCGCGCCGCCATCCCGGTCATGCACCCGGGCCGGGTCGATGTGATCGGCGCGGGCGCGCTGGTACTGCTGTCGATCATGGAGCGGGCGGGCGCCGAGGAGGTCGTCGTCAGCGAGCACGACATCCTCGACGGCATCGCCTGGCACGCCGCACTCGACCAGGCCTGACCTCCTGGCGCAACGCCCCCTGTCGACCGGGCTTTTGAGCGGGTGGGACACCCGTCTGAGCGGGCTTCAGGGGGCCTGAGGGGGCTCAGCGGAGGGCTTCGGAAAAAAGGTTCGTGAAATCCTTCACATGAAATTCCCTCCCGTTGGGCGAACAATCTGTTCGTCCGACCCTCATTCGAAGGTCCTAGGACCCTTCGACCCGGCGGATGCGCGGGTTCCGGCGTCCTGGCCGCGCACGCCCGGAGGGTGTGGTTGAGCCGTCCGGAGGCCCACAAGCCCTGATCAACGGGGGTCTCCAACGCCTTCCGTAACACGGTGGTTCCGGTTTGGACTATGGCGTCGGTCACGAAGCCGGCGGAGTGTAGCAGATACCCCTGAGGTCCTTGTGAAGGGGCTCACGAGCGACCCCCCATGTGGGGGTGGATACTCGATTGCATGAGCACCACGGAGCGTCCCAGGATCCTCGTAGTAGGCGGTGGGTACGTAGGCCTGTACGCAGCTCGGCGCATCCTCAAGAAGATGCGCTACGGCGAGGCGACCGTCACGGTCGTCGACCCGCGGTCGTACATGACCTATCAGCCCTTCCTCCCCGAAGCCGCCGCCGGCAGCATCTCCCCCCGGCACGTCGTCGTCCCGCTGCGACGCGTCCTGCCGAAGGCGGAGGTCCTCACCGGCCGGGTCACCACCATCGATCAGGACCGCAAGGTCGCCATGATCGCCCCGCTGGTCGGCGAGGCCTACGAGCTGCCCTTCGACTATCTGGTGATCGCGATGGGCGCGGTCTCCCGCACCTTCCCGATCCCCGGCCTGGCCGAGAACGGCATCGGGATGAAGGGCGTGGAAGAGGCCATCGGCCTGCGCAACCACGTCCTGGAGCAGCTGGACAAGGCCGACTCCACGACCGACGAAGAGGTCCGCCGCAAGGCGCTCACCTTCGTCTTCATCGGCGGTGGCTTCGCGGGTGCGGAGACCGTCGGCGAGGTCGAGGACATGGCCCGCGATGCCGCGAAGTACTACAACAACGTCAAGCGCGAGGACATGCGCTTCCTGTTGGTGGACGTGGCCGACAAGATCCTCCCCGAGGTCGGCCCGAAGCTCGGCGCCTACGGCAAGGAGCACCTCGAGAGCCGCGGCGTCGAGATCTACCTCAAGACCGGTATGGACTCCTGCGTCGACGGTCACGTCAAGCTCAACAACGGCCTCGAGGTCGACTCCAACACCATCGTGTGGACCGCGGGCGTCAAGCCCAACCCGGCGCTGGCCCGCTTCGGCCTGCCGCTCGGCCCGCGCGGTCACGTCGACACCGCCGCCACGCTCCAGGTGCAGGGCACCGACTACATCTGGGCCGCGGGCGACAACGCCCAGGTCCCGGACCTGGTCGGCCGTAAGAACGGCAACGAGAACGCCTGGTGCCCGCCGAACGCCCAGCACGCGCTGCGGCAGGCCAAGGTCCTCGGCGACAACGTGGTCTCCGGTATGCGGGGCTTCCCGCAGAAGGAGTACAGCCACGCCAACAAGGGTGCGGTCGCCGGTCTGGGCCTGCACAAGGGCGTCGCGATGATCGTCATGGGCAAGATGAAGATCAAGCTCAAGGGCCGTCTCGCCTGGTACATGCACCGCGCGTACCACGGCATGGCGATGCCGACGTTCAACCGCAAGATCCGGGTCTTCGCCGACTGGACGCTGGCCATGTTCCTCAAGCGCGAGGTCGTCTCGCTCGGCGCCATGGAGAACCCCCGCGAGGAGTTCTACGAGGCGGCCAAGCCGGCCCCCGCTCCGGCCGCGGCCGGCTCCGGCGACAAGCCGAAGGCCAAGGCTTCCTGAATCCCCGGTCGGGTACTCCGACCAGCCCGAAGGGCGTCCGCCATCCGTGGGGCGGGCGCCCTTCGGCGTGTGCGCCGTGGCGCAAAGCGGGCAGTTTGCGGTTCCCTAGCGTGTGAACGGGACTATTTGGGCGCCCCATTGGCGTTTGCGTGGTGGGTGAAACTTCTTTGCCCGACTCGTCAACACGGAGGTGTGCGACATGGCCGACGCCGCTCGACGGCTCACCAAGCTCGCCGAGGAGGTACTGGGAGTCCCGCTCCCGGTGCGCATCCGCGCCTGGGACCGCAGCGAGTCCGGTCCGCCGGGGGCCCCCACACTGGTCATCCGGCATCGCCGGGCGCTGCGCCGGCTGCTGTTCCGGCCCGGCGAACTCGGCCTGGCCCGCGCCTGGGTGGCCGGTGACCTCGACATCGAGGGCGATCTCTACGAAGCGCTCGATCTGCTCGCCGGGCTGATCTGGGAGCGCGGCGGCGACGTCACACCGCAGCGCGCCGCCGTACTGCGCGCGCTGGCCCGCCCGGAGATCCGCAGCGCCGCCCGCGAACTGCTCACGCTGGGCGGCGCCCCCGTACCGCCCGCCCCGCCCGCCGAAGAGGTCAGACGCCGGCGCGGCCCGCTGCACACCCTGCGGCGCGACAAGGAAGCCATCAGCCACCACTACGACCTCGGCAACGACTTCTATGCGCTGGTGCTCGGCCCGTCCATGGTCTACTCCTGCGCCTATTGGGGGACCTCCGAAGGATCCGCGGCCACCCTGGAGGACGCCCAGCGCGACAAGCTCGACCTGATCTGCCGCAAGCTCGGCCTCAAGGAGGGCGTGCGGCTGCTGGACGTGGGCTGCGGCTGGGGCTCGATGGTGCTGCACGCGGCCCGTGAGTACGGCGTACGGGCCGTCGGCATCACCCTCTCCGAGGAGCAGGCCACCTTCGCCCGTAAGCGGATCGCCGAGGCCGGACTCGCCGACCGGGTCGAGATCCGGGTGCAGGACTACCGCGAGATCAAGGACGAGCCGTTCGACGCGATCTCCTCGATCGGGATGGCCGAGCACGTCGGCCGGGAGCGGTACGCGGAGTATGCGAGCGCGCTGTACGACCTGCTGCGGCCCGGCGGGCGGCTGCTGAACCATCAGATCGCGCGGCGGCCGCTGGCCGACGAGGAGACCTACCACGTCGACGATTTCATCGACCGCTATGTCTTCCCGGACGGGGAGCTGGCGCCGGTCGGGCAGACGGTGGGCCAGCTGGAGGACGCCGGGTTCGAGGTGCGGGACGTGGAGGGGATCCGGGAGCACTACGCGCTGACGCTGCGGCAGTGGGTCACCAATCTGGAGACCCACTGGGAGCAGGCGGCGCGGCTGACGTCTCCGGGGCGGGCCCGGGTCTGGCGGCTCTACATGGCGGCCTCGGCGCTGTCGTTCGAGCGGAACCGCATAGGGGTCAACCAGGTGCTGGCAGTCCGGACGCCGGACTCCGGCGCCTCCGGACTGCCGCTGCGGACCCGCACCTGGTCCGCATGACGCGCGGTGTGCCGGGCCCGTCCGGGCCCGGCACATCCGCAACCGGCTACTCGGCCTTGATCGCGGCCAGCATGTTGAGCCTGGCCGCCCGCCGGGCCGGCCAGAGCGCGGCGAGCACGCCGACCAGCGCGGCCAGCCCGAGGAAGATGCCTATCCGCCCCCAGGGCAGCACCAGTTCGTACGTCGGCAGCGAGCCGCTGACCAGCTCACCGGCGGCCCAGCCGAAGAAGACGCCCAGGCCGATGCCGAGCACTCCGCCGAAGAGGGAGATCACCAGCGACTCCAGGCGCACCATGCGCTTGATGCCGCGGCGGTCCAGGCCGATGGCGCGCAGCATGCCGATCTCCTGCGAGCGTTCGAAGACCGACATCGCCAGGGTGTTGATGACACCGAGCACCGCGACGATCACGGCCATCGCCAGCAGCCCGTAGAGCATGTTCAGCATCAGGCTGAACATCTGGGCGATGCCTTCGGAGATGTCCTTCTTGTCGGAGACGGAGATCGCCGGGTTCTTGCCGAGCCCCTTGACCAGCGAGTCCTTGGCGGCCTCGGTGGCGCCGTGCTTGGTCTTCACCATCACCTGGATATCGGTGATCTGCTTCTGGTGCGGTGCCAGGGTGGCGTTGTCCATGATGATGCCGTTGATCATCTGGTTGCCCTGGTAGACGCCCGAGACGGTCAGCGTGCCCTTCTTGCCGTCCGCGAACGTCACCGGGATACGGGAACCGGGCTGCCAGCCGCTCTTCTTCGCGGTGGCGTCGTCCACGATCGTCCGGCCGCCGGACAGGTCGCCGAGTGCGCCCTTGGTGAAGTCGAGCTGGGTGAGCTGCCCGAAGTCCTTGCCGTTGACGCCGGTCAGGCGGGCGGGTTCGGTGCCGATCCGGGCGGAGGAGCTGCGCAGCGGGCTGACGGCGGTGACCTCGTCCAGACCGTCGAGTTTCTTCGCCACGTCCGGGGAGAGCGGGACGTGGCTGGCCATGGAGACGACGTAGTCGGCCGTGAGCGACCCGGTGGCCATCTTGTCGATGCCCTTCTGCACGCTGCCCGCGATCACCGTCAGGCCGGTGATCAGCGTCAGCCCGACCATCAGCGCGGAGGCCGTGGCGGCCGTACGGCGCGGATTGCGCACCGCGTTCTGCCGGGCGAGGGTGCCGGAGATCCCGAAGGCCCGTAGTACGGGCGAGGCCAGCGCGATCAGCGGACGGGACAGCAGCGGCGTCAGGATGAACACGCCTATCAGCAGCAGTACTGCGCCGCCGCCCATCACGGCCTTGCCGTCGGTCATGCCGGTGGCGACCAGCACCCCGGCGGCACCGGCGCCCGCGAACAGCGCGCCGATGGTGTTGCGTACGACGAGCGACTTGGTGGTGGCGGTGGCGTGCACGCTGTTCATCGCGGCGACCGGCGGGATCTTCGCGGCGCGGCGGCCCGGCAGCCAGGCGGCCAGAACGGTGACGACGATGCCGACCAGGAGCGAGACCAGGACGGTGGACGGCGAGACCACCAGAGGGCCGTCGGGGACCGTCGCGCCGGTGCTGCTCATCAGGGCGCGCAGTCCGGCGCCGATCCCGATACCGGCGGCCAGGCCGGTGACCCCGGCGACCGCGCCGACGACGAACGCCTCGATCAGCACCGAGCGGGTCACCTGGCGGCGGCTGGCACCGACCGCGCGCAGCAGCGCCAGCTCCTTGGTGCGCTGGGCGACCAGCATGGTGAAGGTGTTGGCGATGATGAAGACGCCGACGAAGAGCGCGATACCGGCGAAGGCGAGCAGGCCGGTCTTCATACCGTCCATGCTCTTGGCGATCATCTCGGCCTGGTCGTCGGCGAGTTGCTTGCCGGTGGTGGCCTCGGCGGCGTCCTTGGGCAGGACCTTGTCCACCGCGGACTTCAGGGCGTTCTGGGAGGTGCCGGGCGCGGCCTTGACGTCGATCTCGCTGAACTCGCCGGGCGTGGCGAACAGCTTCTGTGCGGTCGGGGTGTCGAACAGCGCGAGGCTGCCGCCGGCCGCGACCGAGCCGTCGTCGGTGGTGAAGATGCCGGTCAGCTTCTGCTCGCGGACCGGTCCGTCGACGGAGAGCCGGACGGTGTCACCGACCTTGTAGCCGGCCTTGTCCGCGGTGTGGGCGTCCAGCGCGAACTCGTGCGGGCCCTTGGGGGCGGCGCCGCTGCGCATCGGGTAGCGGGCGTCGTTGCCGTCCTTGCCGGCGGAGTAGTTGCCGCCGAGGGTGGAGAAGCCGTCGCCGATCAGCTGGCCCTTCTTGTCGGCGATGGCGGTGAAGCCGGAGACGGTGCCGGTGGCGGAGGCGGCGCCGGGCACGCGGGAGGCCCGGTCGAGCAGCTTCTGGTCGAGCTTCGGGGCCGCGCCGGGGGCGCCGGGCTCGCCGTCGGAGCCACGCGGCTGGATGGCGACGTCGACGTTGTCGTAGCCCTTCTGGGAGCTGGCCTGGAAGGCGTCGGAGATGGTCGAGGTGAAGACCAGGGTGCCGGAGACGAAGGCCACGCCGAGCATCACGGCGAGCACGGTCATCAGCAGCCTGGCCTTGTGCGCAAGCACATTGCGCAAGGCGGTACGGAACATGAGTGGGTCAGTCCTGGAGGAGAGGTCCGGAAGGCGGGTGGCTGCTGACGGTCAGCTGGTGCGGCCCTTGGCGTCGAAGCCCTTCATCCGCTCAAGGACCATGTCGGCGGTGGGGTTGGGCATGTCGTCGACGATCCGGCCGTCGGCGAGGAAGACCACCCGGTCCGCGTAGGAGGCGGCGACCGGGTCGTGGGTCACCATCACCACGGTCTGGCCCAGCTCGCGCACGGAGTTGCGCAGAAAGCCCAGCACTTCGGCGCCGGAGCGCGAGTCGAGGTTGCCGGTGGGCTCGTCGGCGAAGATGATCTCGGGCCGGGAGGCGAGCGCGCGGGCGACCGCGACGCGCTGCTGCTGGCCGCCGGAGAGCTGACTGGGGCGGTGCTTGAGGCGGCCGCCCAGCCCGACGGTCTCCACGACGCGGTTCAGCCAGGCGCGGTCCGGCTTACGGCCGGCGATGTCCATGGGCAGGGTGATGTTCTCCAGGGCGTTCAGGGTCGGCAGCAGGTTGAACGCCTGGAAGATGAAGCCGATCTTGTCGCGTCGCAGCTGGGTGAGCTTCTTGTCCTTGAGTCCGGTCAGTTCGACGTCGCCGATCCTGGCGGAGCCGCCGGAGATCCCGTCGAGCCCGGCCATGCAGTGCATCAGGGTCGACTTGCCGGACCCGGAGGGGCCCATGATCGCGGTGAACTGGGCCTGGCGGAAGTCGACGGAGACCGCGTCCAGGGCGACCACCTCGGTCTCGCCCTGTCCATAGACCTTGGTGAGATCCGTGGCGCGGGCGGCCACCGCGGTGGTGCGGTCGGCGGTGGAGACGCCTGAGTGGGTGGTGGTCACGGGAAGGAGCTCCTGTCGGGACGAGGGACCATCGGAGCCGAGGCGCCACCGGGCGGCGCGCCGCGGACGTCAAGCGGACGGTTTCCATCGTGGGTCAGGCGAGGGGCGGGGGACGTCAACCCCTGTGACCGTCCTCGGCTTACCCCTGGGAAGTAGCCGGGCGGTGCCCGGTCATCCCTGGGGAGGAGACGAACCCTGATGCCGCTGCCGCGGACGGAGCATCCGGAGGCTTCCACCCGCAGGGGTGAGGGCCGTGCGGAGGGGGCGTCGAGTTTCCGTCAATTCGGGCACGAAATTGCGCCGTGGCGGGTTCTGGCAAGAGTGGGCTTCAGGCATGTGCCGAAGGCCTGTACCCAGCGCTGATGCACCCTCAGTTGCCAATAAAATAAGACAACCTCGGGATGAGCGGCCGATGTGCGTCGTGCGCTGCGGGCTACGCTCGTGCTGCCCTCTTTGAGGTGGCATGGGGGATCCCAGGCCCGGATGGTGGAATGCAGACACGGCGAGCTTAAACCTCGCTGGCCTACGGGCCGTGCCGGTTCAAGTCCGGCTCCGGGCACTCCCGCGAACGGCGGGTCAAAGACAGGCGACTTGGCTGAAAATTCAACGAGGAGGGCCGCCGGCGAAAGCCGGCGGCCCTCCTCGCTTTGTGCGTTGTCGGATCAGCGTTCGATGAGTGCGAACAAGCTCTCCCATCGGCCGACAATCTCGTCCGTGGAGAACCGCTGGATGTTCTTCCGCGCGGCTTCACCCATCGCGTCCCGAAGGTCCTTGTCGGACATCAGGGTGTCGAGATGCCGGGCGAATTCGGTGATATTGCCCGGGGGAGCGAGGAAACCGTCCTCGCCGTCCGTGATGATCTCGTGGACGCCCGGAGCCACATCGAAGGCCACACAGGGCACCGCGGTCGCCATCGCCTCCATAGGGGCCAGCGGGAAGCCCTCACCGCGCGAACTCAGCGCGAACACCGCGCTCTCCCGCAGCGCCCCGGGGACATCGCTGGTCCGGCCCATCCACTCGACCGACGAGGCCACCCCCAGCTCCGCCGCCAACTTGCGCAACGCCTCCGCCTCTTCGCCGGAACCGTAGATCCGCAGGGTCCACTCCGGATGCTGCGGCGCGACCTTCGCCCAGGCCTCCAGCAGCAGGTCGACGCCCTTCTCCTCGTGGAGCCGGCCGATGCTGACCACGCACTTACGGGACCGGTCCGAGGGGACGTCGGGGAAGAACGGCAGGGGGTTCGGCATGAAGCCGACGTTGTCCATCCGCTGCCGGATCCAGCGGTCGGCGTCCTCGCGGGTGAGCGTCAGCATCCGGTCGACGTCCGCGTAAAACCGCTTGACCCGGCCGAAGCGGGACGACTTGCGGCAGGTCTCGAACGACTCATGGCTCATACCGATCACCGTCAGCCCCGCGGTGTCGGCCAGTGCCACCCACTCCATCGCCCAGACCTGAGTGACGATCACCACTCCGCCCGGCTTCGCCGCCCGGAACAGCGCGCTCATCTTGGCCGCCTGCTCGTGCATCCCGGCCTCCCGGGCGGCCCGGCGGCGCTGCTCGGCGAGGTTGAGCCGGTCCTTCAGACCGCGTGCGGGGCGGACCGACGGCGGGTGTGCGGAGTAGAGGGTGGTGGTACCGAACGGCAGGTCATCGGCGAGTTCCTGGGCCCGCCCCTCGGGCGCCGGCACGATGCCGACGAGGTGCACCCGGTGGCCCCGCTCGCTGAAGAGACGCGCCATCTGGTGCGACCAACTGGTGATGCCGCCCATCTCGTTGACGCTGTTGGAGACGAAGAAGATGTCCCGCGGCTCGGCTGCGTACGACTTGGTCATCAACGGCTCCACTGCGCAAAGAACTGATCGACGATGCTCTGAGCTGCGTCGCCCCGGTCGTATTCACCGAACTTGGCGACAAAATCCTTGCGGCTCTTCGCGTATTCCAGAGCCTGCGACTCGAACGACTTGATCGTCTCGTGGAATTCGTCCTCGGTGCGGACCACCGGGCCCGGCGCATGCTCCAGCAGATCGAAGTACGTGCCACGGCCCTCGTGGACGTATTCGTCGTAGTCGTAGGTGAAGAACACCAGCGGCCGGTCGAGCAGCGCGTAGTCGAACATCACCGACGAATAGTCCGTGATCAGCCCGTCGGCCAGCTCCAGGATCGGTGTCACGTCATGGCGCGCCGATACGTCGATGACCCGGCCCTGCACGGTCGGTGGCAGTACCACGTGATTGAGGTAGTGCGAGCGCACCAGGAGGACGTAGCGGTCGCCGAACTGATCGGCGAAACGCTCCACGTCGAAGGGCAATTCGAAGCGCCCGTGCCGGCCGCCCGCCTTGCGGAAGGTCGGTGCGTAAAGCAGTACGGTCTTGTCCTCGGGAATGCCCAACTCCGCGGCCAGCGGCCCGCGTTCACGCCGGCCCAGCTCCGCTTCCCGCTGCCGGGCGCGCACCAGCGCGTCATTGCGCGGGTACCCCACCCGCAGCAGGGTCTTCTCCTTGAGCCGGAACGCCTTGGCGAGGGTGCGCACATCGTGCTCGGAGCGGCACAGGAAACGGTCGAAGCGGTCCAGTGAACGCTGTTGCTCGGCCTGCTGCTCCCGGGTCTGCGCCTTCAGCGCCGGCTGGTCGAAGCCCATGTTCTTCAGCGCCGAGCCGTGCCAGGTCTGGAGGTAGGTGGTCTCAGGGCGCTTGGTGAGCTTGAGCGGATAGCTCTGGTTGTCCACCCAGAACTCGGCCTGCGCCAGCGCCTTGAGGTACGGCAGCGACCAGCGCTTGACGAGGGTGACGTCCTTGGGGAAGTCCTTCGGCGAGCCGGAGTACGACCAGATCGCCTCGAAGTCCAGGCCCTGACGGCGCATCTCCTCGTAGATCGCGCGCGGGCTGTCGCTGTACTGCTTGCCCAGATGGCTCTCGAAGACCACCGTGCGCTTCTTGACGGGCAGCCGGCAGAACACCTCGTGGTAGGCGCGGAGCTTGTTGTCGCCGGAGGTGACCTTCTTGCGCAGCGCCTTCGCCTTGCGGTAGCCGGTCTTGGCCAGCGTCCCCGGCTTGCCGCGCACCCCGCGGGTGATCAGCTCCTGTACGCGCTCGGCGTTACGTCCCTCGCTGACCAGCCGGAACGCCAGATGTCCCCGGGCCGAGGCATGCGGCTCCAGATGATCGGCGACCATCCGCGTCAGCCGGGGCCGGACCGGCAGCCCGCCGGACAGCGCGGTGTCGGCGACGGTGAGCCGGGTCGTGGTGCGCACCCCGTCCACGTCCAGGCGCAGCCGTACGTCCCAGATGGTGTCGACGATGCCCAGCGGGCGCAGCTTGGCGGTGAGGTCCGCCGCGGCCTCCCAGTGGAGGCTGTCGCCCTCATGGCGCAGCACCCGCACCGGGAAGTGGAAGGACTGGAGGCTGCGCCGCCGGGCGCTGAACTCCAGCTCACCGGTCAGCTTGGCGTCCGCCGGGATGATGCCGAGCGGATTGGTGATCCGTCCGGTCAGCGCGACGGACCGGCCGGAGTCGCGGTAGCCGGTCAGCTGGTTGCGCAGGAACAGCTGGTTGACCGGCTTCTCGTGGTAGCCGATGTCGGTCACGTCCAGCACGCTGCGGCCGAACGCGTCGTCGAGGTGGCCGCCGCACCAGTAGATCCGGCCGTCGTGCTCGGTGAGCGGCGAGGAGACCTTGTCGCGGTTGATGAGGGTGTCGACCGCCGGGATCAGGTTGTCCCAGTCACCCTGCTGGAGCAGATACGCACAGATGGCCTGGATCGGCTGTACGCGCTCGTACGCCTCGGGGGCGATCCCGGCGAGGTACTCCCGGGAGAGTTCGGCGAACTCCCTGCGGTAGGACGCGTCCCGGAACGGCAGGTCCCGCAGATGCAGTACCAGGTCGTGCTTGAGGAATTTGACGTCCTTGGCGAGCCGCATCTCGTCCAGCCCGCGCTCGGCCAGCAATGCGTCGATGCGCCGGTGGATCTCCAGCCGGTGCGCATAGTTCGTCATTTCGTGGCGCCGGTTCGTCACCGATTTCACGGCGGACCGCTCGAACACATGCCAGAAATAGACCTGATTGGGAATCAGTGTGATGCGCTTCGCGGCGAGATAGGCATCGGCGATAAACATCAGGTCCTCGTAGAACATCCCCTTGGGAAAACGGAGATTATGTTCGATGAGGAAGTCGCGGCGATAGCACTTGTTGGTGGAGAGGGTGTCCCACACAAACAGGTCCGGCAATTCGGTGACGGATTCCAGTGTGCGGGTGGTGGAATAAAGCCAGGAATACCACTCGTCCCGCTTCTGATTGCGGGTGTCCTTGTGCAGTCGCACGCACAGGCCGGAAACGATGTCCGAGCCGCTCTCCTCGGCGGCCTCCAGCATGTTCCGGCAGGCATTCAGCTCCAGGACGTCGTCGCTGTCCAGGAACATGACGTAGCGGCCCTGGGTGTGCTGGATGCCGACGTTGCGCGGCTCGCCTCCCGCACCGCTGTTCTCCGGCAGCTGGAAGGCCCGCACCCGCCCGGGGTGCGCGGCCGCGAGTTGCTGTGCGACTTCGAAAGAACGGTCGGTGCTGCAATCGTCGACGATCACCACCTCGACGTCCCGGAGCGATTGATCCAGTACGGACTGGACCGCGGTCGGCAACCGGTCGGCGTCGTTGTAGACGATGACGACTACTGAGACGTCAGGCACAGGGACCTCAACCCTCTTTCGCTGCTGTTTCCCGCCAGAATAGCCCTATCTGTACCCTCGGATTAAACCGATCGCGCCCATAGCACTACGTACGGTGATGCATCTGTGCATCGAGAAGGGGCACTCCGGCGTTCGGATCTTGACCATGCGTCATCTCTGTAGATCCGCCCACCAGGGCAGCTTCCGGCCGGAAGGGAAGACGGCTCCACCGGTGAATCGGTTGCCTGCGGACGCGTGACGGCCACTGCGGCGAATAACGGCGCGGGACCGCCGGCGGGGCCGGGCAGGGCCGCCGCGGCGCCTCCGGGCACGTCCGCGCCCTCCCATACGTCCTCCTCATGGCGGACGCGTCCTCCCGGCTTCGGGGAAAGATCCTGCTCAAGAACTAGCGACGCGCCTTTGCCAAGCCATTACGCTTGCCGTCAAGGCCGCGCAGGGCGGCCATGGAGGAGTGAAGGATGAGGAGCAGCAACCCGGTCTTCTCGCGACGGGGCTTCAGCCGCGACACCGGCTACGCGGGCTTCAACGCACCGCCGCAGGCCGGGGGCCCGACCGCGAACCCGTACGCCGGCACGAACCCCTACGCACAGGGCGGCAACCCCTACGCGCAGGCCCCGACCAACCCGTACGCCCAGGGCCAGCAGCCCGGCACCCAGGCACCGCCGCAGTACGCGCCGCAGACCCGCCCGATGACGATGGACGATGTCGTCGCGCGCACGGGCATGACGCTCGGCACGGTCGTCGCCGGCGCCACGGTCGGCTGGCTGTTCCTGACCCAGAACCTCGGCTTCGCCATCGGCGCGGGACTGGTCGCGATGGTGCTGGGCCTCGTCCAGTCCTTCAAGCGCAAGCCTTCGCCCGCGCTGATCCTGTCGTACGCGGCGCTGGAGGGCCTGTTCCTCGGTGCGCTCAGCGGCTACCTCAACACCCTGCCGAACATGAGCGGCGCCCCGATGCAGGCGGTGCTGGGCACGATGGCGGTGTTCGTGGCGATGCTGGTCGCCTACAAGACGCGGATCGTACGGGTCACCGCCCGCTTCACCCGCTTCGTGATGATCGCGGCCATGGGCTTCATCCTGCTGTCCCTGGTCAACGTGCTGTTCATGGTGTTCGGCGGCGGCGACGGCCTCGGCTTCCGCAGCGGCGGCCTGGGCATCGTCTTCGGCATCGTCGGTGTGGTCCTCGGCGCGCTGTTCCTGGCCCTGGACTTCAAGCAGGTCGAGGACGGCATCGCCTACGGCGCCCCGCGTGAGGAGTCCTGGCTCGCGGCGTTCGGCCTGACCCTCACCCTGGTGTGGATCTACATGGAGATGCTGCGGCTGATCTCGATCCTCCGCGGCGACTGACGCACCCCGGCGCGGGCACCCGCCACGCGCCACGAAGGGCCCGCAGGCACTGCCTGCGGGCCCTTCGCCTTATGTGCCGCGTGAGTGTGTCGCGTGTCCTGAACTGGACAGGCGCTAAGCCCGTCATGGCAGATCAGAACTTCCGCGCAGCGCGCCTGAGGTCGTGTTCATGGACGATTGCCTTGGCGTGCCCGTAGGCGAGGTTGTGCTCGCCGCGGAGCCAGCTGACCTTTTCGTCGAAGCGGAAGAGAGCGGGGCCTTCGTCAACGGTGCGGAGCCAGTCGGAGATTTCCCGGCCGGTGCAGTGCGGGATACGGGAGAGCATGTTCCGGTGGGTCTCTTCGGAGAAGAGCTGAGACATCGGCGCCTCCGGACGCGGTCGATGCTGGTTCTTCAGCACACCGTGCCTCAGGGTTCCGCCGTTGGCAACCACCCGGAAGTGGCGCATAGGCTCACGACGTGCTTGACGTGACCCCTTTGCAGACCGCAGTGGATGCCCTCGCCGACCGCCTCAGAGTGCTGCCGCAGAGCCGGCTCAGCCAGGGCGCGGCGGCCGAAGGGCTCGCCCTGGCACGGGAGTTGGCGGCCCGTGCGCAGCGTATCGAGCGGCCCGGAGAGCCCCCGCGGGAGTTCCCGGACGCCGGGATGTTCGCGGCCGGCGACCAACTCGCGGTGGCCGGACATGACCTCGTCGAGGCGCTGCGGGCAGCGGCCGCCCGCCCGGCGCAGGCTGACGCGAAAGTGGCCCCCGCCGACGAACTGGCGGAGGCCCTGCGATGCGTACGGGCGGCGGCGGAACGCTGCTAGGGGGCGTCCGCGGGGCGTGCGGGGTGCGCCGGGCGCCGCCGGGTCAGAGGGAGGCGATGACGCGGTCGGCGAGTAGATAAACGCTCTCGTCGCGGCTCTCGCCCCACGAGAAGGTCAGCGCATAGGCACCGGAGATACCGGAGCCGCCCAGCAGCACCGGGGTGAGCCCGGAGTGCAGTGCGCCGGCCACCCGCTCGGCGGCCTCGCGCTGCCCGGGGGTCAGACAGAGCGTGGTGCCGTCGGCGAAGACATAGACGTCCAGGGTGCCCAGCGGGCCCGGCCGGACGTCGGCGACCGGGGTGCGCTCCTGCGCCAGCTCCTCCAGCCGCGCGACCGTGCGCTCGTGGTCGCTGATCACCGGGGACGGCGAGAAGTCGGGGTGCGAGGGGTGGCGCCGGCGGGCCGCGGCCAGTTCGGCGGACTCGGCCTCCTCGACGGGCTCCAGTTCCGGCGCGTCCAGGGACTCCAGCGCCTCCACCGACTCCAGGGCGTCCGGGCCCAGCAGCGGCTCGATGCCGGCGAAGTCCGCCTGGCGGGGCAGGAACGGATGGATGTCGAACCGGTCGGACTCCGGCCGCTCGGGCAGCTCGCGGTGGTCGGCGCGGGCGTCCAGCGGGCTCTCGTCACCGAGGCCGGCCAGACCGCCCAGCAGCGACGGGGCGTCGGCGGCGTCCCTGGCCTCCTGCGCGGCCCAGAAGGCGCGGGCCTCGGCCAGTTCGCGCTCCCGCTCCTCGGCCAGTGCATCGGCGACGGCGGCGCGTATGTCCGCGAGCGGGGTCTCGGCGGCCGGGACCGTACGGGCGGCCGGGATGGCCGCGCCCTCCGCTCCGGCGTATGCGGCGGTGTCCTGGCGGTAGGCGACCAGCTCGGCGTGCAGCTCGGCGAGCTGGCGGCGCAGTGCGCGGGCGGTGCGCAGGGCTGCGACGCCCAGCGCCACGGCGGCGGCCGCGGCCGTGACCAGGACCAGGGTGGTGGCACTCATGCTGAAACCTCGCTTCGCTCGGGCCCGCATTCGCGAGGCGTGCACCTTCCGGTGGTTCGCTCGCTCATGCGTCCTCCGCAGTACGCTCGGCGGCCCGCTTCCCACGGGCCGTGCATCGGTACATGGACTTCCCCCGCCCTTCGGTGGGGGTGACCCCCTTGATGCACTCGCTCACGGGGTGACTCCGGGTGGCGGCTCGCTCACCGGCGTACCCCCGTTAGCAGAATGTTCTCCGACTTCCTACATCAGCCTGCCGGGGGTCGGCGACCGCTCCGCGTGCACTATGTCCCGAAATGCTGGGGGCCATAGGTCTTATGCGCCGGGGTAACCCCATGCTGACCTGCAAGAACGCCTCTCAGCCGGGGCGTTGGTCACAATCGTGGGGGAGATTGGGTCGCGATCTCGTTACCACGTGATGCAGCTCACGCGGGGGTAGCCGCCCGTGTCCGTACGAGCGCGAAGGGTGTGCGCGGGGCGGAAGTTGGTCCGTTTGTCCGCCCCCCCCGCGGAGCGAGCGGAGGGTGGGGCCGGGCGCGCGGAGTGAGCGCCCGGCCCCACCCTCCGCTACAGCTCGGCTCAGCTCAGCCGCTCGATGACCATCGCCATGCCCTGGCCGCCGCCCACGCACATCGTCTCCAGGCCGAACTGCTTGTCGTGCCACTGGAGGGAGTTGATCAGGGTGGTGGTGATGCGGGCGCCGGTCATGCCGAAGGGGTGGCCGACGGCGATCGCGCCGCCGTTGACGTTCAGGCGGTCCAGGTCGATGCCCAGGTCCCGGTAGGACGGGATCACCTGGGCGGCGAACGCCTCGTTGATCTCGACCAGGTCGATGTCGGAGACCGAGAGGCCGGCGCGCTGAAGCGCCTGCTTGCTGGCCTCCACCGGTCCGTAGCCCATGATCTCGGGGGACAGGCCGGAGACACCGGTGGAGACGATCCGGGCCAGCGGGGTCAGACCCAGCTCGCGCGCCTTGGTGTCGGACATGATGACCAGCGCCGCGGCGCCGTCGTTCAGCGGGCAGCAGTTGCCGGCGGTCACCAGGCCGTCGGGGCGGAAGACCGGCTTGAGGCCGGAGACGCCCTCGACGGTGACGCCGGCGCGCGGGCCGTCGTCCTTGGAGACGACCGTGCCGTCGGGCAGCGTGACCGGGGTGATCTCGCGCTCCCAGAAGCCGTCGTTGATCGCCTTCTCGGCGAGGTTCTGCGACCGTACGCCGAACTCGTCCATGTCCTGGCGGGTCACGCCCTTGAGGCGGGCGAGGTTCTCCGCGGTCTGGCCCATCGCGATGTACGCGTCGGGGAGCAGGCCGTCCTCGCGCGGGTCGTGCCAGCCCGCGCCCTCCTCCTCGGAGCGCGCCGCGGTACGGGCCTCGGCCTCGGCGAAGAGCGGGTTGTGGGTGTCGGGCAGACCGTCGGAGCTGCCCTTGACGCTGCGGGAGACCATCTCGACACCGGCCGAGATGAAGACGTCGCCCTCGCCGGCCTTGATGGCGTGCAGCGCCATGCGGGTCGTCTGGAGCGAGGAGGAGCAGTAGCGGGTGATGGTGCAGCCCGGCAGGTGGTCCATCCCCATCTGGACGGCCACGATGCGGCCGAGGTTGTGGCCCTGCTCGCCGCCGGGGAGGCCACAGCCGAGCATCAGGTCGTCGATGTCCCTGGGGTCGAGCTCGGGGACCTTGGCGAGCGCGGTCTCGATGATCTTCGCGGTCAGGTCGTCCGGGCGCAGGTCCTTGAGCGAGCCCTTGAAGGCACGGCCGATCGGGGAGCGGGCGGCTGAGACGATCACGGCTTCGGGCATCACGGCTCCAAGGGGAGAAAATGCAGGGACTGTGGGGGAAGTTACCTGCGCGTACTGCTGAGGTCACGGGGTGCGCGCTGTGATGCGGGCCTCTTTTCTAAGCGGGCGCTTATAGAACGGCGGAGGGCCGCCGGATATTCCCGTACGGCCCCGCGCGCCGCAGCCGCCGCGGACGCCTGCCGCCCCGTCGCCTCACCCCGTGACCGACGACCGGTCCGTCGGCTCCGCGGCCGGCAGCTGGCGGCGCCTGCGGTGCTTGAGCAGCGCCCAGGGCGCACGGGAGGCGGTGACCTCCGTACCGCCCTCGGAAGCCGCCTCAGCGGCCGCCTGCTCGACCGGCAGAATGCCCTCGCCCCGGGCGGGCTCAGGCCGCTCCCCCTCCGGCCACAGGCCCAGCGCAGCGCACAGCGTCGGCAGGACGGCCATCGCCGCGGTGGCATACCCCTCGGCCGACGGGTGGTAGTTGTCCGGCCCGAACAGCTCCCGGGGACGCGCCTCGAACTCGGGGCCGAGCAGATCGCCCAGCGAGACCGTACGGCCGCCGCTCTCGACCACCCCGATGGTCTGGGCGGCCGCGAGCTGCCGGGAGAGCCGCCGGGCCACCCAGCGCAGCGGCTGGTAGACCGGCTCGATGGTGCCCAGATCAGGGCAGGTGCCCACCACCACCTCACACCCCGCGGCACGCAGCCGCCGCACCGCCTCGGACAGATGGCGCACGGACTGCACGGGCGCCATCCGGTGGGTGACGTCGTTGGCGCCGATCATGATCACGCAGACGTCCGGGGTCTCCGTGCCGTCCGCCAGCATCAGCTCCACCTGGCGCGCCAGGTCGTCCGACTGCGCACCGGGCAGCGCCACATTGCGGAAGTCGACGGGAAGTTCGGCGACCGCGGCCAGCCCCGAGGCGAGCAGCGCGCCCGGCGTCTGCGAGGCACGGTGCACGCCCTGGCCGGCGGCGGTGGAGTCGCCGAGGAAGCCCAGGCGCAGCGGCGGGCGGTCGGTGCGGTGGCCGAACGCGGCGCCGTAGTGGCCGTCGGCGCACGGCGGGATGTCGCTGGAGCCGCCGACCGTACGGCGGGCCAGCCGCGCCTCGGTCAGCAGTACCCCGACGGCGGCGACACCGAGCAGGCCGATCCCGCCGCCGCCGAATGCGGCGGCGGTCGCGATCCGCCGCGCCACCCTCGCCCTGGACATCGTCATCGGCATCGGCCCGGTACCTCCCCGTAGAGTGCGGGCGCGCCACGGTCCTGGGGCCGGACGCGCTCTTGAACCGTCAAGAACTCCTACAACAGTGTGTTGCCCGTTCCTGCACGGAACGCAACGCATCCGTGCGCCAACCCACCCGGGCAATAGGCTGGCGGCACGGGCGCAGGAGAGCGTGCCCCCGACCGCGGAGACCACCGTGCAGTTTTACGATTCGATGATTGAGCTCGTCGGCAACACCCCGCTGGTGCGGCTCAACAACGTCACTCGAGGGATCCAGGCCACCGTCCTGGCGAAGGTCGAGTACTTCAACCCCGGCGGTTCGGTCAAGGACCGGATCGCGCTGCGGATGATCGAGGCCGCCGAGCAGTCGGGTGAGCTACAGCCGGGCGGCACCATCGTCGAGCCGACATCCGGGAACACCGGTGTCGGCCTGGCGATCGTCGCCCAGCAAAAGGGTTACAAGTGCATCTTCGTCTGCCCGGACAAGGTGTCCACGGACAAGATCAATGTGCTGCGGGCGTACGGCGCGGAGGTGGTGGTCTGCCCGACGGCGGTGGACCCCGAGCACCCGGACTCGTACTACAACGTCTCGGACCGCCTGGTGCGTGAGACGCCCGGTGCCTGGAAGCCCGACCAGTACAGCAACCCGAACAACCCGCGCTCCCACTACGAGAGCACCGGCCCCGAGCTGTGGGAGCAGACCGACGGGCGGATCACCCACTTCGTGGCGGGCGTCGGCACCGGCGGCACGATCAGCGGCACCGGCCGCTATCTGAAGGACGCCAGCGAGGGCCGGGTCAAGGTCATCGGCGCCGACCCGGAGGGCTCGGTCTACAGCGGCGGCTCCGGGCGCCCGTACCTGATCGAGGGTGTCGGTGAGGACTTCTGGCCGACCGCCTACGACCGTACGGTCGCCGACGAGATCGTCGCGGTCTCGGACAAGGACGCCTTCCAGATGACCCGCCGCCTCGCCAAGGAGGAGGGCCTGCTGGTCGGCGGCTCCTGCGGGATGGCCGTGGTGGCCGCGCTGGAGGTCGCCGCGAAGCTCGGGCCGGACGACGTGGTGGTCGTGCTGCTGCCGGACAGCGGCCGTGGCTACCTCTCCAAGATCTTCAACGATGAGTGGATGGCCGACTACGGCTTCCTGGAGGAGGGCGGCACCGCCGCCCGGGTCAGCGATGTGCTCCAGCACAAGGAGGGCGCGCTGCCCTCGCTGGTGCACATGCACCCCGAGGAGACCGTCGGTGAGGCGATCGACGTACTGCGCGAGTACGGCGTCTCGCAGATGCCGATCGTCAAGCCGGGCGCCGGGCACCCGGACGTGATGGCCGCCGAGGTCGTCGGCTCGGTCGTCGAGCGGGAGCTGCTGGACGCGCTGTTCACCCAGCGGGCCTCGCTGACCGACCCGCTGGAGAAGCACATGTGCCCGCCGCTGCCGCAGGTCGGCTCCGGCGAGTCGGTCTCCGACCTGATGGCGGTCCTGGAGAGCGCGGATGCGGCCATCGTCCTCGTCGAGGGCAAGCCGAAGGGCGTGGTGAGCCGGCAGGACCTGCTGGCCTTCCTGGCGCGCGAGGCCGGCAAGTAGCACCGGTCGCGGCGGCCGTCCCCCGGGGCGGCCGCCGCCCGTACCGGACCCGCTGCGGCGTCAAGTGGCCGTCAGGGAACGGGCCGTCGTCGCAAGGTGTACGTATGCGTCATGTGCTCGCAGCACGGGCTTAACACGCGTCAGGCACATTGATGTGCACGGCGATACGGACCTCCGGAGCGGCTCCCGGACCTCCCAGATCGCCGCCCGGACGCGACGCCGGCGCTGAAGCCGGATCGCGTCCCTTGCGGGGACCGCCGTCGTCCCGCCCCCGGCCCCGGCCGGGGTGCGGCGGTCCCCGCAACAGCCTTTTCCGCCGCGGGAGTCAGTCCCACTCCCCGTCGCGGCGCCCGCCGCGCGCGAGCAGCAGCGCGCGCACACCCGTGCTGTGCACGGCGTTGACGCCGACCACGCCGGCCCAGCACACCAGCAGACCCGGCAGCCCCGCGTGGGACGAGGCGATCAAGGACAGCGGGATGTTGAGCACCAGCGAGAGCGCGGCGATCCCGAAGCGTTGCCAGAAGTCGTTGCCGCCGCTGCGCTGACGCGCCGGGCGGGCGCCGCGCGCGACCTGCACCTGCTGCTCGGCCAACTGCCGCCGCACCCGCCGGTCGACGGTCACCTCCAGCTTCTCCAGAAAGGACTCCACCAGCTCCGGCTCGTACTCCGGCCCCAGCTCTTCACGGGTCTGGAGGGTCGCGTCGAGCTCTTTTCGCAGCTCGCGGTCGTGTATTGCCATGCCGTCGAGGCTACGGACCCATGGGGCGCGGCGCGGTAGGGCTAGCCCCCCGACCCGGCGGGGGTTTCCTCGCGGTGCTGCCCGCCGGGCGCGGCCGGCGGCGCGAGGCGCGCGGTGTCGCGGCGGGCGGCGCACCAGTACAGGGCGGCCGGTACGGCGAGCCCGACCAGCCAGGAGACATCGGCGCCGCCGAGCGGTGCGACCAGCGGACCGGTGTAGAAGTGCGTGGCCAGGAACGGGAGTTGGGCGAGCACGCCGAGGGCGTAGACGGTGAGCGCCCGGACGTTCCAGGCGCCGTAGCGGCCGTCGGGGTCGCTGAGTGCCGGGATGTCGTAACGCTCCTTGGAGATCAGGTAGTAGTCGACGAGGTTGATCGCCGACCAGGGGGTGAAGAAGGTCAGCAGGAAGAGCAGGAAGTCCTTGAAGGACGTCAGGAAGGAGTCCTTGCCCAACAGGGCGACGGCGGTGCCGGCCAGCATGATCCCCGCGATGTACCCGGCGCGGCCCCGCGGCGACAGCTTCCGCTGCCCGCGGAAGCCGCTGACGCTGGTGACCAGCGACATGAAACCGCCGTAGGTGTTGAGGACGTTGATGGTGAGCTTGCCGAGGGCGATCACGAAGTAGAGGAACGAGGCGACCAGCCCGGCGCCGCCCAGGCCGACGACATAGCCGACCTCGTGCCCCACGAACGCGGCGGGGGCCGCGGCGGCCGCCAGTGCGCCGAAGGTCATCGACCACTGCGAGCCGAGCACCGAGCCGGCCAGTGTCCACCAGAACGTGGCGCGCGCCGAGGTGTGCCGCGGCAGATAGCGCGAGTAGTCGGCCACGTACGGGCCGAACGCCAGCTGCCAGGAGGCCGAGAGGGAGACGGCGAGCAGGAAGACCGGCAGGCCGAAGCGGTGGTCGTGCAGCAGCGCGCCGACGTCGGCGCGGTGGAACAGCTGGATGCCCAGGTGGACGAAGGCCAGTGCGCAGACCAGGCCGGCGATTCTGCCGAGGGCGTGGATCAGGCGGTAGCCGACCGCCGCGGCGACCGCGGTGACCGCGGCGAACAGCACGATCCCGGGTGTCTCGCCGAGGTGTGTCAGCTCACCGACCGCCTGCCCGGCCAGCACGCTGCCGCTGGCGAAGAAGCCGATGTACATCACGATGACCAGAGCCAGCGGGACCACCGCGCCGCGCACGCCGAACTGCGCCCGCGAGGTGATCATCTGCGGCAGTCCGAGCCGCGGCCCCTGCGCGGAGTGCAGTGCCATCACGGCCCCGCCCAGCAGATTGCCGAGCAGCAGCCCGATCAGTGACCAGAAGGCGTTCGCCCCGAAGACGACGGCCAGTGCGCCGGTGATGACGGCGGTGATCTGGAGATTGGCGCCCAGCCAGAGCGTGAACTGGCTGACCGCGCTGCCGTGCCGTTCGTCGTCGGGGACGACGTCGATGGAGCGCTGTTCGACCACACCTGCCATGAGTCCGCCTCGGGTCGCGCCTGTATGGGTTCATGCAGGATCGATGGCGGTGAATGGAAGGTCAATAGGTGGGACGCGAACGGCAGTTGATCCGTGGTGACACCCGTGGCTCGGGCGGCCGGGGCTCAGGCGGCGGTGGCCGCCCCGCCCATCGGCCGCAGCTCATCGGCGTACGAGACCGAGACCCGGCGCATCAGCCCCTCCTCGGTGATGTCGTACTGGCCCAGGCGCCACAGCGGCGGCGAATAGGCGTGCACCGAGACCGCGTCGTCGGTCGCGCCGGTGAGGCGGTGGATATGGTCAGGCCCGAAGCAGAACGAGGTGCCCGCACCGACCGTGGTGGCCAGATGCTCCCCGCCGATCCGGGGGTTGGACTCGGTCAGCATGCCCTGGACGACATGGACCGCCCCGGAGGAGATGTCGTGGTCGTGCCAGCCGGTGTCGTTCTGCCGGGTCCAGCACAGCAGCCACACATCGACGAACTCATCGCGGTGCAGCGACGCGTAGTGGCGCTCGGTGTCGGAGAAGGCCACCTGCTTGCGCCACAGGTCCGGGCGGGCGGCGAGCGTGTCGACCAGGGCCCGCAGCTCGTGCTTGTCGAGGTTGCGCTCGGGCAGCGCGGTGAACGGCAGCTCGCCGTAGGGGACCTCGCGGGCGGTGGCGGCCTGGGAGGCGGCGGGCTTCATGGGCGGGCTCCTTTCGTCGGGCCCAGCAGGCGGGCCGGGTTGGCGGTGCGCAGGGCGTGGACCGCGGCCTCCGCGCCGAGGTCGGGGATGACGGGCCCGGCGTAGGGGCGGTCGCTGCCGCTGACGACCACATCGATGCCGACGGCCCGCACCAGGGCGTCCACCGCACGGGTGCCGTACGAGGACGTTTCGTAGAAGGCGTTGCCGTCCACCCGGCCGCGGTCCCGGCCGCCGCCGCGGGCGACCAGCCGCTCGCCGTGCAGCGGCGCCAGGCCTGCCAGCGCCGCGAAGCAGACCCGCAGATCCGGGTGGCGCGGCCGCCCGAAGGCGCGGAAGGCGAACCACGAGGCGTGCATCTGCTGGACGTACGGGACCAGTGCCGGCCACCAGGCGGGCGCGCCGTTGGGCGCGGAAGGGGCCGCGCCGGGGTGGATGAACAGCGGCTTGTCCAGCTCGGCGGCGACGTCCAGGAGCGGTGCGCTACGGGCCCAGCCCGCCGCGTCGAGCAGTGCGGTGGCGGGGAGCTGGAGCCCCACGCAGCCGCGCCGCAGTTCGCGTCGCAGCGCACCGGTGTCCGGCTCCGGTGCGGAGAGGCAGACCGAGGCCCACACACCGAACGGGGCGGGCAGCGCCAGCGCGCCGTCGTGGAACGCGGCGAGCAGCGGTGCGGCCTCCCCGGGCGGCAGATACTCGATGCCGAGCGGGCTGGAGAGCGACACCAGGGCCCGCTCCAGGCCGTCCGCACGGGCCAGCCGGGCGCGGGCCGCGGGGTCGTGGTCGGCGGGGTCGACGTCGTACGGAGCCTCACCGGGCAGGTGCAGCGTCCAGCCGTCGAGCCGCGGCGGCGCACTGCGGGCCCGCAGCAGCGCGCAGAACCCGGACGGCCAGAGGTGCTGGTGGACGTCGGTGGCCACGGGCGCCGACCTCCTCAACCGCTTCACTTAACCGTTTAACTGATGCGGTTAAGTGAAGCGGTTAACCAACTGTGCTGTCAAGGCTGGGCCGGATCGGCGAAGCTGCTCCGCACCGCCTTGAGCGCAGGCCCGCCCGTCTCCTTGGGTAGGCTTCCGGACATGGCCAGGCCCAACAAGCGCACCACCCTCCGCGAGGTGGCCGAGGCCACCGGACTCTCCACCGCCGCCGTCTCCTACGCGCTGCGCGGCAAGCACGTGTCCAAGGAGACCGAGGAGCGGGTGCGCAGGGCCGCCGCCGAACTCGGCTACGAGGCCGATCCGATCGCCCGCGCCCTCGCCAGCGGCCGCACCAGCACCGTCGGTGTGCTCGCCGGAGACCTCCAGGACCTTTGGCAGCAGCAGCTGATGGCCGCCATAGGGCGCGAGCTGCTGGCCGGCGACCGCTATGCGCTGATCCTCGACGCGGGCGGTGACCCCGAGCGGGAACTGGCGCTGGCCAAGCAGCTGCGCGACCAGCGCGTGGACGGTCTGCTGGTCTCTCCCGTCGACCCGAGCGCCGAGGGCTGGTCGAAGATCGCCGAGGCGGTGCCGGTGGTCTCCATCGGCGATGCGCTGAGCCGCGCCCGTACCGCCGGCGAGGTGCTCTTCGACAACCGCGCCGGTATCGACGCCGTCCTGGAGTACCTGCGCGGGCTGGGCCACCGCCGTGTCACCGTACTGACCCCGACCGGCCCCTCCACCCCCGACCGCCCCGCCGACGTCTATGTCCGCGAGGCCGCCGCACGCCTCGGCATCGAGGTCGAAGTCCTGCCCTGCGCCCAGGAGTTGGGCGAGGCGACCGCGGTCGCCCGCCGTGTGCTGACCAACAGCCCCGACGGCCGCCGGCCCACCGCGCCCGGCCTCGCCCCGCCCGCCGCCGTCTTCTGCTTCTCCGACTCCATCGCCTACGGCGTCTACGCGGCCGCCGCCGAGGCCGCCCTGACCGTGGGCCGCGACCTCTCCGTCGTCGGCTTCGACGACCACCCCGTCTCCCGGGTCCTCACCCCGCCGCTGACCACCGTCGACTGGGGACTGACCGACATCGCCAAGGAGGCCGCCCGCCTCGCGGTCGCCGCCATCGAGGGCCGCCGGGTCCGCCGCAAGCGCATCGTGTGCGCCCCGCGCCTGTCGGAGCGGGGCTCGGCGCTGCGGGTGGCGGAGTAGGCCGGCGGCCGGCCCGTCCTCCGCGTGCCTTACCGGTTCGCGAGGGTGGTGCCGGGGGCGCAGACTGGTGCCGGGTGCTCCGGTACCGTCGGGGCGCGGATTCCGGTGGTCGGCCGACGGGCGGAGGGACGGTTCCACCATGAAGCGGTCCTCGATGAGCGAAGCCACGGTGACGGGCGGGGCCCCGGCGACGGGCCGGGCCGCGGTGCCGGACGGCGGTGAACGGGCGGGCGCGCAGGACGCGTTGGCGGACCGGCTGGAGGCGCACCGCACCGAGCTGACCGGCTACTGCTACCGGATGCTGGGCTCGGCGTTCGAGGCCGAGGACGCCGTCCAGGAGACGATGGTGCGGGCCTGGCGGAGCCACGACCGGTTCGAGGGGCGGGCCTCGCTGCGCTCATGGCTGTACCGGATCGCCACCAATGTCTGTCTGGACCTGCTCAAGGGCAGCCGGCGGCGGGCCCGGCCGATGGATCTCGCCTCACCGTCGAGCGTGGACGCCCCGATCGGGACCGGGCTGCCGGAGGCCACCTGGATCGGGCCGGTCCCGGACGAGCGGGTGCTGGCGGCGGCCGGGGACCCGGCCGAGACCGCGGTCGCCCGGGAGTCGGTCCGGCTGGCGTTCATCGCCGCGCTCCAGCGGCTGGCGCCCCGGCAGCGGGCCGTACTGATCCTGCGCGAGGTGCTGAGCTGGTCGGCGTCCGAGGTCGCGGAGCTGCTGGGCAGCTCGGTCGCCTCGGTCAACAGCGCGCTCCAGCGGGCCCGGGCCACCCTCGCCGAGCGTGGCGGAGCACCGCCGCAGCCGCTGGACGAGGCCCAGCAGGCCCTGCTCGACCGCTATGTCGAGGCCTTCGAACGCTTCGACATGGACGCTCTGACGGCCCTGCTGCACGAGGACTCCACGCTCTCCATGCCGCCGTACGAGCTGTGGCTGCGCGGCCGCGAGGACATCCTGAAGTGGCTGCTGGGGCCGGGCTGCGGCTGCCGGGGCTCGCATCTGGTGCCGGTCGCGGCGAACGGACGGCCGGCGTTCGGCCAGTACCGTGCGGACGGCAAGCCCTGGGCGATCCAGGTCATCGAGACGGCGGACGGACGGATCACCGCCCTCCAGTCGTTCCTCGACACCGAGCGGCTGTTCCCGCTGTTCGGTCTCCCGCCGCACTATGACGGCCCGCACGGCGACGGCCCGTCCACGGGGGACCCGGCGGCGGCCGGTCGACGGACAGCGCCTCGGCCGGACCCGTCAGCGCCAGCAGCAGACTGAGTTCTCCCGGAGAGTTGGTGCGGGTAGCGCTTGCCGGCGTCCGTGGGCAGCCCCACCAGCTCCAGCAGTTCGGCGGCCCGGGCGCGGGCCTTGCGCCGGCCCCAGCCCAGCAGCAGCGGGACGGTCGCGATGTTGTCGAGGATCGTACGGTGAGGGAAGAGGCCGGACTGCTGGATGACGTAGCCGATGCCGCGGCGCAGCTCGGCGGCGTCCGCCTCCCGGATGTCGCGAGGACGGTGACGCCGCCCTCGGGGAGGTCCAGGGACAGGTCGTCCACGGCGGTGGTGCCGTTCGGGGAGCGCTTGCTGACTGCGTCGAATGTGATCACCGCTGCCCCTTGCCCGGCCTGCATAGCATCATGCAGAGTCTTAGGCATGTGAATAGACGTCAATGGGCGGAGCAGGGCACCGGTACATCGCCTGTTTGCACCGGGTCTTCCGGTGCATGCCACCCGCGATCAACGGCGCCTGATGTCGCCTGTTACTTCGACTCGCCGTACGGAACGAGGTGTCGGACTTCCGTCCACAAAGGCCGTTTCAAGAGGGAGTTGAGCCCCTTGGTTTCCCACATGCTGGACAACGGCCGACGGGCCGGCCGGCGCATCGCACTCGACGGCTCAGGTCTGCACGCCACCGATATCGCCGCCCTCGCCGAGCGCACCGCCCGCCCCGCGCCGCCCGACCCCAAGGCGCTCGCCCGCGCCGGGGAGTCCTGGGAGACCGCCCGCCGCCTCGCCGCCACCGGCCGGGTCTACGGGCGCAGCACCGGCGTCGGCGCCAACCGCACCGAGGACGTCACAGCCGCCGACGCCGCACACGGACTCCGGCTCCTGCGCAGCCACGCCGGTGCCATCGGCGATCCACTGCCCGCCCGCGAGGTCCGCGCCATGCTCGCGGTACGCGCCAACCAGCTCCTGGCGGGCGGTGCCGGCCTCAACCCCGCCGTCATCACCGCCCTCCTGGCCGCCCTGGACTCCGGCGCCCACCCCGTCGTCAACGAACACGGCGCGGTCGGCACCGGCGACCTCGCCGCCCTCGCCCAGACCGGGCTCGCGCTGGCCGGCGAACACCCCTGGCACTGCACGCCCGGCGCCCACGCCCCGGCCCCCGTACCGCTCGACAACAACGACGCACTGGCCCTGATCAGCAGCAACGCCCTCACCCTCGGCCAGTCCGCGCTGGCCCTCGACGAACTCCGCCGCCTCCTGGCCGCGTCGCTGCCGGTCGCCGCGCTCTCCCTGCTCGCGGTCGGCGGCTCCTACGAACCCTTCGCCGAACCGGTCATGCTCGCCCGTCCGCACCCCGGCTCCGCGGCCGCCGCCGCCCGTCTGCGGGCGCTCTCCGGCATCCCGGCCCGCCCCACCGCGCCCCTGGGCCGCATCCAGGACCCCTACGGCTTCCGCTGCATCCCCCAGATCCACGGCCCGGCCCTCGACGCCGCCGACACCCTCGACCGCGTCCTCACCGTCGAGATCAACGCCGCCGCCGAGAACCCCCTGATCAGCATCGAGGACCAGGCCGCCTACCACCACGGCAACTTCTACGCCGCCCATGTGGCCCTCGCCCTCGACACCTTCCGGCTCGCCGTCCTCCAGACCGCCCGGCTCTCCACCGCCCGCCTGGCCGCCCTCTCCGAACCGGACCTCACCCGTCTGCGGCCCTTCCTGGGCGACGCCGCCCCGGCCAGCTCCGGCGTGATGATCCTCGAATACGCGGCCGGCGCGGCCCTCGGCGAAATGCGCGCGGTCTCCCACCCGGCCTCCCTCGGCCATGCGGTCCTCTCCCGGGGCGTCGAGGAACAGGCCAGCTTCGCCTCGCTCGGCGCCCGCCAGACCCTGCGCGCCTGTACGTACTACCGGCAGATCCTGTCCTGCGAACTGGTGGCCGCCGTCCGTGCCGTGCGCATGCGCTCCCTCGAACCCGAGCCCGGCCTCCCACTGGCCACCGCGTACGGCCTCGCCGCCGACGCCCTCGACCCCCGGATGGAGGACCGCCCGCTGACGGCGGATGTCGCGGTGGCGGCGGGGCTGCTGGACCGGCTGGCCGCGGTATGAGGGCGGGGTGCGCGGGCGCGGGCGGGCCCCGGGTGGGGCGGGGTGGTGCGGGGCTGACGTGCGGGCCGGGTGGTTGCCGTGGGGTGCGGGGCTGCTTGCGGGCGGGCCGGGCCGTTGCCGTGCGGGGCCGCGGGGCCGCGGGGCCGCCGGGCTGCGGGGCGGTGCGGGCTGCCGTTGCGTGCGGGCGGTTGCCGTGCGGTGCGGGCTGCTGTCCGGTGGTCCGGGGCGCGGGGGAGGGCCCGCGCGGCCTCCGGGCTGGGCGGCGAGCGCGTACGGCCGGATCATGAGGCCTAATGCGGGCCGGTGCCCGCCAGAAATTCCGTACAGTCGGTCGACACAGGACAAGGCCTCGGAACAGGCCGGGAAGAAGAGGCGATGAGCGGGGACGGGGACAACGGCGGCGGCAGCGCCGGCGCGGCCGAGGGCCGGACGGCCGGTACGGAGCAGGCGCGGGCCACGGCGGCGCGGGGCGCGGCGGCCGGGGCCGGCGCGGCGGCGGACACCGGTACCGCCGCGCGCCTCCAGAAGCTCTTCGAGGGCCACCGGCTGACACCCACCCAGCGCCGGATCGCCCACTGCATGGTGCGGCGGGCGGCCGATGCGCCGTTCCTCTCCAGCGTCGAACTGGCCGAACTGGCCGGTGTCAGCCAGCCCTCCGTCACCCGCTTCGCGGTCGCTCTCGGCTTCGACGGCTACCCGGCGCTCCGCCGCCATCTGCGCGAGGTCGCCCCTGCCGAGAAGCCCGCCGACACCGGCGCGTCCAACGAGTACCAGCAGGCCGTCGAGGCGGAGATCGACAACCTCCGCCACCTCGCCGCGGCGCTCGCCGACCCCTCCCCGGTGAGCGAGGCCGGCCGGCTGCTCGCCGCCTCCCGCCCCTTGCCGGTGCTCGGCCTGCGCGCCGCCACCGCCCAGGCGGCCGGCTTCGCCTACTTCGCCCGCAAGGTCCACCCCGACGTCCGCCTCCTGGACGAGGGCGGCACCATGCTCACCGACCGCATCGACGCCGCGGTACGCGCCGGTGCCAGCGCCCTGCTCTGCTTCGCGCTGCCCCGCCACCCCCGTGAGGTCGTCGACGCCCTCGACTACGCCCGCACGGCCGGTCTGACCGTCGTCACCGTCGCCGACAGCGCCTTCGCCCCCGTCGCCCACCACACCGACCTCCTCCTCCCGGCCGCGGTCGGCACGGGGCTGGCCTTCGACACGGCCTGCGCCCCCATGCTCCTGGGCCGGGTCCTCCTGGAGGCGATGTGCGACGCCCTCCCGGACGCCCAGGCACGCCTGGAGGAGTTCGACGCCAAGGCAGCGGCCCGGGGTCTGTTCGTGGAGTGAGGGCAGTGGGGAAGTGAGGGGGATGCGTGGGGTGAGGGAATGCATGGGGTGAGGGGCCGGGCGGAGCCCTTCGCCCGTGGGAGCGGGGCCGTTCGCGGGTGGGCGCGGGGCCTTTCACGGGTGGGCCTGTCGCGGGTGGGCCTGTCGCGCGGTAGCGGAAGCCGTCCCGCCCCGTCGCCGTCTCAGAGAATCCTCATCCGGGCTGGTTAAGCTCCGGCGGTCTCTTTGCGATGAGGAGGTCTGTCGTGGGGCGCGGGGCGTATGCGCTGGCCCGGGTCGCGGTGGTGGTGCGGGCCCCGGCCGGCTGGCTGTGGTGGCCGGGGCTGCTGGCGGCGGGCATCGGGGCTCTGGTGCCGGGGGCGGCCGGGCGGCGGGCCGGGGTGTTCGCGGGGGCGGCGCTGCTGGTGATCGCCGCCGGGGTGGTGTTCTCGGTACGCCGCGGCCGGTATGTGGCACTGGCGGGCGGGGCATCGCGCGCCGCGAAGGCCGACATCCTCCAGGACCGCTCGGTCACCCTCCGGATCTGGCGGCGCGCACACCGCTGGTGGCTGCTGCTCGCCTTCCTGGCCGCCGTCGGCTCGTCGTTCGTGCTGCCGGCGGCCGGTGGTCTGCTGATGGCCGGCGCGGCGCTCGGCCTGTGGGCCAAGGCCCGGTGGCTGGGCCGCTGGGAGCGGGCGCATGACGCACTGCTGTGGGTCCGTACGGAGGCCGCGGCACGGGGCGGCGCGGCAGGCAGGGAGGTCCGCGGGTACCTGCTGACGGGGCCGGCCGCCGGGGACGCGCGGCCCGGGGGAGCACGGGCCTGAGACCTGCGCCGGCCGCTGTGGGGGCGGCCGGCGCATCGACTACCTTCCGAGCTCGCGCAGCGATTCGCCGTGTGCCCCGCCGCTCTCCGCGGTGAGCTCAGCCAGGGTCTGGGGGGTGCGGATGGTCGCGAAGCGGACGGTGCCGTCGGGGGCGGCCGCATAGCCGTAAATCCCGGGGCGGGGGAGGGAGTTGTAGGCGAAGTGGGTCGAGAAGTAGTACGCGCCGGTGTCCAGGAGCGCGGCGTGGTCGCCGGACTCCAGCCGCGGCAGCGGGCGGTTCTCGGCGACCAGGTCGCCGGCGAAGCAGCAGGGCCCGGCGATGTCCTGCCCGACCGGTTCGCCGTTCTTGGGTCGGCCCTCGGCGTCGTAGGCCGCGACCCGGAGCGGCCAGGCCTCGGGCACGAAGACCGTACGGGTGGCCACCTGGGCGCCGGCGTGGGTGACCGCGATGGGGCGGCCGCCCGCGGACTTCGCGTACTCGACCCGGGCGAGGACGGTGCCGTGCTTGGCGAGCAGCGAGCGGCCGAACTCGGTGACCAGCCCGTAGCGTCCGGAGAACAGGCCGGGGACGGCCGAGTGCAGCACCGCGACGTACTCGCGATAGGTCGGGGTGACGGCGTCCGAGGCGAAGTTCACCGGTAGTCCGCCGCCGATGTCCAGGGTGTCGATCCGGCGCTCACCGGCTCGTTCGTTGATCTCCTCGGCGAGGTCGAGCAGGGCCCGCACCCCGGCGGCCATCAGCTCCAGCGGCATGCCCTGGGAGCCGACATGGGCGTGCAGCCGGGTCAGCCACGGGCGGGTGACGCAGGAGCGGATGACCCAGTCGCGGGCGCCCTGGTCGCGCAGCGCCACCCCGAACTTGGAGGTGTCGGTGGCGGTGCTCATTGCGCCGATGCTGCCGCCGCCGATCTGCGGATTGACCCGCAGACCGATCGGTGCGGCGCTCGGCGCGGAGGCCATCAGCCCGTCGATACGGGCCAGTTCCTCGGGGTTGTCGGCGTTGACGGCGATCCCGAGGGCGAGCGCCTCCCGCAGTTCGGCGGGGGTCTTGGCCGGTGAGTCCAGCACGGTGTGGGCGACCGGCACCCCGGCGGCGCGGGCCAGCGCCAGCTCGCCGGGGCTGGCCACCTCGCAGCCCAGCCCCTCCTGCGCCAGCAGCCGGAGTACGGGCACCAGCGAGGCGGCCTTCACCGCGAACGCATGCAGGACCGGGGTGCCGGGCGCGGTGAACTCCTCGAAGGCGGCGCGGAGTTCACCCGCGGAGCGGCGTACGCCGCCGACATCCAGCAGTCCGGCGACGGGCTCCTCCGCCCCCACCAGCCCCTGCGCAACGGCTGCCTCGACGGCTCGGTCTCGGTCCGTGATGCTCATGGCTCCACTCCATCATTGAGAACGGGTCCACCGCCATCGCAGTCGGGCCGTGCACGCGGGGGCCGGTACACGCGGGGCCGGCGGGCGCCGGCCTTACGCGGGCCTGGCGCCGCTCAGGCCTGCCTTGTCGTGGCGCCGGCTGAGCCGGGAGCCGGATTCCCGGCGGGCGGCGCGGCGCAGGAGCGGTATGGCGAGCAGGAAGCCGAGGACGGCCCAGGCGGTGAGCACCAGGGCGACCGTCGGCAGCTCCCAGGAGCCGGCCGGTTCCGCGGCGCGGGCGGCGTCCGGGAGCAGGGCCGAGCGCAGGCCCTGCGCCATCCACTTGAGGGGGAAGACCGAGGCGATCTTCTGGACCACCACCGGCAGTGAGGTGAGCGGGAACATCGCGCCCGATGTGACCAGCAGCCCCATCGTGGGCAGCATGATCAGCGCAAGCGCCTCCCGCGGGTTGGGCAGCACGGCACCTATCGCGGCACCCAGCGGTACGACGGCGAGCAGCCCCAGCGCACTGACCCACAGCAGGGTCAGCCAGCCGCCGGCCCCGTGCGGCAGCGGGCCGTCCACCAGCAGTGCGGCGGAGCCCAGCAGGAGCACCAGGGTGCCCAGCGCGAGGGCGACCACCAGCACCGACTTGGCGACGAGATAGGCCGGTATGCCGCCCGGTGTGGCACGCAGCCGCAGCAGGGCCCCCTCCTCCCGCTCGGTCACCAGGATCTGCGGGAGGTTGACCAGGCCGACCTGGAACAGCAGATACGCGGCGAAGCCGGAGAGCGTCAGATGGGCCATCGGCACATGGGTGCCGGGCACGTCGTCGCTGAGGTAGCCGGCGAGCACCAGCGCCACGACCAGGTTGGCCAGATGGCCGGTCAACTCCTTGGGCGTGCGCAGGAGGTGGCGCAGCTCGATCGTGCCGCGCCGGAAGCCGGCCCGCCAGTAGCGCCGCCGCGCCTCGCGTCCTCCCGCTTGAGGCCCGCCGCCTCGGCCCCCGTCCCCAACCGGCCTGGTGGTCGGGCCGGTTGGCCCGAGGGCCTGCGTGGTGTCCATTGCCGCTGTCACTTCGGTCCCCCTGTCACGTCTTCCCCTGTCATCTCTTCCGCCGGGCGGTTCCCGCTTCTCACGCGGCGTGCCGGTCCCCGGGCGGCACCCCGGCCCCGGCCCCGGCGCCGGCTGCGGCCGGGGCCGCGTCGTCGCGGTGGACCATGTGCAGATAGGTGTCCTCCAGCGTCGGGCGCCGGACCTCCAGCCCGTCGACCGGTCCGCCGGTGTCGCGGTGCAGCTCCCAGACCAGCAGGGACGGGTCCTCGGTGCGCTCGCGGCGGGCCGTGCCGTCGGGCGCCGTCCAGCGGACCTCGGCCTGGGCGGCGGCCCGCCGGGCCAGCTCCGCCGGTGTGCCGCAGGCCCGTATCCGGCCGTTGACCAGCATCGCTATCCGGTCCGCCAGCCGCTCGGCCTCCGCCAGATCGTGGGTGGTCAGCAGGACCGTGACGCCTTCGTCGCGGGCGAGGCGTTCGACCAGGGCGTGGAAGTCCCGGCGTGCCTCCGGGTCGAAGCCGGTGGTCGGCTCGTCCAGGAAGACGAGTTCGGGACGGCCGACGATGGCCAGTGCCACGTCCAGCCGTCGGCGCTGGCCGCCGGACAGCCGGTCGACCACCTGGTCCGCCTGCTCCGTGAGGCCCACCAGGGCCAGCAGTTCGGCGGGGTCGCGGGGGTCGGGGTAGTACGCGGCGAAGTGCGTCAGCAGTTCGGCGACCCGCCAGCGGCGGTGGTCGCGCCAGGACTGGAGGACGAGGCCGATCCGGCCGCGCCAGGCGTCGCCGCCGCGCGCCGGGTCCGTCCCCAGGACGCGGACCTCCCCGGCGGAACGCTGCCGGAAGCCCTCCAGGATCTCGACGGTGGTGGTCTTCCCGGCGCCGTTGGGGCCGAGCAGGGCGAAGATCTCGCCGCGGTGGATGTCGAGGTCGATGCCGTGCAGCACATCGGCGCCGCCGTACGACATCCTCAAGTCGCTGATATGGATGACAGGTTGGGCGGACTCCGGGGTGCCCGGTGCCTGGGCTGCTGCTTGCTGTCCGGTCGTCCTCATCGGCCCGCCTCCGCGTGGTGCTGCTGTTGCCGGGGGGCCGCGGCCCCTCCTGTGGTGGACTCGGCCGTCGCCGCCGTGGGCGCCGCCGTCGGACCCGCGCCCTCGACGATCGCCCGGAGGGCGGCCACATGGCCCTCGAAGGCGGTACGGCCGCGGCTCGTCAGCCGTACCTTGGTGCGGCGTTTACGGCCGCCGCCTTCCTTGCGGATCTCCAGATATCCGGCCTCCTCCAGCGTGTGCAGCTGCTTGGAGAGCGCCGAGTCGCTGAGCGAGAGGCTGTCGCGGATGAAGGAGAAGTCGGCCCATTCCGTGGCGGCGAGCAGCGCCACGACCGACAGCCGGGTGGAGGGGTGGATCAGTTCGTCGAACCCGCTCGGGGTGCTCATCGGCCCGCCCCCTCACACACGGCTCTGCTGCCGCGGTCGCGCAGCGTGCTGACCGCCCAGCGGTTGGCCGGGCCGACGAGGAGCATGAACACGGCGCTGGAGACGGTGGCCTGGATCAGGCTGCCGTACGGGAGTCCCAGCGATGTCACCAGATGGCCGGAGAGCAGGATGGTCGCGCCGGTGACGACCATGCCCGCCAGGAACATGGCGAACTGCCGCCAGCTGAGCCGTGAGCGGTGCAGCCGGATCCGGGACCGGCGGTTGTAGACCACGGCCAGCCTGCCGAGCACGGCGACGTACGCGGCGAGCACCAGCCAGAAGGCCCAGCCGGGGAGATCGAGGCCCCAGCTGGCGATGAAGACCCACATGATTCCGGCCGTGGTGTACGTGGAGCTCGCGTCCCTCTGCGCGGATCTTTCGATCTCGTCGTACACGCGCTCCTGCGGCACTCGGATCCGCTGTAGATCCAGCCATGCCTGTTCGGCGTCCACCGATGTGCTCATGCCCTTCGCCTCCCCAAGGCGTTCCGGACGGTTCCCCGTTCACTTTCCCACTAGGAAAGTTAGCGCAGACTTTCCCGCCGGGCAAGTCGAAATTTCGAGCGCCGCGGCCGACTCCTCGCAGTGCGCTCGCGGCGGGCTGTTGACTAGTGCTATTCAGTGGCGCCACTATGTGAATAGCTCAATCCATTCGATGGCGAGGAGGCACGGCCCATGTCGGGACCGCGACCCGTGCGGGCACCGCGCGGTACGGAGCTGAGTGCTCGGGGATGGCAGCAGGAAGCCGCGCTGCGCATGCTGCAGAACAACCTCGATCCGGAGGTGGCGGAACACCCCGACCAGCTCGTCGTCTACGGCGGTACCGGCAAGGCCGCCCGTGACTGGCGCTCCTTCGACGCGATGGTGCGCACGCTCACCACGCTCAAGCAGGACGAGACCATGCTCGTCCAGTCCGGCAAGCCGGTCGGCGTGATGCAGACGCACGAATGGGCGCCCCGGGTACTCATCGCCAACTCCAACCTCGTCGGCGACTGGGCCAACTGGGAAGAGTTCCGCCGCCTGGAGGCCCTCGGCCTCACCATGTACGGGCAGATGACCGCCGGTTCCTGGATCTACATCGGCACCCAGGGCATCCTCCAGGGCACATACGAGACCTTCGCGGCCGTCGCGGCGAAGAAGTTCAACGGCACCCTGGCCGGCACGATCACGCTCACCGCCGGCCTCGGCGGTATGGGCGGCGCCCAGCCGCTCGCCGTCACGATGAACGACGGCGTCGCGATCTGCATCGACTGCGACCCGCGGGCCATCGAGCGGCGCATCGAACACCGCTACCTCGACGTCAAGGCCGACAGCCTCCAGCACGCCCTCCAGCTCGCCGTCGAGGCCCGCGACCAGCGCAAGCCGCTCTCCATCGGGCTGCTCGGCAACGCCGCGGAGCTGCTGCCGCAGATGCTCGCCGAGGGCGCGCCGATCGACATCGTCACCGACCAGACCAGCGCCCACGACCCGCTGGCGTACCTGCCGGTCGGCATCGACTTCGCCGACATGGCCGCCTACGCCGCCGAGAAGCCCGCCGACTTCACCCAGCGGGCACGGGAGTCGATGGCGAAGCACGTCGAGGCCATGGTCGGCTTCATGGACGCCGGCGCCGAGGTCTTCGACTACGGCAACTCGATCCGCGGCGAGGCCCAGCTCGCGGGCTACCAGCGGGCCTTCGCCTTCCCCGGCTTCGTACCGGCCTACATCCGGCCGCTGTTCGCCGAGGGCAAGGGGCCGTTCCGCTGGGCCGCGCTGTCCGGCGACGCCCGCGACATCGCCGCGACCGACAAGGCGATCCTGGACCTCTTCCCGGAGAATGAGTCACTGGCCCGGTGGATCAAGATGGCCGGTGAGCGGGTCCACTTCCAGGGCCTGCCCGCGCGGATCTGCTGGCTCGGCTACGGCGAGCGGGACAAGGCCGGTGAGCGGTTCAACGAGATGGTCGCCGACGGGACGCTGCGCGCACCGCTGGCCATCGGCCGCGACCACCTCGACTGCGGCTCGGTCGCCTCCCCCTACCGCGAGACCGAGGCCATGAAGGACGGCTCGGACGCGATCGCCGACTGGCCGCTGCTCAACGCCATGGTCAACGTCGCCTCCGGCGCCTCCTGGGTCTCGCTGCACCACGGCGGCGGCGTCGGCATGGGCCGCTCGATCCACGCCGGGCAGGTCACCGTCGCCGACGGCACCCCGCTGGCCGGCGAGAAGATCCGCCGGGTGCTCACCAACGACCCCGGCATGGGCGTCATCCGGCACGTCGACGCGGGCTACGAGCGCGCCGACGAGGTGGCCGCCGAGCGCGGCGTCCGCATCCCGATGCGCGAGGGCGAAGGCGAGGGCGCGTGACCGCCTCGTTCCACGAGATGTGGCAAGAGTTGCGGCCCATAGGCCGCAGCTCCGCCTCCGGGGGCTACCGGCGCTACGCCTGGACCGACGCCGACGCCGACTGCCGCGCCTGGTTCAAGGCGCAGGCCGAGGCCCGCGGGCTCAGCTACGAACTGGACCGCAACGGCAACCAGTGGGCCTGGCTCGGCGCCACCGGCTACCAGGACGTGGCCCCCGGCGAAGCCGTCGTCACCGGCTCCCACCTGGACTCCGTACCCGACGGCGGCGCCTTCGACGGCCCGCTGGGCGTCGTCTCCTCCTTCGCGGCGCTCGACGAACTCCGCAAGAGGGGAACGGAGCCCGGCAAGCCGCTGGCGATCGTCAACTTCGGCGACGAGGAAGGCGCCCGCTTCGGCCTCGCCTGCGTCGGCTCCCGGCTCGCCGCCGGAGCGCTGACCACCGAGGCCGCGCACCAGCTGCGCGACGGCGACGGCATCACCCTCCCGCAGGCCATGGAGCGCGCCGGATACGATCCCGAGGCCATCGGCCCGGACCCCGAACGGCTCGCCCGGATCGGCGCCTTCGTCGAACTCCACGTCGAGCAGGGCCGCGCCCTCGACCTCTCCGGCGACCCGGTCGGCATCGCCTCCGCCATCTGGCCGCACGGCCGCTGGCGGTTCGACTTCCACGGCGAGGCCAACCACGCCGGCACCACCCGTCTCGACGACCGCCGCGACCCGATGCTCAGCTACGCCGCGACCGTGCTCGCCGCCCGCGAGCAGGCCCGGCTGGCCGGCGCCCTGGCCACCTTCGGGAAGATCAGCGTGGAGCCGAACGGCGTCAACGCGATCCCCTCGCTCGTCCGCGGCTGGCTGGACTCCCGCGCCCCCGACCAGGACACCCTGGACACCGTGATCAAGGGGATCGAGCAGGCGGCCGCCGAGCGCGCGGCCCGCGACGGGGTGGACCTGACCGTCGTCCGCGAATCCTTCACCCCCGTCGTGGAGTTCCAGCACGCCCTGCGGGACGAACTGAGCGCGATCCTCGGCAAGGCGGGGGAGCGGACCGTGCCCGTCCTGGGCACCGGCGCCGGACATGACGCCGGTATTTTGTCCGGAACCGTCCCCACGGCCATGCTGTTCGTCCGCAACCCCACCGGCGTCTCGCACTCACCCGCCGAAGCGGCCGAGGAGGACGACTGCGCCGCCGGGGTCCTCGCACTCGCCGACGTACTGGAGGGGCTGGCGTGCCACTGACGCCGCAGGCAACACCGACTGCACCCACTGCGTTCTGGCTCGAACACGCCTGGCTCGGCACGCACGTCGAGCCCGGCGTGACCGTGGACACCGCGGACGGGCGGATCACGGCCGTCCACAAGGGGGCCGACACCCCGCCGCCCGGCGCCGTCACGCTGCGCGGGCTGACCATCCCCGGGCTCGCCAACGCCCACTCGCACGCCTTCCACCGCGCGCTGCGCGGCACCGTCCAGGTCGGCTCCGGAACCTTCTGGACCTGGCGCGAGGTGATGTACAGCGTCGCCGACCACCTCACGCCCGACACCTATTACGCCCTCGCCCGCGCCGTCTACGCCGAGATGGCACTGGCCGGCATCACCTGCGTCGGCGAATTCCACTACCTCCACCACGCGCCCGGCGGCACCCGCTACAACGACCCCAATGCGATGGGGGAGGCGCTGATCGCGGCCGCCGCCGACGCCGGTATCCGCATCACCCTGCTCGACACCGCCTACCTCTCGGCCGGCTTCGGCGCCCCGCCGAACCAGCACCAGCTGCGCTTCTCCGACGGCACCGCCGACCGCTGGGCACAGCGCGCCGACGCGCTCAAGGAAGGCCGTGAGCACGCCCGCATCGGCGCCGCCATCCACTCCGTACGCGCCGTCCCCGCCGCGCAGTTGAGCACCGTGGCGGACTGGGCCCGCGAACGGCAGGCCCCGCTGCACATCCACCTCTCCGAGCAGACCGCCGAGAACGACGCCTGCCGGGAGGCACACGGCCGCACCCCCACCCAGCTGCTGTCCGACCACGGCGCGCTGGGCCGGCGCACCACGGCCGTGCACGCCACCCACCTCACCGCCGAGGACATCGCCCTGCTCGGCGGCTCCACCACGGGGGTGTGCATGTGCCCCACCACCGAACGCGACCTCGCCGACGGCATCGGCCCGGCCGCCCAGCTCCAGGGCCGCGGCAGCCCGCTGTCGCTCGGCAGCGACAGCCACGCCGTCATCGACCTGCTCGAAGAGGCCCGCGCCATGGAGCTCGACGAGCGGCTGCGCACCCGCACCCGCGGCCACTGGACGGCCGCCGCCCTGCTGCGCGCCGCCACCGCCGACGGCCATGCCGCCCTGGGCTGGGACGACGCCGGCACGATCGAGACCGGCGCGCTCGCCGACCTCACCACGATCGCGCTGGACTCCGTACGCACCGCCGGACCACTGCCCCGGCTGGCCGCCGAGACGGCGGTATTCGCCGCCTCCGCAGCGGACGTGCGACACACCATCGTCGGCGGGCGGCAGATCGTCCGCGACGGCGTGCACACTCTTCTCGCCGACGTGCCCACCGCCCTGGCCGAGTCCATCGCCGCCGTACGCGGCTGAAGGAGAACACCCCCGCGATGACGACGACCTCCACACCGACCACCGCCATCACCCACATCTCCCAGCTCGTCACCAACGACCCCTCCCTCGGCGCCGGCCCCCTCGGTCTGATCCAGGACGCCGCGGTCGTCATCGACGGCGACCGCATCGCCTGGGTCGGTGCCTCCAGCAAAGCACCTGCCACCGACAACGCCGTCGACGCCGGCGGCCGGGCCGGTATCCCCGGCTTCGTCGACTCCCACTCGCACCTGGTCTTCGCCGGTGACCGCACCGCGGAGTTCAACGCCCGGATGTCCGGCCGCCCGTACTCCGCCGGCGGTATCCGCACCACCGTCGCCGCGACCCGCGCCGCCACCGACGACGCCCTGCACGCCAACGTTGCCCGCTACCTCGCCGAGGGGCTGCGCCAGGGCACCACCACCCAGGAGACCAAGTCCGGCTACGGCCTGACGGTCGAGGACGAGGCCCGTGCGCTGCGCATCGCCGCCGCGCACACCGACGAGGTCACCTTCCTCGGCGCCCATATCGTCTCGCCGGATTACGCGGACGACCCGGCAGGCTACGTCGACCTCGTCACGGGCCCGATGCTGGACGCCTGCGCCCCGCACGCCCGTTGGGTCGACGTCTTCTGCGAGAAGGGCGCCTTCGACGGCGACCAGGCCCGGGCCGTCCTCACCGCGGGCAAGGCCAAGGGCCTGGTGCCGCGGGTGCACGCCAACCAGCTCGGCCACGGCCCCGGCGTCCAGCTCGCCGTCGAACTGGGCGCCGCCTCCGCCGACCACTGCACCCACCTCAGCGACGCCGACATCGACGCCCTCGCCCAGTCGGACACCGTCGCCACCCTCCTGCCCGGCGCCGAGTTCTCCACCCGCGCCCAGTGGCCCGACGCCCGCCCGCTGCTCGACGCCGGCGCGACCGTCGCGCTGTCCACCGACTGCAACCCCGGCTCGTCCTTCACCAGTTCCATGCCGTTCTGCATCGCACTGGCCGTCCGGGACATGGGGATGACGCCCGACGAGGCCGTCTGGTCGGCCACCGCGGGCGGCGCCCGGGCCCTGCGCCGTACCGACGTCGGCCGGATCACCCCCGGCGCCCGCGCCGACCTCGCCCTCCTGGACGCGCCCTCGCACGTCCACCTCGCCTACCGGCCGGGCGTCCCGCTGGTATCGGCGGTGTGGCACAAGGGAGTTCTGGTCTGACACCTGCCGCCGCCCGGGACGGCCCGCGAGTGTCGGACCCCCCTGTCACCATGGGTGCATGAGCAACGGGGTGGAGGAACGGGCCGCGCTGACGGACCGGGTACTGGACGATCCGGCGCTGCTGCTGGACGCCGGGCGGGCGGCGGTGCGGGCACACATCGAGGGCATGACGTCCGCGCCGCACGCGGGCCGCGAGGTCTTCCAGCAGGCCGAGGCGGTGTTCGGCAGCGCGGAGGTCTCCCGCGCCGAGTTCGCGTCCTGGCTGCACTTCGCGGCGAAGGCGCTGGGCCATGACGCGTACGCCGAGCGGATCGCGGCCGCCGCGCCGGGGATGCCGTGGCGGACGGTCTGGGCGTGGTGGCGGCCGGTCGGGACGTATGCCGCGCACCCGAATCTGACCTATCTGAACACCCTCGGGTGGCAGAGGCACAACGGCCGTGCGCTGCTCCGGGTGAAAGGCGCCTGGGAGAACACCTGGCTCGATCTGGAGACCGGGGCGCAGGTGCCGGGCCCGCCCGAGGAAGCCGTCGCCGACCTGCGCTTCCGGTACGACGCGAAGGACGAACAGCACCTGGCCAACCGGCAGCTGTCCGCGCCCGAGGCATGGGCGGACGCCAAGGCGCTCGTCGGTGAGGACGGCCGGACGCGCTATCTCGTGGCGGACACCTGCGGCCTCGCCCTCCTGGAGACCGACCCTGCGGTGCTGGACACCTGGCCGCGCGGCCGGATCGACCACGACTCCTCGGAGGAGGGCACACCCGGACGGATACCGGCTGCCCCCGCCCCCACCGGCCCGCTCACCGCCGCGCGGCTGGACGCGGCCTTCGCCCCCATCGACGTCGTCCGCACTCCCGAGCACAAGCTGCCGGCCGCCCTCGAACACCCCGCGAGCCGGGCCCATTTGCGCGATGTCGGGCTTCCGTCGTGGTGGGCGTGCGCCTGGACGACCTTCGAGCCGTGCCCGGCGGAGACGATGACGCCGCCGGACCAGGACGCCCTGGAGAGCGTCGGCCTACCGGACGGCTGGGAGGCCGCCGATCTGCTCACCCTCGGCTCCAGCGAGCACGGCGAGCTGTATCTGCACCGCCGCGAAGGCAGCGTCCACATCGTCTCGGAGGACGACAGCGACCTCGTGCAACTCTCCCCGGACCTCGACCACTTCACCCGCGTCCTGGAGGGCGTACGCCGCTATATGGACGCCTGCTGGCACCCGTACCCGGACGAGGACGGGCCGGTCGCCTTCCTCGACGAGATGGATGCCCTTGCGCCGGGTGCGGTCGACTCCGATGCCCCGGGCGCGGTGATGTGGAGTTACTTCTTCGCCGGTATCACGGAGTTGAACGAGGACGGCTTCTAGGGAAGGCCCTCTGGCCCCGCAGGGGACGGGCGACACAGCAGAGGAGGGCCCGTCCCGGGAAACCCCGGGGCAGGCCCTCCTCTGCGCGGGCGGGTGCCGGCCACGGTGGGCCGGCAGCGGACGACCGCGGGTCCCTCACTCCTCGACCATCAGCCCCTTGCGGAGCCGTCCGAGGGTGCGGGAGAGCAGACGGGAGACATGCATCTGGGAGATGCCCAGCTCCTCGCCGATCTCGGACTGCGTCATATTGGCGACGAAGCGCAGCGAGAGGATCTTGCGGTCGCGCGGCGGGAGTTCGGCGATCAGGGGCTTGAGGGACTCGACGTACTCGATGCCCTCCAGACCGTGATCCTCGTAGCCGATGCGGTCCGCCAGCGCGCCTTCGCTGTCGTCCTCCTCGGGCTGGGCGTCCAGCGAGCTCGCCGTGTAGGCGTTGCTCGCGGCCATGCCCTCGACGACCTCGTCATTGGTGATGCCGAGGCGCTCGGCGAGTTCGTGCACCGTGGGGGCGCGGTCGAGCTTCTGCGCCAGTTCGTCGCCGGCCTTGGCGAGGTCCAGCCGGAGCTCCTGAAGACGCCTCGGTACCCGCACCGACCAGCTGGTGTCGCGGAAGAAGCGCTTGATCTCGCCGACGATGGTCGGCATGGCGAACGTCGGGAACTCGACCCCACGGTTGAGTTCGAAGCGGTCGATCGCCTTGATCAGGCCGATGGTGCCGACCTGGACGATGTCCTCCATGGGCTCGCTGCGCGAGCGGAAGCGGGAGGCCGCGAACTTCACCAGGGCGAGATTGAGCTCGACCAGGGTATTGCGGACGTACGCGAACTCGTGGGTGCCTTCCTCGAGCGATTCAAGCCGCTCGAAGAGGGTCTTGGACAGAGCCCTCGCGTCCACCGGACCCACCTCGTCGAACGGCGGGATCTCGGGCAGGTCGTCGATCTCAGGGATGCCTGCCGCCTCGGTGTCGGCAGGGGACATCTGGGAAGGGATGTGCCCGGTCGGGTCGGACAGGGGTGTCGACGATGCGGGCTGCCGGGTGTCGTCGGTGCGCAATTCGTCGAGCCGGGGTGACATGGTCTCCTCCATCGTTCTCGGCATATGGCTGCCGATGCCTCTACGTGAAGCTGCGGTGTGCGGCGCCTCCAAAGCCGGCCGTTTCGAATGTGTCCTTACTACGCCTACCTGGCTTTGCCTGAAGATGGCAAGTGCGTGTTGTCCGTATATTGGGCAATATGCGGATTGTTCGGCTACCAGCGCGCGTCAGGAAGGCGTAGGGTTCGACGAGCGCAGTCATGAGCAATCCAGGCGTCTAGACAGCAAGAGGGGTGCGCGCGCATGGACCGCGGGACGGTCGGCAGTGCAAGCCGGGGGCGGCTTCACGTCGAGATCCGCCATCACGGCGCCAGCGCGGTCGTGACGGTTGCAGGTGAGCTTGATCACCACACCGCAGATTTGTTGCGTGAGTCACTCGAAGGCTGCGTCGACGACGGCTATGCACGCCTGGTGGTCGACTGCTCACCCCTTGAGTTCATGGACTCCACCGGACTCAATGTGCTGCTCGGCGCGCGTCTGAAGGCGGAGGCCGAGGGGGGTGGGGTCCACTTGGCCGGGATGCAGCCGGTGGTGGCCCGGGTCTTTGAGATCACCGGCGCGGAGGCGGTCTTCACAGTGCACGACTCCCTCGATGCGGCGTTGGCCGACTGACATGACATCGGTGCCCGGAAGGATGCATTCCGGGCACGTAGTACGTGTCACAACTTCCGTACCCAACAAGTGGGTGTTCTCACCGTCCGGTCGGGCAGGAGACACCTGAATCCGTTGCAATCAGTCAGTTATCTGTTCTCCGTGAATAGGCGAATCGGTGAGGTGAAGCGCTGATGAGCACCACCCGGCCGTACCCGCCGGGCGATCTCGGCCCGGAGTCGGGCGGCGCCGGTGCTTCCGCCGCCGTTCCGGCCACCGCCGTGCCGGCGGGCCAGATCCGCCGGCTGCGCCTGGCAGGCACCCGAGGCGCCGTGGCACGGGCCCGTGACTTCGCCCGGCAGGCCCTGCACGACTGGGGCTGGCTGCCGGCCGCCAACGCCGATCAGCGCGCCGCGGCCGAGGATGTGCTGCTGGTCGTCTCGGAGTTGGTCACCAACGCCTGTCTGCACGCCGAGGGGCCCGAGGAACTGCGGCTGCGCTGCACCTCCAAGGTGCTGCGGCTGGAGGTCTCCGACCTGGGCACGGGCGCGCCGGCGCCGCGCAGCCCGCACCGTCCGGGCCGCCCGGGCGGCCACGGGATGTTCATCGTGCAGCGGCTGTGCCTGGACTGGGGTGTGGTCCGCAACGCCGACGGCGCCGGCAAGACCGTATGGGCGGAGCTTGCCGCACCGTCCTGACGGGCGGGCCGAGGTGGCCGGGAAAGAGTGAGCGCGGGTCTGCGGACCCGCGCTTCGTCGTTCCGCGGGCAAGGCCCCGGCCGGGCGCCGGATACGGCCGGATCGTGGCGCCGGCAGGCCGGAAATCCCCCGCTGCCACGGGTCCGTACCGATCGGAGCTGCGCTGTGCCTTCCCTCGGCAAGGTCCCCGGCGTACCTTGAGCGGCCAATCTGATGTGCCGTCAGTAACGTGCGGCGGTGCGCCCACCGGGAGAAGGGGATGGAAGGTGGCCCGCTTCTACGCAACGCACGGCAGGGGTCCGCGCAGGGCGGCCGGCCTCGCCGCCGCCCTGACGATGGCGGCGGGGGCCGCGGTGGTGTTCACCGCGCCGGCCGCCCACGCCGATGTCGTCGACGTCAACTACCAGTGCAGGACACCGATCGGGAACAAGGGCGCGGTCTCGCCCATCGACATCAAGAGCACCCCCAGCGGGGGCGCGTACAAGCTCGTGATGTCCTTCGAGAAGGGCGTCTCCTCCAGCCCCGTGGAGCTGGGCAAGGGCGCCATGAAGCCGAGCGCGCTGATCAAGCTGGGCGGGGCGGAGAGCGGTACGGTGCCGGTCGCCGGGCCGACCAACGACCAGGCGATACCGGCCAACACCCCCATCAAGATCAGCGACTTGAGCGGTACGTACACCCCCAAGGGCAGCGGCAAGGTCACCTTCACCGCCTCCACCCTCACCATCAAGGCGCTGGGCACCACCACCACCTGCACCCCCAGCAACAGCCCGAAGCCCTCGCTGACCCTGGACGTGAAGGGCTCCGGCGGCAGCGGCGGCTCCGGGGGCGCGGCCACCGGCGGCTCCGCGGGCGGCGAACTGCCGCGGACCGGGCCCGCGGACTCCGTGATCGCGCTGGGCACCTTCGGCGGCACGGTGCTGCTGGCCGGTGCGGCCGGTGTGCTCTGGCTGACCCGCCACCGGCAGCGCGTCTGACGCCCGACCCGCAACGCCCGTGCCTGCCGCGCACACGTCCGTCCCGCAGCGTCCGCGCCTGCTGTGAACGCATCCGTACGCGCTGTGCGCAGCAGGAGCGGGCACCCACCGCACCAGGAGCCGCCGATGCCGATCCGTCCTCGCGCCGCGCTCCGCGGTGCGGTCCTCGCGACCGCCGCCGCGCTGCTGTGGCCCGCCCCGGCCGCGGCCGCACCGGCGGAGCGGGGCTGGTCCGCCGCGCCCGCGCCCGCGGCCGGGGCCGAACCCGGCCCGCAGGCCCGCCCGTACTTCTACCTGGAGGGCGGGCCGGGCGCCGTTCTGAACGACCGGCTCGCCCTCAGCAACCCCACCGGCCACGCCGTCACCGTCCGGCTGCGCGGCTCCGGTACCGGCTCCTGGCTCGCGCTCGCCTCGACGGAGGTCAGGGTCCCGCCGCGCACCCGCGCGAGCGTCCCGTTCACGGTGACCGTGCCCGCCACCGCGGCCCCCGGCGAGCGCCCCGGCGCCATCGTCGCGACCAGCGGCGCAAGGGACGGCCGGCGCACCGCCGTACCGGTCCATCTCCGGGTGACCGGGCCGGCGCTGTCCGCGCTGACCGTGGAGAACGTGGCGGTACGCGGGCGGGGGAGCGCGGCGGTCATCCGCTACACGCTGGTCAACCGCGGCAACACGGCACTCACACCGCGGCTTGCGGTACGCGCCGACGGGATCTTCGGGTCGGTGCTGCGCCGCGCCGCCCGCACCCTGCCGGTCACCCTGCGGCCCGGACAGCGCGTCGACCTGACCGAGGACTGGCCGGACCCACCCGCCCTGGACGCGGTGGAGGTGGCGCTCACGGTGACGGCACCGGGCGGAGCGCACGGTTCCGCCACCGCCTCGTACCCGGCGGTCCCGTGGGCCGCCGTGGCCGGGGCGTCGCTCGTACTGGCGGCGGGGACGGGCGGCCTGGTGGCCGTACGGCGGCGCCGCCGCGCACCGGAGAGGGACGTCCGGGCCACCCCCCAACGGCCCGTGGGCGGCCGAACGGCCGGGGCGGCAGGGGACCTGGCGAGCATGGGGTCAGGGGCGCGAGCGTGAACGGCGGGACGGGGACGGCGGCCGGCAGGTGGACCGCGAAGGGCGTCGGCATCGGCACCGGCACGCCCGGGCGGCGGGCCGCGGCCGCACTGGTCCTGTGCGCGGCGCTGGCCCTGGCCCTGCTGCCGGCCGCCGCGGCGGGCGCAGCCACCACGGCGGTACGGGCCGACGGCCGCCCCACCCTCCGGCTCTCCGCGAAGGAGGCAGGAAAAGGCGGCAGCATCACCGTGACCGGGCGCGGCTGGCGGCCCAAGGCCCTGCTCACGCTGCTGATCTGCGGACAGAACATGATCGGCGGCACCAACTCCTGTGCGAACGGGGACGGCCGGGCCGTCACCACCGACGCCCGGGGCACCTTCCACCGGCGCCTCCCGGTCGCCGAGCCGCCGAAGCCCTGCCCCTGTGTGGTGCATGTGGCCACCGTGACGGGTGCGGCGGCCGCCGCGGATGCCGCGTTCAGGGTCGCGGGCCATCCGGTGGCGCCGCTGCCCAAGGAGAGCACCGGCGGCCGGCTGACGGTGCTCGCCCCGCCGCGGCTGACCGGCAGCAGCGGCCTGCTGACCTGGTTCGGCGCTCCGCCACAGCGCGAGCTGATCGTCACGGTCGGCAATCTCGGCCCGGCGCCGGCCAAGGACCCGGTCTTCCAGGTCGGCACCTCGCACGGCGTCTTCGCGCCGGAGTGGGAGGAGCAGCAGTGGCGGGGGACCGTACCCGCCGGGAAGAAGGCCGAGGTCAGGCTGCCGGTCGAGCTGGCCGCCGGCGCACACGGGGACTATCTGGTCTCCCTCAAGTACGGCGACAAGGTCCTGGTCGAGCAGCCCTGGGGGGTCGGCAGACCCTGGGGCGTGACGCTCTTCTGGGTGCTGCTGTGTCTGGTGGTCCCGACGGCGGTGTTCCGCATCGGGATGGCGCTCGTGGACCGGGTCCGCCCGCGCCGTACGGCAGGCACTGCCCGCACCGCCCGCAGACGTGGCACCACGCCGGCCGGCGGCTCCGCCGCGCTGCCGTGGTTCACCCCGGACACCGCACCGTCCACCACCACATCAACCGAACGACCGACGTCGAAAGGTTCTGCGTGATGAGGCAACGGAGGAGAGCCGCGGTGGCCTCGGCGGCCGCGCTGGCGCTCGCGGGCGCGGGCATCATGACCGCGGCCGGTACCGCCCGGGCGGCGGAGGTGTCGTACGCGACGAAGTGTGTGCCGCCGCCGATATCGGGGCTGCCACCGATCGAGGGCACCACGAAGGTGGACGTCAGCGCGCCCGCGACCGCGAAGGTCGGGGACGAGATCACGGTGGTCTGGAAGACCGTCGAGGCGGCGTCGAAGAACCCCGACATCCTCGACCTGGGGGAGAACACCGTCCAGCCGACCGGCACGCTCAAGGTGGCGGGTGCGCAGAGCGGTGAGCTGACGGTGCAGGGACCGCGGCAGAATCCGCCGATCCCCAAGGGCGGCGCGATGAAGCTGTCCGACATGACGGGGAAGCTCAAGCTGGACAAGCCCGGTGAGATCACCCTGACGCCCGGTTTCTACAACATCAACGTCAACCGGCCGATCTCCACGGACACCAAGTGCTCGCCCACGGAGACGGTGAAGCCCGCGGTCACCATCAAGGTGACCGACGGCGGGGGCAGTTCGGGCGGCACGTCGGGCGGCACGACCAGCGGCACGTCGGGCGGTACGACGTCAGCGGGTACGTCCTCCGGAGGCGGCACCGACGGCGGGACCACCGACGGAGGCACCAGCGCCGGCACCTCGGGCGCTTCCGGCGGCAGCGGCGGCTCGACCGGCGGCAGCGGCGGAGACCCCGACGGCACCGCGTACAAGGGCAAGGAGATCAAGGTCCCCTACGCCTGCAAGACCCCCATCGGGGACAAGAAGGCGACCTCGCCGGTGCAGATCAACGCCGTGAAGAAAGGCGGCAGTTACGACCTCACGGTGCAGTTCAAGAAGTCCGTCATGGACAGCCCGGCGGACATCCCCAAGGACTCGGTCAAACCGTCCATGGACGTCAAACTGGGTGGCGCGGACAAGGGCTCGGTCAAGGTGACGGGCCCCACGAACCCGGGGCCCATCAAGGCGGGCGACCCGATCGCGATCCCCGATCTGAAGGGCACCTACAAGCCGGGCGCCACCGGCAAGGCCACGCTGACCCCGGGCGTGCTCACCGTCAACGCCCTGGGCACGACCACCACCTGCACCCCGGAGAAGGACCCGGGCGTCTCGCTCACCCTGGACACCTCGGCGCAGCCGGGCGGTACCTCCGGCGGCGCGACGGGCGGCTCCCCGGGCGGTGCGGCGGCCTCCGGCGGCAGCGCGGCCGGACCGGCCAGTGTCTCGGGCGGCAGCGGCAGCGGCGGCGGCCTCGCCGAGACCGGCGCGAGTGAGCACGGCGCGCTGACCGCGCTCGGCCTGGTCGCCGGCACGGTCATCCTGCTGGGCGGCGCGGTCTTCACCTTCACCCCGCGGCGGCGGCTGCACCGCTAGGAAACGGCCGCCGGAACACCGGAAGGGCCCGGTACGCCGCAGCGGCGTACCGGGCCCTTCCATGGTTGCGGGTCGCGTCAGCGGACATCGCCCATGAGCGCGACGATCTTCTTGCGGCTCAGCCACACCGCGAAACCGGCCAGCACCGCCATTCCGGCCTCGACGGCCAGCACCGGGGGACCGCTCAGGTCCGCGCCGGCGGTGGACAGCAGAGTGGTGATGCAGTCGCCCGCGGTGACGGCCAGGAACCACACGCCCAGCATCTGGCTGGCGTACTTCTGCGGCGCCATCTTGGTGGTCACCGACAGGCCCACCGGGGACAGGCACAGCTCGCCGATGGTCTGGATCATGTAGATGGAGAGCAGCCACATCGGGCTGACCTTCGAACCGTCCGAGGCCATCATCATCGGGACGATGAAGACGAAGAACGAGGCGCCGATGAAGAACATCGCCATCGCGAACTTCACCGTGGTGCTCGGCTCGCGGTCGCGGCGCGCCAGCCGCAGCCACAGCCAGGCGAAGACCGGTGCGAGGGCCATGACCCACAGCGGGTTCACGGACTGGAACCACGAGGACGGGAAGCTCATCCCGAAGACCTCGCCGTTCGTCTTCGTCTCCGCGAAGACGGACATCGTCGAGCCCGCCTGGTCGAAGATCATCCAGAACACGGCGGCGGCCACGAAGAACCAGATGTAGCCGCTGACCTTGGTCTGCTCGGTGTCGGTCAGCTCCTTGTCACGCTTGATGCGCGCCAGGACCGTGATCGGAATGATCAGGCCGAGCAGGGCGAGAGGGATCAGTGCCCAGTTCAGGGTGAAGTGACCGGTGAAGCCGATCACGCCGTAGCAGACCGCGGCGACGGCGACCCAGATCAGGCCCTTGCGCAGCCACGTGGCGCGCTCCTGCGACTGAAGCGGGGTCGGCACGACGCTGGACTTCGGGTCCAGGTGGCGGGTGCCGATCAGGAACGTCACCAGGCCCAGGGCCATACCGAGCGCCGCCAGCGCGAAGCCCAGGTGCCAGTTGACGCTCTGGCCGACGGTGCCGATGACCAGCGGCGCCGCGAAGGCACCGATGTTGATGCCCATGTAGAAGAGGGTGAAGCCGCCGTCCCGGCGCGGGTCCTGGGGACCGTCGTAGAGGTGGCCGACCATCGTCGAGATATTGGCCTTCAGCAGCCCCGAGCCCATCGCGACCAGCGCCAGACCCGCGAAGAACCCGGCCTGACCCGGTACGGCCAGTGCCAGGTGGCCGGTCATGATGACACCCGCCGCGATGGCGACGGTCTTACGAGGGCCCCAGATGCGGTCGCCGATCCAGCCGCCGGGCATCGCCAGCAGATAGACCATCGCCACATAGATGGAGTAGATGGCCGAGGCGGTGGCCGCATCCATGGCCAGACCGCCGCCCTGGGCGCCCTTTTCGGCGTCCGGGCCGCCGGAGATCAGATAGACGACGAGCAGGGCGCGCATGCCGTAATAGCTGAAGCGCTCCCACATCTCGGTCATGAAGAGAGTGGCCAGTCCCCGGGGGTGGCCGAAGAAGGTCTTGCCGCCGTCCACAGGGTTCCCCTGCTGGGCAGCGTCCTTCGTCAGGCTGGACGCCATGATGCTTCCTTGCTGCTCGGGACGCGTTCGAAGGCCGCTACGCGCCCTGTCTGTGGGGGGTGACCGGCACCGGCGCGGACCGTGCCCACCCCACGCCCGGGGGCCGGCACCGCTCGACAACCGCCGAGGCAGCACCGCAAGGACGGTCCGACACCGGGATCCACGCCCCCCGTGCTGCTCGCGCGACGGACCCGGTCGACAGGTCATTCACTGTGTACCGGGGCCGGCCGTCACCGGCCCCCGCACACAATGAGGGACCGGTGACGACAGTGCCGTCACGGTCCCGGGGTTGTGCGTTGGACGTTTTCGGACACCATACGTCTGGATCCGTCCCCATCGGCATCGGTGAGACAACGCTCACACCGATGCGGGGAACCATGTGCGCCCCTTCGGACGACCGCGCCCGCCCGCCCGTGTGCGCCCGCACCGCGGGCAGTTCACGGCGGCGAGGGCGCAGGAACGGTCCGCCGTCGGCCATCCGTGCTGGTCCGCCCCTCGGCCGCGGGACATCGGACTACCATCGGCCCATGACCCGTGTACTGCTCGCCGAGGATGACGCGTCCATCTCGGAGCCGCTCGCCCGCGCACTGCGCCGCGAGGGTTACGAAGTCGAGGTGCGCGAGGACGGACCGACGGCGCTCGACGCCGGTGTCCAGGGAAACATCGATCTCGTCGTCCTGGACCTGGGGCTGCCCGGTATGGACGGCCTGGAGGTCGCCCGCCGGCTGCGCAACGAAGGGCATTCCTTCCCGATCCTGGTGCTCACCGCCCGCGCCGACGAGGTGGACACCGTCGTCGGCCTGGACGCCGGCGCCGACGACTACGTCACCAAGCCCTTCCGCCTCGCCGAACTCCTCGCCCGCGTACGGGCCCTGCTGCGCCGCGGCTCCTCCGCCGAGCCCCAGCAGCCGCCCGCGACCCACGGCGTACGCATCGACGTCGAGTCGCACCGTGCCTGGATGGGCGAGGAGGAACTCCAGCTCACGGCGAAGGAGTTCGATCTGCTGCGGGTCCTGGTACGGGACGCCGGCCGGGTGGTCACCCGCGACCAGCTGATGCGCGAGGTCTGGGACACCACATGGTGGTCCTCCACGAAGACGCTCGACATGCACATCTCCTGGCTGCGCAAGAAGCTCGGGGACGACGCCGCCAACCCCCGCTACATCGCCACCGTCCGCGGTGTCGGCTTCCGTTTCGAAAAAAGCTGAAAGAGCCAGGAGCCCGTGCGCCGCCGCCTGATCAACTCCACGCTCGCCGTGGTGCTCGTCGTGATCGCCGTCTTCGGTGTCTCGCTCGTCATCGTCGAGACCCGCACGATCCAGGCCGGTGCGCAGGAGAGCGTGGCGTCCGAGGCGGTCCGGCTCGTCGGCATAGTGGAGAGCCGGCTCGGCAGCGGCGAGAAGATCACCCCGGATGTGCTGTCCGAGCAGATCACCGCCAAGCGGCACGCCGAGATCAAGGTGCCCGGCAAGGCGCCCATCGAGATCGGGCACCGTCCGGCGGGCGAGGTCATCGAGTCGACGGTGCACGGCGACCGCGGTGAGTCCGTCACCGTCCAGGAGTCCCGCTCCACGATCAGCTCGGAGATCGGCCGGACGCTGCTGGTCATCCTGGCCGTGGCGCTGCTGGCGATCCTCGCGGCCGTGGTGCTGGCCGTCCGCCAGGGCCGCCGGCTGACCGCCCCGCTCACCGACCTCGCCGAGACCGCCGAACGGCTCGGCTCCGGTGACCCCCGCCCGCGCCACCGGCGTTACGGCGTCCAGGAACTGGACCGGGTCGCCGATGTGCTGGACGCCAGCGCCGAGCGGATCGCCCGGATGCTCACCGCCGAGCGGCGGCTGGCCGCCGACGCCTCCCACCAGCTGCGGACGCCGCTGACCGCGCTGTCCATGCGGCTGGAGGAGATCACCGTCACCGACGACCCGGACACCGTGAAGGAAGAGGCCACCATCGCGCTGGCCCAGGTGGAGCGGCTGACCGATGTCGTCCAGCGGCTGCTGACCAACTCCCGTGACCCGCGCACCGGCTCCGCGGTCGCCTTCGACCTGGACGAGGTCGTCAAGCAGCAGATCGAGGAGTGGCGGCCGGCCTACCGCAGCGCCGGGCGGGCCATCGTCCGCTCCGGCAAGAAGGGCCTGCGGGCCGTCGGCACACCGGGCGCGGTCGCCCAGGTGCTGGCCACGCTGATCGAGAACTCGCTGATGCACGGCGCCGGGACGGTCGCGCTGCGTACCCGCGTCACCGGCAACCAGGCGGTCGTCGAGGTGACCGACGCCGGGCCAGGAGTCCCGGCCGACCTCGGCTCACGGGTCTTCGAACGGACCGTCTCGGGCCGCAATTCCACCGGACTCGGGCTGGCCGTCGCCCGGGACCTGGCGGAGGCCGACGGGGGGCGGCTGGAGCTGCTCCAGCAGCACCCGCCGATCTTCGCGCTCTTCCTGGCCCGCGAGGCGGAGCCGGCCCCCGACGCCTGAGGCGCGGCGGGAGCGTGCGCGCCGGCTACTTGCGGGAGCCGCTGCGCGGCTGCTGCGACCCGTCGGCGAGGAAGGACTCCGCGGTCTCTATCGCCTCACGCGCCGGCAGCGTACGGAAGACCCAGGTGCGGTAGGACCAGAAGCGGAAGAGCGTGGCGACGCCGATGCCGAGGAACTTGAAGAAGTTGCTCTGGAGCGGGCTGTCCCAGTGGAACCCGTACGTCGCGACGTAGAGCAGACCGTTCTCGATCACCAGGCCGGCCGCGCTGAACAGCAAGAAGAGCGTCAGCTCTCTGGTGCGGCCCCGCTTGTCGCGGTCGCGGTAGGTGAAGTAGCGGTAGCCGAGGTAGTTGGTGCCGGTGGCCACGATCGTCGCGATGATGCTGGCCCGGACGACGGGCACCTCGGTCAGCTGCCGTACGAGGTTGAAGACCGCGAAGTTGACCACGACGCCCGCGCCGCCGACCGCGCCGAACTTCACCAGCTCCCGGATGAGCGCCTCCAGCCTCGACCGTAGTGCGCTCCGTTCACTCATGGTGATCGTTCAGCTCCCCGACGTGGGCGGTTTCGCGGCCGTCAACCCTGGTCCGCTCCCTCATGCTAACCACGCCCGGATGGCGGTGCCCCTCTCCGCGCCATTCCGCACAACGTCCCTTTCGGGCAGGGCGGTCAGCCGACCCGGACACGGAAGTTGAGGGTGCGGGCGCCCGGCTCGTCGGCTGCGCCGCCGGCGCAGTGTCGGCAGCGCAGCAGCCGTAAGTCCGCGCGGCCCGGACGTACGGCCTCGAAGTCGAGGTAGCGGACGGGCCCGTCACCCGTCGGGGGCGCACCGTCGGGGACCTGGCGCCCGCCGGTGGCCTTCAGGACGTGCGGATCGGGGCGGGGGTCGGCGATGATCCAGCGGTAGCCGTCGGCCGGGTCGTCGGCGACCCGCACGCTGAAGCGGTCCCCGGCGGAGACCGCGATCTCGGTGTCCCCCGCGCCGAAGACCTTCGGCGCGGAGAGTTGGCTGAAAACGGAGTGCAGGGCGATCAGCAGTCCGGCGACCGCCACGGCGATCACCCCTGACCTGACGCCCCTCGCTATGCCGCCGTGCTCCATCCGGCCTCCCCTTGGCCGGGCCGGAGCCCGGCACCCGTCGCACACCCGTACCCGACACTAATGCGCGGTTCCGGCCCCCTCGCCGCCCCGCATCGCTCTTCGGCCGCACCACTTCGAACGTGTGACTTCAGAGGATCATCCAAGCCGGGGTCGGGGCAGCGGTGCCGTGCAGATACCCTGGGGGCGTGACTTTCCCGGTAGTCGGCATGGTGGGCGGCGGTCAGCTCGCCCGTATGACCCACGAGGCGGGTATCCCCCTCGGCATCAAGTTCAAGCTCCTCAGCGACACTCCGCAGGATTCGGCGGCCCAGGTGGTCAGCGATGTCGTCATCGGCGACTACCGCGACCTGGACACGCTGCGTGCCTTCGCGCGGGGCTGCGATGTGATCACCTTCGATCACGAGCATGTCCCCACCGAGCACTTGCGGGCCCTGGAGGCGGACGGCATCCCGATGCGGCCCGGCCCCGAGGCGCTGCGGCACGCCCAGGACAAGGGGGTGATGCGCGCCAAGCTGGACGCGATCGGCGTCCCGTGCCCGCGCCACCGCATCGTCTCCGACCCGGCCGATGTGGAGCGCTTCGCGGCCGAGATCAGCGGGGGCGGCGCGGAGCGCCTCGGCGGTTTCCCGGTGGTCCTCAAGACCGTCCGCGGGGGCTATGACGGCAAGGGAGTCTGGGTCGTACGATCCTCCAAGGAGGCCCAGGAGCCCTTCCGCGCCGGGGTACCCGTCCTTGCGGAGGAAAAGGTCGATTTCACCCGCGAGCTGGCGGCCAATATCGTCCGCTCCCCGCACGGCCAGGCGGTCGCCTACCCCGTCGTGGAGTCCATCCAGGTCGACGGCGTCTGCGACACCGTGATCGCACCGGCACCCGGCCTCGCCCCCGAGCTCGCCGGCCAGGCCCAGGAGCTGGCGCTGCGGATCGGCAAGGAGCTCGACGTCGTCGGCCACCTGGCCGTCGAGCTCTTCGAGACCGCCGACGGCCGCATCCTGGTCAACGAGCTCGCCATGCGCCCGCACAACTCCGGCCACTGGACCCAGGACGGCGCGATCACCTCGCAGTTCGCCAACCACGTCCGTGCCGTGCTCGACCTCCCGCTCGGCGACCCGCGCCCGCGCGCCCGCTGGACGGTGATGGCCAACGTCCTCGGCGGCGACTTCCCCGACATGTACACCGCGTATCTGCATTGCATGGCACGGGACCCGCAGCTGAAGATCCATATGTACGGCAAGGACGTCAAGCCCGGCCGTAAGGTCGGACACGTCAACACCTACGGCGACGACCTGGCGGATGTGCGCGAGCGCGCCGCACACGCCGCCGGCTACCTGCGAGGAACGATCACCGAATGATTACCAGCTCCCCCGTGGTCGGCATCGTCATGGGCTCCGACTCCGACTGGCCCGTCATGGAGGCCGCCGCCCAGGCCCTCGCCGAGTTCGAGATCCCCCACGAGGTCGATGTCGTCTCCGCGCACCGCATGCCGCGCGAGATGGTCGCGTACGGCGAGGACGCCGCCGACCGCGGCCTGAAGGTGATCATCGCGGGCGCCGGGGGAGCCGCCCACCTCCCCGGCATGCTCGCCTCGGTCACCCCGCTCCCGGTCATCGGCGTCCCCGTACCGCTCAAGTACCTGGACGGTATGGACTCCCTCCTGTCCATCGTGCAGATGCCGGCCGGGGTGCCGGTCGCCACCGTCTCGGTCGGCGGCGCCCGCAACGCCGGACTGCTCGCCGCCCGGATGCTCGCCGCCCACGACACCGAACTCCTCGGCCGGATGCGGGACTTCCAGCAGGAACTGAACGAGCAGGCCACCGAGAAGGGCAAGCGGCTGCGCACCAAGGTCGCCAACCCCGACGGCTTCGGCTTCGGCGGCGCCAAGTGAGCTCCTCCCGGGACACCGCCCGGGACCTGCTCGCCCGCTGGCCCGTCGTCGACGGCCACAACGACCTGCCCTGGGCACTGCGCGAGCAGGTCCGCTACGACCTCGACCGCCGCGACATCGCCACCGACCAGTCCGCGCATCTGCACACCGACCTGCCGCGGCTGCGGGCCGGCTGCGTCGGCGCGCAGTTCTGGTCGGTCTACGTACGCGCCGACTACGCGGGCGATACGGCGGTCAGCGCCACCCTCGAACAGATCGATGTGGTACGGCAGTTGGTCGCCCGCCACCCCGGCGAGCTGCGCCTCGCACTGACCGCCGACGACATGGAGGCGGCGCGCGCGGAGGGCCGGATCGCCTCCCTCATGGGTGCCGAGGGCGGCCACTCCATCAACAACTCCCCGGCCACCCTGCGCGCACTGCACCAGCTGGGCGTGCGCTATATGACCCTCACCCACAACAACACCATCGACTGGGCCGACTCCGCGACCGACGAGCCCCGCCACCAGGGCCTGTCGGCCTTCGGCGAGGAGATCGTCCGCGAGATGAACCGCTGCGGGATGCTGGTCGACCTCTCGCACGTCTCGGCCGACACCATGCGCGACGCGCTGCGCGTGAGCACCGCGCCGGTGATCTTCTCGCACTCCTCCGCCCGCGCGGTCTGCGACCACCCCCGCAACATCCCCGACGACGTGCTGGCCCAGCTGCCCGCCAACGGCGGCGTCGCGATGGCCACCTTCGTACCGAAGTTCGTCCTCCCCGAGGCCGTCGAGTGGACCCGGCGCGCGGACGAGAACATGCGCGCCCACGGCCTGCACCACCTCGACACCACCGAGGCCGGGATGGCGGTCCACCGCGCCTTCGAAGCCGCCAACCCGCGACCGAAGGCCACCGCCGCCACCGTCGCCGACCACCTCGACCATATGCGCGAGGTCGCCGGCATCGACCACCTCGGCATCGGCGGCGACTTCGACGGCACCGCCTTCACCCCGGACGGCCTCGACGATGTCGCCGGCTACCCGAACCTGATCGCCGAACTGCTCGACCGCAACTGGTCACAGACCGACCTGGCCAAGCTGACATGGCAGAACGCGGTGCGGGTACTGCGCGCCGCGGAGGACGTCGCACGCGAGGAGCAGCAGCGGCGCGGCCCGTCCCACGCCACGATCGCTGCGCTCGACGGCCTTCCCACGTAGTCGCTTTCCCGCCGTGCCTCGTCCCGCCGTTGCCCCTGGCGGGGCTACTTCAGACAGAGACAGAACGGGTGCCCGGCCGGGTCGAGATAGACCCGGAAGTCGCGCACGCCCTCGTCGTGCTGGACGAGCTTGGCGCCGCGCGCAACAACCTTGTGCTCGGCCTCGTCGATCCGCGACGCCGGTACGTCGAAGTCGAGGTGCAACTGCTGGGGCACGTCCTGGCCCGGCCACTGCGGCGGCCGGTAGCCCTCGGCCCGCTGGAAGGCGAGCACGCGCCCGTCCGGCCCGGCCACCTCGACCCAGTCGCCGTCCCCTCCGGTCACCCGCCAGTCGAGCACCTCTGCGTAGAACCCGGCGAGCGCCCGCGGGTCGGGACAGTCCAGTACGACAACACCGAACGTGATGAGGCTCATGCCCCTTACCTTCCCACGCGTTGGGGGGCCTTCCCACGTTTTTGGCTGTCCCGCCGTGGTGGTTGTTCGCCGTTGCGCCTGCGGCGGGCTGTGCCGCTGCGCGGGGCTGTCGGGTGCGGTGACGGACCTCCGGCGCCTTGTTTGTGGACTGCTTCGCTTTACGTCCACAAACAAGGCCCCTCCGGCCCGTCCCCTCCCGTTGTGGGGAAGGGAAAGGCCGGTGGGGGTGCACGTAAGAGATCACGTGCACCCCCACCGGCCTCTACCACCCACTCACGGGAGGGGCCGCGCCGCAGGACGAAGTCCGGAGGAGCGGCACCGCACCCGACAAACCCACGCCCGCCGCCAGGCGCAACGGCGGCAAACCCACACGGCGGGAAAGCCGACAACGTGGGGCAAGAACCGCTACGCGGACGGGCGCCCCAGGGCCCGATAAGTCCAGCCCGCCTTGCGCCACAGCTGGGGGTCGAGGGCGTTGCGGCCGTCCAGGATGCGGCGTTCGGCGACTACCTCGCCCAGGACCGCCGGGTCCAGTTCGCGGAATTCGCGCCACTCCGTCAGGTGCAGCACCGCATCCGCGCCGCGCACGGCCTCCAGCGCGCTGTCCGCGTAGGCCAGCGTCGGGAAGATCCGCCGGGCGTTCTCCATGCCCTTCGGGTCGTAGACGGTGACCTGGCCGCCCTGGAGGTGGATCTGGCCGGCGACGTTGAGCGCGGGGGAGTCGCGTACGTCGTCCGAGTCCGGCTTGAAGGTGGCGCCGAGGACGGCGACCCGCTTGCCGAGGAAGCCGCCGCCGACCGCGTCCCGGGTCAGCTCGACCATGTGGCCGCGGCGCCGCATGTTGATCGAGTCGATCTCGCGCAGGAACGTCAGCGCCTGGTCGGCGCCGAGTTCACCGGCGCGTGCCATGAAGGCCCGGAGGTCCTTGGGCAGGCAGCCGCCGCCGAAGCCGATGCCGGCCCGCAGGAACTTCTTGCCGATCCGCTCGTCGTGCCCGATGGCCTCGGCCAGTTTCACCACATCGCCGTCGGCGGCCTCGCAGACCTCCGCCATCGCGTTGATGAAGGAGATCTTCGTCGCCAGGAAGGAGTTGGCGGAGGTCTTCACCAGCTCGGCCGTCGGGTAGTCCATGACGATGAACGGCGAGCCCTCGGCGATCGGCGTGGCGTACACCTCGCGCAGCAGTTCCTCGGCGCGCTCGCCGGCCACGCCGGCCACGATCCGGTCCGGGTGCAGGGTGTCGTCGACGGCGAAGCCCTCGCGCAGGAACTCCGGGTTCCAGGCCAGCTCGACCCCGTCGGGCAGCAGTTCGGCGAGCCGGGCCGCGCTGCCCACCGGCACCGTGGACTTGCCGACCACCAGCGCACCCGGCCGTACATGCGGCGCCAGCGAGCCGAAGGCGCGCTCCACGTACGACATGTCGCAGGCGTACTCACCGTGCTTCTGCGGAGTGTTCACACAGACGAAGTGCACATCGCCGAACGCGCAGATCTCCTCGTAGGAGGTGGTGAAGCGCAGCCGGCCGGTGGAGCCCTCGATCCCGGCGACGTGGCGGCGCAGCAGCTCCTCCAGGCCCGGTTCGTACATCGGGACCTGGCCGCGCTGGAGCATCTCGATCTTCTCGGGGACCACGTCGAGCCCCAGCACCTCGAAGCCCAGCTCGGCCATGGCCGCGGCGTGCGTGGCACCGAGGTACCCGGTGCCGATCACGGTGATCTTGAGGGCCATGGACGCTCCAGACGCTGACGGGGAAAACGGCGCTGACCGAGCATAGTCGGGCGGTGAACGGCCTCCTCCGGGCATGCCCGGGCGGGTGCGTAACTGTCGGCAACCTCACGTATCCGCAGGCCGGGTCCGGCGCCTAGAATCCGGAGAGGAAACGGGTTACTTAACGGTAGTTAGCACATTGCAGTTGCACTTAGCTCACAGGGGAGTGAGAGACCTTGGCGGGAACCGCTGATTTCGATCTGTACCGGCCGTCGGAGGAGCACGACATGCTCCGCGAGTCGGTGCGCTCGCTCGCCGAGGCGAAGATCGCGCCGTTCGCCGCCGAGGTGGACGAGGAGGGCCGCTTCCCGCAGGAGGCGCGTGACGCGCTGACCCTCAACGACCTGCACGCGGTGCACGTCCCCGAGGCGTACGGCGGTGCCGGCGCCGATGCGCTGGCCACCGTCATCGTCATCGAGGAGGTCGCCCGGGTCTGTGCGTCGTCCTCCCTGATCCCGGCCGTCAACAAGCTCGGCTCGCTGCCGGTGATCCTCTCCGGCTCCGAGGAGCTGAAGAAGAAGTACCTGGGCCCGCTCGCCTCGGGCGACGCGATGTTCTCGTACTGCCTGAGCGAGCCGGACGCCGGTTCGGACGCGGCGGGCATGAAGACCCGGGCCGTACGGGACGGCGACTTCTACGTCCTCAACGGTGTGAAGCGCTGGATCACCAACGCCGGTGTCAGCGAGTACTACACGGTGATGGCCGTCACCGACCCCGAGAAGCGTTCCAAGGGCATCTCGGCCTTTGTCGTCGAGAAGGGCGACGAGGGCGTTTCCTTCGGCGCCCCGGAGAAGAAGCTCGGCATCAAGGGCTCGCCGACCCGCGAGGTCTACCTCGACAACGTCCGGATCCCCGCCGACCGCATGATCGGCGCGGAGGGCACCGGGTTCGCCACCGCCATGCAGACCCTGGACCACACCCGCATCACCATCGCGGCCCAGGCGCTCGGCATCGCACAGGGCGCGCTGGACTACGCCAAGGGCTACGTCCAGGAGCGCAAGCAGTTCGGCAAGCCGATCGGCGACTTCCAGGGCGTGCAGTTCATGCTCGCCGACATGGCCATGAAGCTGGAGGCGGCCCGTCAGCTGACCTACGCCGCGGCCGCCCGCTCCGAGCGGATATCGGCCGGCGGCAAGGGCGAGGACCTCACCTTCTTCGGCGCCGCGGCCAAGTGCTACGCCTCCGACGCGGCCATGGAGATCACCACCGACGCCGTCCAGCTGCTCGGCGGCTACGGCTACACCCGTGACTACCCGCTGGAGCGGATGATGCGGGACGCCAAGATCACCCAGATCTACGAGGGCACCAACCAGGTGCAGCGCATCGTCATGGCGCGCAACCTGCCGCAGTAGGTTTTCCGCAGGTCAGCTACCCCGTCGGGCGCTCCGGAAGTCGTGATCGACTCTCGGTTGGCCGGTACGGACGACAAGGCCCCCAGCGTTGTGCCGGGGGCCTTCCGTATGGGCTTGAGGTCCGTCCGCCACCGCACGTTCTCCGGCGCCCACGCCCCGGTCACGCGGATCCGCGGCCACATGCCCTCACGGAACGCGGAAGCGAAGCATTTCACCTGGACCGCGACCGCCGACGAGATCCTCGCCGAAAGTTCTCTCGTGCAGCTCGGGATGGAAAACTCGCCGATACCAACTCGAAACAAGACGAACCGATCATAAAGTGCTGGGAGTGAGTCTTGAGCCGGGTGTAGGGTGAAGCTAAATGCGGGTGGGGAATATTCCTCGCGAAATTTCCCTTGTGATTTCTTTTTTGGGGGAGGAATAGTGCGTCGCGCACTTGGTTACTCTGCGGCGGTTGCAGGCGTAGTCGCTGCCATTACTGCCACATCACTCATCGGTCCTGCTTCGGCCGAGCCGGGCGATACGGTGTACAGCGAGAATGGCTGGTCTTCCGCCGACTTCTACTCCATAAGGAAGGGTGTCCAGGTGGTCTGTGACCAGGTCGCCGGACACCATTCCGGTGTGGGGAAGTACCGGTGGCGTGGAGGCTCTAAAACCATCTGGGCTTCGGGCGGCAATGGGGACTGTACCCAGCATGAAAGCGGCATCCCGAAGGGTGTAACCGTACACTTCCGAGCCTGTGTAGGGGACAAGAGCACGGGCAAGATATGGGATTGCGGTTACGAAGGCTGGGCCGTCAACGAGCGCTAAGGGTTACGAAGCCCTAGGGGGCGGGGCTGCAGCGAATATCGCGAGCGTCGCTTCCTGCGGACTTACAGGGTTGGGCCTCAGTTCGCCACTGAGGCCCAACCCTGTAAGTCATACGCGTTCGACTGGTCCCGTCTTCTAGTCGACCGTGACCTTCTCGTCGTTGTTCAACTGCTGGACCAGCTGCTGAACCTTGGCCTTGTCCCAGACCAGGTTGCCGCCGGTGGAGCCGGAGACCGGCATGTTCATCGACTTGCCCTCCCCGCCGGTGACGCCCTTCATCGCGAAGAACATCTGACCCAGGTCCCACAGGCTCATGTCCTTGTCGACGATGAGGGTGTCCAGGCCGGCGCCCATCGTCGGGTAGAGCTTGAACGGGTTGAGGATCGTGCCGGGCGTGGCGGTCTGGCTGGCCAGCGCGGACAGGAACTTCTGCTGGTTCTTCGTACGGTCCAGGTCACTGCCGGAGAAGGCGTGCCGGGTGCGGACGAAGGCGAGCGCCTGCTGGCCGTTGAGGGTCTGCTTGCCCGCCGGGAAGTCGGCGCCCGACCACTTGTCCTTGAACGCCTTGGGGATGTTCATCTCGACGCCGCCGATGGCGTCCACGATGTTGGCGAACCCGGCGAAGCCGATCTCGACGTAGTGGTCGATGTGCAGCTTGGTGTTGAACTCGACGGTGCGTACCAGCAGCTCGGGGCCGTCCTCCGAGTAGGGCGTGTTGAGCTTGGTGTGCCGCCCGGTGCCCGGGTACTTCTTGCCGGAGTCCGAGCCGACGAAGGACGGTATCTCCACGTCGGAGTCGCGCGGCAGGGATATCAGCGTCGGGCCGTTGCTGCCGTCGTGCAGGATCATCATGGAGTCGGTGCGCTTGCCGTCGACCGAGCCGGTGTGCAGCTTCTTCTTGTCCTCGGCGGACATGCCCTCGCGGCTGTCCGAGCCGACGATCAGGTAGTTGGTGCCGTCGCCCTCCTCCGGCCGGTCGATGACCTTGCTCAGGTCGACCTGGCGGCGGAGCTTGCCGTCGGCCCAGAAGTACGTGGCGACCGAGGCGACCAGCAGCACCGTGACGAGGGTGATGACGGTCCACTTGATGCGCCGGCCCCAGCGGGGGCGCGGGCGGCCGCCGTAGCCGTCGTCGTAGTCGTCACCGCCGCCGTGGCCCCGGCCGCCGCCGTAGACCTGGCCGGTGTTGTAACCGTCGTCATATCCGTCGTCGTAGCCCTGGGACTGCTGCGGCGGCACGGTCGCGCCCCTGCGCGGGGACATCGACGGCGGGAGCGGAGGCTCCTGCCGCTGATAGCCGGGGGCTGTGTCGCGCCGCACCTGGGGCATGGCGCGCGCTCCCTCCGGCTGGGCGCTGCCGCTGCCGCGTCCGTACCGGTTGCCGCTCTGGTCGCCGGACCACCCATTGGGCCACTCATTCATACGGGGAAGTGTGCACGGCCCGAGGTGCCCTCCAATAGGGCGGGTGCCGGATCGGGCCAGGGCTGTTGCAGAGCTGATGCAAAGCTACGGCGGCCTTCCGCCCCATATCTGAAGGGGCCGTGACCATCCCGACGCGGCGACCGGAAGCATTCATTCCGGAAGGTTTCCGGCGTCGGCCGGGAGACATGACTCACGTACCTCGGGAGACCTGTGTCACCCCACGAGTGCGCAGGCGCCCCGCGGTCCCCGCTTACGCTGGCTGCATGACCGAACTCGTCACCCACGACCCCGACGGTGAGCTCCTGGGCAAGCCCACCTCCGTGTCCCGCATCACACTCAGCCACATCATGACGGCCGGCGACACAAACCTCCTCGGGACGGTGCACGGTGGCGTGATCATGAAGCTGGTCGACGACGCGGCGGGCGCGGTGGCCGGCCGCCACTCCGGCGGACCGGCGGTCACCGCCTCCATGGACGAGATGGCCTTCCTCGAACCGGTCCGGATCGGCGACCTCGTGCATGTCCGCGCCCAGGTCAACTGGACCGGCCGCTCCTCGATGGAGGTCGGCGTACGGGTCCTGGCCGAGCGCTGGAACGAATCCAGCCCGCCCCAGCAGGTCGGCTCCGCCTATCTCGTCTTCGCCGCCGTCGACGAACACGGCAAACCGCGCCGGGTGCCGCCGGTGCTCCCCGAGACCGAACGGGACCAGCGCCGCTACCAGGAGGCGCAGATCCGCCGTACGCACCGCCTCGCCCGGCGCCGCGCCATCATGGAACTGCGCGAACGGCGCGCCGCGGAAGGCCTCGACGACGCATAGCGGCCACCGCCAGCTGTCCCAGCAGCGCCAGGCCGGCGCCGACCACGGTGCCGGCCGCCGCGCACAGCACATCGTCGATATCGGCGATCCGCCCCGCCCTCATCAGCAGCTGCGCCGTCTCGATCGCCAGGCACAGCCCCACCCCCATCAGGAACGCGGCGGCCACCGACGTACCCGGCGCGGCGAACCGCAGCAGCAGCGGCGCCGGCACGAACAGTGCGGCATTGGCGGTCTGCCGCCGCACCAGCATCGTCAGCTCCCCCGGCTCCAGCTGGGCGCCCAGGTCGAACAGCCCCTCACCGGGCCGCCACCACACCGTCGCGTCCCCCGAGCCGATCGGCTGGGCCGGCGCCAGCGTCGCCACCAGGAGCAGCAGCAGCCAGCCCGCCAGCAACAGCCGTGCGGTGGTGCGCGGGGCGCCGCCGGCCGGGGCACGGGTGGCCCACACCGCGAAGCCCGCCGCCACGCCCAGCGCCGCGAGGAGAAAGAGCGTCACCGTGGTGGGGGTGATGCCCAGCACAACCTGCCACACGATGCGCACCTTTCACGAAAGTCCGGGCATCCCGGACATCAGTTGCAGCTCCACTTGGTGACATAGACCGTTTCCCCGCGCTCCATCACGCCCCGGATGCACTCGTCCGACAGCATCTCCACCCGGCCGCTCAGCCCGACCGCGCCACCCCGCGTCCGCCGGGTGCCGAACCAGCCCGGAAACGCCGTGATCCGGGCGTTCTTGCGCTGATAGCCCAGCCGCACGGTGATCTCGCGGAGGCCGGCCGCCGCCCCCTGCCGCCGGTAGGTCGCCGCATAGATCCCGTCGGACCCCACAGGACCGCGCAGACACAGCTGACCGCGCACCAGGTCCCCACAGCCCGTCGGGGCGTCCGGCGTCGGCTGGGCCGCCGCGGCGGTCGCCGCCACCAGACACATCGCCGCGACCGCCACCACGGCCCGGCGGGCGGAGTGACGGGCCTCCGGCCGGCGCACGGGCGGCCGGGGCGCGGTGCGCCGCGGCGCGGGAACACTCATACCGAAACCTCACTGCGCCCGGCCCCGCACCCGCGCGGCACACACCACTCGACGACTCCCGCACCGCGCTCGCTCATGGGCACACGGCCTCATCGCCGGTGATCGCCGCGATCCCGCCCGGCTTCCGGTCCGGCTCCTCGGCCCGCACCCGGTTGACCGCCGTATGGTCCCGGCCGACCGTCACCTGCATCACCGGCCCCTGCCCGGCCACCGGCCGCAGCTCGGCACCCGGCAGCGCCGCCGCCAGCGAGCGCGCCGAGCGGTCCCAGCGCGGGTCGTAGGCGATGACCGTACGGCCCACCTTGCCGATGGTGGAGTTGCCGGGGACACCGACCGTGGCGAACCCGGTGGCCCGCAGCTCCCTGGCCACCGCCGCGCCCAGCCCCGCCCGGTCGCTGCCGTTGCTGACCCGCACCTGGATCCGGCCCGGCGGTACGTCGACGACGGTGGCCCGCGGCTCCTTGCGGGCGTGGTGCACCGCGATCGGCCGGTCCTCACGGATCGCCTGGAAGAGCCTGGGCGCCGCCACCGGGTCCCACCGCACCGTCGAGCCGACGCCCGGCACCGGCTGCGCCAGATCGGCCAGCGGTACGGAGGTGAACTCCGAGGACGACGGGGTGAAGCCGCGCATCGCCTGCCCCAGGTCGACCAGGTCGTTGGCGCCGAAGCCGGAGTCGGCGCGTACGGACTTCAGCATCGTGTCGGCGACGTCCTTGAAGCGGATCGGGTTCATCAGCACTCCGGAGGAGGTGATCTTGTGGATGAGGGCGGCCAGGAAGCGCTGCTGGCGCTGCATCCGGCCGAGGTCGGCGGAGCCGTCGATATGCCGCGAGCGCACGTACTGGAGTGCCTGACCGCCGTTGAGCTGCGTCTTGCCGACCGGCAGGGACAGGCCCGTATAGCTGTCGTGCAGCGGCCGGGCGGTGCAGATCTCCACCCCGCCGACCGCGTCCACCGTCCGCATGAAGCTGGTGAAGTCGACCTCCAGATAGTGGTCGATATGCACCCCCGTCATGTGCTCCACGGTCCGCACCGTCAGGCTGGGGCCGCCCTCCGCATACGCCGCGTTCAGCTTGATGGCGCGCTGCGGACGCGGTCTGCCGGTCACCGCGTCGGTGTGCGCGGGGACCTCGGCGTAGGAGTCACGCGGCAGGCTGACGACGCTGGCCCGGTCCCGGTCGGCGGACAGATGCACCAGCATCAGCGTGTCGGTGCAGTGACAGGGCGCGCCCCCCAGGTGGTACGTCGCCTTCTCCGCCTCGGTGAGCCTGTCCCGCCCGTCCGTCCCGACCACCAGGAAGTTCAGCCCGTCGCCGCCCCCGGGCCGGTCACTCATCCCCTGGAAGGCGTCCACCCGCCCGATACCGCTCTCCACGCCCGTGACCATCGCGTGCCCCACCCCGCTCGCCCCCAGCAGCAGCACGGAGACCGCGGCCCCGATCCGCAGCCCCCACCGCCGCCCCGGCCGACGGCGCGGCTCGGGCCGGGCAGCCGGGCGCCGGGCCGGGCGGGGGGAGCGGAACGGCGCGGTCACGGGGGACACCTCCGCGGCTGGCCGGGCAGGAGCGGCGCCCGGCGGGGGAGCGGTCGGGAACGGACGGGTGGGGACGAAGGCGGCGAGGACACCATAGGGCGATACGATCTGCTGCAAAGCCCCACACGCCGGGCATCGGGCGCCCTCCCACCCGGCTGCGTCCGACGGTGTCCCCCATACGCGGTAACGTGAGGCGCGATTCTGCAGTCTCCCGGCGGGCGCTGCCGTCGCTGGCGGCGCGCCACGGCCCGTACCCCCGAGGAACCATGCCGCAGCAGCAGCCCCCGGCCGTCTCCGTGATCATGCCGGTGCTCAATGAGGAACGTCACCTGCGCAATTCGGTCCGGCACATCCTGGAGCAGGAGTACGCCGGCGAGATGGAGGTGGTGATCGCCCTCGGCCCGTCCACGGACCGTACCGACGAGATCGCCGCCGAACTCGTCCGCGAGGACCCCAGGGTGCAGACCGTGCCCAACCCCACCGGCCGCACCCCCGCCGCGCTCAACGCCGCGATCAAGGCCTCCCGGCACCCCATCGTCGTCCGCGTCGACGGCCACGGCATGCTCTCCGCCAACTACATCGCCACCGCGGTACGCCTCCTGGAGGAGACCGGCGCGGCCAACGTCGGCGGCATCATGCACGCCGAGGGCGAGAACGCCTGGGAGGACGCGGTCGCCGCCGCGATGACCTCCAGGATCGGCGTGGGCAACGCCGCCTTCCACACCGGCGGCCAGGCCGGCCCCGCCGAAACCGTCTACCTCGGCGTCTTCCGCCGCGAGGCCCTGGAACAGCAGGGCGGCTACAACGAGGAGTTCATCCGCGCCCAGGACTGGGAGCTGAACTTCCGCATCCGCGAGGCCGGCGGCCAGATCTGGTTCTCACCCGAACTGAAGGTCCAGTACCGCCCCCGCCCGAACATCAAGGCGCTGGCCAAGCAGTACAAGGACTACGGCAAGTGGCGCCATGTCGTCGCCCGCTACCACGCCGGCTCGATCAACCTGCGCTACCTCGCCCCGCCGACCGCCGTCTGCGCCATCGCCGCCGGCCTCGTGATCGGCGCGGCCGTCACCCCCTGGGGCCTCGTCGTCCCCGCCGGCTACCTCGCGGCCATCACCGCCGGCTCCCTCCCCGCCGGCAAGGGCCTCTCACTCAAGGCCCGGGCCCAGATCCCCCTCGCCCTGGCCACCATGCACATGTCCTGGGGCGTGGGCTTCCTCACCAGCCCCCGCTCCCTCGCCAAGAAGGTCATCGCCAGCCGCCGCCCGGCAGTACTGGCCCCGGCGGCCGAATAGCCGGACCGGGCCCGCCCGCCGGCGGCGACGCGGGCCCGGCACGACCGGGAAGACCTCCCTAGAACGTGTAGTCCGGGTTCACCTTCATACAGGCCTTGGTGTCCTCGCCGTTGAGGGCATCGGCGCTGTCCGGAGCCTTGTCCGCCGACTTTCCGTCGTCCGGCTTCTTCGGGTACGTGGCGCCGCTGCGCCAGTCGTTGCCGATCACCAGCTGCATACCGGTGGCCGAACTGGACTCCCGCACCGCGCCCTTGGGCAGACCGAGCGCCTTCGCCACCGCCAGCGCATCGCCGCGGTGGGCCTTGCCGTGGTACGTGAGGGTGGTGTCGGCCTGGGAGGTGAGCACCGTGTTGGTGGACGCCGCGGTGTAGCCGAGGCCCGCCAGCTGCTGCTGGACCACGGACGCCCGGCCCGAGGCGGGGCCGTTCACCGTGCTGTTGGTGCCGTTCTGCACGACAACCTTCAGCTCGCTCTTGGGAGTTGACGGCTTCGGTTCGGGCGCCGGCTTCTTCTTGCGGTCCTTGCCGTCGAGCGCGGTGTCGTTGCGCAGCATCGCGAACGTCGCGTCCGCATCGCCCGGCTTGGGCAGCACGTACTCCCCAGCGGGCCCGTACACCCAGGGCATGGTGACCATCGTGATGCGCTTGGTCGGCACCCGGCTGAGGTCGCCGCCCAGGTCGTAGAGCTTCTTGACGGTGTCGAGGCCGTCGTCGACGGTCAGCGCATCGGTCGCGGCCTCCGCCAGATCGCGCAGCTGCCCCGGGTTGGTGAGCTTGGTGCCCTTCTTCAGCTGCCGGACCATCGAGTTCATGTACATGTGCTGGGCCTTGGCCCGGCCGATGTCGGTGTTGTCCTCGAAGCCGTAGCGGGTGCGCAGCCACTGAAGGGCCTGGACGCCCTTGACGGAGTGGGTGCCCTTGGTGAGCTTCAGACCGCTGCCGTGGCCCTTGCTGTCGTGCGAGTAGACGTTGTTGTCGACGCACACCGGGACGCCGCCGATGGCGTCGGCCATCGACACCACACCGGAGAAGTCGACCATCATGAAGTGGTCGATGTACACACCGGTCAGCTCCTGCCAGGTGGCCAGGGTGCAGCCCGGACCGCCGTACTGGAGGGACTCGTTGATGGGTCCGGTGGTCTGCGGATACGTCTTGTGGCTCTTCGGGTCGGTGCACTTGGGGATCGTCACCCGGGTGTCCCGCGGGATGGAGATCACCGACATGTTGGAGCGGTCGGCGGAGACATGCACCAGCATCTGGACATCGGCGAGCGGCTTACGGTCCGCGTCCTGCCGGGCGCCGCCCAGCTCGATGTTCTTCTTGCTGTCCCGGCCGTCCGAACCGAGCAGCAGGATGTTCAGCGGGCTCTGCCCGAAGGCGTTGGGGTCCGGCTTCTTCAGACCGCCGCCGCCCAAAGACCGCGGCGCCTTCCGCAGGTTGGCATTGAGGTGCTCGTAGTACCAGTAGCCGGCGCCGGCCGCGCCCACTATCAGCACGGCGACCGTCAGCGCGGTCCAGCGCAGCACCTTGCGGCCCTTGCGGCGGCGCGGCCGCCCGCCCTTGCGGTGGCCGCCCTCCTCGGGCACCTCGTCGTCGCCGGCCGGCTCACCGCCCTCCGGCGGCGTCCAGCCGGGCGAGTCCGGCGGCAGCCCCTTGTCCTCGTACAGGCTGTCGTCCCAGCCCAGCTCCTGCGCGTCCGTCCGGCCACGCCGCCGCGATCTGTCACCACGCACACTGCTCTGCCGCATTGGGCCCTCTCCCCGTTGTCCATTGCGTGGTGCGCCCGGCGCCTGCGCAGGCGGCCGGGCGGATTCCGCGCGGGTTACTTGGCGCAGACGTTCTTGTCATCCGCATTGACGTTCTGCACCCCGTCCGGGGTTTCGGTCGGCGCCGTGATCGGCGTGCCCGGTGCCTTGAAGTCCTTGCCGAGGACGAGCTTCATCGGTACCCGGTCACCGGCGTCCTGCGAGGACTTCTTCAGCGCGCTCTTCGGCAGGCCCATCCAGTCCGCCAGCGTCGCAGCCTGGTCGGCCTGGTTGGGGGCGTATTCGAGACGCGTGGCGGACAGCTTCGCCGGGGCGTTGCCGGCGTTGGTGGACAGCTGGGCGCCCTTGATGTTCTGGAGCCAGTCCACGGTCTCCTGCGCCGAGCCGATCGGCCCGCCGCCGTTGCTCACATCGACCCGGACGAGCCCCGGCGCGGCCTTCTGCACCGGCTTCTTGCCCTTGCCCTTGCCCTTCTTGCCCTTGGCCAGCGCGTGGTCCGCCCGCACCATCGCGAACAGCGGATCGGCCTTGGCCGGGTTCAGGATGACGGTGGCCGGGTCCTTGGGGTTGTCCAGCACCGGCACCGTGGCGAAGGTGATCCGGTTGATGTCGACCCGCTTGAGGTCATTGCCGAAGTCCAGCAGCTTGCTCGCCGTGCCGATACCCGTGTCGACGGTCAGCGCCCTGGTCGCCGCCTGGCTGACGTCATAGAGCTTGCCGGGGCTGCTGAAGGCGTCGGACTTCAGCTTCCGGATCAGCGCGCTGAGGAACTGCTGCTGAAGCTCGATCCGGCTCAGGTCGCTGCCCGTACCGACCGCGTGCCGGGTACGGACGAACGCCAGCGCCTGCTCACCCTTGACGATGTGCCGTCCGGCCTTCAGATGCAGATGCGACTTCGGGTCGTTGATGTCCTTGCCGGCGCACACCTCGACACCGTCCACCGCGTTGGACAGCTCCTTGACCGCGTTGAAGTCGGCCATCATGAAGTGGTTTATCTTCAGCCCGGTCATCTTCTCGACCGTGCGCCAGGTGCAGCCCGGGTCCCGGCCCGCCTGGCCCAGGCTGGTGTTGAAGCGCACCCCCTGCTCGCCGGGGATGACCTTCTTCGAGCCGTCCTTCTGCTTCGTCGGGCAGTCCGGGATGTCGGTGATCATGTCGCGCGGGATGCTCAGCGCGGTGGCGTTCGTCCGGTCCTTGGAGATGTGCATCAGCAGTGTGGTGTCCGCGTGCCCGACGCTGCCGGCGTCGCCGTAGCCCGAATTGCCCTTACCGGAACGGGCGTCCGTACCGATGATCAGCACGTTCACCGGCCCGTCGGAGACCGCGTCGTTCTCCACGCCCACATCGACCTTGGAGATGTTGCCGTCCAACTGCTGGTAGAGGTAGTACGCCCCACCGCAGCCGGCCACCAGAACGAAGCCCAGCACACCGGCCGTCCAGTAAACCGCCTTCTTCTTCCCGGACTTCTTCGGCTTGCGCTTGCGGCGGCTCGCCGGACCCGCGGCCGAGGGCGAGGCCGTCGCCGTACGGCTGCCGGCCGCCCGGCGCGCGGCACGGCCGCCCGCCGGCGCCTCCTCCGCACCGTCCGCGGCCCGATCACCGCGCCGGCCACGCTGCGTCGGCAGCGGCCGGGTGTCGGTGTCGCCGCCCTCGCCACCGGGGCGGCGCGCGGCGCGTCTGGTGCCGGGCGCCGTACGGTCGGCGGGCCGAGCCGCGGCTTGACCGGCAGGGTCAATCCGCAGCTCGTAGTTGCCGGTGTTCGGATCGAACACCCACTGATCGGCGGGATCGACGTTGTTGTCGCCCGCCCGCCCACGGCCTTGCGCGTCCACGGTGCCTTGAGTCCTCCGTCGGTGCCACGCGGCGCCATCCCCTCAAGGCGCTCGGTAGGTCGATCGTGCAGTGCATGGTTTGGTGCATGGTCATCGGTCAGCCGTACGGGCCGACCGGATCGCTCACACTATCCGCCCAGTTCAGCGCCCCGCGACGCTCGTGACAAATTCCACTTCCCTACAACTGGGCATTCCGCCCAATCCCTTCGAGTCGCAGCTGTACTTTGCGGCATCTTTATTCGCAGATCCCGCGTTCAGCGGTCCTCCCGGGAAAGGTCGGACCCGAACTCGGCGACGGCGACGGTGATCCTTCCGGCTTCCCGTCCGCCCCACCGCCGCCCGCCCGCACCGGCTCCTCCGCGGCCTCCCGCGCGGGATCCACCGCCACCGGAAGATCCCTGCGCAACTGCCCGAAGAGCCGCTCGGCGTCCGGCTGCACCAGCTCATCGCGATTGGCGTCGAAGCGGTACTCCCGGCGCGGCACGGTCAGGAACTGCACCCGCTCGGTGGGAATGCGACGGGTGCTGCGCACCAATTCGTACAGGCCCCGCAGTGAGGCCAGCGCACCATCCGTGGTGAGCGAACTCGTCGCCGCGTCCAGCACCGGATACAGCCGGGTCGGATTGAGCAGGACACCATTACTCTGCACTTTCTTCACCAGAGCACCAAGAAATCGTTGTTGCCTCTCCATGCGCTGTGTGTCGCTGCCGTTGCCCAGCCCCTTTCTGGCCCGTACGTAACCGAGCGCGGCCTCCCCGTACAACGTCTGCCGGCCGGCAGGCAGCCGGACCCGCGCCGCATCGTCACGCACCGGCTGCGGCAGACACACCTCCACCCCGTCCACCGCATCCACCATCTGCTTGAACCCGACGAAGTCGATGATCATGTAGTGGTCGATCCGGATATGGGTCATCTTCTCGACCGTACGGATCGAACAGGCCGCCCCACCGACCGCGAACGCCACATTGAACTGCGCCGTCCGCGGCTCGGTCTCCGCACCGTCGGCCCGCATACAGTGCGGCACCTCCACCATCAGATCCCGCGGAATACTGACCGCCGTCGCGCTCTTCCGGTCCGCCGCCAGATGCAGCAGCATCGTGGTGTCCGAACGCTGACCACGGCTCCGCCCGTACTTACGGTTACCGCCCGTACGGCTGTCGGAGCCGATCAACAGCAGATTCTGGGCGTTCGGCGGACCCGCCGGAGGCCGCTCCGACTCCCACTTGCGCAGCTCCCGCTCGGTCGCGCTGTCGATGTGGATATTGCCGTTCAGCCGGACATACAGCGCCCAGCCGGTACCCGCCCCGGCCAGCACCGCCCCCGCCGCCCCCAGCGCCACCCAGCGCCGCCAGTGCCTGCGGCGCGACGGCCCCCTCCCGCCCCGCCCCGGCCCCCCGGCCGGGCGCTCGGCCCAGCCGGCGAACCTGGGAGGCTCGGGAGTATCGGTCACCTGTACGTCCATCCCTCACGGAGTCGGCGTCGCGCCCGCACGCGGGGCCCGGACGGTACGAGAGACCGACGAAACCCGCGCAGGGTTGTACGTAACTCACGAGCATGGACCTAAATGGGCGAAGGGGCCCGCCACGGACGCCTCCGCTCCGCCGGACGGGGGAGTGCCCTCACAACACCGGCAGCGGCGCCCGGAACGTGATCTTCTCGCTGGCCTCCCGGCCCGCCACACCCTCCGCGTCCAGCCGGCCGAGATGGCGGCACAGCACCACCGAGCCACCCGTCGCCAGCGGCGCGTACAGCCCGTAGGACAGGCCCCGCCAGTCGTCGTACGGCAGCCCCGACAGCACCCGCGGCGCCTCCGGCATCCCCGCCGCCCGCGCATCGGCCAGCGCACGGGCCCCGACCCCGGCACCCGTCAGCTCCTCACCACCGACCACCAGCGCCACCGCCCCCGGATCCACCGGAACGAACGGCGCAAAGCGGTCACCCTGGCTCGGCACCTCCACCGCATAATCCGCGAAACCCACCGGAGCCTGCGGAAAGCGCCCGCCCAACGGACGCAGCGCCAGCGCCACCCGCTCCCCGGAACACGCCCGCGCCGCATCCAGCCGGTCCGGCCCCGCGACCACCACATCGGCCGCGGCCGGATCACCGTCCACCTCCGCGACCACCCCCACCGACGCACACGCCAGCAACCACACCGCCGTCTGCCAGTGCGCCGGCAGCAGCAGCGCAAGCCGGTCACCCGGCCCGGCGGCCAGATCACCCTGGAGATAGTTGGCGGTCTTGGCCACCCAATTGGCGAAGGTCGCGACGGACAGTTCCACGCGCTCGCCGGTGGCATCGTCGTAGAAGGTCACCAGCGGGCGGGCCGGATCCGCGGCGAGCGCGGAACCCAGCAGGTCGGCAGGGGTGCGATCGATGGCGTTCATCGCCGCCAGGGTACGCGCGGCCCCGCCCGGCCGCGGCCCGGGCGCAGCACACCACAACACCGGATCGGCCGATGCCCCGTCAGATCACCATTGGCGAAGTCCGTCCCGCCATGTCCACGATGCTGTCCATGCGCCCCTTCCTCGCGAGCTGCCTCGGCGCGGCGTGCACCGCCGCCCTCGCCCTGCCCTTCGCGCCGGACGCCGGTGCCACCACCGCCGCCCGCCCACCGGCCCCCGCCCCGGCCGCGGCCCGCGCCGACGACCTGCCCGGCAGCACCCAGTCCCTGCCCGTGGCAACCCCCGGCACCACCGCCCCGCACACCGACCGCGACACCACCGGCGCACCCCACACCCTCGGACTGCCCGCCCGCACCGTACGGCCCTTCTCACTCCTCGGCGTCGTCTGGGACGACGCCGACGCCGAACTCCACGGCCGCGTCCAGGTCCGCACCCGCGCCACCAACAGCCGCCACTGGTCCAACTGGCAGGACGTCCAGGTCCACAACGACGACGCCCCCGACCTCGACGCCGCCGAACGCCACCACAGCGACGTCCGCGGCAGCACCGCCCCCCTCTGGGTCGGGGACTCCAACGCCGTCCAACTACGCATCACCCCCCACACCCACCGCCGCGCACCCGCCACCCTCCCCGGCGGCCTCCGCCTCGAACTCGTCGACCCAGGCAGCCGCCCCACCACCGACCGCGCCGCACCCGCCGACCCCCCGGTCCCGCTCAGCGCCGCAGCCGCCGCCGCCTCCGCCGCCAACGCCCGGTTCGCCCCCCTCGGCGCCACCGAAATCCCCGCCCTCGACCAAGCCGCCTCCCAGGACGACATCGCCGCCGTCGACGGAGCACCCCCAGGACACACCTACGTCGGACCACGCCCCCGCATCGTCACCCGCGCCGGCTGGGGCGCCGACGAGCAACTGCGCGAAAAGGCCTTCATCTACACCAAGACCGTGCGCGCCGCCTTCGTCCACCACAGCGGCTCGGGCAACAACTACACCTGCGCACAGGCCCCTTCACTGATCCGCGCCATGTACCGCTTCCACGTCAAGAGCAACCACTGGCGCGACCTCGGCTACAACTTCCTCATCGACAGATGCGGAACCGTCTACGAAGGCCGTGCCGGCGGCGTCGCCAAACCCGTCATGGGCGCCCACACCCTCGGCTTCAACAACGACAGCACCGGAATCGCCGTCCTCGGCACCTTCACCGGCGACGAACCGCCCAAGCCCGCCCTCGACGCCATCGCCCGCCTGACCGCCTGGAAACTCGGCCTCCACAGCATCGACCCCCGCGCCACCATCCACATGCTGTCGGGCGGCGGCAACCGCTACCCCAAAGGCACCAAGGTCCGGATGCACACCATCTCCGGCCACCGGGACGGCTTCACCACCGACTGCCCCGGCACCCACCTCTACAACAAGCTCGCCACCACCCGCCGCACCGCCGCACAACTGCAAGGCCGCTGACCCGGCTGATTACGCGCCACTGACCCGGTTTCGGCCGGTCACAGCGGGGACTTGGGGGTTTGTGAGGGTCTGAAGTGGTGCATGTTGCAGGCACCGATGAACCATTCCGGCCGCTGACGCGTCCTAACGATCACGACGAAGTGCGTCTCGTGTTCCACGTCCCACAGGGCGACCGGAAAACCGTCTGCCTACACTGGTCCGCCGATCGGCCGACCCCAGCAGGAAGCAGAGAAGACAAGGTGACTGAAGCGATCCTTCTGGTCGGCGGCAAGGGCACCCGGCTGCGCCCGCTGACGGTGCACACACCCAAGCCCATGGTCCCCGCCGCCGGGGTGCCGTTCCTCACCCACCAGCTGGCCCGCGCCCGGGCCGCCGGCGTGGAGCACATCGTCCTCGCCACCTCCTACCTCGCCGAGGTCTTCGAGCCGTACTTCGGCGACGGATCGGCACTCGGCCTGCACCTGGAGTACGTCACCGAGCGGGAACCACTGGGCACCGGCGGCGCCATCCGCAACGTCGCCGAACGGCTGCACTCCGCCCCCGGCGACCCCGTACTGATCTTCAACGGCGACATCCTCACCGGCCTCGACATCGCCGCCCTCGTCGACACCCACCGCACCTCCGGCGCGGACGTCTCCCTGCACCTCACCCGGGTCGAGGACCCCCGCGCCTTCGGCCTCGTCCCCACCGACGACACCGGCCGGGTCACCGCCTTCCTGGAGAAGCCGCAGACCCCCGAAGAGATCGTCACCGACCAGATCAACGCCGGCGCCTACGTCTTCAACCGGTCGGTCATCGACACCATCCCCGCCGGCCGCCCGGTCTCCGTCGAGCGCGAGACCTTCCCCGGACTGCTCGCCGACGGCGCCCACCTCCAAGGCATGGTCGACTCCACCTACTGGCTCGACCTCGGCACCCCGCAGGCCTTCGTCCGCGGCTCCGCCGACCTGGTCCTCGGCCGCGCCCCCTCCCCGGCCGTCCCCGGCCGCCGCGGCGACCGCCTGGTCCTGGAAACCGCCGACGTCGCCACGGACGCCAAGCTCACCGGCGGCACCGTCGTCGGCGCCCGCACGGTCATCGGCCCCGGCGCCCGGATCGACGGCAGCGCCGTCCTCGAAGGCGCCGTCATCGAGGAAGGCGCCCAGATCCGCGACTCACTGATCGGCGCCGGAGCCCACATCGGCGCCCGCACGATCCTCGACGGCGCCGTCATCGGCGACGGCGCCCACATCGGCCCCGACAACGAACTCCGCGCCGGCATCCGCATCTGGTGCGACGCCCACATCCCGGCCGGCTCGGTCCGCTTCTCCTCCGACCAGTAAGCCGGACCCCAGCCGGACCCCAGCCCGATCCCAGCCAGACCCCAGCCGGATCCCAGCCGGATCCCGGCCCCATTCCAGCCGGATCCCACACCCGCCGTCACAGCCTGTAACATCACCAGGAACCAATCACTCTCCGTAATCGTTGCGGAGAGTAAGGAGGCAGCACGCGAGGCCGAGCGGCGGCCCCGCGAGGCTGCGGCAGAACGTCCCGCGCCCCGGCGCGGACGCGAGACGTGTGCTGAATCCGAGGCCCACCCGCCGCCTGGCCCAGCCGCCACCCAGGGCCGGCCGGCACCCGTACCCCATCGCCTAATCTGGCCGCATGTCCGCCCGCACCTGGGTCCCGCCCGGCCCGTACGACCTCCACCGCACGCTGTGTGTGCTCCAGCGCGGCCCCGGGGACCCGGCCTTCGCGGCACGCGGCGGCGAACTGTGGCGCGCCTGCCGTACGCCCGCCGGCCCGGGCACGCTGCGCCTGGCGGCGGATCCGTCCGCCGGCCGGGTCGAGGCGGAGGCCTGGGGCCCCGGCGCCGACTGGCTGCTGGAGCAACTGCCGGCGTTGCTGGGGGAGTCCGACGACCCCACGGAGCTGACCGCCCGGCACCGCATCGTCCATGAGGCGCGCCGCCGCCACCCCGGCGTCCGGCTCGCCCGCACCGGCCTGGTCCTGGAGTCGCTGATCCCCTCGATCCTGGAGCAGAAGGTCACCAGTGACGAGGCCTACCGCGCCTGGCGCCTCTTGCTCCAGCGGCACGGCGAGCCCGCGCCCGGCCCCTGGGAGCGGATGCGGGTGATGCCCGAACCGCGCGGCTGGGCACTGATCCCGTCGTGGGAGTGGCACCGCGCCGGCGTCGACTCCAAGCGCTCCGACGCGATCCTGCGCGCGGTGCGGGTCGCCCGCCGCATGGAGGAGGCCGCGCGGATGGACCTCGCCGACGCCACCCGCCGGCTGACGGCGATACCGGGCATCGGCCCTTGGACGGCCGCCGAGACGTTGCAGCGCGCCCTCGGTGCCCCCGACGCCATCACGGTCGGCGACCTCCACCTCCCGAAGATCATCGGCTACGCCCTCACGGGCCGCCGCGGCACGACCGACGAGCAGATGCTCGAACTCCTCGCGCCCTACGAGGGCCAGCGGCACCGAGCCGCCCGGCTGATCCTGCTGTCGGGCATCACCCCGCCGCGCCGCGCGCCCCGCTTCCCGGTCGGGGACATCGCCCGGCTGTGACCGGCGGCGCGAGCGTGCGCCAATGCGCGCAACGACCGACCGTCCCCGGAAGCCCCGGAAGCCCCGGAAGCCCCCGGCCCCCCGGAAGCCTCCCGCCTCAACGCACCCCCACGACCCCCCACCTCAGCGCGCCCCACGCCCCCGCCTCAGCGCACCCCACGAACCCCCACCTCAACGCACCACCACAAACTCCTCGGCCGTGCGCGGCGGGCGTTCTCTGGGAGGGGCGTCCGCGTGGCCGATGGCTACGGCTCCCATGGGTTCCCAGGTGGTGGGCAGGTTCAGAACGTCCCGTACGACGTCCCGGCAGAACATCGTCGAGGAGATCCAGGCGGAGCCGAGGCGTTCGCCCGCCAGGGCGATCAGGAAGTTCTGGATGCCCGCGCCGTGGGCGACCACGAACATCTCGCGTTCCGCCGTGTTCCGCCGGGCGTCGGGGTAGGTGTGCGCGCCGTCGGTCACCATGCACGGCACCGCCAGGTACGGCGCGTTCCGCAGGACCTCGCCGCGCCGTATCCGTTTGGCGATGGACTCCTCCGACCTGCCGTCGCCGCGCAGGTCCGCGATCCAGGCGTCCCGCATCGCGTCCAGCAGCCGCTCGCGCGAGGCGGGCGACTCCAGCAGGACGAACCGCCACGGCGTGGTGTGGTGCGGGGCAGGGGCGGTGAGCGCCGCCGCCACCGCGCGCCGGACCGCGGCCGGATCGACCGGTTCGCCGGTGAAGGCGCGGACCGTACGCCGTAGCGTCACCGCTTCCCGTACGGCCTCCGAGGTGCCCAGCCGGAACATGTCGTCCTCGGCGTTCCGCACCATCGCGCGTGCCCCGTCACCGTCGCCCGCCGCCTCGACGACGTGCGGCAGCCCGCGCACGACCGCGACCGGCAGTCCGGCCGCCTTGCCCTTCACCAGGTCGCCGGCCGCGGCGAGTTCGTCCGCGGTGGCCACGACCGTGGCGCTGAGCGGATTGCCGTACGCGTCCGTGCCGCCGCGCAGATCGTCCAGCACCCGCACCCCGGCCGCGCCGATGGCGACATCGGTGAGGCCGGTGCGCCAGGGCCGCCCGAAGGTGTCGCTGATGACGACGCCGACGTCGACGCCGAGCGTGGTGCGCAGGCCCGCCCGCAGCGCGCGGGCCGAGGCGTCCGGGTCCTCGGGCAGCAACAGCACGGTCCCGGAAGGGGTGTTGGAGGCGTCGACACCGGCCGCCGCCATCACCAGGCCCTGGCGGTTCTCCACGATCCGCAGCGGGCCGCGGCGGGCCACCACCCGTACCGTCTCCTGGTCTATCGCCGCTTCGCGGTCGGTGGCTTCCACCACCCGGCCCTCGGCCTTGCTGACGATCTTGGAGGTCACCAACAGCACATCGCCGTCGATGAGTCGGGGCGTCCCGTCGGCGGTCGCCGCCGCGGCGATCAGCTTGACCAGGTCGTCGCCGGGCCGCACCTCGGGGATCCCGGGCAGCGCCCAGACCCGGTACGCGGGCACCTCGGCGGCACCGGTCACGCCCGGACCTCCTCGGCCAGCGCCAGCGCCGCACGCACCATCGCGGCCGTGGCGTCCAGGTCCGTCATCATCAGCGGTACGGCCCGGCAGCGGATTCCGGCCGCCTCGACCTCGGCCACCGCGCCCTCGTCGACGGAGTCGACCAGCCAGCCGTCCAGCAGCCCGGATCCGTAGTGCCGGGCCACCGCGGCGGCGGTCGCCTCGACCCCTACGGCCGCCAGCACCTTGTCGGCCATCCCGCGTACCGGGGCGTCCCCGACGATCGGGGAGAGGCCGACGACCGGCACCCCGGCGTCCGCGATGGCCTCGCGGATGCCCGGCACCGCCAGGATCGTGCCGATGCTGACGACGGGGTTGGACGGCGGGAAGAGCACCACGTCCGCGGCGCCGATCGCCTCCAGCACGCCCGGTGCGGGCTTGGCCTGGTCGGCGCCGACCGGCACCACGGCGTGGGCGGGCACCGAGGCGCGCAGCCGCACCCAGTACTCCTGGAAGTGGACGGCCTTGCGCTCGTCGCCTTCGTCGACGGCGACATGGGTCTCGACCCGGTCGTCGGTCATCGGGATCAGCCGTACGCCGGGCTGCCAGCGGTCGCACAGCGCCTCGGTCACCGCGCTGAGCGGGTAGCCGGCGCCGAGCATCTGGGTACGGACGATGTGGGTGGCGAAGTCCCGGTCGCCCAGCCCGAACCACTCGGGTCCGACGCCGTAGGCGGCCAGTTCCTCCTTCACCCGGAAGGTTTCGTCGGCGCGGCCCCAGCCCTGTTCCTCGTTGATGCCGCCGCCGAGGGTGTACATCACGGTGTCGAGGTCGGGACACACCTTGAGCCCGAACAGATGGATGTCGTCACCGGTGTTGCCGATGACGGTGATGTCCGCGTCCGGAGCCGCTGCCTTCAGTCCCCGCAGAAAGCGGGCGCCGCCGATACCGCCGGCCAGAACCACGATTCGCATGGCGACAGTGTGTCAGCCGAAGGCCGGCTCCATGAGGGGCGGTGGTGGGGCGACGGGAGGGAACGTCAGGGCGCGAGCACCTCGGGCGAGGCGGCCACGGTGCCGGTGGCGGTGGTCCGGCCGGGGTGCATCGGCATGTTGGTCAGGCCGGGGAAGTAGATGTGGAGGCTGACGGCGGGTGCCAGCGAGTCGTTGACGACTTCGTGGACGTAGCCGGGGGCGAAGACCCGCTGGGCGCCGGCGTCGAGCGTACGGGGGCCGGCCTCGCCGTGTTCGGTCAACTCGCCTTCCAGGACGGTCAGTACGCCCGAGGACGGTCCGTGGTCGTGCCGTCCGCTGCCCTGGCCGGGCACCCAGCTCAGCAGCCACACCTCGTAGCCGGGTCCGGTGCGCAGCCGGTGGTACCAGCGGGTGGTGGCGTCGTAGCGCACGAGCGGCGCCCAGGCGGCGCGGTCGGCGGCGATCGAGCGGGCCAGTCCGGCGAAGCCGGCGACGGTGGCCGGGTGGGCGGGGACGGGCGGCAGGAGGTGGGGGATGGCGAGGGGGTCGCCGGCGATCTGGACGTCGCTGTTCATCGGTTTCGGATTCCTCGGCGGAAGTGCTGGGGGTGACGCGCTGGGTACCGGCCGGCGTGGGCCGGGAGGGTGCGGCAACGGCGCGGGCTCCCTGTGGGGGGCGCGGGCGCGATGCGGGGGCGCTGCGGGGTGAGGCGGCGAAGAGGCTGGAGCTCAGTGGCTTCAACAGCTGGAACAGCGACAGCGGGCCTGCGCAGCACAGAGAGACCCGTAGGCACGGGTCAGTCGGGGCGCGGGAGTCGCTGGCATGGGGTCAAGGAGACCGGGTTCGCGACGCGATGTCAACCTGACGTCTGGTTTGCCGTAAATCTTTCACCTCATCCGGTTACTCCGCCCGGCGAAAGGTTTGTGCAGACCTGGGCCCGGAGACATCGACCGGCAACCGCACCTTCAAACGCCGTTGCGGAGTCCCGTGATCCGTCTGTGATCTGCCCCGCTTCGGCGCGCGGGGTGCAACGCGAATGCCGCCCGGTCGCGTCTTGAGAGGCGACGTGGACGTGCCGGGTGGCACGCCCGGGGAAGTGTCCTGGTTTTTACTGATTTGAACACTTTCCGCATCCGCTTGGTTCCGCCGAGTGAATAAGAGGCTCAATAGCAGATCTCGGCTTGACTGGCCCGGATCACCACACTTGTAATTTCACTCGTGTCGTTCAGCCGATATCGATCACGGCTTGATCACGGGGACGTAAAGACAGACGAGGGGCGCACATGACCGAGCTGTTCCAGGAATTGCTGGTCGAGGAGGCGGATGAGGAGCTCGGCTGGCAGGAGCGCGCACTGTGCGCCCAGACCGACCCCGAGTCCTTCTTCCCGGAGAAGGGTGGCTCCACCCGCGAGGCCAAGAAGGTCTGTCTCGCCTGTGAAGTCCGGTCCGAGTGTCTCGAATACGCGCTCGCCAACGACGAGCGCTTCGGCATTTGGGGCGGTCTGTCCGAGCGCGAGCGGCGCCGGCTCAAGAAGGCCGCGGTCTGAGATGACCAGCCAGCCGTCCGGACCGACGGCGCGCGGCCTTGTGGACCACGCCGCCGTACCGCCCCAACTCCCCATATCCCCCTATAGCGAACACTCCGCCTCCAGTGGCCCGGCCGCCGGAGGCGGACTGCTGTGTACTGCGGTGTACGGACCCGGTCGGGGCGACGGCGCGAACCATTAGTGTGGGGCCCCGTCCGAGATGCGCCGCCGCCCGGCAGGGCGCGCGCGTCGCCTCGTAGTCCGTCGCAGTGTCTTCCGGGGGCGGGGGCCTTGAGCGACTTTGCCGCGGCCTTCGAACTCCCGGGTCCGGAGGGCCCGTACCTCGATGTCCGTGCACAGCCAGTCGGCGGCCCAGGCCGCCTCATATGAAGCCGCCACCCCGGAGTTCCCGCGGCATGTCGTCACCGCCGTGATCGTCTCGCATGACGGTGCCCGCTGGCTGCCCGACGCGCTCACCGGCCTGCTCGGCCAGGAGCGCCCGGTGCAGAACGTCATCGGCGCCGACACCGGCAGCGCGGACAACTCCGCACAGCTGCTCGCCGAGTCCATCGGTGACCAGCGCGTCCTGCACCTCGCCCGCCGCTCCGGATTCGGCACCGCCGTCGACGAGGCGGTCCGCACCGCCCCCCGGCTCACCCCCGACGACCTGCCGTATCTGCGCCGTCCCAGCGGCTGGGACCCGGTCAGCCGCACCTGGCGCGACGAGGCCTACGACATGCCGGAGCTGCCGCACGGCGAACCGGTCCAGTGGCTGTGGCTGCTGCACGACGACTGCGCACCCGAGCCGGACGCGCTCGCCGAGCTGCTGCGGGTCGCCGACGCCAGCCCCTCGGCCGTCATCGTCGGCCCCAAGCTGCGCAGCTGGTACGACCGCCGCCAGCTCCTGGAGGCCGGGGTCAGCATCGCCCGCAGCGGCCGCCGTTGGACCGGCCTGGACCGCCGCGAACAGGACCAGGGCCAGCACGACCAGGTGCGCCCGGTGCTGTCCGTCTCCACCGCCGGCATGCTCATCCGCCGCGACGTCTACGAGGAGTTGGGCGGCTTCGACCGCCGGCTGCCGCTGATGCGCGACGACGTCGACCTGTGCTGGCGCGCCCAGGCCGCCGGCCACCAGGTCCTCGTCGCCCCCGGCGCCGTCCTCCGGCACGCCGAGGCCTCCGCCCGCGAACGCCGCCCCATCGACTGCGTCGGCCGGAGCGTCGCCAACCCGCACCGCGTCGACAAGGCCGGCGCGGTCTACACCCTGCTCACCAACACCCGCGGCCGGATCCTGCCGTACGTCCTGCTGCGGCTGCTGCTCGGCACCGTGCTGCGGGTCATCGCCTACCTCGTCGGCAAGGTTCCCGGCCAGGCGCTCGACGAACTCGCCGGGCTCTTCGGCACCCTGCTGCGCCCCGGCAAGATCCTTGCCGCGCGTAAACGCAGAGGCCGGCCGGCGGTGGACGCGAGCGAGCTGCGGCCGCTCTTCCCGCCACCCGGTGCGACCGTACGGGCCACCGTCGAGCAGGTCGCCGGCAACCTCGCCGGGCGGGCCGCCCCCGACGTGGCCTCGGCCGGCCGGCACGGCGCCGTCGAGTCCGGGCCCGGCGGCGACGACGCCGACTTCCTGGAGATCGAGCAGTTCGCCCGGCTCAAGCGGATCGCCCGCAGGCCGGCGCCCTTGCTCTTCCTCGTCCTGCTGCTCGTCTCGCTGATCGCCTGCCGCGGGCTGCTCGGCTCCGGCGCGCTGACCGGCGGCGCGATGCTGCCCGCGCCCGGCAGCGTGTCCGACCTGTGGTCGGCGTACCTCGACAGCTGGCATGCGGTCGGCGTCGGCGGCAGCGCCTCGGCACCGCCCTATCTGGCGATCGTCGCCCTGGTGTCGAGCGTCTTCCTCGGCTCCACCGGCTTCGCGGTCACCCTGCTGCTGGTCTGTTCGGTGCCGCTCGCCGGTCTGACCGCCTACTTCGCCTCCCGCCCGCTGGTCACCTCCCGGCTGCTGCGGGCCTGGGCGAGCATCGCGTACGCCTTCCTGCCCGCGGCCGCCGGCGCGCTGGCGGGCGGCCGGCTGGGTACCGCGGTGCTCGCGATCCTGCTGCCCCTGATGGCGCGCGCCGCGATCGCCGCGAGCGGGCTGCGGCTGCCCGTGGGGACCCGGCCCAGCTGGCGCGCCACCTGGGCGTACGCGCTGCTGATCACCTTCACCATGGCGTTCACCCCGGTCGTCTGGCCGATGGCGGTGCTGCTCGGCATCGGGCTGCTGGTGCTGCGCTTCCTCGATGGCAGCCGCGACCAGCTCATGGCCTACGTGCTGCGGTTCCTGGCCGTGGCCATCGCCCCGCTCGTCGTGCTCGCCCCCTGGTCGCTGTCGCTGCTGACCCACCCGTCCCGCTTCTTCCAGGAGGCCGGGCTCGACTACGGCGCCGGCTCCGCCTCCGTACTCGACCTCATCGGGCTCAGCCCCGGCGGGCCGAAGGCCGCCGGCGGGGTGCTGCTCTTCGGCATCGTGCTGGCCGCGCTCGCCGCGACGCTGCGCGACGCCCGGCAGCTCGCGATCCGTACCGCGTGGGCGGTGGCGCTGACCGGTCTGCTGTGCGCGGCGCTCGGCAACGGCTCCGGCTGGACCGGCCCCGCGATGCTGGTCTACGGCCTGGCGCTGCTGTGCGCCGCCGCGGTCGGCGCCGAGGGCATCCGCACCCGGATGGCCAGCCTCGGCTTCGGCTGGAAGCAGCCGGTCGCCGTGCTGATCGCGCTGGCGTCCCTGCTCGCCCCGCTCTACGCCGCGGCCGCCTGGATGATCACCGGCGCGGACGGGCCGCTGAAGCGGCGCACCCCCGAGCAGGTCCCGGCCTTCGTCGCCGAGGAGTCCGGCACCGCCGACCGGGCCCGCACCCTGGTCCTGGACGGCCGGCCAGGGCATGTCGACTACTCCCTGGTCCGCGGCTCCGGCGCCCGGCTCGGCGACGCCGACCTGGCCGCCGAGGCGGGCGAGGACAAGCGGCTGGGCGGCATCGTCGCCCACCTCGTCGCCGGATCGGGCGCCGACCAGACCAATCAGCTCGGCGGCTACGCGGTCCGCTACGTCCTGGTCAGGGACGGCGCGCCGCGCGAGATGGGCCGGGTGCTGGACGCCACGCCGGGCCTGACCCGGCTCAGCCAGGACGACGGCAGCGCCCTGTGGCGGGTCGACCGCCGGGTCTCGCGGCTCTCGATCGTCCCGCCCCGGGCGCAGGACGGCACCGCCGCCGGCGAGGCGGCCGCGCCGGTCGCCGTACCGTCCGGGCCGGTCGAGGCGCACACCAAGGTGCCCGCCGGGCCCGCCGGCCGGGTGCTGCGCCTGGCGGACTCGGCCGACGAGGGCTGGCAGGCCACCCTGAACGGCACCCCGCTCAAGCCGGTCACCGTCGACGGCTGGGCGCAGGGCTTCACCCTCCCCCCGGACGGCGGCACCTTCGACCTCACCCACGACAACCCCCTCGGCCACACCCTCTGGCTGTGGGCCCAGGGTCTGCTCGCCGTCGTCCTGGTGGTCCTCGCGCTGCCGGGCCGCCGCCGCGAGATCGACGACGACCTGCCCGAGGACGCCGCGGCGGCCGCCGCGCAGGCCGCAGCGGCCGCGGGGGAGGGCCGCCGGGCCCGTCGCCTGCGCGCCCAGGCCGAGGCGGCCGGCGCCACCGAGGAGGCGGCGGCCGGCATCCCGGCCGCGCGGGACGGTGAGCAGGCCCCGGACCCGATGGCGGCGGCGCCCGTCCAGGACCCGGCCGTGGCCGGCGACCCTCCCCCGGTCTTCGACCAGGGGTACCCCCACGCGGCGGTGCCCGAGCAGCCGTCGTACGAGCCCTGGCAGACCGCGCAGGAGCCGCCGCCCTACCCGCCCGCCGATCCGTACCAGGAAGGCCAGTACGGGCAGCAGTACCCGCCGGCGGACCCGTACCAGGCCCCGGCCGGCGACCCGTACGCCGCCGACCCGTACCGGACGGGCGCCTACGACCCGTACGGCTACGGCCAGCAGCAGCCCCAGCAGCAGCCCTACGACGACGGCAACCCGTATCCCGGGTACCCCGGCTCCCAACCCGAGCCGCGCCGTGACGGGAGCGACCAGCAGTGAAGCGCACCATGATGTCCCTGACCGGCGTGGCCGTCGCGCTGGCCGCGGTCACCGGCGTCGCCGCCATAGCGGCCCCGGACGGCGGCGCCAAGGAGGCGGCCGGCGCCGGCGCCCGGCTGCCCGTCCAGCGCTCCGCGCTGCTGTGCCCGGCCCCGACCTCCTCCGAGGTCGGCGAGACGACCTACACCGCCTTCGCACCCAAGGGCGCCGCGGCCGGCGCGGACGCCAAGAAGGGCACCGCCAGGCTGCTGCCCGCCGGGACCGTCCAGGAGGCCGGCGCGGGCGGCGGGACCGGCAACGGCAAGAAGGGCAGCAAGGACGGCAAGGGCGGTAAGGGCGGCGAGGACGCCAAGAGCGGCGAGGACGCCAAGGGCACGGGCAAGGACGGGGGTTCGGACGCCGTGGGGAGCCGGACCGTCCCGCCCCGCGACAGCAAGCCCGTCGTCCCCCTCCAGCAGGCCGGCACGCCGGTCACCGCGACCACCGACCGCCCCGACGCCCCGGCCCTGGTGGGCGCCGCGGACGGCACCCTCGCCCCCGGCTGGACCGTCCAGCAGACCACCGCCGTCGCGGCCGGCTCCGGGCGCGGACTGCTCGGTCTGAGCTGTACCGCCCCGGACACCACCTTCTGGTTCCCCGGCGTCAGCACCGCCGCCGGCCGCCAGGACTACGTCCACCTCACCAACCCCGACGCCACCCAGGCCGTCGTCGACCTCGAACTGCACGGCAAGGACGGCCCGTTGGCCGGCTCCGCGGGCGAGGACATCTCCGTTCCCCCGCACACCACCGTGCCGGTGCTGCTCTCCACCCTGACCGGTTCCCCCACCACCAACGCCGCGCTGCATGTCGTCGCCCGCGAGGGCCGGGTGGGCGCCGCGGTCCAGGCGAGCGACAGCAAGCTGGGCAGCGACTGGCTGCCGGCCGCCGCGGACCCCGCCCCCGCCGTGGTGCTGCCCGGCATCCCCAAGGACGCCACCTCGGTCCGGCTGGTCGCCCTCGCACCCGGGGAGTCCGACGCCGATCTGAAGGTCCAACTGGCCACCCCCACCGGCCTGATCACGCCCGCCGGCCTGGAGACCCTGCACCTCAAGAGTGGGATGACCACGGCGGTGGACCTCAAGGACGTCACCAAGGGCGAGGCCGGTTCGCTGGTGCTCACCCCCGCCGACGGTGACTCCAAGGCCCCGGTCGCGGCCGCGCTGCGGGTGACCCGCGGCAAGGGCGACAAGCAGGAGATGGCCTTCATCCCCGCGACCCGGCCGGTCGAGAAGCGCGCCACCGCCGCCGACAACCGCGACAAGGGCAGCACGCTGTCGCTGGTCGCGCCCGAGAAGGGCAAGGACGCCCGGGTGAAGGTCACCGCGTCGGCCGGCAGTGGCGGCGGCGCCCCGGTCACCAAGACGTACACGGTCAAGGGCGGCACCGCCCTCGACATCGCCCCGCCCCGCCCGCAGGGCCTCAAGGGCGGCTATGCGCTGACCGTGGAGCCGGAGCCCGGCAGCGGGCCCGTATACGCGGCCCGCATGCTGGAGCGCCCCCAGGGCGGGGTGCCCGCCTTCACCGTCCAGCCGATGCCCGACGACCGTGGCTCGGTCGTCGTGCCGACCGCGGGGCAGGACCTGTCGGTACTGACCAACTGATCACCGCACGCGGGTGATCAACCGGCCCGCGCCGCGGCCTCACTCCTGGCCGTAGCGCGGGTCGACCGACTCCGGAGCCAGTCCCAGCAGCTCGGCGACCTGCTCGACGACCACCTCGTGCACCAGCAGCGCACGCTCGTCACGGCTCTTCGTGCGGATCTCCACCGGCCTGCGGTAGATCACGATCCGGTCGCGATGTCCGCCCGCCGCCGGCAGCACCCGCCCCAGCGGCACGGTCTCCTGGTCGGTGACCGCGTCCGGCTTCTCGCCGGGCCCGAAACCGGGCACCTCCAGGATCATGAAGTCGACCTGGGAGAGCTGCGGCCAGCGCCGTTCCAGGCGGTCCCGGGAGTCGTACACAAGATCCACGAAGGCGTCGGCGCGGGTCACCGACAGCGGCACCTGGGGTGGCGCGATCGGGCCGCGCATGCCACGGCCGTGGCGGTCGCGGCGACGGAGCCGCGGCTGCGTGGGTCGGGGGGGTACGGGGCTGTCCATCACCATCGAGACTAGCCGTCAACGCCCGGCGGACACGGCGAAGCGCGGCAAGACGCAGCATGTCGCAGGGTGACCGGACCATGCCGGAAAGCTTTCGCTTCAGATCCTGCATCGGATCGCGGAACTCCCGCGGAATGGCCGCAAATGCATCGAGTTATGACGGCATTCCTCGCCGCCCGCCACCCGACCCGGCACGGCCGCCCCAGGTCAGGTCGAGCGGGTGCAGGTCAGACGCATCGGACGAAGCGGGACGACACGGTTGGGTGAGCCGGGGGAGAGTCGTCGCGGCCCGCTCAAGAGTGCGGTACCGTCCAACGTCGTGAGCCCTGTACGTCGCTGTTCGCGCACTGCGTGCGGCCGCCCCGCCGTCGCAACGCTGACGTACGTCTATGCGGACTCGACCGCTGTGCTCGGACCGCTCGCCACCTACGCCGAACCGCACTGCTACGACCTGTGCGCCGAGCACTCCGAGCGCCTGACCGCCCCCCGGGGCTGGGAAGTCGTGCGCCTCGCCCTCGACGCGGGCCCGGCCCGCCCCAGCGGCGACGACCTCGAAGCCCTGGCCAACGCCGTACGCGAGGCCGCCCGCCCCCAGGAACGCGCCGCCGGCGACGGCTCACCGCCGCACGGCAACCGCGACGCCCACCCCATGGAGGTCGCCCGCCGCGGCCATCTGCGGGTGCTGCGCTCGCCCGACTCCTGACACGGCCACCGGCAGCCCGGCGCGGCCGCGTCCCCGCGTCACCGCAACTCCGGGACGCAGAACGGCGCCAAAGCCGTCAATGCGGGCCGGAACGGAGCGCGCTGACCCGGTAGGTTGGGGGTGACCGAACACACCTCCAGGAGGACTGGCTCGTGACCGACCTGTCGCAGATCGTGAAGGCGTACGACGTACGCGGTGTCGTCCCCGCCCAGTGGGACGAAACGCTCGCGGAGCTGTTCGGCGCGGCCTTCGTCGAGGTCACCGGCGCCGACGCGATCGTCACCGGACACGACATGCGGCCCTCCTCGCCCGGACTGGCCGGCGCCTTCGCCCGCGGCGCGGCGGCCCGCGGCGCGGACGTCACCGAGATCGGCCTCTGCTCCACCGACCAGCTCTACTTCGCCAGCGGCGCATTCGGCCTGCCCGGCGCGATGTTCACCGCCTCGCACAACCCCGCGCGCTACAACGGCATCAAGATGTGCCGCGCGGGCGCCGCCCCGGTCGGCCAGGACACCGGACTCGCCGACATCCGCGCCCTCGTGGAGCGCTGGTCCGACGAGGGCGCCCCCGAACCGGCCGCCGCACCCGGCTCGGTCACCCGACGCGACGTCCTCGGCGACTACGCCGCCCACCTGCGCGGCCTGGTGGACCTCAGCGGAATCCGCCCGCTGAAGGTCGTGGTGGACGCCGGCAACGGCATGGGCGGCCACACCGTACCGACCGTCTTCGAGGGCCTGCCCATCGAACTCGACGCCATGTACTTCGAGTTGGACGGCTCGTTCCCCAACCACGAGGCCAACCCGCTCGATCCCAAGAACATCGTCGACCTCCAGGCCCGGGTCCGTGAGACCGGCGCCGACCTCGGCCTCGCCTTCGACGGCGACGCCGACCGCTGCTTCGTCGTCGACGAGAACGGCGACCCGGTCTCCCCCTCCGCGATCACCGCCCTGGTCGCCGCCCGCGAACTGGCAAAGCACCCCGGCGGCACGGTCATCCACAACCTGATCACCTCCTGGTCGGTGCCTGAGGTCGTCAAGGAGAACGGCGGCCGGCCGGTCCGCACCCGCGTCGGACACTCCTTCATCAAGGAGCAGATGGCCAAGACCGGCGCGATCTTCGGCGGCGAGCACTCCGCGCACTACTACTTCCGCGACTTCTGGAACGCCGACACCGGCATGCTCGCCGCGATGCACGTCCTGGCGGCCCTCGGCGGCCAGCAGGGCCCGCTGTCACAGCTCGTCGACCGCTACGACCGCTACGCGGCCTCCGGCGAGATCAACAGCACCGTCGACGACCAGGCCGGCCGCCTCGCCGCGCTCAAGGCCGCCTACGAGGCCCGCCCCGGCACCACCCTCGACGAACTGGACGGCCTGACCGTCACCGCCGACGACTGGTGGTTCAACGTCCGCCCCTCGAACACCGAGCCGCTGCTGCGCCTGAACGCCGAGGCCCGGGACACCGCGACCGTCGAACGGGTCCGCGACGAGGTCCTGACGATCATCCGCGGCTGACCCCGGCCGCCCGGGCCCAGGCCCAATACCGGAGGCCGTCTCCGGTGGCGGGGCGGGACACCACCCGCCCCGCCCCGCACCACCGCACACCCCCGCCGCGCAGGCCGTCGCACACCCTCCGGCGGTACGCTGGCCACGCCGCAACCACCCGAAGGAGAGCCCTCCATGCCGGTCGAAGCCAGCTTGATCCAGATCCTCGCCTGCCCGGCGTGCCACGCCCCGCTCGAGGACCGGACGGACACCGACCCGGCGGAGCTGCTCTGCACCTCCGGTGACTGCGGCCTCGCCTACCCCGTCCGGGACGGCATCCCCGTACTCCTCGTCGACGAAGCCCGCCGCCCCGTCTGACCGGGCCCGCCGGGCCCGCCCCGGCACGCCCGCGTACCCCGCCCGTACCGGCGATCGGAGGCCGCGCCCACCATGCTCGACGAGTCACTCCTCGACACCCCTGACGCCCTGGCCGGCGCCGACCGTTTCGGTCTGCTGCGCGGCGTCGCCGAATCCGGCGCCCGGGTCCGCACCGCCGCCCGCAGCGTCGCCGAGTCCGGCATCCCCGACCTGACCCCCGACGGGCGGCCGCGCGCCGTCCTCGTCGCAGGGCCCGGCCCGGCCGCCGCCGGCGTCGCCGACCTGCTGCACGCCCTCAGCGGCGGCAGCTGCCCGGTCAGCCTCATCCAGCCCACCGGCGTCGCCCCGCTGCCCGGCGCACTGCGCTGGACACTGCCCGGCTGGGCCGGCCCCCTGGACCTGCTGCTGCTCGCCGGCCCCGACGCCGCCGACCCCGGCCTCGCCGAACTGGTCGAACAGGCCTACCGCCGCGGCTGCGCCGTCGTCGCCGTCACCCCGGCCGGCGGCCCGCTCGCCGACGCCGTCATCCAGGCCCGCGGCCTCGCCGTCCCCCTGGCGACCACCGCCTACGACGCCGAGTTCGACGTCGAGGGCGCCCCGCCGGCCGCCCCCGGCACCCTGTGGTCGGTACTGATCCCGATGCTCTCCCTCGCCGACCGGATCGGCCTGCTCAGCGCCCCGCCGGACGCCATGGGCAAGCTCGCCGACCGCCTCGACCAGCTCGCCGAACGCTGCGGCCCGGCCATCCCGACGTACACCAACCCCGGCAAGACGCTCGCCGCCGACCTCGCCGACGCGCTCCCGCTGATCTGGACGGAAGGCACCCTCGCCCACGCCGTCGGCCGGCACTTCGCCACCGAACTGGCCGGCCTCGCCGGCCTCCCCGCGCTCGCCGCCGAACTGCCCGAGGCGCTCACCACCCACCGCACCCTGCTCGCCGGCGCACTGGCCGCCGGCGCCGACCAGGACGACTTCTTCCGTGACCGGGTCGAGCAGCCCACCGCCACCACGCTGCACGCCAGAGTGGTGCTGCTGCGCGACCAGGAACCCGGCCCGCTGTCCGCCACCCGCGCCGCCCAGGCCCGCGCCGAGGAGTGCGACACCGCCCTCAGCGAGCTCCAGCCGGGCGACGGCAGCGATCTGGAGAAGGCCGCGGAACTCCTCGCCATCGCGGATTTCGGCGCCGTTTACCTGGCGCTCGCCGGCAACGGGTGATCTGTGACGGCCGGCCCGCCTCCGCGGGCCGCGGCACCACCCCAGCAGCCAGGTAACGACCCTCAGGAAGCAGCAGCCCCATGGACCGCCTCGCCAACACCGTGCGCCCCTACGCCTGGGGCTCCACCACTGCCCTCCCGGAACTCCTCGGCACCCCGCCGACCGGGGAACCGCAGGCCGAGATGTGGATGGGCGCCCACCCCGGCGCCCCCTCCCGCATCGACCGCGGCGCGGGCCCGGTGTCCCTGGCCGAGGTGATCGACGCCGACCCCGAGGCCGAACTCGGCCCCGACACCGTCCGCGCCTTCGGCCCCCGCCTGCCCTTCCTGCTCAAACTGCTCGCCGCCGGCTCGCCGCTCTCCCTCCAGGTCCACCCCGACCTGACCCAGGCCAGGGACGGCTTCGCCGACGAGGAGCGGCGCGGCGTCCCGATCGACGCCGGCCACCGCAACTACAAGGACGCCAACCACAAGCCCGAGCTGATCGTCGCGCTCACCCCCTTCGACGGCCTGTGCGGCTTCCGGCACCCCGCACAGACCGCCGACCTGCTGGCCGCCCTGGACGTCGACGACCTCAAGCCGTACGTCGACATCCTGCACGCCAGCCCGGAGGAGGACGCCCTGCGCGAGGTGCTCACCGCCGTGCTGAGCGCCGAACACCACGCGATCGCCGGCACCGTCGAGCGCACCGCCGTCGCCGCCGGGCAGCTCGCGGAGAAGGGCGGCCCGCACGCCGACGCCTACGCCGCCTACGCGGGCATCGCCCACCACTACCCGGGCGACCCCGGCGTGCTCGCCGCCATGCTGCTCAACCACGTCCAACTCCAGCCCGGCGAGGCGCTGTTCCTCGGCGCCGGCATCCCGCACGCCTACCTCAGCGGTCTCGGCGTCGAGCTGATGGCCAACTCCGACAACGTGCTGCGCTGCGGACTGACCCCCAAGCACGTCGACGTCCCCGAACTGCTGCGGGTGGTCCGCTTCGAGGCCGGCGACGCGGGCGTACTGCGCCCCGAGGACGTCGCCGGCGAGGAGGTCTACGAGACCCCGATCGACGAGTTCCGGCTCTCCCGCTTCGTGCTGGCCCCCGGCGGCGCACCGCGTGCCCTGGTCTCCCGTACGCCGCAGATCCTGCTGTGCACGGCGGGCACGGTCCACCTGCGCGGCGCCGAGGACGACCGGGAGGGCGGCGGAAGGGCGGCCGAGCTGACCCTGGAGCCCGGCCGCTCCGCGTTCGTACGGGCCGGTGAACAGCTCACACTCGAGGGAGAGGGCACCCTCTTCCGCGCGACGGTCGTGGCGTAGCGCGACGGCCGGCGCACGCGGAGTCCGTCCGCCTGGTGGCCTCCTGACATCCGCCCGGCCCGGGGCTGCAACAATGACCGCCGCACGCAATTAAAGGGGCGGTAAAGCGGCGAGCCCCGTCGACGGAAGGGATATGCGGCACCTATGAGCGCATCAGGCGGGACAAAGGCGATCGTTGCGGCGCTGGGCGCCAACCTGGCGATCGCCGCAGCGAAGTTCGTGGCCTTCGCCTTCAGCGGCTCGTCCTCGATGCTGGCCGAAGGCGTGCACTCCGTCGCGGACTCCGGCAACCAGGGCCTGCTGCTGCTCGGCAGCAAGAAGGCCAAGCGGGCGGCGACCGCCGAGCACCCCTTCGGCTACGGCCGCGAGCGCTACATCTACGCCTTCCTGGTCTCCATCGTCCTGTTCACCATCGGCGGCGTCTTCGCGCTCTACGAGGGCTACGAGAAGATCCACGACCCGCACCCGCTGGAGGACTGGTACTGGCCGATCGGTGTCCTGGTCTTCGCGATCATCGCCGAGGGCTTCTCCTTCCGTACGGCCATCAAGGAGTCCAACGAGCTGCGCGGCAAGCAGACCTGGACCCAGTTCGTCCGCCGCGCCAAGGCCCCCGAGCTGCCGGTCGTCCTGCTGGAGGACTTGGGCGCGCTGGTCGGTCTGGTGCTCGCGCTGGGCGGCGTCGGCCTCACCCTCGCCACCGGCGACGGCATCTGGGACGGCATCGGCACCATGTGCATCGGCGCGCTGCTGGTGCTGATCGCCGTGGTCCTGGCGGCGGAGACCAAGTCGCTGCTGCTGGGCGAGGCGGCCGGCCCCGAGCAGGTCGCCAAGATCCGCGAGGCGGCCGTCGACGGCGAGGTCGTCACCCGCGTCATCCACATGCGCACCCTCCACCTCGGCCCCGAGGAGCTGCTGGTCGCCGCCAAGATCGCGGTGCGGCACGACGACACCGCCGCCCAGGTCGCCGCCGCCATCAACGCCGCCGAGGCCCGGATCCGCGAGGCGGTGCCGATCGCCCGGGTCATCTACCTGGAGCCGGACATCTACAACGAGGCCACCGCCGCCGCGGGCCCCGACGCCTCGAAGACACCGGGCGGAAACTGAGCCGCCGAGCGAAGGCAACGGCCCCCGCACTCTCTAGGAGTGCGGGGGCCGTTGCCGTAGGGCGGGGGCAGGGCCTCCGCGGCAGGGCGGGCAGGGCAGGGCAGGTCAGGGCATCTCTGGGCCGGGCTGCGGGGCAGGGTATGTCCGGGCCGGGCGGCGTCGTTTTCCTTACCCGTCACCCCCGCCCCGTCACGTGCCCGTCACCCCCGCCCGTCGCGTACCCCTTCCCGCCCGTCGCGTACCGGTCCCCCCGCCCGTCGCGTACCCGTCACCCCTGCCCGTCGCGGGCCCGTCACCCGCGCCCGTCGCGTACCTGTCACCCAGCTCGTCACGCGATCACGGGGTGAACCACGGGAATACCTCCCCGCCACCGTCACGTTGAGGCCCCGAGGGGGCGCTCGCACCCCCTACGGGATCTGTTCGCCCACGCCCTACTGGATCTCCCCGAGGACACTCAGCAGCGCCTCCACGTCCTGTGCGCCGTGCAGCCGCGCCCGGAAGCCGTCATCCATCAGCTTCCGCGACAGCAGCGCCAGGATGCGCAGATGCTCGTCCCCGGCCGCCGCCTCCGGAACCGCAATCATGAAGACCAGCTTGGCGGGCGTGCCGTCCAGCGACCCCCAGTCGATACCGTCCGCGGACCGCGCGAAGCCGACGACCGGAGCGGTCACCGCATCCGACTTGGCATGCGGAACGGCGATCCCCTCACCGAGCCCGGTGGCGCCCTGGGCCTCCCGCGCCAGCGCCACCCGGACCAGCTCGTCGACGTCCGCCACCCTGCCGGTCCCGGCCGCCAGTTCGGCCATCTCACGGATCGCCGCCTCCTTCTCGGTGGCGGCGAGCCGTGGCTTGACGGTCTGCGCGGTGAGGTAGCCGCAGAGGACGCCGACGGCCCCGTCCGCCAGCGGCCCCGCCGCCGGTACCGGTCCGGCCGCGGGCCCCGCTGCCGGCTCCGCCTCCGCCGCCGACGCCGGCACACCCGCCACGGCGGATGCGGCGGATGCGGCGGGTACGGCGGGTACGGCCACGGCGGGCGCGGATACGGCAGCCGGCTCCGCTGCCGCCACGGGCACGCCCGCCGCCACCGCGCCCTTCCGCCGCTCCGAGACATCCACCAGCGCCACCGTCGCCAGCGCCGTCACCACCGTGCCGATGACCACCGCGAGGAAGAACGCCGGCACCCCGCCGACCGCGCCCAGCACCGCGACGATCGGCCCGCCGTGCGGTACCGCGTCCGTCACCCCCGCCGTCCCGGCGACCGCCCCGGCCACCGCGCCACCGAGCATGTTCGCCGGTATGACCTGCGCGGGCCGCGCCGCGGCGAACGGGATCGCGCCCTCGGAGATCCCGAAGAGCCCCATGAACAGCGCCGCCATCCCCGTCTCGCGCTCCTGCTCGGAGTACAGCCGCCTACGGAGCAGCGTCGCCAGCCCCTGCCCCAGCGGCATGACCGGGATCGCCGCCGCACACATGCCCATCACGGTCTGATTGCCTGACGCGATCAGCCCCGCGCCGAACAGGAACGCGGTCTTGTTGACCGGCCCGCCCATGTCGAACGCGATCATCAGCCCGAGGATCGCGCCCAGCAGGATCGCGCTCGACCCGGTCATCCCGCCGAGCCAGCCGGTGAGGTGCGTGAAGACCCAGGAGACCGGCTTGCCGATGACGTAGATGAAGAACAGCCCGAGCGCCGTCGTCGCCACGACCGGGATCACGATGATCGGCATGATCGGCCGGACGAACCGGGGGACCGGGACCTTCTTGATCCACTGCACCAGATAGCCGGCCAGGAAGCCGGTGACGATCGCGCCGATGAACCCCGCTCCCGCCTTGGAGTCGTACAGCGCACCCGTATTGGCGATCCAGCCGCCGATCATGCCCGGCACCAGCGCCGGCCGGTCGCCGATCGCATAGGCGAGATAGCCGGACAGGATCGGCACCATCAGGGTGAAGCCGATGACACCGATGTCATTGACGTGCTTCCAGAACGACCCGTCGGGGATGACCAGCCCGCCGTCCGCCTGCGGATGCCCGCCCAGCGCCAGCGAGACCGCGATCAGCAGCCCGCCGACCACCACGAACGGGATCATGTAACTGACCCCGTTCATCAGTGCCTTGTACGCGACGCTGCGCTCCTTGCCCCCATCGGTGCCACCGGACGCCCCGGCGGCGCCGTTCTCCCCGCCGCCGTGGACCGGTGCGCTCCGCACCCGCTCGATCAGCCGCTCGGGGTGGTGGATCCCCTCGGCGACCCCGACCGCGAGCACCCGTTTGCCGACGAACCGACTCCGGTCGACATCCTTGTCCGCGGCGATGATCACGCCGTCCGCGTCCTTGACATCGTTGTCAGAGAGAAGATTCTCAGCCCCGATGGAGCCCTGCGTCTCCACCTTGATCTCATGGCCGAGCGACGCGGCGGCCTGCGTCAGCTTCTCCGCGGCCATATACGTGTGGGCGATCCCGGTCGGGCAGGCGGTCACTGCGAGCAGCTTCAGCCGCTGCCCGCCCCTCCCCACGCCCTGGGGAGATCCGGCTGGACTCGTGGTCACGTGTTTCTCCTTACATATATGCGCGCGCTCGTGCAGACGTTCTGGTCCGTCTCGTGCTCCGGGCATCCTGCACGACCGGCCGGCGCCGGCAAACCCCCCAGGTCCGCGGCCCACAGCAGCCCGCACCCCGGAGGCCGGCCCCGCCGGCCCGGCCCGGAACTCGGCGAGAACGGCCCCTCCACCGCGCCCCCGACTGGCCGGGACCGCACGTAATCGGCCCATCCGGACTGGGGTTCACTGGGCCGATCGGTGTAGATTCGTGCCCAGTGCCAGACGTCGCTGCTGATGGCGGTCGGGCGGCCCGCACCGCGGACCGGCCGAGGGAGAGAGGGCCTCCGACGGACTGCGCTGCGGCCAGGGGAGAGGTGTGTCCGCCTCCGCGTACGCTCCTCATGTCCAGCAATCGCTGGGATGCCCCAGCCCGCGCCGCAGACTGCCAGCCGCCCATCCACCTCGACGCTCGAGGAGCAGCCCGCATGACGACAGCAGCCACCGGCCAGGACTTCAAGGTCGCCGACCTCTCCCTCGCCGCCTTCGGCCGCAAGGAGATCACCCTCGCCGAGCACGAGATGCCCGGCCTGATGGCGATCCGCAAGGAGTACGCCGCCGCCCAGCCGCTGGCCGGCGCCCGTATCACCGGCTCCCTGCACATGACCGTGCAGACCGCCGTCCTGATCGAGACCCTGGTCGCCCTCGGCGCCGAGGTCCGCTGGGCCTCCTGCAACATCTTCTCCACCCAGGACCACGCCGCGGCCGCCATCGCCGTCGGCCCGAACGGCACGCCGGACAACCCGCAGGGCGTCCCGGTCTTCGCCTGGAAGGGCGAGACCCTCGACGAGTACTGGTGGTGCACGGAGCAGGCGCTGACCTGGCCGAACTCGCCCACCGGCGGCCCGAACATGATCCTCGACGACGGCGGTGACGCCACCCTCCTCGTCCACAAGGGCGTCGAGTACGAGAAGGCCGGCAAGGTCCCCGCGGTCGAGACCGCCGAGAGCGATGAGCACCGCTCCATCCTGGAGCTGCTTACCCGCACCCTCGCCGAGTCGCCCCAGAAGTGGACGAACGCGGCCTCCGAGATCCGCGGTGTCACCGAGGAGACCACCACCGGCGTCCACCGTCTGTACGAGATGCAGCGCGACGGCGACCTGCTCTTCCCGGCGATCAACGTGAACGACGCCGTCACCAAGTCGAAGTTCGACAACAAGTACGGCTGCCGGCACTCCCTCATCGACGGCATCAACCGCGCCACCGACACCCTGATCGGCGGCAAGACCGCCGTGGTCTGCGGCTACGGCGACGTCGGCAAGGGCTGCGCGGAGTCGCTGCGCGGCCAGGGCGCTCGCGTGATCATCACCGAGATCGACCCGATCTGCGCCCTCCAGGCCGCCATGGACGGCTACCAGGTCACCACCCTCGACGAGGTCGTCGAGACCGCCGACATCTTCATCACCACCACGGGCAACAAGGACATCATCCTGGCCTCCGACATGGCGCGGATGAAGCACCAGGCGATCGTCGGCAACATCGGCCACTTCGACAACGAGATCGACATGGCCGGCCTGGCCAAGCTCCCCGGCATCGTCAAGGACGAGGTCAAGCCCCAGGTCCACACCTGGACCCACCCGGACGGCAAGGTCCTGATCGTGCTGTCCGAGGGCCGCCTGCTCAACCTGGGCAACGCCACCGGCCACCCCTCCTTCGTGATGTCCAACTCCTTCGCGGACCAGACGCTGGCCCAGATCGAGCTGTTCACCAAGCCGGAGGAGTACCCCACCGACGTCTACGTGCTCCCCAAGCACCTCGACGAGAAGGTCGCCCGTCTCCACCTGGACGCGCTCGGCGTCAAGCTCACCGAGCTCCGTCCGGACCAGGCCGCCTACATCGGCGTCCAGGTCGAGGGCCCCTACAAGCCCGACCACTACCGCTACTGAGCCGGGTCCCGCCCACCGGCTGACCGGCACCACCGGTCCGCCGGCGCGCACCCACCACAGCCGGTAAACCAGGCCCTCGCCACGCACGCGGCGGGGGCCTGGCCCGTAAAGCAGGCCCGACAACCCCACACACCCACGCCAGGCCCCCCACACCGGCCGCCGCACCGGCCGGCCGCCGCCCGAAGGACTGCATCCTCCATGCCCCGCGGCCACTACTCGCTCCACGACCCGCACGATCACACCCCCCTCGGTGAAGAGCACTTCCACTGCGCCACCGGCCCCTCCGGCTGGCGCTACGTCTCCCAGATCGTCAACCCCTCCGGCGACCACACCGGCTCCGTCGACCTCACCCTCGACGACCTCGGCCGCCCCATCCGCCTCGAACTCCACGCCTCCGCCTGGCAGGTCCGCGGTGCGGCGCTGGACGGCGTCACCTGGGTGCGCACCGATCCGACCGGCGAACACGCCACCGAAGGCAACGTCCCCGCCCACGCCTTCACCGGCGCGTCCCCCGCCTTCCTCATCGCCACCGCCCGTCTGCTGCGCCCCGCCCTCGGCGCCGGCGCCATCCGCACCCGCCTCGTGGCCTTCACACCCCCCGTGCTCGCGCCCCGCACCCTCGATCAGTCCTGGGCTCTGCTCAAAAGCACACCACACGCCACTGACAACGCCCCCCTCATCGCCGACGAGTACCAGGTCAACGACCTGGAGACCGGCGAACAGCACACCGTCCACATCGCCGGCGACGTCGTCCTCTCGGCCCCCGGCATCGAACTCGAATCCCTCGACACACCGCCGTCGACCTTCACCTGACGACCCGCACGGCCGGTGACGCCCGCGCCACCCCCGCGGCTCACACCGGCGGCCAACGCCTCGTCCGCCGACCGCCCGCACGCGGGTCTCGTACGCGGCGGCCGCTCACCTCACCCGGCCGCCCACCGCCCCAGGCGACCCCCGCGCAGCCCTCGCCGCGGGCCGGCCCTCCTCACACCGGCGGCGCGAACCCCGTACGCGGCGGACGCCCATGTTCCCCGCTACCGCCCCCGACCTCGCCCCCGCCGTCCGGAGCCGGCGGCCCGGAAGCCCCGGCACCACCGCCCGCCATCGACAGTCCGCTCTGTCCGCTCAGTCCGCCCCCGCCCGCGCCACTCCCGTCAGCAGAGCCCCCGGCCTCACCAGCCCCAGGCGGCGCCCAGCCCCCACCCGGCCCCGAGGCGCCCGGCCCGGCGGCCTTCGCCACCGCCGCCTCCGCCACCGAAGGCCCACTACCCGAACCCCCCATGGCCCCAGGCCCTACAGGTGCTGTCTCTACAGGCGCCGGCCCCGCTCCCACCGAGGCCCCGAACGCCCGCCGTGTCTCCCGCGCCTGCCGCTCACCGACCACCGCCGCCAGATACGCCGCCGGATGCACCCCGGTCGGCCCCGGCACCCCGGTGAACTCCCGCAGGTCCTCCGCCAGCCGTCCCGCCATCGCCCCGCCCACCTGCTGATCCAGCTGCCCGATCCGCGTCAGGTACTGCCGTACCGCAAGCCACCACCCATCAGGCACCCGCGACAGATCCAGCCCCTCGAGCTCCGCCGCCAGCCAAGGAGGCACGGCCGGCAGCGCCCTGGCCACCTCAGCGGCCGGCATCCGCTCCCGTATGACCAGCGTCCCCGCGAACACGTCGCCCACCCGGCGCCCCCGCGCCGAGACCAGTGAGGCGATCGCCGCCACCACCCCCATCGTCAGCACGATCTCGATGGCCCCCATGGCGCCACGCACCAACGCATGCCGGAACCGGATCGGCCCGCCGTCCTCCCGTACGACCCGCAGCCCGCAGATGACCTTGCCCAGGGAGCGGCCATGGCTCAGCGTCTCGATCACGATCGGTATCCCCACCTGGACCAGCACGAACGCCGCCACCGACACGGCCGCCACCGCCGCGCTGTCCATCGACGACGTCGCGCTCACCAGCACCAGCGAGACGCCGAGATAGACGCTCCAGGCCACGGCCACATCGACGGCCACCGCCAGCCCCCGGCTCGGCAGCCTCGCCGGCCGCAGCCCCAGCACCACCGCTTCACCCGTTACGAGCTCACTCACGCCGCGCCCCACTCCCTCTCGTTCCCCACGTTCCGCAAAGCCCGGCCCACCCCGCGCCGGGCACGGCCAGTCTGCCAAGCTGACCCGGCACCCACCCACGGCGCTGCGAGGAGCGACCCCGTATGGACCTTGATGTCTTCATCACGGCACACCGCGCCGAATGGGACCGCCTCGAAGCACTTCTGCACCGCAAAAGCCGCCTCACGGGCGCGGAGGCAGACGAACTGGTCGCCCTCTACCAACGCACCACCACCCACCTTTCCCTCCTCCTCTCCAGCGCCCCCGACCCCGCGCTGACCAGCCGCCTGACGTCCCTCGTGGCCCGCGCCCGCAGCACGGTCACCGGCGCCCGCAAGGCCTCCTGGCGCGATGCCGCCCACTTCTTCACCACGGCCTTCCCGGCCGCCGTCTACCGCCTGCGCCACTGGTGGATCCCCACCGCGGTCCTCTCCACCGCGGTCGCCGCCCTCCTGGGCTGGTGGATAGCCGCCCACCCTGAGGTCCAGGCGGCCATCGGCGCCCCGGAAGACCTCCGCGCGATGACCCGGCCCGGTGGCGAGTACGAGACGTACTACTCCAGCCACCCCGCCGCGTCCTTCGCCGCCCAGGTCTGGACGAACAACGCCCAGGCCGTGGCCCTGTGCCTGGTTCTCGGAGCCTTCCTCGGCCTCCCCGTCCTGTGGATCCTCGTTCAGAACATGCTCAACCTGGGCGTCGGCATCGGCCTGATGTCCTCCGCCGGCCGCCTCGACACCTTCCTCGGCCTGATCCTTCCGCACGGCCTCCTCGAACTGACCGCCGTCTTCATCGCCGCCGGCATCGGCCTCCGCCTGGGCTGGACCCTCATCGACCCGGGCCCCCGCACCCGCCGTACGGCCCTGGCCGAGGAGGGGCGCTCTGCCCTCGGCGTCGCCATCGGGCTCGCCGCCGTGCTCTTCATATCCGGCGCCCTGGAAGGCTTCGTCACCCCGTCGGGCCTCCCCACCTGGACCCGCATAGGCATCGGCCTCGCCGCCGAGCTGGCCTTCCTCCTCTACGTCTACGTCCTGGGCAGCCGCGCGGTACGCGCCGGAGCGACCGGCGACATCGACACCACCGACCGCGACGCCACCCTCCCGACCGCCGCCTGATGTGCGCCGAACCCCGCTGACCTGCTAATCTCCTCTTCGCCCCACCACCCATTGACACGGGTAGCAGGGGGAGGTAGATTCGAACGGTTGCAACGAACTGGACAAGTTCATCCGCGACGGTTAGTCTCTTCTCCGCTTCGGCCGGAACTCGATTCGGCGAAGCGCAACCGACCACTTACCGGAAGATCCGGTCGAATTAATTCGACCGAAGCTCTTCTGATAAAGTCGGAAAAGCCAAAAGGGCAACCCCCTCCGACGGGTAATCGGAAGTGAAATTCGGGCCGGAAACGGTGCGGACAAGCTCTGATAGAGTCGGAAAGGCCGAAAAGCGAAAGCGAAGCGGCCGACCCCAGCTCCAACAGGGGGCCAGAGACGGAAACGGATCTGGTAAGGTTGGAAACGCGAAGAAGCCGAAAGGCCGAATCGCACCGGCGAAAATCGGACCGCAAGGATCTGATAGAGTCGGAAACGCAAGACCGAAGGGAAGCGCCCGGAGAGCCCGGTACTGAGTCAATCAGAACCGATAAGGCACAAAGGAAGCGTCCGTTCCTTGAGAACTCAACAGCGTGCCAAAAGTCAACGCCAGATATGTTGATACCCCGTCTCCATCATGGAGATGAGGTTCC